>NZ_JNXR01000007.1:0-552578 GCF_000725475.1 Streptomyces durhamensis
GGGTGGGGTCGGGGGCGGGTTCGGTGGCGGCCACGGGACCGTGCTCCGCGGCGCCCGCGGGGCCGGACTCGGCGGCGATCCCGAGACCAGACTCCACGGCACCCCCAGGGCCAGACTCCCCAGCACCCCCGGCGCCCCCGGCCCCCATGGCACCCCCGGCACCCACGCGGCCAGGCCGCACGGCGCTCATGCGACCGGACTCGACGCCGTCCACGGAACCGGGCTCGGCGGCGTCCACGGAACCGGGTTCGGCGGCGATCCCAAGACCAGACTCCCTGGCACCCACGGCGCCCACGGGGCCGGGTTCGGCGGTGAAGCCGAGGCGGGCGGCGTTGCGGCTGAGGGAGCGGACGCGGGCGTGGGCGTACCGCACCCGGAACAGCGGATTGCCCTCCCGCTGGATCAGGTGATCGGCGGTGATCCGGGGCCGGTCGTGCGGGGCCGGGTGGAGGAGGGCCCACTGGGCGGCGTCGGGGCCGAGCGGGGCGGGGTCCTCGGGGGCCGGCACGGGCCGCAGGTTGGCAGGCTCCCCGTGCTCGACGGTGGCCCGGCCGCCCTGCGTGGCGACGATCCGTACGACGGCGTCGGCGACGACCTCGGCCCGCACCTCGTACGGCACCCGCAGCGCGACGACCTGCCCGGCAAGGGCGTCACCGTGGCCGTACTCCGCGCCACGGGCCCGGATCTCCCGGACGAGCCCGGTGACGGGGTCGGCCTGCGCGTCGAGGCTGATGTTGAGGAAGCCGGGCCCGGTGACGACGACGTCCCGGATGCCCTCGGCGCCGGCGAGGCGGGACCGCAGGATCTCGGCGACCCGCAGCGGCGGCTGCCCGGCCGGGCGGGCGAGCTGCAGGGCGACGTTGGTGGCGAAGTCCCCGCACCCTCCGGGCCCCGGTTCGGTCACCACCACCCGCTCGGGCACGGCCACCTTCAGCTCCCCGTCGTCGACAGCACGACGCACCGCGCGCAGCACGGTGCGGGACAGCTCGACGGGGGTCACGGGACAAGCGTAGGGGAGGGTGGGGGTGGGGAGGGGAGGTGGTTCTCAGTGTGGGACGGGGTGGGAGGTCTCGATCGGTGGAGAGGGGCAAGGAACTCGCCCTCGACTTCCTTCGGCGCCGCCCCTAGCCGCCGTAGGAGATCCCACCCGGCACGCCGTCGGCGACCCCATCAGGGAGACCGTCGGCGACGCCGTCGTCTCCCCCTTCGCCGTCCCCGTCGCTGTCGCCGTCACCGCCCCCACCCCGGTGTCCTCCGCCTCCTCCGCGCCCCTCTCCGCCGCTCCCGCGCTCGATGAGGTGCTTGACGAGCCGTACCAGTTCGGCGGGCTCGAAGGGCTTGGCGAGGAAGGCGTCCACGCCGGCGTCGAGACCGGTGTCGACCTCGTACTGCGTGCAGGCGCTGATGATGGCGACGGGCAGATGGTGGGTACGGGGATCGGCGCGCAGCCGGGCCGCGGTGCGCAGTCCGTCCAGCCTGGGCATGACGACGTCGAGCGTCACGACGTCGGGCCGCACCTGGTGCACCACGTCCAGACACTCGGCACCATCGGCCGCGGTCACGACCTCGAGCCCTTCCAGTTCGAGGTTGACCCTGATCAGCTGCCGGATGACCTTGTTGTCGTCCACAACAAGCACCCGACCCGAGGCGCCTGGCACAAGTCGAGAGTAGGTCCGGACCGGCCACGGCGTCCGGGTTTTCCCCACTTCCACCCCCTACAGGTGACCCGCCCACCCCACCTCAGGAAACGGATTCCTGATCACCCCTCCGGACCTGCTAGTGTTCTACCCGTCGCCGCGAGCGAGCAGCTCCGCAGCCGACACGCCCCCGTAGCTCAGGGGATAGAGCAACGGCCTCCGGAGCCGTGTGCGCAGGTTCGAATCCTGCCGGGGGCACCCAGCATGAGGCGCCCAAAGACCCCGTCACCAGCGGAAACGCTGAGGCCGGGGTCTTCGCGTATGTGCAGGCGTATGCCGCCCGAAGCGGCCGTATGCCGGGGTCTGTGGACGAGGAGTGGACGGGATCTTGAAGTATCGCCGCAGGTGAGGTCCAGGAAACGGCGAAGCCCGCATCGACACCAGGCGCCCCCGCCCGGCACGGAGTCGTCACGCAACAGGGGCGGCCGACGGCCGACCAGGAGCGCTGCCGGCACCTCACCCCGGCCACCAACTCAGGCCTGGGCCCACGCCTGACGATGCCGAGCAACGCTGTACACCTGCTCCACCTGGTCGGCCGTGAGAACGCCTGAGAGCGGAGCGAGGGCAGATACCTGACGCTCTTGGTACACCCGGACATCGAGTTGTGTAGCGACCACCTTCAGCTCGGTGACACCGACGAAGACGAGCACCGGCTCCACCCGTATGGGGAAGTCGCAATAGCGCTCAAGCACTCGGGTGACCCGCTTGGCCTCCGCCCGGCTCTTGCGTGCATAGGGTGCCGGTTTCCCGTGATCGACTTTCACGGAATCGTCCCCGACCCATACGGCCCTCTTGTCGTGATGCTTTGTATTGATGTTGAACACTCCACCGGGCCCGATCAATAAGTGATCGATATCCACTTTGTTAGCCAAGGGGATGGAGTGCAGGGCGCGCCAGCCTTGGCGCCCTAAGCGGTTCAGCTCGGCTCCCACTCGCCGCTCCCCCGCCAATCCCTTCCTCCAGCGGTCCCATTCTGAGGGCCGCCGCAGAAGCCGTGAGACAACTCGCTCCATCAGCCCCGGGCCTGATTCGTCAAGCAGGTCCCGCAAGGACTGCCCAGGAGGGTTGGCGGCCAGGTCGTCGGCTGGCGTGAGAGGCGGCAGCACCGGACGCGCCTGACTCTCCCGCGCCCTGCCTGACGGGACAGGCTCGGTGAGGTTCTGTAAGTGCTTCGTGAGCACGGCGATCACGTCGTCGCGATGCTCGGCCCGCAAGACCGTGATGTCCCCTGTCGTGACGTCCGCCCAACCGACCGCGGTGCCATCAGGCAGGTTGGCGTACAGACGGTCATGCCCGTACCGCTTCCAGCGCGTGACGTGCAGCTCCACAAGGCCCCCTGTGCTCCCGCATTGACGTTGCCAACATGCCAGCAGCAAGCGAGACGCGGCCACAAGACCGCAGGGCAAGCAGCGCGGCTCAGCTCGCTCTTTCCGAACGAAGCATCGACGCAGGTAGGGCAGAAAATGAGGGAGGCCCCAGGCGCCGTGCCTGAGGCCTCAGTGTGGGTGCAGGTTGTCTTACTCGTACTCGCGGAGCAGGTCCTCGATGCGCCGGTTGCCGACGTCCTGCCGTCCGTCGAGGCACTTCGCGTACCGGGTCAGCAGGACCTCAACGCTGTTACCAGCGCGCTCGGCAACCTCAGTGGGATCCACACCCGCATTGAGCCACGTCGACAGCGCCGAGTGCCGAAGGTCGTACGGCCTACTCGCGAGCGGTGAGGCCGCGACGGCCGGCGGAAGTGCCAGGAGACGAGCCTCCTGCCACACGCGGTAGTAGGTCGAGGACGGGACAACCGAACCCTTCTCGCTGAAGAAGAGCCGCCCATCTTCCGCTGTGCCGAACGTGGCCAGGTGATCGCGCAGCACGGTGACGAGCTGCGGCGGGATGGGCACGCGCCGAACGTCCTCGGTCGGCCGATTCTTGAGTCCGCGGTCGTCATGGGTCTCCCCCGAATCGGTCCACTGCTTACCGACCGAAGGCCGAGTCCTGTGAAGCAGCGCCGATCCCCAGCCTTGCTCGGGAAGGGCGAGGTCCGTCTCGACCAGGCCGACCGCCTCAGCGGGACGAAGGCCGCCGAAGTACATCGCTGCGAACAGTCCGACGAGACGCCGGCCGCGCGCACGCCGGTAGCCGCCCACGTAGGACACCGCCGCCAGGAGGTTGCGTGCCTGCTCCGGGTTGGCGACAACGCGCGGATCGACCTGGTTCGAGATCTTGGGCTTCTGCCAGCGAACCGCGGTGATCGGATTCTCGCGAAGCTCCCCCAGGTCGACCGCGTAGTTAGCAGCGTTGACGAGAGTCCGTCGCTTCCGCCGCACAGTCTCGGCGGCTGCCGCGGTGCCGTCGAGCTTCAGCTTCAGCCCGTCGAGCACCGCACGGGCCGTTGCCGGTTCGCCGAGATCCGCAAGCGGCCGGCAGGCCTTGGCCACCCAGTGCAGAACGTTCCGAACGTTATCTGGAACCTCCCGGTCTTCGGGCCCTGGCAGCACGAAGGCCCAGTTGCGTAGGGCTTTACGGATCTCCTCGTCGGACGGCCGCCCTGCCCGCTCTAGGAGAAGTTCCATGGTCACGCTGGTAAGAGATTCGTTGATGCCGTCGCGCGTATTGGGCGCGGCATGGGGCCACTTCATCGCAAGGTACCTGAGGGCGAAGTCGTACCAAGATACAGCCGACTTCGTCTCCTCCATCGAAGCCGGAAGACCCGTCTCCGTGTCGAACTCCTCGCCGTCCCGCATCGCACGCATGAGCTTCGAGCGGTAGTGGTCAGCGAGCGCCTTAGTTCGGAAAGACTCGGAGAAGACATTGCCGGCCACTGACCAGCGGACCCCGTAGGACGGTGTTTTGGTGTCCCGCTTACGGACGCCCCAGACCTTCACGTCGAGCGACTTCACGCGGCGGCCTCCAACTGCCGCAGCCAGGTCCGGAAGTCGCTCCGCCAAACCCGCAGCTCCCCATTGGGAAGCTTGAAAGCGGCCGGCCCCTGCCCCAGCTCACGCCACCGGTAGAACGTCCGCCGGGAAACTCCCCCGAGCTCATCGAGGATCTGGCGGACGGTCATCAGCTCGTCTTTCATGTCAGGGCTCCTTCCAGGGCCGAGAGTTCTTCGCGGGCGGTTTGGCGGTTGAGCTGGAGATCCCGCGCGATGGTGGCGGCGAGCGCTGATTCGCCCGGAGTGTGGCCATGGCCGACGTACTGCCAGGCGGCAAGGACGAGGACGGTGTCCGGCTCGTGGTCGGCCAGATCGAAGGCGGCATGTTCCTGCGCGGCCCGGTAGTCGGCGCGTGCCTGGCGGAGAGCGCCGAGCGTGGTCGAGTAACGCCGGGACTTTGACGAGAAGTGCCCGCGGAAGCCGAGCATGTGAGCCCAGGCCCACAGGCGCCGGTCCGGGTACAGCTCATCCAGGTCCCGGCACGCGATGATCAGGCGCCGTGCGTGGTCGGGGACGCCGTGGCGGTCGAGTTCGGAGAGTTCCCCGATGCGCCGGTCGAGGGTGCCGGTGTTCTCGGCCGCCTTGGTGGCGTACTTGGCCACGTAGGAGGCGACCGCCTGCTCAGTGAGGTCGGAGCCGTCGCCGAACGCCTTGATCGGTCGCACGTCGAGCTGTCGGCCCCACTGGAAGGTGCGGGCGGGTTGGTCGCCGGCGGCGGGGACGCTGGCGCTGCTGTAGGGGTGCGCGGCGGCGGCACGGATGGCGTCGGTGAGCAGGTCGGTGGTGGCCCAGGACGGCGGAGCGGAGTCGGCTCCGTCGGAACCATCGAGTCGGATCACGGCATGGAAGTGGATGGCGCCGCGCCTTTGGAACTCGGCGACCTTGCCGTAGGACAGTCGGCAGGTCTCGGCGAGTTCGCGCTGTGTCAGCCCGGCCCGTTTGGCGATCTCGCGGCGGAGCCGGTTGATGGTGCGCATCCACAGCTCACTGGCGTGGTTGTTGAAAAGCACGGCGCCGGCGTAGTCGTACGTAGCCGGATCGAGCGCCGTACCAAGGGCAGAGTCATCGGCAGGGTGGCGGGTGCCGCAGCGGCAGGCGCCACGGTCGGGCCGGTTGTGGACCGGGCCGAAGGAAGGCGCGGTGAAGGTGGCGAACACCCGGGGGTGGTCGCGGACGGTGCCGGGGATGTCCTTGTCCGGGTCGCCGGCGAGTCCGGCGCGGATCAGGTGGTAGGTGTCACCGGCGTAGGTCCAGGCACAGGCGGGGCAGCGGGAGGCCCGGCGGTTGCCGCAGGCCACACGGAGCCGTCCGCCGGGCTCGTTCTCGGTGCTGTAGCGGTGCAGGGTCTCCCCGGTGATCTTGTCCTTGTGGACCACCCAGCCGCGCAGGTGGATGGGGTCGGCGCAGCCGCCGGTGCGCTTGATCTGGTCCTGCCAGCGGTCGAAGCCGGGGAGCCCGGCCACCCGGAGGAGGTCCCCCAGGGTGATCGGGTCCAGGCCCGCGAAGGTCGCGGTGTCGGTCACGCGGCCGCCTCCGGCGCGTCGGTGGTGATGGCGTCCAGGGCGCCGGCGGCTTCGATCGCTCCGGCGGCCAGGTTGCGCAGGGCCGTAGAGGTTCCGGCGGAGGAGATCAGCGCGATTTCGATGGAGTCGCCCTCGATGCGCAGGCTGACGAAGGGGTTGGCCCGGTCGGCGAAGGGGGTGACGCGGAAACGGGTGTCCGGCTCGATGTGCGCCGAGGTGGTCAGGCTCTTCATGGGGTCACCTCCCGGCGCGGACTAGGGCGGCGGGGCGGGTGTGGCCGGTGCCCTTGCAGGTCGGGCAGTCGACGCGGAGGGTGACCCGGGTGCCATCGGGGTGGCGGGTGCCGGTATCGATGGCGACGGAGGCGAAGCCGTCGCAGTCGCGGCAGATCGGCAGGTTCGGGTTGCTCTGGGGCATGATGGGCCGTGCCTTTCTGGTCCGTGGATCGGGAAGGGAAGGCGCCCGGAGCGGCGGAAACTTGGCGGTTGAGGCCGCTCCGGGGGCCGGTCAGCGCCGCTTGGTCTCGGCGGCGAGCAGCGAGCGCAGGACGACGGCGACCACGGCGACCGAGACGCCGGTGATGGCGACCGCCAGGAGCATGGAGACGAGGACGGCGCCGACGACCAGGACGACGGCGGTGCCGCCGCCGACGAGGGCGAGCACGGTGCCGGGGGTGAGTTGCACCACCGGGCGGGACGGCGCCGGGGCCGTCGGGGCGACCGGCGGCGTCTGGACGCCGGGAACGATGGCGGTCGGCTCGACCACGGCGGGCGGGGTGACGTGCCCGGTCGGGGTGGGCATGGTCGGGATCTTCGGGCGGAGCATGGTGGGATTCCCTTCCGCGGGGGGTTACTTGATCAGGCCGTTGATGGCGGGAGCGAGGACGCTGTCGGCGAGGAGGAAGCCGCCGAGCAGGAGCACGGCGATGAGCCAGGCCGGCGGGCGGATGAGCTTGACGCCGAGGTAGCCGACGACGAGCAGCGCGAACCAGAGGGGAACCTGCATGGCGGTGCCTCCTAGCGGACGCGGCAGCGGTGGGTGCGGGCGGCGAGCTGGGCGGCGGACTGGCTGGAGTAGTCGGCGGACCAGCCGCAGTCGTCGGAGGTGCACACGGCGGCGTGCTTGGTCTGGCCGTGGCGGTCGCGGTGGGTGCCGATCTGGACCGGGCCGATCTGCATCACGGAGTGGAAGAAGTCGCGCATGGTCATTGCTGAACTCCTTGTCTGTCAGGCGAGTTGGGCGGCGATGGCGTCGGCCATGGGCGCGGGGACGCCGAGGCGGGCGCGCAGGGTGTCGGTGTCGATCGGGGAGCCGGTACGGGCCTCGTGGTCGGCGGCGACCTTGCGCGCGTGAGCAACCAGCGGAGCCGGGACCGCCACCTCAGGAGCCGGAGCGGGAGCGGGAGCCGGGTCGACGGCGGGTAGCGCCGGGGTGTCGGCGGCGGCGGCGACCGGCTCCGGAGCGGGCTCCGGTTCGGCGTCGGGCTCGGGATCCGGCTCGGTGACCGGTGCAGGAGCCGCCGTTACGGGTGCCGGGTCGCCAGCCGAGTGGGCGAGCAGGGTGCCGCCGAGGAAGGCGAGCGCGGGCCATCCGGCGATGCCGAGGCGGAGCAGCGCGGGCGGGTTGGCTAGGTCGAGGAAGCCGGCGGTGGCGACGTTGGCGCCGAGCGAGGCGAACAGCGCGATCAGGAACCAGCACCAGGCCAGCCGGGACGGGCCGCTGTTGCGTAGCCGACGCCAGGCGGCGACCAGGAGCAGGTCAACCGAGATCGGGTAGGCCCATGCCTTCCAGCCGGACTGGCCGGCAGCGGCGGCGAGGTCGTGAAGGTGGGCGAAGGACAGGGCGCCGGCGATCACGGCCTGTACGAGGACGGCGTCCGGGCGGATCGAGCGGGTCATGTTCACCTCCCTTTGCGGGTTGGGCCAGGGGCGGGGCGGGGATCGAGGTCCGGCCGCCCAGCCCCGGCAGGGGTTCAGTCGGTCGAGGCTTCGCCGGATCCCCAGCAGGTCAGGCACAGTCCGGTCTGGCGGTCGTCGGTGGCGCGGCCCTTGCGGGTGCCGACCCGGACGGTTTCGGTGATCTCGCCGGTGCCGTTGCAGTCGGGGCACTGCTTCGGCCGGGGCTTGCGGCGGGCGGCGGGCTTCTTCGCGGTCGGCACCGTCACCACCCCTCGCCGGGGTACTCGGGGCCCTCGTTCGGGTCGTAGCCGGGCGGGAAGGTGCCGGGCGGCGGCTCGGGCAGCGACGCCGCCAGGCACGAGCCGACGGTGTCGATGAAGTCCTGGTCAGCGCCGATCCTGTCGGCGTACAGGGCCAGGTCGCCGAGCATCACCACGGTGCGGGTGAAGTCCTCGCAGTCGGGGCACATGGCGGGCGATCTCCCTTCTTCGGGCATGGCTCGGGTAGAGACGTGGCGCAATGCGGTCGCGCCGACCGTGGAGCGGGAGGGGTCAGGCCGTGGCCGGGATGGACTCGACGGCCGGGGCTTCAACCGGCGTCGGGATGGCGAGCGCCGGCCGGAAGGGAGCCAGGGCAGGCAGGTCCGGGGTGATGTCGGCGTGCCGGTTGCAGGTGTTCGCGGCCTGGCGCAGGGAGGTGTGCGGGGCGCGGATACGGGCCCAGCCGCCGGTCGAGTCGCCGGTGATGGCGACGCCGGGCATGTCAGTGGGGATCTGGATCGCGGCCAGGACGGCGTCCGGGGCGATGTCGCCGAAGGCCATGTTCGCCGAGGACTCGTCGTTGACGCGGTGCGCGGTGCGGCCGGTGAGCTGAGCGCGGAGCATGGTGATGCCCTTACCGAGCTCGGAGCCGAAGCGCTGCCCGCAGATCTCCAGGTAGATGCCGGCGGCGCGGCCGAGCTGGGCGAGCCGGGCGAGTGCCGTGATGATGCGGTCCCGGCGTTTCTCTTCCTCCTTGTTGGCGAACACGGCGAGTTCGGCGACCTCGTCGACCAGGACCACGATCGGCACCGGGCGGAGGTCTTCGGGAAGGTCCCAGATGTCGGCGGCTATCTCGGCATCCGGCACGTCAGCGGTGATGCGCTGTTCGGCGCGGATGACCTGGTAGACGTCCTGCATGTGGGACACCAGGGCGTCGAGGAGTTCGGCGGCGGTGTCCTGGTTGTCGGCCAGCGCGGAGAACCGGCGGGCCAGCGGGAACAGCTCCACACCCTGTTTGCAGTCGATGCCCACCAGGGCGACCCGGTGCGGGGCGAGCGCGGCGACGAGGTTGCGTTGATAGACGGACTTGCCGGACTCCGTGGCGCCGAGCGTCAGCGCGTGCGGGACCGCGCGGTAGTCGCGGTAGTGGACCGCGCCGTCTTCCCGGAGGGCGACCGGGACCCGCATCGGGCGGGTGTCGGTCTTGGTCGGCATCTGCACCCGCTTGAGCACGTCGTAGCCGGTCATCCGCACTTCCACGACGCTGGAGCGCAGTTCCCGTGAGGTCACGCCGTACATGGCGAACGAGTGCCGCAGCCGGTCACACGAGGCCGCCACGTCGAACGCGTCTTGACCAGGACGGAGCTTGAGCCGCAGCACAAGGCCGGTCCGGGTCGGTCGCAGGCGCAGGATGCGCGGGGCGCGGGGACCGGAGACCGGTCGGTTGGTGGCCCGAGCCAGGGCGAGGCGCCAGCGCGAGGGCGGGACCGTCAGCCCGCAGGCGTCCATGACGGACGCGTACCGGACCAGGACCCGGAGACTCGCCAGGGTCACGCCGAAGGTGAGCCAGTACCAGGCGGGGCGCCGCCACCGCAGGAGACCCGCAGCGGCGACGACCAGCACCAGGGCGACCGTTAACCAGGTCATGATCAGGCCGCCTTCGGCTGCGAGGCGCCGACGGCCAGCGAGGTGACGGCGACCGCGCGGAACGCGATGCCGTGCCGCTTCTGGCCGTTGAACTCGTTCTCCCACGGCCGAGCGATCAGACCGGTCAGCCCGACGGGGGTACCCATCATCAGCTCACCGGTGATGCCCGGCTCGGGGACGGTCACGGTCAGGATCTCGACCTCACCGTTGAGCGCGAACATCACGTCCACGGTCATCAGCTCGGCGCCGGTCTCGGCGTCGGTGGCGATCTCACCGGTGCGGCGGTCACGGACCTTCTTCTGCGGGGGCTGAGCAACCATCACAGTGGCGGCGGTGGTGTCGACGGGGATCTGTCGCATGATGGAGTTCCCTTCGAGGGACGGGAGCGGCGTACTTGCTTGGCGGTGGGTCGCCGCTCCTGTGCTTTGGTTGGACCCAAATGGCTTACGGCCTTGGGCAGTTACGTTCCCATCTGGTGCGCACCAGTAGATTGCATCTGGTGCGCACCAGATGTCAAGCGGCGTCGTCGTCTGGCTTCTTCAACTCACCGTTCGGCGACACTTCTAGGGAACTCGGCAGCTCAACTCTTCGGTAGCCAACAGAGGTTCACGAGGACACAGTTAAGGTTTGGGTTAACCCCTCCCGACCTGCGCCAACGTGAGGCATGCTGCTGTTAGGGATCAGGAACCACATGCAGGGTGGTGCACGTGACTGGTGGGCTCCGAGCGATACGGACAGCGCGCGAATGGTCGCAAGAGAGGCTGATTCGTGAGATCGAGAACTTCGCCCGCCAGCACATGCTCACGATCGCGTCGACGGCAAGCCTGCGCGTCTACGTCTCGGAGTGGGAGAACGGCAAACGGCCGATCAGCGAGCGGTACTCGAAGATCCTCCGGGCCCTGTTCGGCGTCACCGATGACGAGCTTCACGGAAGGCCCCCAGCACCGCGGGAAGCCACCCAGACTGACGGCTATGACGATCTCGTTGCTCGGATAGATGCGTCGCGGAGCGTCAGCCTGACCATGGTCAAGACGTTCATGGATCAGACCGAGCTGTTGCGGACCGTCGACCGGCAGATGGGTGCGGCGAGCCTGATTGATCAGATGACCGGACACTTGGCGACACTGGAAGACGCACTCACCTTTGCTGTGCTCCCAGAGACGCGGCGCCCTGTTGCGCGTGCACTAGCCGGAGCAGCGACGCTAGCAGCGTGGCAGGCCCTCGATGCCGGTGCAGTCGAACGTGCATGGAGGAGCTACGAGTTAGGGAAACGCGCAGCTAAAGAAGCCGATGAGCCGATGTATCTCGCGCACGCCACAGCTGAGCAGGCGTACGTGCTGTGCGACGCCGGCCGGCCGACGATGGCCGTCGAGCTTGTACGCGACGCTCAGCGTGTAGGCGGAGCGGTGATGTCGCCCCGGTTGCAAGCCTGGCTCTACGCGGCGGAGGCCGAGATCTGCGCCAAGGCCGGGATGCCCGACGACTGCCGCCGAGCGTTGGACAACGCCGCCCGCCTCTTGCCACCAGGGGAAGAAGCACGGGACCCGGACATGCTGAGCATCTTTCTGAACGAAGGACACTTAGCTCGATGGCGCGGCAACGTATTGGCCCAGCTAGGAGACGACGACGACGTGGACGGCCTGTACGTCGCCCTCGACTCCGTAGACCCGACGTTCGTGAGAGCGACAGCCGGCCTGCGGTGCGACCTCGCCCAAGCACACCTCGCACGAGGCGAGTATGACCAGGCCCATGCGCACCTTCGGGAGGCTCGATTGCTCGCCAGCCGGACCGGATCAGTTCGGCACCGACGACGCATCGAACAGCTCACGCAGCGGTTGTAGGCGACGGGCCGACGACACGCGAGGCGAGGACATGAAGGAGCGCGACGAGCGTTCCTGATCCCATCAGTTCGCCACGTTCCATCAGCCCCGGAATGTCCGCGAGCGGCACCCACGCCACGTGACCGGCTTCTTCAGCATCTGTCGGGTCGCCAATGTGCTTGGCACCACGCCCTACGAAGATCTCGTGAGGCGAGTCGACCATGCCCACCATGGGCTGATAGGTCACGACGTGTTCGAGCGAGTCAGGACGCCAGCCGGTCTCTTCTTCGACCTCACGAAGGGCGGTCTGGGCAGCGTCTTCACCCTGATCCACGATCCCGCCGGGAAGCTCCCAGCCGAACGACTCAGGCACGAAGCGGTAGCGCCAGAGCATGAGGACTCGGTCCTGGTCGTCGAGGACGGCAGCGATGGCCACGTGATGAAGACGCACGACGTGATGTTCAAACCGCTCGACGCCCGGCGGCTCGACATCTACCAGCGACAGCTTCACCCACGGGTTGTCGTACAGGGTCCGCTCACCGTGGATTTGCCAGGGTTCCAGATCGCTGGGAGCCTCGACAGTGACCGAGCGATCAGGGACACGGTACGAGCTGCGACCATGCACCTCGATGACATGTTCGGCGACCAGGCGTGCGAGTACTTGGCGCAGTGCCGTACGGCCGATGCTGAGCTCTTCAGTCAGGGTGCGCTCAGAAGGAAGCTTCGTGCCTGGCAGGTACTTGCCCGTTTCGATCCACTCACGAATCGTGCGGTAGACCCGCTCCGACTTCGGTCCCATCCCTCTAAGCACGCTCCCGTCGTGTTGTGTCGGCCGACCCAACAGCGTAGCCGTCAAGCCTGACCGCCGACAGTGACGATCAGTTGTCGGCTCAGTCGTGCGGTGGGAGTTTCCCTACATCATCAAGGCGGCTCGCTCCGCTCCCCGCGCGCGGCCCGGGCGCCGGCCGGGCCTGATCATGGCCCCAACGTCGTGCTTTACCGGGCAGGTCCACAGACTGCCCGACGCGCCGGAAGCTTACGGGGCCATGATCACTCGCGCCAAAGCAGCTCCAGCCCAAAATCGCTCCACCGACCTTGTCGACAACTCGTGGGCTACACGACCATGACAGGCAACACCGTTCCTAGCCACACCTGATCGTGACTAGGGCCTTCGAAGACGCGGCTGGGTCAGGCATGATGCACACGTAGGCTGTTGCGGCTCCTGGTGACCAGATCGAGGTGGATGAGGCTGTGGGGGAAACTTCCTGCAGGGTCAGCCCTGATGTACACAGCCGCCGGCGTCTCTGGGGAGACTCCGGCGGCTATTGCGGTAACCCAAGGTGTCGACAATACCTGTTCCCCGATGACCTCGACGTCGATTTCGGCGAACTCGCGCACGTCATACCCGCCTCCCCTGATGGCCCTCGCGGGGTGCCATTTGCAGTAGTCTCCCGTGAGGACCGGGCGCATCACAAAAATTTGATCCTGTTGTGCGCCAACTGCCATACCACCATCGATAAGGCCCCTGAGTCTTACCCCACCGAGATTTTGCATGACTGGAAGCGCAAGCGAGTCAGTGAGATCCAGGGAGCCATCGCCACCCCTGAATTTGCGAGTCGCATCGAAGCTCGAGCCGAAATTCAACGTCTGCTTGACTCTAACGCCGTAATCCACAGCAAGTACGGTCCAGCAGGCGACCCTTACCGGCACGGCGATCCAGCCCTTTGGAAGCGACATGCACGGTCAACCATCGTCCCTAACAATCGCAGAATTCTTCAGTTGCTGGATGCGAACAGACACCTTTTGACTCCTGAGGAAATGCGGACGCTGGCGACGTACAGACTACATGTCGAGCAGTTCGAGAACAGGCACCTTTTCGATGACTTCACGACAGGCACAGAACGGTTCCCCGAGGTCATCAGTGATGTGTTCTTGGACAGGAAGGTGACAACCAGGCATGAATGATGTTCGCGGCTGGGTTCAGGGAAAGTTGATCGAAAAGGGCTACTCCTCGCGAGTCCTACCCAAGCACCAATTGCAGATCAGTCGCGACTCGCGCCCGGACGCACGTGTCCTATGCGTCGGCCTGGGCACAGGCCAGGCTTTCGACGCAGATGATTTGGATACGGCCGTGGAGGACGTGCCTGGAACAGGCTTTGTAGTCGTGGTTCCGACACGTATCACACATGCTGCCTACGAGCGCGCTGAAGACCTTGGCGTCTGCGTGACCGGATTCGGTGAACTCCTCGACGCCTTGCAGCACGACGAGGACATCACCCAGCACGTTGACAGTCAAGAAAAGTATGAGCGGAACCGGCTTATCTACAATAAGGCCGTGGAGTCCGTGAAACGGAAGGGCCGTCACGCTTACGAAATCCGCCGCAAAAACCTCCGACCGCTGACAATTGTGACAACCAACAATTATGAATTCACGGCAGAGCAGCTATATGACATCCTTGCTAGTTACCGGACGATAGCACCCGACCTAATCGTTGTAACGAATCCAAATTGCGGGGGCTTCTCGACGGATTCGATGTCGGCTGCAACTCAAACGGGCATCCCTATCGTCCGTTTTTTCGATTTCCTGGATTGTCTCGGAACCGAGTGGACCTGAACCGCTGGCCTCACTTGGCCCTTTTTATAGAGGCGGCACATCGCCTAACTTCCTTGCAAGTGTGGCTATTCGGCTCCGCTCTACGGTCGGAAGACCCCACAGATATTGACATCCTCCTGGTTTACGAGGAGCGTGCCACCGTGGTGACGCTGCGCAATAAGCACTCCTGGGAGGACTTCGACCCACCGTTTCACCTCATTGCGATGACGCAGCGGGAAGTCGATGAGTACGCATTCATCACAAAGACCGGGGCGGTGCGCCTGATTTGAGGCAATACCTGTGGAAGGCACGACGGCAACGCGGACGAGGCCCAGGCACGACACCAACCGGTGTCCGCACCGCTTGGTATCCTCTCGAGTCGGGATCTAGGTAGAAGCA
This sequence comes from Streptomyces durhamensis, assembly GCF_000725475.1. NCBI lineage: Bacteria > Bacillati > Actinomycetota > Actinomycetes > Kitasatosporales > Streptomycetaceae > Streptomyces > Streptomyces durhamensis. Next base: position 14,767 of record NZ_JNXR01000007.1, read on the forward strand.
AGGAAGGGTGCCCGCATGGCCTCTCAGGACGCCTCCGCTACGGACGGGGACGCCACGCGCACGGCTCCTCGAGTCGTGCTGCCGCGGACCAGCCGAACCGCGAGCAGTGAGGCACTGTTTGAGGTCGAACCTCCCGCCGTGGACCCAGTAGGCACCCTGGGCGCACGGCCAGCCGTCGCCGACCCCGAGGCGCCAGGATCGCCCGAGCGGCGAGTGATCCAAGGCGACGCCAGGTCCATCCCATTGGAAGACAACACGGTTGATCTTGTCGTCACGTCTCCGCCGTACTGGCAGAAGCGCGACTACAAGGTCGTTGGTCAAATCGGCCAGGAACCCGACCCTGCGGGCTACGTGGCGGCGATGATGGATTGCCTCACTGAGTGGCGGCGCGTCCTACGGCCTACTGGTTCCGTGTTCCTGAACGTGGGCGATACCTGGAAGAACCAGTCACTCGCGGGAATTCCAGGGCGGATTGAAGCCGCAGCTGCAGACGCCGGCTGGCTCATCCGCAATCGCATCATCTGGGCAAAGACCCGTGGCATGCCCGACCCCGTACAGACGCGCTTGGCTAGCCGGCATGAGTACATCATCCACCTGACCCCGCAGCGCTCCTACTACTACGACCTCTTCGCATACGCACGCGCGTACGGACGAACGGGCAGCACCGCCAATCCGGGAGACGTGTGGGACTTTCGTAACGTTCCCTACGAGGAAGGCAGCTCACTCTGGGACGAAGAGAGCCCCATTTCCAAGGTCGACTGGGGTCTGGACAACCCCGGCGATATCTGGGACATCGATCTTGAGCGCAACATGGCTCGCCATCTGGCGCCGTTCCCCAGCGAGATCGTGCAGCGAGCAGTCACCCTGGCCTGCCCTCTCGTAGTCTGCACTGAATGTGGGCGCCCCCGTGAGAGGGTCGTGGAGAAGACCGCTGAACTCGACGCGTCGCGCCCTCAAGCCAAGCGTGCCATGGAGCTTGCCCGCGAAAAGCAGCTTACGGCAGCACACATCGCCGCGATTCAGGCCACCGGTATCTCTGACGCTGGCAAAGCACTCCATGTGCAGACTGGAACCGGTCGTAATGCCGAACACGTACGCCAGCTGGCGGCGGAGGCGAAGGCGGCACTGGGAGGCTACTTCCGTGAGTTCACCTTTGCCCCGAAGCGGACGGTGGCCTGGACCGACTGCGGTCACGACAGTTGGACCCATGGCACAGTGCTGGATCCATTCCTCGGGACCGGTACAACGCTGAATGCCGCCCACGACATGAGGCGCAGTGTTATCGGCGTCGACCTCAATCCGGTTCCGATCAAGGACTAGCGTAAATTCATGATGCGATGAGCTTGGCGACAGCGTCTCCGAAGTTCCTTTCCTCTACTTCCGGGTCATCTGCAGCCAAGTTCATGCGGTACTGAAACAAACTCACTTCTCCAACGTCCCCCACCTTATACATTCCCGACTTCTGGTTTTCTTGAGCGGGATGAACAAGGACTACCCGGTCGGTCGCGTAGCGAAGCGCGTACGTGATGACCTGATCTTCCCCATCCCGATCCGAGCGGCGCTTGACGAGTTTGTTTTTTACATCCATCACACAGGCAACGTCATCCCCGTTCTCCCGAAGGACGACTATATCCGGGGTGGCGAAAGCGTCACTGTATTGCAGTTGATCGAAATGTGCCCCCACGGCTCGGTTCTTCGTAAATAGAAGACGCCTAGACGTGTTGTTTCCATCGACCACGCTCTCCGCCCAGCCGGCGCTGGCCGCACGCATCTCCAGTGTTCTTCTAACATATCTTTCAAACAATTCATTCATATCGAAAACGATCGACGGCAGCTGCACTCCGGTAGCGGAGCGATCCAAGAAAATCTTCCTCTGCAGAAGCGCTGCCCTGGCTACATCCAAAGCGTCGCGATAGTACGCACGAACAGGTGGCAATCCTTGTCGCCCGGTGACCATTTCATCGTTCAAGAAGGCCAGCGAGTGATCCAATAGGACACCGTCGAATGAGGAATAAAGGCTATTCAGCTGCCGTCGAATCTGCTTTCCGTGAGCCGCAGATTCATTGCCCTGACGAGCGATCCGCCATAGAGCATACTTAAGGCACCGGTTCGCCGCATTGTCAGCCGTCCGCTCGTAGCGGCTGGACCAGGCCCTGTGCTTCACGCCGCGCGCCTGCGTACGCACGGTTTGATTCACCAGCAGCCCGCCGGCAGGGAAGCTGGACTCCTCTTCGACCCTTCGATACTCCCGAAGAAGCCCCCTCTCGACCACTTTTTCAATATGGTGTACGAGTGCGGCGGCATAGAGGTCTCGCAGCAGCCCTTCCTTGGCATCGCCTGTTTCGTATGCGCGAATCACTGGCAAAGGAAGTCGGTTAGAACCCGAAATTTCTGCCATACGCGTAAGGTTCGACACTGGAACCCGTGGTTCGACAAAGATTGCCAGTCGCTCATTGAGTGGTATGAGGCCAATAAAACCACGCGCTTGCAAGCGAAGCTTTCCGCCGCGCAATGCAATGGTCAAAAAATCCCTCTTGCTGATCTCGGGATTGAGCAGAAGAGTGCCAGATCCGTCCATGAGTTCACTAAGGGGAAGGTCGATCTGACCTTGTTCAGAGCAGGGAATTATCCGCGGCAATGGTGAGTGTGCGGTCATGCGGATTCCGCATCTACTTCTTCACCGACCGAAAGGGCCTCCGACCTCCGGACCTCCGTTCGCTGGTTCGAAAAAATGGCTTGCCAATGCCCCTGCACTTCGCGATATTCCTGTTCTTCGAGCGAAAAGGCTTTCTTCAGATGGAAACGGAGTTGGTATTCCCAGACAGCGCGCAGTGAAGCTTCGTCACTTACATCCCGGAAGAAGACATGTCCTACTGCAGCTTGGGGCGTAGTAAGTGCCCGCTTGTTGACCCAGTCGAAGAAACGGAGCAATCCATCAGCCAGCGGTGCCGCAAGCCCGTTCTCCTCCATAAACTCTTGCAGCGTGTCCCGGTTAGGCTCGACGGCAACTTGGGCGAATCTACGGCCGAAGGCCGCATCAACCTCATCGACGCCTCGGTCGAGAGGATTCATCGTGGCCAAGATCAGCAAATTGTCAGGGATCCTTTTTTCGTCCCCGGACGCCAATCTAAATGGGAGGCCACGCTTCGATTTTTCTAGGTACGTAAGGGCCTCACCAAAAACCCTCGCCGCATCGCCGCGACTCAGCTCGTCAATGACAAGGACATAGCTATTGCCCGGATCCCTACAGGCCTTATCGCACATCTCAACGAAGTGGCCGTCCTCCAGCTTGAATCCACTTCCGTCCTTGAGCGGCCTGAATCCCTGCATGAAATCTTCGTATTGATAGGACGGGTGAAACTGTACGTACCTGACTCGGGTCATGTCGCCGTTGGTGACAGCGTTAGCCACCTTACTTGCTTGCCAGCTCTTCCCAGTACCAGGCGGACCAGTGTAGATAACGCCACCGAATCTCTCCAGCAACCACAAGGCCTCAACAACCAGCGGATCATCAAGCTTGATTTCCGGCTCATCCGGTCGATTTGAAGCATGGGAAGCAGTTGCCGCTTCCACCCCTATTCCGAGCTGATCTGCCGTTAGCTCTCGCACCGGACCGTGGCTCATCGTCACTGACACGATTGGTCGACCTCTCGCTCTACTTGTTGTGGGCTACGAAGATGTCAGACACTGGCAATGTTGGATGGCGCGTCGTAAAGATGCTGGCCGCATCCCCCACCGGAGTCCCGTCGCTTGCGTGGCGGAATTTGAAGTCCAGCAGAAAGAGCGCCTCGACATCACGTCCAACGGGCATTCCGTTATCAGATTTGAATCCAAAATTGCGTAGCATGAATACACTGAGAGCCAGGACAGGTATAGGGGCACCGTAAAGCAGGTTCTCAAGCGCCAGCTTGCCGCTTTCCCTTTTAAGGGTAAAGGCGCCTTCGCTCGATATGTCAACCACCGTCAGTGGCACATCTCGAAGTGAACCCGGGGCCCAACTGCCAGCAAGGTTCTGGTTCATCCAATACCGCCCAGGTTTGCTCACTTCATTGAAGAATGGGCGATAATACGGCTTATTGACCGGACCGCCCGGCATGGACAGGTATCTGCGGCCAAAGGCTTTCCACAAGGGCGCCACCGGCGTGGGGTTGTCTTCGTCAGGGGTCAAGCTGTGTAGGTGCAAGTAGGCCAGGAAGAATGGGTGGATCCTCTGCTTAGTCAGAGCGTCGATGGCCCAACGCACAACGTCCGTGCGCAGCACGTAGGTTTGAGCAGTGCTCACAGGCTCGTCAGTCACGGAGATCACTTTAGGCTGGCGAGCCTGGCGTTTGTGGCCCATTCGTGGACAGATGCGCGCCCGTTACAGCGCTTGCACGCTGTGACCAGGTGCGATGCATCAACCGCACGGGCCCTCCGGAGCCGTGTGCGCAGGTTCGAATCCTGCCGGGGGCACTCGCCCAGGAACAGCAGAAATCAGGCGCTGACCAAGGCGGATGCGGACAGAAGAGTGCGGGAGTCAGTCTCACTGACTCCCGCACTTTCTCGTTGTTTCGCACCGGTCGCGACAGGTCTGCGAGAGGCAGTCGTCGGCCCGTCACGGCCAGGAAGGTGAATCGTCCAGCCGTTCCAAGGTGAGTTGGTAGGCGTTCCTCAGCCGTGTGAAGTCGTAGAAGTCACCCTGCGGCTCGCGCTTGACGGTCAACAGGCCCTGCGCCTCGAGCTCCTTGCGGCCCTTGGTCCACGTGTCCGAGGACAGGCCGTATCGCTGGCGCTTCGCCGTGTGGATGTATCGCGGCTCCGACTGGCCTCCCAGGGCTTCCCTGAGGGCGAACAGGAGGGCCGTCGCCGTCGGCGACAGCTGGAGGAGCCAGCCGCGCGTCCAGAACTCGACCGGCATGCCGACGTAGCGGCCCTCGTCCCTCGGCTGCGTGTAGACCCCTCCATCACCGGTGGCACTCAGCAGCGTGATCGCCGAGGGCCGCCCCCACTGCGGCTGGAGGTCGATGAACTTGTTCTCCTCCAGCCACTTCAAGTTGCTGGCAACGCGCCTGGGTCCCGTCTTCGGGTCGAGTGCGAGCATCTGCGCCCAGCCGTTCGGACCCGGCGGTCTCCGCAGGTCGAAGGGCTCTTTCGTGGCCATCATGGTGATGCACAGGTAAAGCCGGAGGCGCACCATGCCCCCGCGCCCGCCCTGGATGAGCCGCGCGAGCGGCGGAGGCGCGTCGTCGTCCTCGGACGCTATGACGAACGCCGGCGGGAACGGGATGTGCCCCCGCCTCTTCGCTTTGTCCGCCGCCCCCCGCAGGTAGCCGAGCGCCTCGGACTGACGTTCGAGCGCCACGTCTTTTACCTTCCTGCAGGAGAGCCCGGGATAGGGGACTTACAGGGGTACACGGGGGTGAGAGGAGTTTCTATGGATTCCGTCACGGCAGTCGAGAGACTACAGCAGGAGCGTGAAGCTCTGCAGCACAAAGGAAGATCGCTCCGTCAGTTCCGTCAGACGTGTCCTTCACAAACAACATTCACCCATTTTGACCTGCTGTTTTCTGCCTGCCAGCATCGCCTCAGCCAAGCAGGAGATCGTCGAGCGGCCCGCCGGGATGCTGCCGCGATTTCCACTGATGAGGGGATTGATACAGGTTGTCCAGCCACGACTCATCGCTCCGGGGCCTCTGGGCTGCGGTCATCATGCTCGGTGCGCTCGTCGTCGCCATGCTGAGCGCGGCCGCTTTCTGGTCGGCGGGAGCACCCGCGTACGCCTCGCTCGGGGCAGGGGGTGCCACCTTCATCGGTCTGGCCACCCTGGGGTTCACCCTCAGGAAGTTCCTGACCGAGTGAGCCCCGATGGCGGTGAGGCTTTGAGCCGCCGAAGGCGGGCCATGGGCTTCGACGCCCCACGGTCCGCCTTCGGACTCTCCGCCCGCCGCTGCTGTTCGCCGGCGTCCGGGTCACCCTGGATCGGTCACGTCCGGGGATCGGTCGCTCAGATCAGGTCTCACCGCATTCCCACTTGCCGTACCCTCCCATTTCCCCTCCGCGTTCGGGGTGGCCGACGCCGGCCTTGACACAGATTTTTCGGCCCTCGGGGAAATTGTGGCTGTTTTCGAACTGGGTGGTTCCGCGGCCGCCGTGGTTCCAGATTATGAAGTCATACCCCTCATCGCCCTTCAGTGGCGCGACGTCGACTTCGAGGGCCGCGGAAAAGTCGGCGCAGACGTCCCTCAGGTAGAACGAGTCCCCATTCGCGACGAACCAGCCCTCCGAGGTCCGGCTGCACGCCCCGTACCCGTACGAGTGAGGAGTGTTGACGCCCGCGAAAGCAGGCGAACTTGCGATCCCGACGCTTGTCACTGCGGCTGATGCCACACCCATGAGTCTGTTCCGAGCCACGCGCACGCGAAATCCCCCTTGTTTGATCCGGTTCACGAAGGCAGGTCGAACCTTCACGGGAAAGGATCTCGGGCTACGGACGGAATGTCCTCAGCGCTGAGTGCACATCTGTCTTGGCTCAGAGTTCACTCCGGTGCCGCTGAGGTGCCGGCTGTCAGTCGGGTACGCAGCCGAACCAGTTCACCGTGTCGTGGTCGGAGGTGTAGCCCAGGCATCTGATGGTCCTGTGGTGCGTGGTCTCCGTACGGTCGACCGTTCCGTTCAGGTAGTCCGTCGTGTGGTGGGGCTGTACCAGGGTGTCGATCTCGATGATGTACCAGCGGCGTTTGTCGGTCGGGATGGTGCAGTGGTGGCCGGTCACGTTGCGGCTGGGATCGTCGGTCCACACCGGTCGTTCGGCGCGGTCGCAGTGCGCGCGGTCCGCGGCGCCGGCGGTGCCGGCGCCGGTGCCGAGCAGGGCCGTGGCGCCCGTGGCCACCGCCGCGGCAGCGCCGAGCAGACATTTCAGGGAGAGGTTCATCGGGGCCTCCTGGCGGCTGTGGTGACGGCCTGGAGTCGCTACGTCACCTTGGGGTGATAGTCACATTTGTCTGGGGTGTCCGGCTCGGCAGGCCGGGGCGCGCTCCTCCGACCCGGTGACATCGGTGCCGCCAATGCAGCAGTCTCCGAAGCACACGTGGTACACGGCCGCGCCCGCTGTCGGCTTCACCAAGACCTCCACCGTCATGACGGCGTCCGCCGCGCCGTCGGCGACCGGCTCCCCGACCGCCGCCCGGGCCTCTAAGAGAAGGCGAGCGCCGCCGCATCGGCTGCGGCGCCCAGCCCCTCGGCGTCTCCCGCGCCCGCGCGGACCGCTGCCCCGGCGTCGCCCGGCGCCGCGGTGAGCAGGTCCGCCGCGCCGACGGCCCCCGTCCCGGTGACGCACGCCGGGATGCGGATGACCAAGAGCCACGACCCGTACCTGGCGGCCACCCCGGTGCGCGCCAAGGCGGACACCGGTACCTCCGACGAGGTTCTGACCTACGCCGTCTACTTCTCGGGCGCCGCCCTCGCCCCCGGCACCGCCCAGGAACCCGACGGCCGCCCAGGTGCCGGACGATCGGCCGGCCGGCCCGTTCCGCGGTCCGTGCTCCGGCCTCGCTCTCAGGCCGTTCTCCTGCGGGACGTCGTCTTCTTCGGCGACGCCTGCTTCGCCGTGCTCTCGGAATTCTTCGCCGCCCTCTTCGAAGCCGCCGTCTCCGCCCTCTTCGAAGCCGCCGTCTTCTTCGCCCCCTCGGCCGCCTTGGACGTGGACTTCCGCGCCGGTGCCGTCTTCTTCGCGGCGGCCGTCTTCCTGGCCGTGGACGTCGACTTCTTGCCCCCGGTCTCCTTCGGTGCCGACCTGCGCGGCGGCAGGGACGTGACCTCGGCCTGCGCCTCGGAGGGCGGCGCGCCGCGGGATTCGCGGGCCGCCCGCACGCTGTTCTCCAGGGCCGCCATCAGGTCCAGCACCTTGCCGCCGGCGGCCGGGGCCGGGGCCTCGGGCGGGGCTTCGCCGGAGGCCTTCGCGGCGATGACCTCCTCCAGCGCCTCGCGGTACTCGTCGTGCAGGTCCTCCAGGTCGACCTCGCCGAGGGTGTCCATCAGGGCGTCGGCCAGGTCCAGCTCCTTGTCGCGGATGGTGACGGAGACGTCCGGGGCGAGGCCCTCGGGTGCGCGGACCTCGTCCGGCCACAGCAGGCCGTGCATGGCGATCGCGTCGCCGACCACCCGCAGCATGCCGAGGCGTTCGCGGCCGCGCAGCGCGTACTTGGCGATGGCGACCTTGTTGCTGCGTTGGAGGGCCTCGCGCAGGAGGACGTACGGCTTGGCCGCCGGGGCGCCGCTGGCCGCGAGGTAGTACGCCGCGTCCATCTGGAGCGGGTCGATCCGCTCGGCCGGGACGAAGGCGACGATCTCGATGGTGCGGGCCGTGGGGATGGGCAGGTGGGACAGGTCCTCGTCGGTGATCGGGATGATCGTGCCGTCCGCGTCCTCGTAGGCCTTGCCGATCTCCGCCTGGGTGACCTCGCGTTCCTCCAGTTCGCACACCTTGCGGTAGCGGATGCGCCCGTTGTCCTCGGTGTGGATCTGGCGGAAGGAGATCGCGTGGCTCTCCGTGGCGTTCACCAGCTTGATCGGGATGCTGACGAGGCCGAAGGAGATGGCGCCGTTCCAGATGGATCGCACGTGCCGCACCCTTCCTCGGAAACCGGGACCGCCGGGAATGACGGAACTGATGGAACTGACGGAACTGGCAGAACTGCCGGGACTGCCGGGACTGCCGGGACTGCCCGAACCCCGGTTGCACCGATTCCACCGCTTTTTCTGGGATTGTCATCTTATGACGCCTATCACAGAGGTGGAGGGGCGGCGGGTCGCGCTCAGCAACCTGCAGAAGGTGCTGTATCCGGAGAGCGGCTTCACCAAGGCGGAGCTGGTGCACTACTACGCGACCAGCGCCGACGTGCTGCTGCCGCATCTGCGCGACCGGGCCGTGTCCTTCCTGCGCTTTCCGGACGGCCCGGAGGGTCAGCTGTTCTTCACCAAGAACGTGCCGCCGGGCACGCCCGAGTGGGTCACGACGGCCGAGGTGCCGCGTTCGTCGGCGGACGGTCCGGCCCGGATGGTGGTGGTGCAGGATCTGCCGACGCTGGTCTGGGCGGCGAACCTGGTCACCGAGTTCCACACCCACCAGTGGCTGGTGCAGACCCCCAACGAGGCCGACCGGCTGGTTTTCGATCTCGACCCGGGCGCTCCCGCGACCGTCGTCCACTGCTGCGAGGTGGCCCTGTGGCTGCGCGAGCGGCTCGCGGCGGACGGCATCGAGGCGTATCCGAAGACGGCCGGGTCGAAGGGGCTGCATCTGCTGGCGGCGGTGCGCGGGGGTTCGTCCGAACGGACGAGTGAGTACGCCAAGGCGCTCGCCGTGGAGGCCGAGCGGGCGATGCCGCGGCTGGTGGTGCACCGGATGACCAAGAGTCTTCGGCCGGGGAAGGTGTTCGTCGACTGGAGCCAGAACGCGGCCCGCAAGACCACGGCCACGCCGTACACGGTGCGCGCCCGCCGGGCTCCGCTGGTCTCGGCACCGGTGACGTGGGAGGAGGTCGCCGACTGCCGGACCCCCGCCCAGCTGGAGTTCCGGGCGAACGACATCGCCCCGCGCCTGCAGGATCTGGGCGACCTGCTGGCCCCGCTGCTGGAACCGGGCGCGGCGACCGCCCTGCCCTGACCCGGAGACCCCTCCTGGGGCCTACACCCTCCCCCATGTGTTCCGGTCCCTGGCCATCGCGTGCAGCGCCTCCACGTCCGCCGGTTTCAGCACCCCGCCCAGCCGGGCCAGGCCCGCCAGCTCGGTGTCCTGGAGGATGCGTACCGCCCGGGGCGGGGCGGTCACGGTCAGCTCGGCCGGGCCCGCCAGGGCCAGCACCGGGCGCACCTCGGCGGTCAGGGCGTGGGAGGCCCGGTCGGCGGCGGCCCGCAGCCGGCGCAGCAGCGGTTCGGCCTCGCGGCGGCCCACGGTGACCATGGGGTCGGCGACCAGGACCCGGGCCTTGCGGGCGTACAGGGCGTGTACGGCGAACAGGCCGCCGGGGCCGAGCAGCAGGTGGTGGATGCGGTCGCCACCGGGGAGGGGGAGGGAGTGCAGGGCGTGCCAGCCGGCGCCCTCCAGGGCGTCCAGGGCGCTGCCCACGGTCTCCTCGGCGGTCAGGGCGCGGCGGCGCGGGTCGGGGCGCAGCCGGTGCGCGGGGCCGGGGTCGCGGTCGAGGGCGACGAGCAGGGCCTCGCCGGGGCGGTTGGGGGCCAGGTCGTCGTCCGGGTGCAGGGTCAGCCGGGCCAGTTCCGCGGGGGTGGGGACCGGGGGCGGACCCACGGTCACCGGGCCGGTCAGGAACGGTTTCAGGGCTTCGAGTACGTCGTCCCTGCTGTCCTCGCCGAGCAGATTGACCCGGCCGGTGTCCCGGTCGTACCAGGCGACGCTGGATCCGTCCGGGCGGCAGACGTACAGCCGTTCTTGCCCGTGCCGATAGGCCGGCACCACGCGCAGTGCGCTCATGCGCCATCACCCCTTGACCATGGGAACAGGCGGGGTGCTCCTGGGGCAAGACCGGTTACCGTGGAGGGCGGCCCCGCGAGGGGGAGTTGGGGAGGCGCCGTTGCGGATCCGCGGAAAGCAGCCCGACGTACCGGCTCCGGAGAGCCCGTGGAACGAGATCGTGCCTGGTCTGTGGATGGGCGGGCACGAGTTCCGGGGCCGTGCGGGGCGGCCGGAGCTTGCGGTCGTACGGGACGAGTTCGATGTGGTGCAGACGCTGCTGCGGCTGCCGGGGTACGGCCCCGATCCGGAGGTCGAGCACCATGTGTGGCCGATTCCGGACGGCCCGCTGGACGGGACGCAGCTCGCCGGGGTGATCCGGCTGGCCCGGGCGGCGAACGAGGCCCAGGACGCCGGGCGCAGGGTGCTCGTCCGCTGTTACCACGGGTACAACCGGTCGGGTCTGGTCGTCGCGCACGCGCTTCTCCAGCGGGGGCATGCCTCGCCGGACGAGGTGATCCAGCTGATCCGCGCCCGGCGCTCGGCGTGGGCGCTGCACAACGAGCTGTTCGTGGAGTACCTGCGTGCGGGCCTGTGGACGGTGCGACTGCTGGAGGAACTGGCCGAGTAGCCTCTCTTCCAGCACCACTCCGACGGGTGCAAAAAGGACTTAATACGGATTTCCTCGTCTACACATAAGGTGTACGGGGCCCCGACCGACCCCGACGTCCCAGGAGCATCGTGTCAGCCCGCCGTCCAGCGCGCACCGCCGTCACCGCGGTCGCCGTCGCCCTGCTCTCGGCGACGGCGACGGCCTGCGGCGACACCGGCGGGCTGCGGGGCGCGGGCGCCACCCCGACCGCCGTCAGCCCCGCCAAGCTCTGGCCGGACCTGCGCCCGGCGTCCAGCCCGGCCTACCCCTACGACGTGGCGACCCGGGCGGTCGTCAAGGGGATCACGGTCCCCGGCGACGACATCCGCAAGGTGGACCCGGTGGACGTGGTCGAGGCCGAGGTCGAGGCGCATCCGGACGACTACGGGTCGAAGGGGGCGTACCACGGGACGGTGGACCGGCTCGGGGACTGCCGGGCGGGTGGCGACCGGGCCCGCTGCCCGCTGCTGAAGCCGTACTACCGGGACCTCACGGGTGACGGCCGGGACGACATGACGCTCGGCTTCCGGCTCTACCCGACCAACCAGACGGCCGTGCGGGTCTACACCGTCGAGAAGCACAGGCTGGTGCAGGTGCTGGCCGACAACGACGCGATCCTCGGCGTGGAGCTGGCCGGCCGTTCGCTGATCGAGCGCTCGCCGGCCGACATCTCCGGCTACGAGTACCGCACCACCTGGGTGTGGGATCCGGGGCAGCGCGCGATGGCGTTCTCCCGCGACGAGTACCTGCACACCGGTGACGGCCGGCACGCCAAGAAGCCCTCGCCCTCGCCGTCCGCCTCGCCCTCGGCGAGCCCGCGGTGAGGCTCGCGCTGCCCCAGTGGGCCGGGGCGCTCGCCGTGAAGGCGGCCGCGTTCATCACGGTGATGAGCTGTGCGCTGGCCGCGCTGCTCGGCGTGCTGGTGCACGTCTCGGTGACGAACCAGACCGTCGGCCAGGCCCGCGGCCTGGCCCTGTCCAAGCTCGCGGACGCCACCCAGGCGTACGAGGCCGGGGACGCGCTGCTGCCGAACGCCGGGGTCGACCCCGCGGGACTGCCGGCGCCGCTGCGGAAGCTGGCGGTGGCCGGGGGGCGGGGCACGATGGTCTCCGCGCACGACGGGCGGCCGACCATGTGGGCGGCGGGCCCGGTGGCCGGGCACCGGGCACTCGCCGTGGCGGTCGACTACTCGCAGCAGGCCCGCACCATCGCCGGCCTCGACAACTCGATCGTGTGGTCGTCGGGGCTCGCGATCGGGGCGACGGTCCTGGTCGGCGTGTTCGCGGTGACCCGGGTGACCCGGCGGCTGCACGCCACCGCCCGGGTGGCCCGGCGGATCAGCGCGGGCGACCTCGACGCGCGCGTCGGCGACCCCCGCACGAAGGACCCGTCCCGTCCGCAGGACGAGGTGGCCTCGGTGGCGGCGGCCCTGGACTCCATGGCGTCGAGTCTGCAGAGCAAGCTGCTGAGCGAGCAGCGCTTCACCGCGGACGTGGCGCACGAGCTGCGTACGCCGCTGACCGGGCTGCACGCGGCGGCGGAGCTGCTGCCGCCGGGCCGGCCCACCGAGCTGGTGCGGGACCGGGTGGCCGCGCTGCGCACGCTCACCGAGGACCTGCTGGAGATCTCCCGGCTGGACACCGGCCGGGAGAAGCTGGAGGTGGACACCGAGGAACTGGGGGCGCTGGCCCGGCGGGTGGTACGGGCCTCGGGCACCGACACGGAGGTGCGGGTCCTGACCGACGCGCGGGTGGAGACCGATCGGCGGCGGCTGGAGCGGGTGCTGGGGAACCTGGTGGCCAACGCCCACCGGCACGCGGCACCGCCGGTGGTGGTGACGGTGAACGGGGCGGTGGTGACCGTACGTGATCACGGGGCGGGGTATCCGGAGTACCTGGTGGCGCACGGGCCGCAGCGGTTCCGCACCGAGGGCGGGGCGACCGGGCACGGGCTGGGGCTGACCATCGCGTTGGGGCAGGCGGAGGTCCTGGGGGCGAAGCTGGTCTTCGGCAACGCCGTGGACGGGGGCGCGGTCGCCACGCTGATCCTGCCGGTGGCCGAGGGCCGGTAGAGAGCTCGGGATCTCGGGCGCGTTGCGGGGCGCACCGAGCACAGGACGCCCCATTTGGGTAGGTTCCGGGCATGACCAAGGCCGGAACCACCGTGGCGGCGGCGCCCACTCCCGCACCCGCCGTACGCCTCCCCCGGCGCCGTGGCATCGAACTCGCCCTGATCCTGCTGGCCGTGCTGCTGTCGGTGTACGGCTACTGCGCGGTGGGTCTCGCGCGAACCGGCACCGTTCCGCCGGGCGCCGCCGGTTACGGCGCCGGGCTCGCGGTGCTCGCGCTGTGCGCGCATCTCGCGGTGCGCATCCGGGCGCCGTACGCCGACCCGCTCTTCCTGCCGATCGGGGTGCTGCTCAACGGGCTGGGGCTGGTCCTGATCTACCGGCTGGACCGGGAGACCCCGGCCGACCAGGCGGCTCCGGCCCAGCTGGTGTGGTCCACGCTCGGGGTCGGGCTGTTCATCGCCGTCGTGCTGGTGCTGCGCGACCACCGGGTGCTCCAGCGGTACGCGTACGTGTGCGTGGTCGCCGCGCTCGGGCTGCTGGCGCTGCCCATCCTGTTCCCGGCGGTCAACGGCGCCCGTATCTGGATCCGGATCGCCGGATTCTCCATCCAGCCCGGCGAGTTCGCGAAGGTGCTGCTCGCGGTGTTCTTCGCCGCCTACCTGGCGGCCAACCGCAGCGCGCTCGCCTACACCGGCCGCCGGCTGTGGCGGCTGCAGTTCCCGACCGGGCGGGTGCTCGGGCCGATCGTGACGATCTGGCTGCTGAGCGTCGGGGTGCTGGTCCTGGAGCGGGACCTGGGCACCTCGCTGCTGTTCTTCGGGCTGTTCGTGGTGCTGCTGTACGTCGCCACGGGGCGCACGGGCTGGATCGCGGTGGGGCTGCTGCTCGCCGTGCTGGGGGCCGTCGCCGTGGGGCGTCTTGAGCCGCATGTGAACCAGCGGATCGAGGACTGGCTGCATCCCTTCGCCACCATCGAGGCCGGCCAGGGCCCGAACCAGCTCTCCCAGTCGCTGTTCGCCTTCGCCGCCGGCGGGGTCTTCGGCACCGGGCTCGGCCTCGGGCACTCGATCCTCATCGGCTTCGCCACGAAGTCGGACTTCATCCTGGCCACGGCCGGCGAGGAACTGGGGCTCGCCGGGCTCGCGGCGGTCATCCTGCTGTACGCCCTGCTGGTGGAGCGCGGCTACCGGGCGGGCCGGGCCCTGCGGGAGCCCTTCGGCCGGCTCCTCGCGGTCGGGCTCGCCTCGATCCTGGCGCTGCAGGTGTTCGTGATCGCGGGCGGGGTCACCGGGCTGATCCCGCTGACCGGTATGGCCATGCCGTTCCTCGCCCAGGGCGGCTCCTCGGTGGTCACCAACTGGGCGATCGTGGCACTGCTGATCCGGGTGAGCGACTCGGCGCGCAGCCAGTACGACGGCCGGGAGGCCCTGTGAGCGAGTACGGCGGCTTCCACGAGGGCGAGCGGCCGATGGCGAGGTACATCCGGCACGCCTGCGCGTTCTGCACGCTGCTGCTGGCCGCCCTGCTGGTCAACGCGGCCCGCGTACAGGTCGTGCAGTCGGGTCTGTACGACGGCAATCCCGCCAACCGCCGTGCCACGATCGCCCGTTACGGCCAGCCGCGCGGGGACATCCTGGTCGGCGACGAGCCGGTCACCGGCTCCGTGGACACCGGGGAGCAGCTGCGCTACGAACGCTCCTACAAGAACGGCCCGTTGTACGCCCCGGTGACCGGCTTCGCCTCGCAGTCGTACGGCACCACCTTCCTGGAGCACGCCGGGGACGGGGTGCTCTCCGGTACCGATCCGATGCTGTCGCCGCTGCCGGTGTGGAACGACGTGACGCGCGGGCCGGTCCCGGCCGGGAACGTCGTCACGACGCTGCACCGGGGCGCGCAGGAGGCGGCGTACCGGGCGCTGGCCGGGCGCAAGGGCGCGGTGGCCGCGATCGAGCCGGCCACGGGCCGGATCCTGGCGCTGGTGTCGAGTCCGTCGTACGACCCCGGGGAGCTGTCCGGCAACGGGGAGGCGGTGGCCTCGGCCTGGGCGCGGCTCAATCACGACCCGGAGAAGCCGATGCTCAACCGGGCGGTGCGGCAGACGTATCCGCCGGGGTCGACGTTCAAGGTGGTGACGGCGGCGGCGGCGCTGGACGCGGGGGTGGCGACCGACCTGGACGCACGCACCGACTCCCCCGACCCCTACCGGCTGCCCGGCACCACGACCCGGCTGACCAACGAGGCCGACGACTGCCGGGACGCCTCGCTGCGGTCGGCCTTCGAGTGGTCCTGCAACACGGTGTTCGCCAAGCTCGGCGTGGACGTCGGGGTGAAGGGCATGGTGGCCACGGCGGGCGCGTTCGGGTTCAACGACGCCGGGCTGCGCATCCCCTTCTCCGTCGCGCCCAGCACCTTCGACACGCATGTGGACAAGGCGCAGCTGGCGCTGTCCTCGATCGGGCAGTACAACACGCGGGCCACCCCGCTGCAGATGGCGATGGTGGCCTCGGCGGTCGCGAGCGGCGGGCAGCTGCGGTCGCCGTACCTGGTGGAGCGGACGACCCGGCACAGCGGTGAGACGGTCGCCGGGAGCGGGACGCATCCGGTGCGGCAGGTGATGAAGCCGTCGACGGCCGCGCGGCTGAAGGAGCTGATGACCGATGTGGTCCGGGAGGGCACCGGCACCCAGGCGGCCATCCCCGGTGCCCTGGTCGGCGGCAAGACGGGTACCGCGCAGCACGGGGTCGGCAACGCCGGTGTGCCGTACGCCTGGTTCGTCTCCTGGGCGCAGACCGAGAACTCCCTGGAGCCGCAGGTGGCGGTCGCGGTGGTGGTGGAGGACGCCTCGGCGGACCGGGGCGAGATCAGCGGTGGCGGGGACGCGGCGCCGATCGCCCGGGACGTGATGCGGGCCGTTCTGGGCCAGTGAGGGTCAGCCGATCGGCTTGACCGCCTCGGAACGGATCGTGAGGGTGTTCCTCGCGGCGGCCTCCAGGTCGATGTCCGACGGGCGCTGGGACGCGAGCGGTGTGTTCACGGTCGCGACCGTGGCGCCCGTGTTGCCGTCGGCCCACGCGCAGATGGGCACGGTGAACTTCGTGCTCATCTGTTCCTGGGTCACCACCTCGCAGCTGATCGTCACGCCGCTCAGCTCGAAGTCCTTGGCGGGGACGGCGACCGTGGCGGCGGCGCCCTCGGCGGCGCCCCTCATCATGTTCTCGCGGGCCGTGTCGGTGTTCTTGAACCGGCCGTACATGCCCGAGACGACCAGGGTGCCCTTGGTCACGTCGCCGTCCGCGTGGTAGGAGCCGACCACGCCGTGGAGGTCCTTGGCGTCCCAGGCCCCGTCGGCCTCGTCCTCGATCTTCTTGCCCTCGGTGCCGGAGAGGTCCTGGGCGAGCCGGTACTTCCCGCCGAGCAGCGTCCCGGGCAGCGTGAGCCTGTTCTTCGCGTCGGGGAAGCCGCTCTCGACCACCGCACCGAGCAGCACCAGCCCCACGACGACCACCGTGACCACACCGCCCACGATCCCGAGCACCAGCCCGACCCGCCGCCTCCTCGGCGGCGGGACCATGGGCGGGACACCCCAGGCGGGGTACGGCTGCTGGGGGTAGGCCTGGGGCGGGTACGGCTGCTGCGGCGGGTACGGCGCGCCGTACGGGCCGGGAGCGGCCTGCGGAGCTCCGCCGTAAGGGCCGGGAGCGGCCTGGGGAGCTCCGCCGTACGGGCCCGGGCCGGCCGGCGGGGGCTGCTGGCCGTACGGGTACGGCGGCTGCTGGGGGCCGCTGGGGTACGGCTGCTGCGGTGGCGGAGGCGTGGACACGCCCGCACGCTACTGCACCCGGATGAACGCTCCGGCAGCCGCCCGAGCCCTGGGCCCCGCCGGCCGCGTCAGCCCTCCGCCGTGCACGCCCCCGGCCGCGTCAGCTCTCCGCCGCGCCCGCCTCGATGGCGTCCCGCACCTCCGCGATCCGCTCGTGCTCCTCCGCGGCGAAGCGCTCCGCGTCCAGCTGCTCGGCCAACTCCTCGTCCTGGGCCATCAGCAGGTCCAGGCTGGAGTCCCCCATCTCGAAGACTCCCATGTCGACGTAGGCCTGCTGCAGCCGCTTGCCCCACAGGCCGATGTCCTTGACGCAGGGCACGATCCGGCTGAACAGCAGCCTGCGGAACAGCTGGAGGAACTCGGAGCGCTCGCTCAGCGCCTCCGCCTCGGCCTTGGGGATGCCGAAGTTCTCCAGGACCTCGACGCCCCGGAGCCGGTCCCGCATCAGATAGCAGCCCTCGATGACGAAGTCCTCGCGCTCGCGCAGTTCGGCGTCGGTGAGCTGCTTGTAGTAGTCCCTGAGGGCCAGCCGGCCGAAGGCCACGTGCCGGGCCTCGTCCTGCATGACGTAGGTCAGTATCTGCTTGGGCAGCGGCTTGTTCGTGGTGTCCCGGATCATCCCGAACGCGGCCAGCGCCAGGCCCTCGATGAGCACCTGCATCCCCAGGTAGGGCATGTCCCAGCGGCTGTCGCGCAGGGTGTCGCCGAGCAGGGACTGGAGGTTGTCGTTGATCGGGTAGAGGAGGCCGATCTTCTCGTGCAGGAAACGCCCGTAGATCTCGGCGTGCCGGGCCTCGTCCATGGTCTGGGTGGCGGAGTAGAACTTGGCGTCCAGGTCCGGCACCGACTCCACGATCCGCGCGGCGCAGATCATCGCGCCCTGCTCACCGTGCAGGAACTGGCTGAACTGCCAGGAGGCGTAGTGCCGCCGCAGCTCCCCCTTGTCCTTGTCGGTCAGCTTGTCCCAGTACCGGGTGCCGTAGAGGGACATCGCCTCCTCGGGGGTGCCGAGCGCGTCGTACGGGTCGACCTCCAGGTCCCAGTCGATGCGCTGCAGGCCGTCCCACTGCTTGTCCTTGCCCTTCTGGTACAGGGCGAGCAGCCGGTCACGGCCGTCGTCGTACTCCCAGCTGAAGCGGGCGGCGCCGCTCGCGGGCACCTGCCAGGGGGAGGGCCCGGGCTCGTCGGCGTACAGGTCATGGGTCGGCATACCCCGCAGGCTCACACGTAGACGCGAAGTCAACAAGTCATGCGCCAGGGATTGACGACCTTGCTGACAAGCAGTCTCATAAGAGGTGGACGACGTACCCCCGGGTAACGAGGTGAGGGAGCCATGACGACCCTGACGGAAGCCGACGCGCTGGACGGACTGCGCGACGCGCTCGGCCTGCTCAAGGACCGGGAGCAGGTGGCCGAGCGGCTGCTCGTCTCCTCCGCCAAGCACTCCTTCGACCCGGACGAGGAGCTGGACTGGGACGCGCCCTTCGAGGAGGGCAAGTGGTTCTGGCCGCCGGAGCTGGTGTCGCTGTACGACACCCCGATGTGGAAGCGGATGAGCGAGGAGCAGCGGATCCTGCTCTCCCGGCACGAGGCGGCGGCGCTGGCCTCGCTCGGCATCTGGTTCGAGATGATCCTGATGCAGCTGCTGGTCCGGCACATCTACGACAAGGCGGCGACGAGCGCGCACGTGCGCTACGCGCTCACCGAGATCGAGGACGAGTGCCGGCACTCGAAGATGTTCGCCCGGCTGATCGCGCACGGCGGGACACCGTGGTACCCGGTCAGCCGGGCCCACCAGAGCCTCGGCCGGCTGTTCAAGACCATCTCGACGACCCCCGGTTCCTTCACGGCGACACTGCTCGGCGAGGAGGTCCTGGACTGGATGCAGCGCCTGACGTTCCCGGACGAGCGGGTGCAGCCGCTGATCCGGGGCGTCACGCGCATCCACGTGGTCGAGGAGGCACGGCATGTGCGCTACGCCCGCGAGGAGCTGCGCCGCCAGATGGTGACGGCGCCGAAGTGGTCGCAGGAGTTCACGCGCGTCACGTCCGGTGAGTTCGCGCGGGTGTTCTCGGTCGCGTTCGTGAATCCCGGGGTGTACACGAACGTCGGGCTCGACAGGCGCGAGGCGATGGCACAGGTGAAGGCGAGCGGTCACCGGCGGGAGGTCATGCAGACGGGAGCGAAGCGGCTGACGGACTTCCTGGACGACATCGGGGTGCTCAGGGGAGTCGGACGGCGGCTGTGGAGGTCGTCGGGCCTCCTGGCGTAGGCCGAGGACGCCGGCCAGGGGCGCGCGGCGCCGCGCGAGTGACCCACGACCACCCGCGGCCGCCCACGCCCCGCGCGCCCGCGGCGATTAGGCTGCGGTTCATGACCCCGGCCGCCACCCCCGCCTACCGCCGCCTGAGCGTCGAGGAGCGCCGCAGCCAGCTGCTCACCGCCGCGCTGTCGCTGTTCGCCCACCGGGCACCGGAGGACGTGTCCCTGGACGACGTGGCCGAGGCGGCCAAAGTCTCCCGCCCGCTCGTCTACCGGTACTTCCCCGGCGGCAAGCAGCAGCTGTACGAGGCCGCGCTGCGCTCCGCCGCCGAGGAGCTGCAGCTGTGCTTCGACGAGCCCCACGAGGGCCCGCTGCTCCCCCGCCTGTCCCGCGCCCTGGACCGCTATCTGGCCTTCGTCGACGAGCACGACACCGGCTTCAGCGCGCTGCTCCAGGGCGGCAGCGTGGTGGAGACCTCGCGGACCACGGCGACCGTCGACGGGGTGCGCCGGGCCGCCGCCGAGCACATCCACGGCCACCTCGGCGTCGCCGACCCCGGCCCCCGGCTGCGCATGACCGTCCGGACGTGGATCACGGCGGTGGAGGCGGCCTCCCTGATCTGGCTGGACGAGGACAAGCAGCCCCCGGTCGCGGAGCTGCGCGACTGGCTGGTGGAGCAGTTCGTGGCCATGCTCACGGTCACCGCGGGCCGGGACCCGCAGACGGCCGCCGTCGTCGGCACGCTCGCCGGGAATGACCGAGACTGAAGCGGTGAAGAGTCAGGACACCCCCTTCGAGGGCGGCCCCATGGACGGGCGGGTACTGCCGGTCCTGGTCGGCGCCACCGGGCACCCCCCGAAGACGTACCGCATCCCCGTCCCGGACCCCGACGGCGGCCCGCCCACGGTGCTCGTCTACCACCGCGTGCCGCGCGGCCACAGCAGGCGGCTGGGGCTGATCCAGGGGTGGAAGTACGAGTTCGCCCCGGGCGACACCTCCGGCGGCCGGCTCCGGTGGCCCTGGTCCAGGCCACAGGGCGCGCCGCCCGGCAAGCCGGACGACGCGAACGGGTGACAGGCTTGCGCCGAACCGCGCACGTTCGGGGCGCGGCCCGCGCGGACACGTCTGATTATCACGTGATGATCCCGGTGCGACGAGCGGCGGAGAGCCCGCCCTCACCGGCACCGGAGGTGAAGACGTGTCAGGAAGGCTGCTGCGCCTGGCCTGTACGGCGACGATGGCGGCCCAGGCCGTCCTCACGCCCGCACCCGCCCTGGCCGCGCCGGATCCGCAACAGCGGTCCGTCTCCGCTCTGTTGACCGACCTTCAGCAGCTGTACCGGCAGGCCGAGCAGGCCACCGAGACCTACGACGCGACCACGGAGAAGCTGAGACGGCAGCGCGCCGAGGTGTCCCGGCTCGACGGCGAACTGTCCCGCGCCCGGCTCGCCCTGCAGGACAGCCGGGCCGACGCCGGCCGGCTGGCCCGGCAGCAGTACCAGAGCACCGGCGGCCTCGGCCCGTATGTGCGCCTGCTCCTCGCCCGCGATCCGCAGCACGCGCTGGACGAGGGCCATGTCATCGGCGAGCTGGCGCGCGAGCGGGCCCGCACGGTGACCCGGCTGACCGCTGCGGAACACCGCAAGGACGTCCTGGCCCGGGCGGCCCGCAAGGCCCTCGACACCCAGCTCGCCCTCGCCGGGCGGCAGCAGCGGCAGCACGACGACGTCCGGGCCAGGCTGGGCGAAGTGGAACGCCTGCTGGCCGCCCTCACCCCGGCCCAGCTGGCCGCGATCGCCGGCCTGGAGCAGCAGGGCGTCAGCGAGGCCCAGCAGCGGCTCAGCACCGGCGGCGCCCTGCCCGAGGACCGCCCCGCCTCCCCCGAGGGCGACCGCGCGGTCCGCTACGCCATGGCCCAGCTCGGCAAGCCGTACCGGTGGGGCGCGCAGGGGCCTTCGGCCTACGACTGCTCGGGCCTGACCTCACAGGCCTGGTCCCACGCGGGCACCCCGATCCCCCGCACCAGCCAGGAACAGTGGCGCCGGCTCACCCGGGTCCCGCTGCGCGACCTGCGCCCCGGGGACCTGGTCGTGTACTTCCCCGAGGCGACCCACGTGGCGATGTACGTGGGCGACGGTCGCGTCGTACAGGCTCCGCGCCCGGGAGAGCGCATCGAGGTCGCCCCGATGGCGTCCTATCCGGTGCTCGGAGCCGTACGCCCGGACGCCCCTCAGCCCAGCGAGGCCAGGTAGGCGGACGTCTTCTCGGGGTCGTAGAAGAAGTTCTCGAAGTCGGCCGGGTCGTTGAAGGCGTTGGCGAAGCGGTCGGCGGCCGGCTGCAGCTGGCCGGCGGCGCCGATGAGGTTCAGGATGTGCTCCGGCGGCGGCGCCAGCATCGCGTTGGTCCACTTGGTGACGTGCTGCGCCGTGGCCCAGTACCGGTCGAACGTGGCCCGCATCCACTCCTCGTCGAACGGCTTGTCACCGTGCTCCAGGATCGAGGCGAGGTACGCGGCCGCACACTTGGCGGCGGAGTTGGAGCCCTGCCCGGTGATCGGGTCGTTGGCGACGACCACGTCGGCCACGCCCAGCACGAGCCCGCCGCCGGGCAGCCGGCCGACGGGGTTGCGGACGGTCGGGGCGTAGCGGCCGGCCAGCGTTCCGCCGGCGTCGGTCAGTTCGGCCTTCGTGGCCCGCGCGTACTCCCAGGGCGTGAACTTCTCCATGAGTTCCAGGGTCAGGGAGAGGTGCTCCGCGGGGTCCTTGACGCCGTTGAAGACGTCGAGCGGGCCGCCGGGTATGCCCTCCCAGAACAGGATGTCGGCCGGTCCGGAGGTGGTGAGCGTCGGCATGACGAACAGCTCGCCGACGCCGGGGACGAGGTTGCAGCGGACGGCGTGGAAGTCGGGGTGTTCGGGGCGCGGGCCGAGTCCGTGGACGTAGGCCACCGCGAGCGCCCGCTGTGGCTCGCTGTACGGGGAGCGCTCCGGGTCGCGGGCGAACATCGACACCAGCTCGCCCTTGCCGGCCGAGACCAGGACGAGGTCGTAGGTGCGGGAGAAGTAGTCGAGGTCGCCGACCGCCGCGCCGTGGATGACCAGCTGGCCGCCGCGCTGTGCGAAGGTCTCCATCCAGCCGGCCATCTTCACCCGCTGGTCGACCGACTGCGCGTACCCGTCCAGCGTGCCCACCCAGTCGACGGCCCGCTGCGTGGGGCCCGGGTCGTGCGAGCCGGGGGCCGCGACCGAGACGCCGAGCCCCTCGATCTTCGGGGCCTGGGACTCCCAGAAGTTCAGCTGGAGATCGCGCTCGTGCTGCAGTGCCGTGTGGAACATGCACTGCGTCGACATGACCCGGCCGGTGCGGATCTCGTCCGCGGTCCGGTTCGACATCAGGGTGACCTCGTAGCCGTGCGACTGAAGGCCGAGGGCGAGCTGGAGACCGGACTGACCGGCTCCGACGACGAGTATCTTCCGCATCGGGTGAGGGCTCCTAACAGGGACTACTCGGGGGTTTCGTCCAGCGCGTGGCCGACCAGGACCAAGAGTGTCTCGATGGCCGAAATTCGACGCCGCGCATCCATGATCATGACAGGGATGTGCGGGGGGATCGTCAGCGCCTCCCGGACGTCCTCCGGTTCGAACAGCTCGCTGCCGTCGAAGTGGTTGACCGCGACGACGTACGGCAGGCCGCAGCTCTCGAAGTAGTCGAGCGCCGGGAAACAGTCCTTCAGCCGTCGGGTGTCGGCCAGGACGACCGCGCCGATCGCGCCACGCACCAGGTCGTCCCACATGAACCAGAACCGCTGCTGGCCCGGCGTGCCGAACAGGTAGAGCACCAGGTCGTCGTCGAGCGTGATGCGGCCGAAGTCCATGGCCACGGTGGTGGTCAGCTTGCCGGGCGTGGCGGCGAGGTCGTCGGTCTCCTCGCTGGCCTCGGTCATCAGCGCCTCGGTCTGCAGCGGCGTGATCTCTGAGACGGAGGTGACCAGCGTCGTCTTGCCGACGCCGAAGCCCCCGGCCACCACGATCTTCGTGGCGATGGGGGCCCGGGTGCGGTCCGTCTGCCAGGACTTCAGGTCCTCGTCGGGCTCGGTGACGAGGGGGGTGACGCCGATGGCGTCAGAGACGGCGGAGTCCACTCAGCACCCTTTCCAGCAGAGCGCGGTCCGGGCGGCCGGTGCCATGACCGGTTCCGGTGCCGTACACACGGATCTTTCCCTGGTCCGCGAGGTCGCTCAGGAGCACGCGGACCACGCCGAGCGGCATGCTCAGCAGCGCGGCGATCTCGGCCACCGTGCGCATACGGCGGCACAGTTCGACGATGGCCCGCATCTCCGGCATGACCCGGGTGGCGAGCGCGCCTTCCCCGCCGCCGATGGCGCGGGCGGCGTTCCCGGTCAGTTCCCTGCGCTCCTCGGGGGCCTCCAGCGCCGCCACGAACGTCTCCACGAGGAGGACGTGGCCGAAGCGGGTACGGCCGCCGGTGAGCGAGTAGGGACGGACGCGGGCGGGTTTGCGGTCGGCGCCGCGCACGGGGAGTTTCGCTGTGCCGCTCATCGGGCGCTCCCGGTCGACGGGGACTCCAGTGACTGCCGCAGCTCCGAACGGAGTTCCGGGGTGAGGACGTGGCCGGCACGGCCGACGAACAGCGCCATGTGGTACGCCACCACGCTCATGTCGCACTCGGCGCTGCCGTGCACGCCGAGCAGTGAGCCGTCGCTGATCGACATCACGAACAGGCTGCCCTCGTCCATCGCGACCATGGTGTGCCTGACCCCGCCGAACGCCATCAGCTTCGCGGCGCCGACGGTGAGGCTGCCGATGCCGGAGACGATGGTGGCGAGGTCGGCGGAGGAGCCGCGGGGGCCCTTCGCCGGGCGGGCCTGACGGGACTGCTCGGCGTGCCCGGGATCGGACGAGAGGAGCAGCAGGCCGTCGGACGAGACCACGGCGACCGACTGGATGCCGGGGACCTCCTCGACCAGGTTGGTCAGCAGCCAGTGCAGGTTGCGGGCTTCACTGCTCAGTCCGTACGTACTGGGCGCGGTCAACTGCTTGCCTCCTCGGCTGTGCCCCCCGTGGCTTCTTCGGCGTGTGCGATTTCTGCTTCTACGGCTTGGTAGCCGGCCTGGGCGCCGCTGCGGAAGCCGCCGAGCCTCCTGCGGAGGGCTTCGGCGTCGACGCTGCCGGTGCGGTGGCGCGGGGCCTGGGTCGGTACGGTGATCTTGGGGGTGCGTTTGGGGAGGCCCTTGGCGGTGACCGCCTCGGCTTCGCCTTCGGCGGGATTCCCGTTCCCACCCGCACCACCCGTGCGGCTCTCGTCGTCGGCCGCGGGTGGCCCCTGCGGGGCGCGTCCGCCGTCGGCGGCCGACGGATCCGCGGGCAGGGCCTGCGGCGCGTCCGCCCGGCCGGCCGTCGGCTCCGCCGTGAGGTCCGGGAGCAGCAGTTCCATCGTCGTCTCGGCGTACGTCTCCGCCGGGGCCTTCGGGCGGGTCTCCGTGCTCTGTGCGCCCGGGTCGGCCTGCTCGTGAACCGCCTGCTCCGCGTCCCCGCGGAAAGAGGCGGGACCCGCTTCCGCGGACTCCCCGAAGGCAGGGGCATCCCCCTCCGGCGCCCCGCCGGAGGCAGGAGCACCGTCCTGCGCCGATCCGACGGAGGCAGACCCGGCGCCCTCGGCGAAACCACCGCCGGCAGAACCAGCACCCTCGGCCGAACCACCCGAGACAGACCCAGCGTCCCCGGCCGAACCGCCGGAGACAGGACCGCCCCCATCCGACAACCCGCCGGACGCAAGGCCAGCCCCCTCCGACAACCCGCCGGACGCAAGGGCGGCCCCCTCGGCCGAACCACCCGAGACAGACCCAGCGTCCCCGGCCGAACCGCCGGAGACAGAGCCGCCCCCCTCCGACAACCCGCCGGACGCAAGGGCGGCCCCCTCCGACGGTCCGCCGGAGGCAGGGACGCGCCCCTCGGCCGAACCGTCTGAGACCGACTCCGTGCCCTCGGACCCGTCCGAGGCAGGCCCGGTGCCCTCTGCCGGAGTGACGGGGGCGGGTGTGGTGCGGAGGGTTTGTTCGGCCAGGGCGACCAGGGGGTCCTGGTCCTTCGGGCGGCCGGGGAGAACGTTGGAGTTGGCCTCGGCGGCGGCGCCGGGCAGGGAGAAGGTGCCGGTGCCGTCCGGGTGCGTGGACGGGGCCGTCGGCGGGGCCTCGACGAGGAGCGTGGCGGGCAGGACCACGACCGCCGCGATGCCGCCCTGCTTCTGCTCGCGCAGCCGTACGCGCACCCCGTGGCGCTGGGCGAGGCGGGCGACGACGTACAGGCCGAGGCCGAGACCGTCCTCGCCCTCCTGGTCGTACGGCGACTCGGGGTCGAATTCGGCCAGGCGGGCGTTGAGCCGGCTCAGGCGGTCCGCCGCCATGCCGATGCCCTCGTCCTGGACGGAGAGCATCACCTCGCCGCTCTCCAGCAGCCAGCCGGAGGTCTCCACCGGCAGCTCCGGCGGCGAGGACGACGTGGCGTTCTCCATCAGCTCGGCCAGGAGGTGGGAGAGGTCGTCGGCGGCGAAGCCCGCCACGTGGGCGTGCGGCGGGAGGGCCGCGATGCGGACGCGTTCGTAGCGCTCGATCTCGCTGACGCCCGCCCGGACCACGTCGACCAGCGGAACCGGGCCGTGGTGCTGCTGGACGTGCTCGGCGCCGGCGAGGACCAGGAGGTTCTCGCTGTGGCGGCGCATGACCGTGGCGAAGTGGTCGAGCTTGAAGAGGGTGGCCAGCCGCTCCGGGTCCTGTTCGCGGTCCTCCAGGCCCTCGATGACCGCGAGCTGGCGTTCGACCAGGCCCAGGGTCCGCAGCGAGAGGTTCACGAACGTGCCGCCGATGCTGGTGCGCAGCCGCTGGAGCCCGGCCGCGGCCTCGGCGAGTTCGGCGCGCAGTTCCTCACGGGCGTCGGCCATCTTCTGGCGCTGGCCGACCAGGTGCTTGCGGTCGGTCTCAAGCGTGGCCACCCGCTCGTGCAGCGCGGCGGCGTGCGCGTGCAGGGCGTTGACAGCGCGGACGACCTGGGCGAACTCGTCGTTGCGGCCGGTGAAGGCGATCGGTTCCTGGCTGGCCGGGTCGTCGGATTCCGCGAGGCGGGCCGAGCCCCGGCGCAGCACCGACAGGGGGCGGGTCAGGGTGCGGGCCATGGCCGTGGCGATGCCGATCGCGACCAGCAGCAGCGCGCCGAGGACGGCGACACGGATCTCCAGGGCCGTGACGTCGTCGTCCCGCAGGTGCGCCAGGTCCTTGGTGCGGTGGTCGTAGAGGGCCGATTCCACGCCGCGCATGAGGTCGGCGCGGGCGGACAGGGCCGCGTCCAGCTTCTTGGTGCTGGTGGTCAGCTCGCTGTCGGCCAGCGTCGGCTGGTCGGTGAGCGTGCTCAGGTACTTCTCCGCCGAGTTGACCTCGGAGCCGGTGACGGTGGAGTCGTAGGAGTCGACGGCCGCCTTGGGGGCGGTCGCG
Organism: Streptomyces durhamensis; assembly: GCF_000725475.1. Classification (NCBI taxonomy): domain Bacteria; kingdom Bacillati; phylum Actinomycetota; class Actinomycetes; order Kitasatosporales; family Streptomycetaceae; genus Streptomyces; species Streptomyces durhamensis. The sequence goes on from NZ_JNXR01000007.1 coordinate 41,519, forward strand.
CGGAAGTCGGCGAGGGCCGCGTCGGCGCGCAGGCGGGCCTGCTGGGCGGCGGCGGTCAGTTGGTCGCGCTGCTTCCGGTCGGCCGCGGAGGTGGTGGAGGCCGTGGTGGGCAGGCCGGTGACGGGATTGATCACCGTGCGCGTGGTGGACGGCACGTTCAGCGCGGCCAGCAGCAGGCCGCGGGCGGCGGCGGACTGCTGGACCGCGGTGTCCAGTTCGGCGAGCGCGTGGGCGCCGGAGCCGGCCCGCGGGGGTGACTGCTCGGCCAGCTGCTCGGCGAGCCGGTGCAGCGCGGTGATGGTGGCCGAGTAGGCCTGGTGGGTCTGGAGCGCGGTGGTCTTCCCCGTGAGGGCGGCGCGCCGGGTGACGGAGATGCCGTAGAGGTCGGTGCGCAGGCCGGGCGGGAGGTCCGGGTCGGCGCGCAGGTCCTCGACCTGCCGGTCGACACGCGTGCTGCGGTCCTCGGACGGGGCCTTGGACTTGGCGCGGCCCGCCGCGATGTAGGAGGTGACCTCGTCGCGCTCGTCGGCGAGGGAGTTCGCCAGGGCGAGGGCGTCCTGGGTACGGGCGGCCAGCGTCACCAGGTCCTGGGAGTCGTTGACGTCCTCGGAGGCGGTGAGCAGGGAGGGCGCGCCGGCTCCCGCGACGGCGGCGGCCACCACGGCGACGGCGACGATGAGCCGGGTGCGCACATGGGTGGGTCGGCCGGTGCCCACGGGGGTCTGCTCGGCGGTCCCCGTGGGGGCCGTCTGCCTGCCTGTGCGCCGAGGCCGCTTCATCTGCACCGGTGCTCGCAATCCTGAACTCGTCCAGCCAGGGCACCGGGTGGCGCCCCGTCATCTCGGTGCCAGGTGGTGCGTACACCCGGTTCGTACGGTTCCCGACCCTCCCAGCGCCGGTGGGCAGTGGCCGCGCATCACCTGACCCGCCACCCGAAGGAGTGAACATCGGAGGGGAGTTGACGGGCAAGTTCCTGTGGCGCGTGCGGGACCCTCCTGCGGCACGCCGGTTGGACGCGCGCCGCAGGCTTTGGCAGTATTCGCCGCCACGCCTTCCCGGAGCCACTCATTCCCGCCCAAAACAGGCGCCTGACCTGCGGGGTCGTGCCAATTCGGCGCCGCTTGCCAGCCTTTGGCGGACGCTGTGAAGGGCTCGTGCAGACTGGCTGGATGCGAACTGATCTCGTTTCGGAACCCGGCGACGCGAACCGCCCCAACGAGGACTTCGCCGGTGTCGGACTACCCGCCTCCGGACAGGGAGGTTGCGTGATCGTCCTGGACGGGGTGACTCCACCGAGAGGGCCGGCGGGGTGTCTGCATTCCGTTCCCTGGTTCACCGCGCGACTCGGCGGCGCGCTGACCGAACTTTCCCTTTCGGGCAGAGATCTGACGCTGCCGGAGGTTCTCTCGCGGGCGATCGGCCGCACCGCCGAGGCCCACGCGGACACCTGTGAGCTTTCTCACCCGCGAACCCCGCAGGCGACCGTCGCCCTGGCCCGCTGGTCCGCCGACACGGTCGAGTACCTGGTGCTGTCGGACTCGGCACTGCTGCTGCACGGTCCCGACGGGACGGTCACCCCGGTCCTGGACGACCGGCTGGCCCGGATCCCGCGCTCCCGGCTCGCCGACGACGCCCTGGTGGACGCCACCCTGCGCAACAAGGAGGGCGGCTTCTTCACGGCCGCCGCCGACCCGTCGGTGGCGGTGCGCGCGGTTACCGGCACGCTGCCCCGCCGCGAGGTCCGGGCCCTGGCCGCGCTCACGGACGGCGCGACCCGTTGGACGGAGAAGTTCCGCGAGGGCGACTGGCCGGCGCTGTTCGACGTGGTCGCGAAGGAGGGCGCCCGGTCGCTGGTGGACCGGGTGCGGGAGCTGGAGACGGCGGACCGGGAGGAGCGGGCCTTCCTGGGGCGGAGCAAGACGCACGACGACGCGACGGTGGTGTACGTGGAACTGTGAGGCCCGCGCCGGACGCCCCTACTTCTCCATGACGCCGTTCAGCTGGTGCAGCAGCCGGGCCAGTTCCGAGACCTCTCGCCGGTCCCAGTGGGCGAGCTGGCGGACGTACCGGGCGCGGCGCGCCTCGCGGACCTTGCCGACCCGGCCGCGCCCCTCGTCGGTGAGGGTGACGAGCCAGGCGCGGCCGTCGGCGGGGTCGGGCTCGCGGACGATCAGGCCCAGCTCCTCCAGGGCGCGCAGCTGGCGGGACATGGTGGCCTTGCCGACGCCGATGTAGGCGGCGAGCTCCGTGGCCCGCTGGCCGCCGCACTCGTCCAGGCGGATGAGCAGGCCGTACGCGGAGGACTCCAGATCGGGATGGACCTCGCGGGCCATCTCGCCCTGGTTGGCCCGCGCCCGCCGCAGCAGCACGGTCAACTCCCGCTCCAACGCCAGGAATTCCTGGTCTGCGCCACTGGGCGTCATGTCGTGGGCGCCGCGATGAGCGTCGCCGTTTCCGTCCTCGTGCACGTCAGCACCCCTGCTCGGTTTCCCGGTCCTGAAAGTTTCTGCCAAAAGTCGTCATTGCCGCAGCTCCGTAAGTATTTCGCAGGCGTAGACCAACGGCGGCCCCCGGACCCCCTTCCCACGCCGACATCTACGTGCGTAGCTTCTTTATCAGGCAATCAATGGCATGCCCACGCCAGTGCCGCACCCGGTTCACGGTCACCCCCACGTTCCCCCCACCCCACCTCCCGGAGGCACGTCATGCCCGTGCGCAGACCCGGCTCCGACCGCCCCGCCCGCTCGATCCGCCCGCGCCCGCTCGCCGTCCTCGTCACGGCCCTGCTCGCGGCGCTCTCCCTCACCCTCCCCCTCACCTCCGCCCACGCCGCGACCACCCCCAGCCGCGGCTCCGCCCACATGGGTATGGGCGTCCTCGCCCACGACGGCCGCGACGGCACCCCCACCTCGGCTGACGTCACCCAGACCGAGGGCGTCGACGTCTCCGCCCACCAGGGCAACGTCGCCTGGTCGACGCTGTGGGGCAGCGGGGTGCGCTGGGCGTACACCAAGGCGACGGAGGGCACGTACTACACCAACCCGTACTTCGCCCAGCAGTACAACGGCTCGTACAACGTGGGCATGATCCGCGGCTCCTACCACTTCGCCACCCCGGACACCACCAGCGGCGCCACCCAGGCGAACTACTTCGTCGGCCACGGCGGCGGCTGGTCCCGGGACGGCAAGACCCTGCCGGGCGCGCTCGACATCGAATGGAACCCCTACGGCGCCGCCTGCTACGGCAAGACCGCGAGCCAGATGGTCAGCTGGATCGCCGACTTCGTCACCACCTACCACTCGCTCACCAGCCGCTACCCCGTGATCTACACGGCCACCAGCTGGTGGACCCAGTGCACCGGCGACTACGGCGGCTTCGCCGCGAACAACCCGCTGTGGATCGCCCGCTACGCCTCGGACCCGGGGACGCTGCCGGCCGGCTGGTCGTACTACACGATGTGGCAGTACACCTCCTCCGGCCCGACCGTCGGCGACCACGACAAGTTCAACGGCGCGCTGGACCGCATACAGGCCCTGGCCAACGGCTAGCTCCACCCACCGTGTGCAGGCCCTGGCCGACGGCCGGCGGTCGACCTGTGCCGGGCACCCCTGTCCGACCGGACAGGGGTCGCTTTCCCTGCGTTGGTGCTCTCCGCCGGCCGGGATCATGCTGGTCAGGGAGAGCCTGCCGAGCTAGGCGAGATGAGCGGCGATGGAGCGACAGTCGACGTACACGGCCACGGCCACCATCGATGAGCTGGGCATCCTCACGAGCTGGAGCGAAGGCGCACGGCGGCTGCTCGGCTACGACGCCCCGGCCGTCGTCGGACGGCCCGCCATCGCACTGCTCGCCGCCGACGGCTCGGCGGCGCGCCGCGTTCTGGCCGGCCGCGAACGCTGGAACGGCACCGTCCCGCTGCGCCACCGCGACGGCCGGCTGCTGGAGCTGCGCGTGCTCGCGCACCGCCGGACCTCGGACACCGGGGTCACCGACTGGCTCGTGGTCAGCGCCGTCACGGTGCGCAGCCAGCCGCCCCGGGGCGAACCGCTGGAGGAGTGGACGTTCCTGCAGTCCCCCTTCCCGCTGGCGATCTTCGACGCCGACCTGCGGCTCGTACGCGCCAACCGCCGGATGGAACACGCCCTCGCCCTGCCCGAGGCGGCGATGCGCGGCCTGAGCCTGCCGCACATCGTGCCGGGCGCCGCGAGCGAGGAGGCCGACGGGGCGATGCGGCTGGCGCTGGAGTCGGGTCGGCCGCAGGAGGCCAGGACCGGGCTCGGCACGGAGCTGGGCGCGGCCGCCGTGCTCACTCCGCTGAAGGACGCCGGCGGCCGGGTGCGCGCCGTCTGCCTGTCCACGCAGGCACCCGGCCAGGACACCGCCGCCGCGGCGCGCCCCTCGGCCGAGAGCGGCTCGCCCGTCGGCCCGGGGGCGGACCAGGCCCGTGCCGCCCAGGAACTCGGCGAGGTCACGGTTCCCCGGCTCGCGGACGTCATGGCGGTCGACCTGTTCGACACGCCCCGGGAGGTGGACGAGGAGCCCGGCCGGCCCGGCCCGGTGATGCTGCGCCGCGCCGCACTGCGCGCCGTCCCGGACGGCTACGGACCCGCGTACGGCGCCGGCGTCGGCGAGGCGGTCGTCTGCCCGGTGGACTCCCCTCCCGCCCAGTGCCTCGCGGCGAGCCGGCCGCTGCTGTACGACACGACCGACCCGGTCGTCGCCGAGTGGGCGGCGGCGGACCCGGGTGCGGCGTGGCTGCGCGCGTCCGGAGCACGTTCACTGCTGGTGGTACCGCTGCTCGCCCAGGGCAGCATGCTCGGCGTGGCGCTCTTCGCCCGGCGCCCCGGCCGCGGCGCGTTCGGCCCGGAGGAGCTGCGGCTGGCCCAGGAGTTCACGGCCCGGGCGTCCGCCGGCATCCGGCAGGCCCGCGCCTGTTCCCGGGCCCGCACCACCACCATGGCCCTGCAGCAGAGCCTGCTCCCGCACACACTGCCCGCGCAGGCGGCCCTGGAGATCGCCACCCGCTATCTGCCCGCCGCGACCCGGGCCGGCGTGGGCGGCGACTGGTTCGACGTGATCCCGCTGTCCGGGGCGCGGGTGGCACTCGTCGTGGGGGACGTGGTCGGCCACGGCATCCGCGCCTCGGCCACCATGGGCCGGCTGCGTACCGCCGTACGCACCCTGGCCGACGTCGATCTGCCGGCCGACGAACTCCTCACCCACCTCGACGACCTGGTCCTGCGGCTCGCCGCCGACGAGGGCAGCGCGGACCCGGCCGCCGAGACCGCCGGCGGCATCGGCACCACCTGTCTGTACGCGGTGTACGACCCGGTCTCGCGCCGGTGCACCCTGGCCCGGGCGGGCCATCCGCCGCCCGCCGTGGTCATGCCGGACGGCGCCGTGCGCTTCCTCGACGTGCCCGCGGGGCCCCCGCTCGGGCTCGGCGGGCTGCCCTTCGAGGCCGTCGAGACCGAACTGCCCGAGGGCAGTCTCCTCGCGCTCTACACCAACGGGCTCTTCGAGGCCCGCGAGCACGACATCGACGAGGCGCTGGACAAGATGTTCGCCGCGCTCGGCCGGCCCGCGGCCACGCTGGACTCCGTCTGCGACCACGTGCTCACCGAGCTGCTGAGCCACCGTCCCGACGACGACATCGCCCTGCTCGTCGCCCGCACCCGGGTCCTGCACGGGGACCGGGTCGCCGCCTGGGAGCTGGCGAACGACCTCACGGACGTCTCCCGGGCCCGCCACCTGGCCTGCGACCAGCTGTCCGCGTGGGGCCTGGACGAGGCGGCCTTCCCCACCGAGCTGATGGTCAGCGAGCTGGTCACCAACGCCATGCGGTACGGCCGGCCGCCCGTCCAGCTCCGGCTGATCCACCAGGACTCGACCCTGATCTGCGAGGTGTACGACTCCAGCGGCACCACCCCGCACATGCGGCGCGCCCGTATCTTCGACGAGGGTGGCCGGGGTCTGCTGCTGGTCGCCCAGCTGGCCGACCGCTGGGGCACCCGGCACGACCGGGTCGGCAAGACGGTGTGGGCGGAGCAGTCGGTGGCCGGGACCACCGGCTGAGTCAGCCACTGCCACCGTTGCCCCCGCGGCCGCCCTGACCGCTGGTCTCGCAGCCCACGCCGAGGCAGATCCCGCCGTCGCCGCCCCGGCCGCCGTCGCCGCCGTCGCCCGTGCCCGCCGCGTCGCCGCCGTTCCCGCCGCTGCCGCCGTTGGCGCTGCCGGCGCAGACGCCGACGCAGATGCCGCCGTTCCCCCCGTTGCCGCCGCTGCGGCCCGGCACGCCGGGGGTGCCGCTGCCGCCGTTGGCGCTGCCGTTGCAGAGCCCGGCGCAGATGCCGCCGCCCGAGCCGCTGCCGCCGTTGACCGTGCCGTTGCAGTTGCCCGCGCAGATCGAGTCGCCGATGCGGACGCTGCCGTTGCCGACATGGACGCTGCCGAGGCCGGGACGGCCGCTGCCCGCTCCGCCGCCGACGGGGCCGGTGGCGGCCGTCGCGGCCGGTGCCATCGCACCTCCGGCGATCACGAAGGTGGAGACGGCGAGACCGAGACCGAATTTCCAGGAGTGCTTGCGCATGGCTTTCCTCAGGAATCCACTCGGAGGAATTCGAGCCACTCGCCGTCCAGGAGATTCCGCTCCCACTTGCTGATTTCCTTCTCCGGGACCTTGTACTTCTTGGCCGCGTCGGCCTCGGTCACCCGGCCGGTCAGCACCGCCAGCGCGATGCGTGCCTTCTCCACCCGGGAGAGCTTCGACTTCGGTTTGCCGGGCAGGTCGCTCAGGCCGTGGAACGGCGCACAGCCGGGCTTGCCGGGCTCTCCGGGCTCACCCGGCTGCCCGGGCGCACCGCCCTTGCCGCCTTCGCCGCCCTCTCCGCAGTGCGCGGACCGGTCGGCCGGGGCGGCCGCGTGGCTGCCGGTGGCCGGGGCGATGTGGGTGGCTGCTTGGGCGGCGCACGCGGTGGTGGTGACGAGCGCCACGGAGGCCGCCGCGAGGACGAAGGGACGCCGCCAGGTGCTGCTGGACATGGGGGGCTCCGTTTCGGGGTCAGGAGTGCCGGTGAGGGATCGCGGAAGGGGGGTTCGGGGAGGGGTGGAGGCACTCGCGGCCTCCACCCCGTGGACGGTCAGCGGAAGTGACGGTCAGAAGAGGCTGATCCCGCCGGCCCCGCCGGACCCGCCGGCGCCGCCGAAGAGCCCGCCGACGCCGCCCTTGCCGCCCTTGCCTCCGTTGCCGCCCTGGAAGACGCTGTTGCCGCCCTTCCCGCCGCCGCCACCGCCGCCACCGCCGCCGCCACCGGAGAGGACGCCGTCGCCGCCCTTGCCGCCGGCGCCACCGTCACCGCCGGTACCGAGGACGCTGCCGCCGCCGGAGCCACCGGCGCCGCCACCGCCGCCGACCAGCCCGGAGCCGCCGTCACCCCCGGCACCACCGGCGCCTCCGCCCTGGACGAAGGCCGCGGTCGAGGTGGGCATCGGGGCCGCCATCGCGCCGGACACGGGCAGCAGGACCCCTCCGGTGACCAGCGCGGCCGAGGCGGCGAGGGTCGCGAGACGGAGGCCCCGGCGCTTCGGGCGGATTTCGTCGTGGGTGTGAACCTTGCGAGTCATGAGCTTTCTCCCCTTGCTGTGTGTATTTCCCGAGTGGATTGGCCGGGTGTTTTCCGGCGCACTTCCAGTAGGCCGGAACGGGAAATACGGGTCATGTTCCGAGGACTCGGGACTTGACGGGGACACAGGCGTTGGGTAGAGCCCGCGTAAGCGGCGGCGGCGTCGGGCGGGCGTCAGGAGAGGACCGGCCCGGCCCAGGGCGGCGGTGCCGGTGGCGGAACGCGGTCCACCTGGGTCGGCGTACGGCGGCGCGGTGCCGCGTCCGGGTCGCCGGCGGCGGTGCGCAGGGCCGCCACGAACTCCAGGCAGGAGCCGTGGCGGTCGCCCGGGGCCTTGGCCAGGGCGCACCGCAGGACCTCGTCGGCGGCCGCCGGGATGTCCGGCCGCTCCTTGCTGAGCGCCGGCGGCGGGTCGTACTGGTGGGCCCACAACAGTTCGAGGTGGTCGTCCCGCCGGAAGGGCGGGGTGCCGGCGAGCATCTCGTGGACCACGCAGGCCAGGCTGTACAGGTCGGACCTGCCGTCCACCGGGCGCCCGGCGACGCGCTCGGGTGCCACGTAGTCGAGGGTGCCGACGAACTCGCCGGCGGTGGTGAACCCGGTGAGCGACAGCGACTTCTTCGCCAGCCCGAAGTCGGTGAGGTAGACGTGCTCGGGGTGGTCACTGTCGACACCCTTGGCGACCAGGACGTTGCCGGGTTTGACGTCCCGGTGCACCAGGTCGCGCGCGTGGGCGGCGTCGAGCGCGGACGCCAGCTGGGCGGCGATGCGCAGCGCGGTCGCGGCCGGCAGCGGGCCCTCCCGGTCGAGCAGGGCACGCAGGTCCTGGCCGGCGACGAAGCACATGGCGATGTAGAGGATCCCGTCGGTCTCGCCGGCTTCGAAGACGGGGACGATGTTGGGGTGGTCGATGGCGGCGGCGACCCGGGACTCCTGGGCGAACCGGCGGCGGAAGGCGTCGTTGCGCGTGTACTCCGGGGCGAGCAGTTTGAGGGCGACCGTCCGGCCGAGGCGCAGGTCCTTGGCGCGGTAGACGACGGCCATGCCGCCGCGGCCGAGCTCGCGTTCCACGCGGTATCCCGCGATCTCGGCCCCGATCAGCCCGGAGGGGCTTCTGGGCGGCCAACTCACGCCTGAATTCTACCGACAGACCCCCGTGTGAGCGCATGCGAAGGCCCGGGCCTCCCTCACGGGACCCGGGCCCTCGCTCATCCGGCAGCGTCCGTCACGCCGCTACCGGAACCGTGGGCACCGCGCCGTCCGTGGCGGGCGCGAGCGCCAGCTGAAGGACTTGGCGGACGTCGGTCACGGTGTGGACGTCGAGCTTGTCCAGCACCTCGGCCGGGACGTCGTCCAGGTCGGGTTCGTTGCGCTTGGGGATGATCACGGTGGTCACCCCGGCACGCTGTGCGGCGAGCAGCTTCTGCTTCACGCCCCCGATGGGCAGCACACGCCCGGTCAGCGAGACCTCGCCGGTCATCGCCACGTCCGTGCGGACCAGCCGGCCGGAGAGCAGCGAGGCGAGGGCCGTGGTCATCGTGATGCCCGCGCTCGGGCCGTCCTTCGGGACCGCGCCCGCCGGGAAGTGGATGTGCACCCCCCGGTCCTTCAGGTCGCCCACCGCGAGCCCCAGTTCGGCACCGTGGCTGCGCAGGAAGCTCAGCGCGATCTGCGCCGACTCCTTCATCACGTCACCGAGCTGACCGGTCAGGGTCAGGCCCGCGGCTCCCGTCTCCGGGTCGGCCAGGGACGCCTCCACGAAGAGGACGTCACCGCCGGCCCCGGTGACCGCGAGACCGGTCGCCACGCCGGGCACGGACGTACGGCGCTCGGCCGGGTCCTGGGCGGACTCGGGCACGTGGTGCGGGCGTCCGATCAGTGCGCGCAGGTCGCCGTCCGTCACGGTGAACGGCAGCTCCCGCCGGCCGAGTTCGTGCTGGGCCGCGATCTTGCGGAGCAGCCGTGCGATGGACCGCTCCAAGGTGCGGACGCCCGCCTCGCGGGTGTACTCGCCGGCCAGCTTGCGCAGGGCGCTCTCCTCCAGGGCGACCTCGTCCTCGCTCAGTCCCGCCCGCTCCAGCTGGCGCGGGAGCAGGTGGTCGCGGGCGATGACGACCTTCTCGTCCTCGGTGTAGCCGTCCAGGCGGACGATCTCCATACGGTCGGCGAGCGCCTCCGGGATGGCCTCCAGGACGTTGGCGGTGGCCAGGAAGACCACGTCCGACAGGTCGAGTTCGACCTCCAGGTAGTGGTCGCGGAAGGTGTGGTTCTGCGCCGGGTCCAGGACTTCGAGCAGGGCCGCGGCCGGGTCGCCGCGGAAGTCGGAGCCCACCTTGTCGATCTCGTCCAGCAGGACCACCGGGTTCATGGACCCGGCCTCCTTGATCGCACGCACGATCCGGCCGGGCAGCGCGCCGACGTACGTACGGCGGTGACCGCGGATCTCGGCCTCGTCGCGGACGCCGCCGAGGGCGACGCGGACGAACTCGCGGCCCATCGCATGCGCGACACTCTGCCCCAAGCTGGTCTTTCCGACGCCGGGCGGGCCTACCAGGGCCAGCACGGCACCGCCGCGCCGCCCGCCGATGACGCCCAGGCCGCGCTCGCCGCGCCGCTTGCGCACGGCCAGGTACTCGGTGATGCGCTCCTTCACGTCCTCCAGGCCGGCGTGCTCGGCGTCGAGGACCGCCTTGGCGCCCTGGATGTCGTAGGCGTCCTCGGTCCGCTCGTTCCAGGGCAGCTCCAGGACGGTGTCCAGCCAGGTGCGGATCCAGGAGCCCTCGGGGGACTGGTCGCTGGACCGCTCCAGCTTGTCGACCTCCTTGAGCGCGGCCTCGCGGACCTTCTCCGGCAGGTCGGCGGCCTCGACGCGGGCGCGGTAGTCGTCGGACTCCTCGGCCGAGTCCTTGGAGTCCCCGCCGTTCAGCTCGCGCAGTTCCTTGCGGACGGCCTCCAGCTGACGGCGCAGCAGGAACTCGCGCTGCTGCTTGTCGACGCCCTCCTGGACGTCCTTGGCGATGGTCTCGGCCACTTCCTGCTCGGCGAGATGGTCGCGGAGCTGCTGTGCGGCGAGCCTGAGCCGGGCCACCGGGTCGGCGGTCTCCAGCAGTTCGACCTTCTGGTCTGTGGTGAGGAACGGCGAGTAGCCGGAGTTGTCGGCGAGCGCGGAGACGTCGTCGATGGCCTGGACGCGGTCCACGACCTGCCAGGCACCGCGCTTCTTCAGCCAGGTGGTGGCCAGTGCCTTGTATTCCTTGACCAGGTCCGCGACCTGACCGGGCAGCGGGTCGGGGACGGTCTCGTCGATGCGGGCGCCCTCGACCCACAGGGCGGCGCCGGGACCGGTGGTGCCGGCGCCGATCCGCACCCGGCTACGGCCGCGGATCAGAGCCCCCGGGTCACCGTCGGCCAGCCGGCCGACCTGCTCGACCGTGCCCAGCACACCGGTCTTCGCGTACGTGCCGTCGACGCGCGGGACCAGCAGCACCTTGGGCTTTCCGGGCGTGGACCGGGCGGCGGCCTGGGCGGCCTCCACCGCGGCCCGCACCTCGGAGTCGCTCAGGTCCAGCGGGACCACCATGCCGGGCAGCACGACCTCGTCATCGAGCGGCAGCACGGGCAGGACGAGCGTGAACGCCGTGGACTCAGTAGCCATGATCTCCCCTTCGGCAGTCAAGTTGAGCTATGCCGACTCAACTGCGGGGAGGAGACGGGTGTTCCCCGTGTGTGTTCGCTGTGAGCGATCACCCGCCCGGGCGCGCTCGGCGTCCTCAGGCCGGCTGGTTCCAGCGGCGCAACAGGGGCCAGCTCGCCACACCGATCGACAGGGCGATCAGATGGCCCCAGTTCGTCATCGGGTCCTGGAAGGCGATCAGGTCGTCGACGAGGACGGTGGTCGCGAGCGCCAGAAGCGGCCAGCGCAGCCAGGGGCGCAGCAGGCCGGCGAGGGCGCCGGTGCTGGCGGCGACACCGAAGCTGATGCCGTAGTCGAGCCGGTGCAGCGAGGTGGCGGGGAGGTGGCCGACCAGGACGGCCAGGCCCACGGGGACCTCGGTGGCGAGGGTGGCCAGGACATGACCGGCCAGGAAGACACAGGCCGCCCGCGCGCCGCCTATGCGCCGTTCGAGCGCGGTGAGCACCAGCACGAACGCCAGCGCGTACGGCGACAGGACGCCGCCCGCGATCCACAGCGCGCTCCCCAGCAGCACCAGGACAGGGGTGCGCACCAGGTGGGCGACGTCCGTGCTGGAGTCCTGGTAGAGGGCGTGCACCAGGCCCGGGTCGGCCAGCGCCGCGATCACCGAGGTGAGGGCCAGGAGGGCGCCGTAGGCGAAGGTGAACGGGGTGCCGGCGGGCGTGGGCAGCAGGCGCCACACCCGTGGGAACCGCACGGCCGGGCGCGTCGGGGCGCCGACCGCGGCGGGCACAGGCACGGGGGCGGGGTCGCAGGCGGGGACCGTGGCGTGCCGCTGGCGGGGCATGCCGTCCAGCAGGTCCGCGAGGGCGGGCGTCGCGACGGCGGCGCCGTCGGGAAGGGGCGCGCCCGGCAGGGCCGCGGCCGCGGCCGACGCAGGGCCCGTCGCGATGGGTTCCACGGTGTGGCGCTCCTTCCGTCGCGCCCCACCTTTCGTGTTGCGCGGGCCGCTGTCTATGACCGACGCCACGCAAGAGCGGATTCACAGCAACCTCTCACGTACCGGATGCGTCCGCCCCGGCCCGGTGTCGACAGCGCGCGCGTCATCCGCAATTCCCGTGAACGACAAGCCGCGTTCGAGCAGGATGGGGGGCATGACTGCTGCCGTGCACGACTCCCCCGTGGTCCTCGACCGGCGCGACGGCCCGTACGGCGAGGTGGCGCTGCGCCGGCACGGGACGCTGCTGCAGATCATCGCCAACGGCTGTTTCCTGATGGACACCTCGGACGGCCGTTCGGAGCGGCTGCTGGTGGACGCCGCGTACGACGCGCTGGACGGGCGGCCGGAGCCGAAGGTGCTGATCGGCGGGCTGGGCGTGGGCTTCTCACTCGCACATGCGGCGGCGGACTCCCGGTGGGGGCGGATCACCGTCGTGGAGCGGGAACCCGCCGTCATCGACTGGCACCGGGGCGGGCCGCTGGCGGAGATCTCCGCCAGTGCGCTCGGCGATCCGCGCACCGAGATCGTGCGGGACGACCTCGTGGCGTTCGTCAATGAGACTTCCGACACGTTTGACGCGCTCTGTCTGGACATCGACAACGGACCCGGCTGGACCGTCACGGACGACAACCACGGTCTCTACGCGCCGGCCGGACTCGCCGCCTGCACAAGGGTGTTGAATCCCGGCGGGGTGCTCGCCGTGTGGTCCGCCGAGCCCTCTCCGGAATTTGAAGGAACCATGCGGAATGCCGGGTTCCGGCAGGTGCGTACCGAAGAGGTGCCCGTTGCCCGGGGCGTTCCGGACGCCGTGCACCTCGGCGTCCGACCTGGATAGCGACAGCATGGTGGATCCCCGTAATGTGCTGCCCTGACGCGGATCATTCAAGCGTCAAGCGCAGACATGGGATCACCCCACGGGTTCCGGAAAGCAACAAGCAGGGGCGGGCGATGGAGCAGACACACACCTCCCAGAGCGGCGCGGCGACGACCACCCCGGGCGCACAGCGCCGGGTCCTGGTCGTCGAGGACGACCCCACGATCGTCGACGCCATCGCGGCCCGGCTCCGCGCCGAGGGATTTCTCGTGCAAACCGCGTCGGACGGCCCGGCCGCCGTCGACACGGCCGAGGCCTGGCAGCCCGATCTGCTGATCCTCGACATCATGCTGCCGGGCTTCGACGGCCTCGAGGTCTGCCGGCGGGTGCAGGCGCAGCGGCCGGTGCCGGTGCTGATGCTGACCGCGCGGGACGACGAGACGGACATGCTGGTCGGTCTCGGGGTCGGCGCGGACGACTACATGACCAAGCCGTTCTCGATGCGGGAGCTGGCCGCGCGGGTGCACGTGCTGCTGCGGCGGGTGGAGCGGGCGGCGCTGGCCGCCGCGACGCCCCGCAGCGGCATCCTGCGCCTCGGCGAGCTGGAGATCGACCACGCGCAGCGCCGGGTGCGGGTGAAGTCCGAGGACGTCCACCTCACGCCCACCGAGTTCGACCTGCTGGTGTGCCTGGCGAACACCCCGCGCGCGGTGCTCTCCCGGGAGCAGCTGCTGGCCGAGGTGTGGGACTGGGCGGACGCCTCCGGCACCCGCACGGTCGACAGCCACATCAAGGCGCTGCGCCGGAAGATCGGCGCCGAGCGGATCCGCACCGTGCACGGCGTGGGATACGCCCTGGAGACGCCCACCCCATGAGCGGCGGCGGGCGCCAGGCCACGCGGAGGAGCCCCGGGGAGGACCCCTGGGGCGGCGTACGCCCGTTCTCGATCAAGACCAAGCTCGGTGCGCTGGTCGTCATATCGGTGCTGATCACCACCGGACTGTCGATCGTCGCCGTGCACACCAAGACCGAGCTGCGCTTCATCACGGTCTTCTCGATGATCGCCACCCTGCTGATCACGCAGTTCGTGGCGCATTCGCTGACCATGCCGCTGGACGAGATGAACACGGTGGCGCGGTCGATCTCCGAGGGCGACTACACCCGCCGGGTGAGCGAGGGCCGCCGGGACGAGCTGGGCGACCTGGCCGGGACGATCAACGTCATGGCGGACGAGCTGGAGGCCCAGCACAGCCAGCGCAAAGAGCTGGTCGCGAACGTCTCGCACGAGCTGCGCACCCCCATCGCCGGCCTGCGTGCCGTGCTGGAGAACATCGTCGACGGGGTCACCGAGGCCGACCCCGAGACCATGCGGACGGCCCTGAAGCAGACCGAGCGGCTCGGCCGGCTCGTGGAGACCCTGCTGGACCTGTCCCGGCTCGACAACGGCGTCGTACCGCTGAAGATGCGCCGCTTCGAGGTGTGGCCCTACCTGTCGGGCGTGCTGAAGGAGGCCAACATGGTGGCCTCGGCGCGCGCCGGCATCGCCTCGGGCTCCGGCAGCCACACCCGCACCGACGTCCATCTGCACCTCGACGTCTCCCCGCCGGAGCTGACCGCGCACGCGGACCCCGAGCGCATCCACCAGGTCGTCGCCAACCTGATCGACAACGCGGTCAAGCACAGCCCGCCGCACGGCCGGGTGACGGTGAAGGCGCGGCGCGGGCCGCAGCCGGAGTCGCTGGAGTTGGAGGTCCTGGACGAGGGCCCCGGAATCCCGCGGTCGGAGTGGCACCGGGTGTTCGAGCGGTTCAACCGGGGCGCGGTGACCCGGCCGCACGGGCCGGGCAGCGACGGCGGTACGGGCCTCGGGCTGGCGATCGCCCGCTGGGCGGTGGATCTGCACGGCGGCCGGATCGGTGTGGCCGAATCCGCACGCGGCTGCCGGATCATCGTCACCCTTCCGGGACTGACTTCCGTCCTCAGTTGACGTAAGGTCCGCACCGGAAGCACAAGATCCACGACGGTCGCTGCCGTTCCCGCGCAGCCGGACACGTGTGATCAGGGGCAGGCCCGCGCCACCCGTCGAACGAAGGCGCGCCGGGCCCGGGCCGGTGCACCCTCCCACATGCGGAACCACGCTTGTTTCCCGCCATATCAAGCCCTGAAACAAGATTTCCGATGTGACTTACGCGACGATGACCTTGCTCGACCTGACCTTCCCCGCCATGGAGGCGTAGCCTTTATTCCCGCTGTCCATCACCTTGTGAAGCGGAAGAGGGCGGTTGCCGCCGTGTCGCCACAGTCCCCCAGTAACTCGAGCATCTCGACCGACGACCAAGCCGGGAAGAACCCCGCTGCCGCGTTCGGTCCGAACGAGTGGCTCGTCGACGAGATCTATCAGCAGTACCTCCAGGACCCGAATTCGGTAGACCGTGCCTGGTGGGACTTCTTCGCCGATTACAAGCCGGGTGCTCCTGCCACCCCGGCTGCGGCGGGTACTGCGGCCGCGGGGGCCGCAGAGACCACCACCACGGCCCCTCCGGCCCAGCCCGCGGCCCCGGCCCCGGCCCCGGCCCCCCAGGCCGCCGCCCCGGCTCCCGCTCCCGCGGCGAAGCCCGCTGCGGCTCCCGCTCCCGCGGCGAAGGCCGCGGCCCCCGCCCCGGCCAGGCCGGCGACGCCCGCACAGGCGCCGGCCCAGCCGAAGGCCAAGGCCGCGCCCGCCGCAGCGGCCCCGGACGGCCCCGAGCTGGTCACGCTGCGCGGCCCGGCCGCCGCCGTCGCGAAGAACATGAACGCCTCGCTGGAGCTGCCGACCGCCACCTCGGTCCGCGCGGTCCCGGTGAAGCTGCTGTTCGACAACCGCATCGTCATCAACAACCACCTCAAGCGCGCCCGGGGCGGGAAGATCTCCTTCACGCACCTCATCGGGTACGCGATGGTGCAGGCCATCAAGGCCATGCCGGCGATGAACCACGCGTTCGGCGAGAAGGACGGCAAGCCGACCCTCATCAAGCCGGCGCACGTCAACCTGGGCCTGGCCATCGACCTGGTCAAGCCCAACGGTGACCGTCAGCTCGTCGTGGCCGCCATCAAGAAGGCCGAGACGCTGAACTTCTTCGAGTTCTGGCAGGCCTACGAGGACATCGTCCGCCGCGCCCGTGACGGCAAGCTGACGATGGACGACTTCACCGGTGTCACGGTCTCCCTGACCAACCCCGGCGGCCTGGGCACCGTCCACTCCGTGCCGCGGCTGATGCCCGGGCAGTCCGTGATCATGGGCGTCGGCTCCATGGACTACCCGGCGGAGTTCCAGGGCACCAGCCAGGACACCCTGAACAAGCTCGGCATCTCGAAGGTCATGACGCTCACGTCGACCTACGACCACCGGGTGATCCAGGGCGCCGCCTCCGGCGAGTTCCTGCGCCAGGTCGCGAACCTGCTGCTCGGCGAGAACGGCTTCTACGACGACATCTTCGAGGCCCTGCGCATCCCCTACGAGCCGGTCCGCTGGCTCAAGGACATCGACGCCAGCCACGACGACGACGTCACCAAGGCCGCCCGCGTCTTCGAGCTGATCCACTCCTACCGGGTCCGCGGCCACGTCATGGCCGACACCGACCCGCTGGAGTACCGCCAGCGCAAGCACCCGGACCTCGACATCGTCGAGCACGGCCTCACCCTGTGGGACCTGGAGCGCGAGTTCGCCGTCGGCGGCTTCGCCGGCAAGTCGATGATGAAGCTGCGCGACATCCTCGGCGTGCTGCGCGACTCGTACTGCCGCACCACCGGCATCGAGTTCATGCACATCCAGGACCCCAAGCAGCGCAAGTGGATCCAGGACCGCGTGGAGCGCGGCCACTCCAAGCCGGAGCGCGAGGAGCAGCTGCGCATCCTGCGCCGGCTGAACGCGGCGGAAGCCTTCGAGACGTTCCTGCAGACGAAGTACGTCGGCCAGAAGCGCTTCTCGCTGGAGGGCGGCGAGTCCGTCATCCCGCTGCTGGACGCGGTCATCGACTCCGCCGCCGAGTCCCGCCTGGACGAGGTCGTCATCGGCATGGCCCACCGCGGCCGCCTGAACGTCCTCGCCAACATCGTCGGCAAGTCGTACGCGCAGATCTTCCGCGAGTTCGAGGGCAACCTCGACCCGAAGTCGATGCACGGCTCCGGCGACGTGAAGTACCACCTGGGCGCCCAGGGCACCTTCACCGGCCTGGACGGCGAGCAGATCACCGTCTCGCTGGCCGCGAACCCGTCCCACCTGGAGACCGTCGACCCGGTCATCGAGGGCATCGCCCGCGCCAAGCAGGACATCATCAACAAGGGCGGCACGGACTTCACGGTCCTGCCGGTGGCGATCCACGGCGACGCGGCCTTCGCGGGCCAGGGCGTGGTGGCCGAGACCCTGAACATGTCGCAGCTGCGCGGCTACCGCACCGGCGGCACGGTCCACATCGTCATCAACAACCAGGTCGGCTTCACCGCGGCCCCCGAGTCCTCGCGTTCCTCCATGTACGCGACGGACGTGGCCCGCATGATCGAGGCCCCGATCTTCCACGTGAACGGCGACGACCCCGAGGCCGTCGTCCGCGTGGCGCGGCTCGCGTTCGAGTTCCGTCAGGCGTTCAACAAGGACGTCGTGATCGACCTCATCTGCTACCGCCGCCGCGGTCACAACGAGTCCGACAACCCGGCCTTCACCCAGCCGCTGATGTACGACCTGATCGACAAGAAGCGCTCGGTGCGCAAGCTCTACACCGAGTCCCTGATCGGTCGCGGCGACATCACCCTGGAAGAGGCCGAGCAGGCGCTGCAGGACTACCAGGGCCAGCTGGAGAAGGTCTTCACGGAGGTCCGCGAGGCCACCTCGCAGCCGGTCGCCGCGGACACCCAGGCACCGCAGGACGGCTTCCCGGTCGCGGTTCCGACCGCGATCTCCTCGGAGGTCGTGAAGCGCATCGCCGAGTCCCAGGTCAACATCCCCGACCACTTCACCGTGCACCCGCGTCTGCTGCCGCAGCTGCAGCGCCGGACGACCATGGTCGAGGACGGCACGATCGACTG
The DNA here is from genome assembly GCF_000725475.1 of Streptomyces durhamensis. NCBI lineage: Bacteria > Bacillati > Actinomycetota > Actinomycetes > Kitasatosporales > Streptomycetaceae > Streptomyces > Streptomyces durhamensis. The sequence continues at coordinate 59,650 of NZ_JNXR01000007.1, forward strand.
GGGCATGGGCGAGACCCTGGCCGTCGGCTCCCTGCTGCTGGAGGGCACCCCGGTCCGGCTGTCCGGCCAGGACTCCCAGCGCGGTACCTTCGGCCAGCGCCACGCGGTTCTCATCGACCGCGAGACGGGCGAGGAGTACACCCCGCTCCAGTACCTCGCCGAGGACCAGGCCCGCTACAACGTCTACAACTCCCTGCTGTCCGAGTACGCGGTCATGGGCTTCGAGTACGGCTACTCGCTGGCCCGCCCCGACGCGCTCGTGATGTGGGAGGCGCAGTTCGGCGACTTCGTCAACGGCGCGCAGACGGTGGTGGACGAGTACATCTCGGCGGCGGAGCAGAAGTGGGGCCAGATGTCCGGCGTCACGCTCCTGCTCCCGCACGGCTACGAGGGCCAGGGACCGGACCATTCCTCGGCCCGTGTCGAGCGGTTCCTCCAGCTGTGCGCCCAGAACAACATGACGGTCGCGATGCCGACCCTGCCGTCGAACTACTTCCACCTCCTGCGGTGGCAGGTGCACAACCCGCACCACAAGCCGCTGGTGGTCTTCACCCCGAAGTCGATGCTGCGCCTCAAGGCCGCCGCGTCGAAGACGGAGGAGTTCACGTCGGGCCAGTTCCGCCCCGTCATCGGCGACTCGACGGCCGACCCGGCCGCCGTCCGCAAGGTCGTCTTCTGCGCGGGCAAGGTCTACTACGACCTGGAGGCCGAGCGGGCCAAGCGCGGCGTCACGGACACGGCGATCATCCGCATCGAGCGGCTGTACCCGCTGCCGGGTGCCGAGCTGCAGGCGGAGATCAAGAAGTACCCGAACGCCGAGAAGTACCTGTGGGCGCAGGAGGAGCCGGCGAACCAGGGTGCCTGGCCGTTCATCGCGCTCAACCTGATCGACCACCTGGACCTGGCGGTCGGCGCGGACGTCCCGCACGGCGAGCGGCTGCGGCGCATCTCGCGCCCGCACGGCTCGTCCCCGGCGGTGGGCTCCGCGAAGCGGCACCAGGCGGAGCAGGAGCAGCTGGTGCGTGAGGTCTTCGAGGCGTAGGCCTCCGGCGGTTCGGCCGCGCGCAAGGGCCCGGTACCGAGTTCTTACCCGGTACCGGGCCCTTCGTCGCGAACCCGGACCCGTCTCGTGAGTCGTCGTTGAGCACCGGGTGCGTATCAGGTGGCGGACGCTCAGCGATGGCTGGGCCCGCCGGTCAGTCGATGCCTTCGATGATGCGGAAGTCGCGCTCGAAGCCGTCGGGGAGGGCCACCAGCGCCTTCTGGTACGCCTCGCTCTCGTATGCCGCGACCGCCTGTTCAAAGCTGTCGAACTCGATCAGAACGACGCGTTGCGTGATTCCGGCCTCGTGGGCGACGACTCGACCGCCACGGGACAGGACGCGCCCGCCCGCAGCCCGGACAGCCGGACCCGCCAGCTCGCTGTAGGCAGTCAGCGTCTCAGGGTCGGAAATGGCGGGGTAGACACTGGCCCAGTAGCCCTTGGCCATGGAAAACCTCCTGTGTTCGGCCGGACACGTCCGACTTCGAAGGGACACATCGATCGGTCGATCCCGACGACGGCCCAGGAGGTCGAGGTTCTCAAAGGTCTCCGTCGAGGTCATGCCTCGATCCTTGCCGTTCGGGCCGGCCCCGGCCATGGCGGAAAAGTCAGCCTCCGATACATTCTCGCCATGCCCGTCCACCAAGCCGCCCCCGGTACTGAACTGCGGCCTGGCGCCCACAAGGTGGTCGTCCTCGTACTCGACGGGATCTACCCCTTCGAACTCGGCATACCTCAGCACGTCCTGGGCTCCGCCGGTGGCCGCTACGAGGTGGTGACCGCGGGCGTGGACGGAAAGCCCGTGCGCACCGTCTCGGACCTGACCGTCACCCCCGGGCACGGCCCTGAGGCGCTGGCCGAGGCGGACACCGTGATCATCCCGGGGTACGCGATCACCCAGGCCTCGGCCGCCGCCACGGACTCGAAGGCCCTGGACGCGCTTTCCAGCGTCCGGCCCGGCACCCGTCTGGTGTCGATCTGCAGCGGTGCCTTCCTGCTGGCCGGCGCCGGTCTCCTCGATGGGCGTCGGGCCACCACCCACTGGGCGCTCAGCGACCGCTTCCGGGAACTGTTCCCCCGGGTCGAGCTCGACGCCGGCGTTCTTTTCGTCGACCACGGTGACGTGTTGACCTCAGCGGGGGCGGCCAGCGGCGTCGACGTCTGCCTGCACCTGCTGCGCCAGGACCACGGCACCGAGGTCGCCAACCAGGTCGCCCGCCTCTGCGTGATGCCGCCGTACCGGGACGGCGGGCAGGCACAGTACATCGAGCGGCCACTGCCGCCGACGGGCACAACCGGCACCGGGCCGACCCGCGACTGGGCATTGCAGCGGCTCGAACTGCCGCTGTCGCTGGACGAGTTGGCCGCGCACGCGGCGATGAGCACCCGTACCTTCGCCCGGCGCTTCAAGGAGGAGACCGGTCTGAGCCCCGGCCGCTGGCTGACCTCGCAGCGGCTGCGGCGGGCCCGGCACCTGCTGGAGTCCAGCGATCTGCCGGTGGAACGCGTCGCCCACGAGGTCGGATTCGCCACCGCCACCTCGCTGCGGCGGCACCTCGCGGCGGAGGCCGGAGTCGCGCCGTCGGCGTACCGTCGCACCTTCCGTGCCCCGGATCCGGCCGCCGGCGAGGCGGGCTCCGTTCCCGCCTAGCCACGACGCCCCGTACGCTTCCCGGTGGTGCATCCGGACCGCTGCGCCGGGCGTCCATCGGCCGCGGCGCGCGGCGATTCGCCCGCGAGCAACTACTCACACCCGTCGTCGCGCGGCTCCCCGCGCCCTTCGGGGCGCTCCCCCGTGGGGCGCTTTCAGTTCGCCTGGGGTTCGAAGTCCCAGTAGGGGCGGTTGCGGGAGCGGGCCGAGATGGTGTGGACGTGTTGGGGGCCGAGCGTGGCGGCGAGGTCGGAGAGGGCCTCCTGCTCGACCTTCTCGGCCTGCTGACGGTCCCTCAGGGCGCGCAGGTCGGCCGCGTGGGCGACACGGGCGGAGAGGGTGAGGGGGTGGGTGCGGCCCAGCGTCTCGGTCGCCCTGGCGGTGGTGACCCTGCTGAGCTCGGCGGCGGACTCGGGCTCGGCGACGAGGTTGCGCAGGGCCGAGGCGTTGATGGCGCAGCCGAGGGTGTGCGGGTGGTGCTCCCCGAGGGCCGCGGTCATGCCGGTCAGCGCCTCCTCGATGAGGACGTGGGCGTGCTCCCGCTCGCCGACGCTGCGCAGGATCAGGGCGTGGTTGGCACGGGCCCCGATGAGGAACGGGTGGCCTTCGGGCAGCAGCATCTCGTACCGGGCGATGATGGACTCGCTGGCCTCGCGGGCCTGGTCGATGTCCCCGTGCTCGCGGGCGAAGCAGCTCTGGCTGACGGCGGCGGCCAGGGTGTGCACATGGGTGTCGCCCAGTTTGCGTTCGTAGCCCTCCAGGACATGGGTGAGCAGTTCGCCCGCGGTGGCCCGGTCCCCGCCGCGCAGTTTGCACAGGGCCAGGTTGTGCTCGGCGCGCAGGGTGCTCTGGTGGTCCCGGCCCATGACGCGGTGGTGTTCGTGCACGTTCTTCGTCTGGGCGGAGTCGGCCTCGGAGTACCGGCCCAGCAGACGCATGTCGATGGCGTAGGACACCTCGGAGAACAGGGTCCAGGGATGCCGGCCCTTGAGGAGCAGGCGGCGCGCCTCCAGCGTCTTCAGGTCGATGCTCCTGGCCTCCTCGTAGCGGCCCAGGAGCCGCATGGTGTAGCCGAGGTTGTTCAGGGCGTTGAGGGTGCGCGAGTCCTGCTCGCCGAAGAGGTCGCGGTAGGTCGGGTAGAGCCACTGGTCCAGTTCGAGAGCGGCCTTGTACTTGGCGAGTTCGCGCAGGTCGGCGGCGAGTCCACCGGCCATCCGCAGATGGTCCAGGTCGTGCTCGCCCCGGTCCTCGCGGAGCTGTTCCATCGCGGCCCGGTCGATGGCCTCGGTCTCCTGGAAGCGGCCGGCGGAGCGCATCAGGTTGGCGTAGTGGTAGGTCAGCTCCCACACGCGGGGGTGCGAGGCGCCCAGCAGCCGGCGCCAGGCACGCAGGGCGCGCGCGCCGAGTTTGACGCCGGCGGTGTACTCGCCCGCGAAGAGCATGTACCGCAGGCAGTTCAGCACCAGGGCCTGTACCTTGCGGTCCTTGCTCTGCAGCACGTCGGCGTACTTCAGGTGCGGCACGATCTCCGCGTACGTGTCCCAGTTGCGGGTGTCGGTGGGGCGGCCCGGGTCCGCCTCGGCGAGGGCCCGGCGCACGACCTCGATGAACTCGCGCCGGTCCTGCTCGGGCATGTCCTTGTGCACGATCTGGTGGACCATGCGGTGCAGGTAGACCGACTCGCCCGAGGAGGCGGCCTCGTCCAGGGCGGCCTCGTGCGACTCCAGGCGGACGACCGAGTACTGGCGGAGCTGGTTGATCGCCTTGTTCCACAGCAGCGGGTCGTCCAGCAGTCCGGCGATCTGTTCGGGCAGGTCGTCGTGGGACATCTCCTTCAGCAGCCGGACGGGGATGAACCCGGGGGCGAAGAAGGTGCACAGGCGCAGCAGGTCGACCGACTCGGGGACCGTTTCGCGGAGTTTGTTGAGCAGTATCGACCACGCGGTCTGGAAGGCGAGCGGGAAGTCCGCCGACACCTTGACCACGTCCTGGTCGATGCCGCCCTCCAGGAGGGCGATGTAGTCGTCCACCGAGAGGTCGGAGTCGTTGAGCCAGCCCGCCGTCTGGTCCAGCAGCAGGGGCAGGTCCTCCAGCGCGTCCGCCAGCTGGTCGGCGTCCGCCTCGCTCAGCCGGGGCGCGCGGCGCCGGATGAAGGCCACGGACTCGTCGCGGGCGTAGACGGGCACTTCGAGCAGCTTGCTGTTGTGCTCGCCCCACTCGGGGTTGCGGGAGGTGATGATCACGTGTCCGGGGCCGGTCGGGACCAGGTCCCAGATCTGCTCGGGCTCGTCGGCGCCGTCGAGGATCAGCAGCCAGCGGGAGTGGGGGTCGCCGCGGCGCAGCGCGTCCCGTACGGCGCGCAGCCGTTCGCCGTACTCGGGGCCGGTGGACAGGGCGAGCTTGGGGGCCAGTTCGGCCAGCAGGCGGCGGTAGGTGACCCGTTTCTCGGAGCCGACCCACCACACGACGTCGTACTCGGAGCCGAACCGGTACGCGTACTCGGCGGCCAGCTGGGTCTTGCCCACCCCGGACATGCCGTGCAGGGTGAGGACGCCGGCGCCGGGCTCGCTGCCCTGGAGGAGGTGGTAGGCGTCGTTCAGGAGCGGTTCGCGGCCGGTGAAGCGGGTGTTGCGGCGCGGTACGCCGCCCCAGACGTCGGGCATCGAGGCGGGAAAGCGCGGGGCCGGACGGGTGATGTCCGTGACCACGGGCGTGTCGAGCGGCACGTCCAGCCGGTCCAGCAGGCGCCGTTCGGCCTCTTCCGCGCCCATGTTGGTGAGGTCGACGGGGGCGAGGGCGGCGGTGGCGGAGGGCACGGTGGTGTTGGTGACGGACACCGCGGCGAACCTGGCCGGGTCGGGGGCGACGACCTCGCGCAGGGCCGTGTTCCACTCCTCGTGGGTGCGCGGGCCGAGCTGGAAGTACCACTCGCTGACCAGGATCAGGGTACGGCCCTCGGCCAGGGTGAGGTCGCGCAGCAGACCGGCCAGGGACTCGTCGGGCGGGGCGTCCCAGCGCAGGTAGACCACCCGCAGACCGCGCCGCTCCAGCCTGTCCCCGATCCACGCCGCCCAGGGCCGGTTGAATCCGGCGAAGCTGATCGTGACGGTCTGCCTCGCGGCTCCCTTCCCGGTGGACCGGACGGGCGTACGAGCTTCAGACATGCAGCGGCCTCCAGCACGTAGTCCTCACATCGTAGAACCTCGGCGCGGCGCTGGGGAGTCCGGCGACTGCACCGGCGCGCGCCTCGGTCCGACGATCTTCCCGCAGCGGGGAGCCGGAAGTCGGCATTTCATCGATTCGTGAGCGGAGGTGCCGGAGGTTGACGCTGCCTCCACAGGGTGCGCACGGCTTTGACGTACGCCTGCGCGCGCGCCGTGTACCCGCGGGGTGCCGGACGCTCGGCGAGCCGTTCGTGGACGGCGGCCATGTCCTCGACGAAGCGGCGGCCCACCGGGGTCAGGTCGGGCGAGCCGACGAGCGCGGGCAGGGCCGCGCCGACCTGGGCGTGGTAGCGGGCGTGTTCCGCCCAGGCGGACTCCCGCCGGGCCGGGTCGGCCAGTGCCCGGCGCTGGAAGAAGTCCGCCAGCGCCAGATGGGAGTAGGTGCCCTGCAGGAGACCGTCGTAGGGCCGCGGGTCGGGGCGCCAGGGCGCGAAGTAGCGGGCCTCGGGGCCGGCCCGGTGCAGTTCCACGAGCTCGCTGAGCGCGGCGAGTTTGGTGTGCTGCAGTTCGTGCACGAGGGTCGCGGCGAAGGCCACCGGGGTGGCGGGCGCGCTGCTGAGCAGCGCGCCGAACGCCTCGCGCCGGGTCGCGCTGCAGCTGCCGCGGCCGCCGGCGCCGGGCGGCAGGTCCAGCGGGACCAGGCAGCGCAGCAGGGTGAGCGCCTCGGTGAGCCGGTGCTCGCCCCCGGTGCGCAGCACGGCGGCGGTGCCGGTCCAGGTCTGCAGCCACCGCTTGCGTTCGGCGTCGTCGGGGGCCGCGGGTCCGCTCAGCGCGTACGGTCCGGGGTCGTGGGGCGGGACGCGGTAGGGGTCGAGGTCTTCCAGGGGCATGGGGGCGGCGCCGGGCACCAGAGCGGGCAGGGCGTGGGCCGGCGTCCAGGCGGGGGTCGCGGACCAGGCGCCGGTGCCGTGCTCCAGGTGCACGGTGGCATCGGGCGCACCGGGCCGGCGGAGCGTCAGCCTGCCGTCCGTGTGGCGGACCTCGACGCGTACGTCGTCCGGCTCGGCCGTGCGCAGGGCGCCGAGGGAGGGCAGGTGCAGCACGCCGTCGCGGGCGGTGAGGGAGGTGGTGAACGGCAGTCCGGCGCGGGCCGCGGCGGCGACGGCGACCGCGCTGAAGTGGGCCAGGTCGCGCAGGAGTTCTCCGCGGTCGGACGGGGCGAGCCGGCCGCGGCGGGGGCTCAGCCCGGTCAGGCAGCGCCTGGCCCAGGGGCCCGTCAGCGGATGGGTGAGCCGCGCCCGGGCCGGGGAGTGCGCGCCGCCGCCGGTGGCCCGGTCCGCCGCCGTCAGCAGCGCCCAGTCCTCCCGCAGCCGGTCCTTGGCCGTGCCGGGGCAGACGGCGGGGTCGGCCGCCTCGGCGGCGTCGAGCACGGCGCGCAGCATGAGCAGGCGCCGGGTGTCCTGGTCGCGGACGAGGAGCGCGAGGGTGTCGGGACCGCCCTCGGTGCGGCCGAGTTCGGCCAGTGCCCGGCCCGGGACCGCCGGAGGTGTCACGGGGTGCCCCCTTCGAGAGAGGCCGGGACCGCGGGGCGGGTGCCCGGCGTGTCCCCGGCCAGCCGTCCGGCCACATGCTGGATGAAGAGCTGCAGGTCCGCGCAGTACACGGACGGGTTGCGAAAGCCCTGTCCGGCCCGGTACCGGTGGGCGTAGTGGCCGCCGCCGCACACCGTGACCAGCGGGCAGGCCCGGCACCGGTCGGCCAGGGCCGCCGGGCCGGCCTGGCGTGCCGCGACGCCGGGGTGGTGCAGGGCCTGGTCGAAGTCGTGCCGGAAGACGTCCAGACCGGTTTCGGCGGCACCCTCGTAGGCCGACTTCAGCGAGTCGACCTGCTCGATCGAGCCGTCCGTCTCGACCACGACGGCGTCGAAGGGCTGGAGCCCTAGCGACTCGGTGGCGGCCGGGAGTCCGAGCAGCAGCGCCAGGCACTCCTCGAAGAGCCGCACCCGCGTCTCCCGGCGTCCGGCCGACCACCAGCGGTCGAAGACCCGGCACAGCCAGGCGCCGTGGCGGGCGCCGCCCCAGTGCGGTGGTGGCGCCGACCAGTTCCCGTGCGGCAGCAGCAGGTCCAGCGCGGGCGGGCGGAGGACGAGCAGGGACTCGTACAGGTCGACCGGGTCGGTGGTGGGGTCGGCGACGGTGAGGAGTCCGGCGTACGCCTGCGGGAAGTGGTCGGCGACCAGGCGGGCGCCGCGTGCCGCGGCGGGCCAGGAGGGCCGTCCGGCGTGGTCGACGCGGCGGGCGTTGTGCGCGGCGCTTCCGCCGTCGAGGCTGATGCCGATGCGGATGCCGTGCCGGGCGAGGACGGCCGCCCGGTCGCGGGTCAGCAGGGTGGCGTTCGTCTGGACCGTGGCCTGGACGGTGCAGCCGGCCGGGACGCGGGCGCGCACGTCGTCGGTGAAGCGGGCGAGGGTGTCCGCGCCGGCCAGCAGGGGTTCCCCGCCGTGCAGGACGAGGGACAGGCCGGTCAGGGCGTGGGTGCGGGCGTGCCGGGCGATGCGGTCGGCGGTGTGCCGGAGGACCTCGGCGGGGGCGGCGGCCGGGCGGGTGCGCCAGGTGTGGTCGGGGCCCTCGTACAGGTAGCAGTAGCGGCAGGCGAGGTTGCAGCGGCCGTGCATCTTCACGATGAACTGGCGGAAGGGGCGGGGGAGCCGGTCTTCGGACGGCGGACGGGCGGCGGTGTCTTCGGACACTCCAGCACCCCCATGCCCTAGGCCCCGCCGGCTGCGATACGAGCGCGCCACGGCCTTTTCCACCCGTATGGACGCGCATTCCCGGCCAGTGGCCGGGCGCAAACCCCGCCCGATCGAAGTTGTCTTTTTCTGTTCCCTGTTGACCGGTCAGAGGCAGTTGTTGAAGCCCCAGAGCATCTCGCTCGGGCGCTCCGCGCGCTCCCGCAGGCCCGCGAGCACCTCCTTGAGAACGGGATGCTCGATGGTGCGCAGCTCCTCCAGGTCCAGCGCCGGCAGGTCCAGCGCCGGCAGATCCGGCAGCGGTCCGGCGCTCCCCGGTGCGGGTGACTCGTCCCGTGCGTTCATCCCCGTTCCCCTCTCCCCTGTCTCCCCTGCCGGTGCGGTCATTGCCGTCCGTTCCCGCTCATGCCCGCTCATTCCAGCTCGGCCAGCCGGAGCGCCGTGTCCGCCGCCGTCGGTCCGCCCGAGCCGAGGCTGCCCTCGGGCAGCCGCGACCACTCGGCACGCGCCGCCCGGTAGGCCTCACGCGCCGCGCGGGGGCGGGCAGCCGCCTCGTAGGACATACCCCGCCAGTGGTGCGCTTGCGCACCCAGCTCCACCGCGTCCTGGCGCCTGCGCTCCGTTTCGGCCTCCTCCTCGGCCTCCCGCGCCGACTCGGCCGCCGACCGGAAGGCGTCCACCGCGTCGTCCAGGCGGGTCGGCCGGCCCAGGCTCCGGTAGGCCTCGTACTGCGCCTGCCCCAGCTCCAGCCGGCAGCGCGCGGCCAGCAGCGCATCCTCCGCGTCCGCCGCCGCCAGGCCGAAGAGGTGCTCGGCCTCCCGCAGGTCCACCCGGTCGCCGCGCAGCCGGTAGCGCAGGATCAGCGCCCGGCCCAGCATCAGCAGCCGGTACGCGGCGTGCGGGCTGCCCGTGGGCGTCTCCGTACGGCAGTCCCGCAGCACGCGGATCGCCTGCGACAGCGGCTCCCACGCACGGGCCGGGCTCTGCGCGCCCGCGCGGCGCAGCAGCACCTCGCCCCACTCGGCGAGCACGTCGCAGTAGCCCGCCGCGTCCCTCGGCATGTCCGCCGCCGCCAGCGCGAACGCGTCCGCGGCGTCCCGCAGTTCCCGCAGGTCACCCGACTCCGTGTAGCGGGCGACCCGGACCCGGCCGGCCCGCACGTGCAGCAGGGAGCGCAGGCTGCGCCGGGTGGTGCTCGCCAGCGCCTCGTCCAGACGGTCCTGGGCCTCGGCCAGGTCCCCGCCCGACGCCAGCAGGGCGTCGACCAGGTCGAGGCGGACCCGGACGCTCTCCCGCGCCCGCTCGGCGCCGCCCGGGGGCACGTCCTCGGCCCCGGTCGTCAGCGCGTCGCGCAGGGAGCGGGAGGCCTGCCCGGCGTAGCCGCGGGCCTGCTCCGGATCGGTCGTGGCCTCCGCGAGGCGCAGCAGCAGCCTCCCGTGGGCGAGGGGCAGCTCGGGCGGGCGGTGCCGGCGGTCCGGCCAGATGTCGGCGAACGCCTCCAGCATGCCGACCGCACCCTGCAGCAGCGCGCTGTCACCGCCGAGGCGCCACTGCGTCTCCAGCGCGCCCACCCGCTCCAGGGTCAGCCGCAGCGCCTCCTCCGGCTCCAGCTCGGGCGCGGCGCAGGCCACCGCGTACTCCCGGTCGGCGCGGCTCAGCAGGTCCAGGGCGCCGTGCTGGTCGCCGCGGCGCCGGCGGTCGGTGGCCGCCGCGCGCAGCACCCGGGCCAGCGCCGCCCGCTCGCGCAGCGCGTGCGGGTGCGCCACGGCCCGCTCGGCGGCCGTCTCCGCCTCCCGCAGCAGCTCGGCCCCGCCCTGCACCTCCCACAGCCGCAGCGTGGCGTAGGCGTACTCCGCCCACAGACCGGGATCGGCCCCCGCCGGCCGCTCGTGCTCGGTGGCGCCGCGCAGCAGCTGTACGGCGTCGATCGCGTCCTGCACCATGCCCTCGGCGTCGAACCGGGCGAGCAGGGTGCGGGCCCGGACCACCGCCGGGTGCGTCGGCCGCTCCCCCGGCGGGACGCCGTTGCCCCGGGTGCCGTAGAGACGGAAGTGTTCCGGCAGCGGCATGAAGCGCTCCAGTACCCGGGCCGCGACCTCGGCGAAGGGCTGCGGGACCAGCGTCGCCTCGCCGCCGTCGCCGTTCTCTCCGGGATAGCCGGTGCCGGGCGCGTAGGCGCGCGCCCGGGCCGCGGCGGGCTCCCGGTCGGGCTCGGCCGCGTCCCCGCCGCCGAGCTGGGCGAGGGCCAGCGCCGGGAAGTTGGCGCCGCCCTTGCCGAAGCGCTGCTCGATGTACTCGGAACAGTGCTTGAGGACCAGCACCGCCTCGTCCCGGCCGAGCGTCGACAGCAGCGCCTCGCGCACCTCCGGGTCCATCTCGTACCACTGGACGTCACCCTGTCCGTAGTCCTCCCCCGCCCGCTGGACGAGGCCGCCGAGCAGCACCTCCGCGAGTTCGGAGGGGCCGGATCCGGGCAGCATCGTGCGCTGCACCAGCTGCATCACGGGCAGGCACAGCGGGGCTGCGGCCAGACAGACCGCGAGGCGGCCGGCGGTCGGGGAGGCCGCGGAACGGAACCTGCTGACCCGTTCCACCGGCGTCGGCCTGCGCGTACGGCGGGGCTCCGGCGCGGGCGGCTGGTCCGCGCGCACCCAGCCCACCGCTCCCGGCACCGGCCCGGTACCGGCCCCGGACAGCAGCCGCGCCCAGGCGCCGAGGGCCACCGGCTCGGGCGGCAGGACCGGGACGGGCAGCACACCCGGCGGCGGGACCACCGGGGCGCCGTCGGGGGTGCGCATCCGCAGCGCGGTGCCGCCCAGAGTGTCGCCACGGGTCAGCCGGCCGTACGTCACGGGCAGCCGGGTGCGGTTCCACAGGCGCTGCGGAAGCGGCTGGAGCACCGCTACGGGGGCGATCCGGGCCAGGTGGTGCAGCAGCCGGTGCGCGTGGCCACTGCGCCACAGGGGGCCCGCGCAGTCGCTGACCAGCAGGGTGATCCGGCGCCCCGTCGGGTCGCTCAGCCGGTCCAGGCCGTGCAGCGGGGCCGCCTGGGCGTCCGGGCTGCGGCTGACCACCGGCTCGCCGTCCGGTCCGGCGTGCAGATGGCTGACCTGGACGTCGCCGAAGGCCCCCAACTGGGCGAAGACCTGGTGGAGTTCGCTGAAGAGCCGGTCCCACACCCGCATCGAGGGCGCGGCGTCCAGCACCAGCTGGAGCCGGGCGTCGCCGCGGATCACGGCGCGCCGGACGGGCATGATCAGGCCGCCCGCGCGAGCGCTCAGCTCGGCGGTGGCCGTCTCGTCCAGCTCCGTGCGCAGCACCGGTGCGGCGCTGCGGTACGCCTGCAACGGCCGCAGGGCGCGCTGGAGTTCGAGGGGCGCGGGCAGCACCGGGGCGACGGGCACACCGACCGGCAGCGCCGTGATCCGCCCGTTGCCCCGGGCGCTCGGAGCGCCGTTCCGGGGCAGCGGGTAGAGCGTCACACTGCGGTCAGGGCCGACGGCGATCGTCTGGGGCCCCTGCCAGGGAGCGGCCGGCACGTCCAGCCGTTCCGTGGCGCTGCCGCCCTGCGCGGGCACACCCTTGCCGGCTCCCTGGTCCGACTGTGCCGAGGCCCCGCTGCCACCGGCCGCCCCCTCGCCGTCGTCCGCCTGCTCGGAGCCGGCCCAGCGCGCCAGCCACAGGGCGTCGCTCAACCCCTCCGCATCGGGCTCCAGCCCGATCTCCCGCAGCCGCCGCACGAGTTCTGCCATCGGGTCGCCACCACCCCCCTCGACCGGCCCGACGGGCGGCTCCGCACGGTCAGGAGTGGATGCGGGGGCGGCCGGACCGGAGGGGTCGGGCGGGCTGGAACGGGCCGTGACCGCCGGCGAGTCGGGCAGGCCGAGCCGCTCGGCGGGGGCCGACGGGCCGGGCCGGTTCGCGGGGTCCGGGCCGTGTCGTGCCGCTGCGTCGGGCATCAACGCCTCACCTCGAACGGTCGAGTCGCTGGATGAGCAGGTCGGCGAGTCGTTCGCGGCTCGGCGGGGCGGCGGCGTCGGTGAGGTGGATCGCGTTCAACAGCTGGTCGGCGGCGAGGAGTTCGCTGCGGGAACGCTCCAGGAAGCGGGCGATCAGGTCGTCGCCCGCCCGCGCGGCCTCGTCACCGAGGTGGGCGCGGACGAAGGTGGCGAGCCGGTTGTGGTCGGGCCGGCCCAGCTCCAGGTGGATGCACCGACGCATCAGCGGCGCCGGGAAGTCCCGCTCCCCGTTGCTGGTGAGCACCACGAACGGGAAGGCGCGGCAGCGCACCCGGCCGTCGCGCACCCGCACCTTGGTGCCGTCGGCGGTGAGCACCTCGGCCTCGCCGTCGGGCAGCCGGTCGGCGATGCGCTGCAGCTCGGGTATCTCGAACTCGCCCTCCTCCAGCACGTTCAGCAGGTCGTTGGGCAGGTCGATGTCGCTCTTGTCGAGCTCGTCGATGAGCAGCACCCGCGGGGTGTCCGAGGGCAACAGGGCGGTGCCGAGCGGTCCGAGCCGGATGTAACTGCCGATGGCCGTCGCGACGCCGGGGCTGCCGGCCGCCGTGCCGTAGCCGCCCTGCGCGGCGATCTGGACGTCCTGCAGCCGGGCGATGGCGTCGTAGTGGTACAGCCCGTCCTGGAGCGCGGTCCGGCTGACGATGGACCAGCGCAGCACCTCGCCGAGCCCCAGCTCGTACGCCACCGAGTGGGCCAGGGTGCTCTTGCCCGCTCCGGGGCTGCCGGTCACGAGCAGCGGGCGGCGCAGGTAGAGCGCCGCGTTGATCATCTCCAGCTCCTCGGCGCCGGGCCGGTGCAGTTCGGCCAGGTGCCGGTGCGCGCCGAGCCTGCGGTCCTGGGATCCGTCGCCGTCCGCGTCCCGGCCGGAGAAGTCGCGCCAGGGCGGCGGCGGCGGAAGCCGGCTCATCCCGTCGTGCGGTTCCCCGGCGCCCCGGTAGATGAGCCACTCACTGGATTCGGTCATGTCCGGTCCTCGTCGTCACTCGTCCGCCACGGCAGCCGTCGAACGTGCATCACGGTATCGACCCTCAGGACGCCTGGTAAGAGGATCCGGAGGGAACGCGCGGCCCGCGTCACAGCGCCTCAAGCAGATCTCCGGTGCCGGGCAGGGGCCTGTACGGATCGTCGTACAACAGTGCTATTCCATGGGCCCAGTAGGCCTCGGTGAGCCCCTCGTGCACCTGTCTGCGCAGTCCGTGCACCACCTCGGGCAACAGCGCCACCCCGTTGCCGTCGTCGACGACCGTCTTGGCTCCCCGGTGGAACTCTCCGCACACGGCTTCGGGTTCCCGCCGCCAGCGGCGCCACACCGCCACGCCGAAGCCGGCGCGCAGGAGCCGGCCGAGCGAGGCGGGGTCGCTGTCGTAGCGCAGGTCGCCCAGGCGGCACAGCACCGGGACGTCGTGCGGCGCGAGGTCCCGCAACGCGGCCGTGTCCGGTACGGGCCTGCGCACACCGTCGTCGCAGTCCAGCACCTCGGCCCGCGCCTGACGGACGTGCAGCCGGCGCCAGCGGTCCCGTCGCTCGCCGTCCTCGTCGTCGTACGACTCCCAGGCGGCCGCCGGCCAGGCACCGGGGCCCTCCGCCGCCTCGTCGGGCAGCTGGTCGCGGTCCGAGCAGCGCACGAGCACCGGCCGTTCGACGCCCAGCGGGACGCCGTCGCGCCGCAGCCGCCAGTCGTCCACGGCCGTGCCCAGGAGCAGATGGGGCAGGGCCACGTGCAGGAGGGCGGGCCGCCCGGGTTCGTCGCACTGCCGGAAGGCCTCGGTGAGCGGGGCGGCCACCTGGGAGTCGAGGCCGGCCAGCGGGGTGCGCTGGGTCTCGTGCAGCAGCCGCGTCCCGCCGTCCGCGTCCGCCACGGAGATCGACCAGTCGCAGTGGTCTGGCTCCCAGCCCCGGCGCAGCACCACCAGCAGCACGGACGGGCCGGGCGGCGCGAGGGAGGGATGCGGTACGGGGCGCTCCGCCGGCAGTTGGCCGGGGTCGTCGTCGGCCCGCTCGTGACCGGGATGCACCCGGCCGAGCAACTCGACGCGCTGGCGGGCGAGTTCGGTGCGGTAGCCGCTGTCGAGTCCTGTCGACGCGTGCCTGACCCAGTCCCACAGGGCTCGTTCGGCCTCGCGCACGCTGGGCGTCCGGTCGCGGTCGGCGGCCAGGATCCGCATCGCGTAGTCGATGACGAGCCTGCGCACCCCGTCCTGGCGCGCGTGCTCGTAGAGCACGCCCAGGCCGTCCCGCCAGCCGCGCGGGGCGGGCACCAGGGACGGAAGCCGGAAGCCCGGCAGGGAGCGGAGGAGATCGAGCAGGCCGCGGGTACTGGCCGGGGGCGGCAGATCGGCCAGCCGGCCCAGCAGTTCACCGCGCTCGTGCGGGCTGAGCGCGCGCCCGGGGCGTGCGCCCAGTTCCCCCTGGATGTCGGCCCAGGTGGGAGCCGACGAGTCGGAGGGCTGCTGGCGGTCGCGGTGATAGCGGTCGTGGGCGTGGAAGACGGCTTGATAGAGGTCGCCCTGGGGGAGACCGCGCACGCGGATGCCGGCGGCGCCGGTCCCGGGAGAACCGCCCGGGCCGATACCACCCGCGCGGACGTCGGCCCCCGGGGAGTCACTCGGGGGCGGAAGGCTGGCGTGGGCCTCGACCTGGAGCGAGCCGCTCGGGTGGAGGCCGGCGGGATCGGCGCCGGGCCTGAGGGAGCCGCTCGGGTGGAGGTCGGCGGGATCGGCTCCGGTCCCCGGGGAACTGCGCAGGACGCCGATGGCACCGGCGTGTTCGTCATCGGTCCCGGAGGGGCCACCCGGATGCGGGCCTGCGTGGGCGTCACTCCCGGGAGAGCTGTTCGGATGCGGGTCGGCGGGGCCGGCGCCGGGCCTGAGGGAGCCACGCGGGTGCAGGCCGGCGGGATCGGCGCCGGGCCGGACGGAGCCGCTCGGGTGGACGTCGGCGGGCCCGGTCCCGGTCGTGGCTCTTGTCGCCGTCTGGGCTCGTGTCGCTGTCTGCAGGGTGCGTAACTGCTCGATGCCGATGGACGTGCCGCCCGCCCCCTGGTCCGCGCGGGACTTCAGCACACCGACGACCTCACCGCGCACGGGGTCGATCACCGGCCCGCCGGAGACACCGGGCGGCAGGTCGTTCTGTCCGAGCCGCACCTGCTCCTCCGGCGACCACGCACTGATCGTGCCCTGGACGGAGAGGTACCCGTCCAGGATCTCCAGCCGGCCCCGGGCCCCCGTCCACCCCGCGTAGTACACCCGGTTCCCGCCGAAGTGCGGGTTGGGACGCTCGGAGACGTACACGCACGTGTGCCCGGCAGGCTCGCGGAGCTGGACCAGCGCGAGATCCGGGGCGGGCCAGCCGCCGCCGGGAACGAGCCGGCCGGCCTGCTCCGGCAGGGTCGCCGCCACCTTCCCGCGCACGGCGCACGGGTCCTCGTAGGGGCTGGTCCGGTACACCACGGTGACCTCGCCCCCCTCTTCGGCATGGACCACGTGCGCGCAGGTCAGAACCCAGTTCGGCGCCACGAAGAAGCCGCTGCCGAGGAAGCCGCCGGGCTCGTCGTGGGCATACCCTGCGTCGGAGCGATGAATGCGCACGGTCGCCGCGAGAACGAGTTCACGAAGGGCAAGCCGGGCGGCATCGGCGCCGTCCGGCGCGCCCCCGTCGTACGGCTCCGTCATTCCGCGGCACCTCCGTGCCCCCGAGCGCCGGTCGACGCGCCGGTGCGCGGACCCTGGGCGGCGGACGGCGCGGCCGTGCCGCCGGGGGTGGGTGCGGGTGCGGGTGCGGGCTGCGCCGAGGAGCCCCGGGAGGCGGCGGGTGTGCCCGCGTCCGCGTCCGGCGGGCCGCCCCCGTTCCACTTCAGGGTGACCGTGATGGCGGCCTTGGCCTCACCGTCCGCGAGCAGGCCCACCACCTTCCCGGCCTTGGCGGTCAGCTCGATGCCGAACTCGACGTTCACCTCGTCCGGCCGCACCGCCCGCAGCGGACCGGACAGCGAGCGTGCGACACCGGTGATCAGCGACTGGAGGCTCTCGACGCTCGCCTCCACCCGCTCGGCGAAGCCGGTGTCCGTGTACGACAGTCCCCCCGACGGCGCGGACAGTTCCTCGGCGCCCGATATCCGGGCCCACACCGGCGTCCCGTCCGGCAGCTGGATCCGCGCTACTCGCGTCGACTCCCCGTTCGTCATGCTCCCCCGTCCCCTCGCCCCGTCGGGACCGCCCGCCCGAAGGGCCGGGCGGCTGCCTATTATTTTCCTGTCCTCGCCAGGCTCCTCAGGCGGAAACGCGGCATCTTCCACCTCTCACAGGTTGAGGGTTCTTCCCGCCCGGGAGCGGCCCTACCCCTGCACTGAACGACGGAGCGGCATCCATGTACTTCACCGACCGAGGAATCGAGGAACTGGAGAAGCGGCGCGGCGAGGAAGAGGTCACCTTCGAGTGGCTCGCCGAGCAGCTGCGCACGTTCGTCGACCTGAACCCCGACTTCGAGGTTCCGGTGGAACGCCTCGCCACCTGGCTGGCCCGCCTGGACGACGAGGACGACGAGTAGGCCGGAACCGGCCCGGCGGGCGGTACGACACGGCGGTCGCAGCGCCCGCCCTCCCCGCCCGCACTCTCTTTCCACGCACACACGCGTACACACGACGCGGCGCCGCGCGCACCACCCCCCGCGCCACACCACGACTGGCGCCACGCCGCCCCTCGCTATGCGTCCGTGCTCCGCCCGGCCGCGTCCCTCCCGGCCGCGTCCCTTCCGGCCGCGCTCCTCCAGCCGCGCGCCTCCCGGGCCGCGCGCCTCCCGGCCCCGGCTTCCCACGAAAGGGTGTCTTGACTTTCCGCGACCGCGATATATCGTGAATCGAGAAAGACGCGATATGGCGTGTCGCGGCTGCCTTCGCCCAGCCGTGCCCGAGGAGGTCCCCATGCCCGAGTGGTCCGTCACCGAGCCCCGGAAACTGAGCTTTGACACCCGCGTGAGCGACCTGCAGGTCCGCATCGTCAACGGAACGGTGAACGTGGTGGGCACGGACGAGGGTTCCGCCCGCCTGGAAGTCTCCGAGATCGAGGGACCGCCCCTGGTGGTCACCCAGAACGGCGACACCCTCACGGTGGCCTACGAGGACCTGCCCTGGAAGGGCTTCCTGAAGTGGCTCGACCGCAAGGGCTGGCGGCGCAGTGCCGTCGTCTCCCTGACGGTTCCCGCCGGCACCCGTGTGGAGGTCGGCGTGGTCGGCGCCGGCGCGGTCGTCTCCGGCATCCAGGGCCCCGCGGTGGTGAAGGGGGTGACCGGCGACACGACCCTGGTCGGCGTCTCCGGACCGGTCCGCGCGGACACCGTCTCGGGGAATCTGGAAGCCCAGGCCGTCACCGGTGACCTGCGGTTCCACTCGGTCTCGGGGGACCTGACCGTGGTCGAGGGCTCCGGCCGTACGGTCCGCGCGGACTCCGTCAGCGGCTCCATGATCGTCGACCTGGACCCGGACGGTCCCACGGAGGTCAGCCTCACCAGCGTCTCCGGCGAGATCGCCATCCGCCTGCCCCATCCGGCGGACGCCGAGGTGGAGGCGAACACCGCGAGCGGCACGATCTCCAACGCCTTCGACGGACTGCGGGTGCACGGCCAGTGGGGCGCCCACAAGATCACCGGCCGTCTCGGCGCGGGCACGGGCAGACTCCGCGCCACCACGGTCTCCGGTTCGATCGCCCTGCTGCGCCGTCCGCCGCGCGAGGACGAGGCGGACACCGTGGGGGACGCCGGGCCCTCCGGATCCCCACGGCACCCCGGTACCGCCCCGGCCGACGGCACGACCGACAAGAAGGTGCTCTGACATGCCCCCCGTCTTCGCCCACGGACGCCTGCGCCTGTATCTGCTCAAGCTGCTCGACGAGGCCCCGCGCCACGGCTACGAAGTGATCAGGCTCCTTGAAGAACGCTTCCAGGGGCTGTACGCCCCCTCGGCGGGCACGGTCTACCCCCGCCTGGCCAAGCTGGAGGCCGAGGGCCTGGTCCGGCACACCACGGAGGGCGGCCGCAAGGTGTACGCCATCACGGACGCGGGTCGCGCCGAACTGGCCGACCGCAGCGGCGAGTTGGCGGACCTGGAGCTGGAGATCCGCGAGTCGGTCGCGGAGCTGGCCGCCGAGATAAGGGCCGACGTGCGCGGCGCGGCCGGTGACCTGCGCCGCGAGATGCGCGCGGCCGCGTCCGAGGCCCGCCGGAGCGCGAAGACGGGCACGGGACCGGCCGGGGACCACGGCGACCTCACCGACAAGGAGGCCTGGCGGGCCGCCAAGGAGGAGATGCGCCGGGTCAAGCAGGAGTGGAAGGAGCAGGCCCGCCGCGCCAAGGACGAGAGCCGCCGGGCCCGTGAGGAGGCCCAGCGGGCCCGCCACCAGGCCCAGGAGGCGCAGGCGCGGGCGCGGGCCCAGGCGCAGGAGGAGATGCAGCGCATCGCGCGCCAGGTCCAGGACCGCGTCCAGGACCACTTCACCCAGGGTGACTGGCCGACGGGCGTCCGCGAGGGCCTGTCCGAACTGGCCAGGGAACTGGGCGATTTCGGCAAGAACTGGGGCTATCCCCGCACCCCCGGGGAGCCGGCGCCCACGCCCACCGCCGCCCCGGACCTGCACCATGTCCCGCCCACCGAGGACTTCCCGGCCGAGTACGAGCCCTCCTGGGCGCACGAGGACCTCACCGGCGACCCGCCCCGCGACCTGGACCGCCTCCTGGACCGCTTCCGCGACGACATCCGCGACGCGGCCCGCGACCACGGCGTCAGCCAGGAGCAGCTCGGCGAGGCCCGCCGCCATCTGTCGACGGCGGCGGCCCGTATCGGCGCGCTGCTCCGCCGGCCGACGCCCTGAGCCCGGCTCGTCGGAGCAGCGCGGAGGCCGAGACACCCGCGTACGCGAAGGGGAGCAGCCGCCGCCTTCGGTGCTGCTCGCGGTCGGGTCAGGAGTGGGTGAGGACGATCTTCCCGAACTGCTCTCCGGAAGCGAGCCGCTCGAAGCCCTCACGGGCCCGGTCCAGCGGCAGCTCCTCGTCGATGACGGGGCGTACGCCGGTCGCGGCGCAGAAGGAGAGCAGGTCCTCCAGCTCCTCCTTGGTGCCCATGGTGGATCCGACGACCTTCAGCTCCAGGAAGAAGATCCGGGTCAGCTCGGCGTGCGAGGGCCGGTCCCCGCTGGTGGCACCGGAGATGACGATCGTGCCGCCGGGCCGCAGGGACTTCACCGAGTGGGACCAGGTGGCGGCGCCCACGGTCTCGATGACGGCGTCCACCCGCTGCGGCAGCCGCGCCCCCGACTCCACGGCCTCCACGGCCCCGAGTTCCAGGGCCCGCTTCCGCTTGGCCTCGTCGCGGCTGGTCGCGAAGACGCGCAGCCCCGCCGCCTTGCCGAGCACGATGGCAGCCGTGGCCACACCGCCGCCCGCGCCCTGCACCAGGACCGAGTCACCGGGCCGCACGCCGGCGTTGGTGAACAGCATCCGGTACGCCGTCAGCCACGCCGTCGGCAGACACGCGGCCTCGGCGAAGGACAGCTCCTTGGGCTTGGGCAGGACGTTCCAGGTCGGCACGGCGACCTGCTCGGCGAAGGTGCCCTGGTAGCGCTCGGTGAGGATGGAGCGCGGCTCGTCGGGACCGACGCCGTGGCCGGTCTGGCCGATGACGGAGTGCAGGACGACCTCGTTGCCGTCCTCGTCGATGCCGGCGGCGTCGCAGCCGAGGATCATCGGCAGCCGGCCCTCCGGGAGGCCGACGCCCCGCAGGGACCAGAGGTCATGGTGGTTGAGGGAGGCGGCCCGCACACGGATGGTGCTCCAGCCGGGCCGGGCCTCGGGGGCCGGGCGCTCCCCCAACTCCAGGCCGGAGAGCGGCTGGTCGCGGTCGATTCGGGCGGCGTAGACAGCGAACATACAGCCGACGATAGGGGTGCTGATCAGCCAACGGAACTGCGAGGGTCTGTGACACATGCCCTCTTGCGCAGGGGCACCCGTCCAGCGCAGCCCGGCACCGCCGAGAGGCGCCCCCTCAGCGCCCAGGTCGGGCGGTGGGAACGGAAAATGGCCCCGCCCGAAGGGACGGGGCCATTCAGCGCGACGTCAGCGACGAGCGACGCCCGCGGCCCGAGCAGCGGCCGCGACCGCCGCCGTGACCGCCGGAGCGACCCGCTCGTCGAACGGCGACGGAATCACATAGTCGGCGGCGAGATCGTCGCCCACCACGGCGGCCAGCGCCTCCGCAGCGGCGATCTTCATCCCCTCGGTGATCCGAGAGGCCCGCACCTGCAGCGCGCCCGCGAAGATGCCCGGGAACGCCAGCACGTTGTTGATCTGGTTCGGGAAGTCCGACCGCCCGGTGGCGACGACCGCCGCGTACTTGTGCGCGACCTCCGGGTGCACCTCGGGGTTCGGGTTGGCCATCGCGAACACGAAGGCGCCCTTCGCCATGGAGGCCACGGCCTCCTCCGGGACCGTACCGCCGGAGACGCCGATGAAGACGTCGGCGCCCGCGAGGGCGTCCTCCAGCGAGCCGGTGATGCCGGCCTTGTTGGTGAAGCCGGCCAGCTCGCGCTTGACCGGGGTGAGGTCCTCCCGGCCGGCCGACACGACGCCCTTGCGGTCGGCCACCGCCACGTCACCGATGCCGGCCTCGACCAGCATCTTGGCGATGGCGACACCGGCCGCGCCGGCGCCCGAGATGACGGCCCGCAGCTGCCCGATCTCACGGCCGCTCAGCCGCGCCGCGTTCCGCAGCGCCGCGAGCGTCACGACGGCCGTACCGTGCTGGTCGTCGTGGAAGACCGGGATGTCGAGGCGCTCCTGCAGCCGGCGCTCGATCTCGAAGCACCGCGGCGCCGAGATGTCCTCGAGGTTCACTCCGCCGAAGGAGGGAGCGAGCCGGACGACGGTCTCGACGATGTCGTCCACGTCGGTGCAGTCGAGCGCGATCGGCACCGCGTCGACGCCGCCGAACTGCTTGAACAGGATCGCCTTGCCCTCCATCACGGGGAGGGAGGCCTGGGGACCGATGTCCCCGAGTCCGAGCACGGCCGTACCGTCGGTCACGACGGCGACCACGGAGGACTTCCATGTGTAGTCGTTGACCAGGTCCGGCTGTTCCGCGATCGCGGTGCACACGCGCGCGACGCCGGGCGTGTACGCGAGGGAAAGGTCGTCCTTGTCGCGGACCGGCACGGTGGCCTGCACGGCCATCTTGCCGCCGCGGTGCAGCGCGAACACCGGATCGAAGGAATCGAGGGGCTCGGCCCCGCCGTCCTGATCCGTATTGCTGTCGCTGCGAGGATTGACGATCTCCGCTGCCACTTTGTTTTACCCCTTAGCTATGCATGGTTTGAGGGTCGACCACTCCTGGTGAGGGGTGGGCGGGCACCGCGCACGGCCCGATTGCTGATACGTACGGGCACATACGCGACGGGCGCGCCGCACACGCGCCCTGAGCCCCGGATGAGGGGTGTAAAGAACCTTCTTACCGGACGGACGGCGCCTACGACGAGTCCAATAGGCGCAAGGTCACATCCCGGAACAGAAAAGCCACCGCGAGATGACGCGTGGCTGACAACCACGCCAAGCACGCGAGGACACGGGACGCGGGCGCGCACGCTGATCACATCGTGAGACGCGCCGAAGATTCTCCGGCCGCAGGACTGGATTCCCGCAGATGGTTCGGTGGTGATGCACCGGAGTTGTACCGACCTGAGGCGGTTCGGGGGTCACCCGTTATCCGATTTTGACATAGTCAGCCCCCTGAACGGCGTAGTCCGAATGGCAAGATGCGGTAAACCCACGAGGTCGCGACACCCGAAGGTGTGTGTTTCTCGTCGACCATCGGCACCTCTTCCCATCAGCCGGAGGAACAACGATGACCGCAAGCTCCACCCGTCGCACGACCCCCGCCCGCTCTCCTCTGGCAGCGGCCGGTGCGATCGCGGTCGCGGGCGCCCTGCTGCTCACCGGCTGCGGGGACCAGACCAACGGCGGCAAGGGCGGCTCCTCCGCGTCCGGCAGGACGAGCAGCGCTCCGCTCTTCTCGAAGCTGCCGAAGACGATCCAGGACAAGGGCGTCATCCAGGTCGGCACCAACGCCGAGTACGCGCCCATGGAGTTCCAGGAGGGCGGCGACATCGTCGGCGTGGACCCCGACATCGCCGCCGCGCTGGCCAAGAAGCTGGGCGTGACCTTCAAGTTCACCTCCGGCTCCTTCGACGGCCTGATCACGTCGCTGAACTCCGGTCGTTACGACGTGGCGATCTCGTCCATAACGGACACCAAGGCACGCCAGCAGGGCCTGGACGACAAGGGCAAGAAGCTCGGCCCGGGTGTCGACTTCGTCGACTACTTCACGGCCGGCACCGCGGTGTACGTGCAGAAGGGCAACCCGAAGAAGATCGGCTCGGTCGAGGACCTCTGCGGCCAGACCGCGGCCGTGCAGCACGGCACCACCTACGAGCAGCTCCTGCAGAAGCAGTCCAAGGCCTGCACGGACGGCGGCAAGAAGAAGATCACGATCGAGTCGTTCGACAACGACACCGAGGCCCAGACCCGAGTGAAGTCGGGCGGCGCGGTGGCCGGCGTCAACGACTACCCGGTCGCGATCGACCTGGCCCGAAAGGCCGACGGGGGCAAGGCCTTCGAGGTCGTCGGCGAGCAGGTCGACGCCGGCCCCTTCGGTATCGCCGTGAACAAGGACAACAAGCAGCTCACCAGCGCTCTGGAGGCCGCCGTCAGCGCGATCATCCAGGACGGTACGTACAAGAAGATCCTCGACAAGTGGGGTGCCCAGAGCGGCGCCATCGACAAGGCCGCGGTCAACGGCGGCAAGTGACTGTCAGACACGCTGAAGGGCAGTCACGGTGACTGACGATCTCGACAAGACACCGGCCGACGCGAGGCCGTCGGCCGACGTCTCCAAGGAGCCCGGCGGCAGCCCGGTGCCACCGGAGGCGATCAAGGCGATCCCGGTCCGCCACTGGGGCCGCTATGTCAGCGCGGTCGTGGTGCTGGCCCTGGTCGGCCTGCTGATCAACGCCTTCGCCACGGCCGAGAAGATCCAGTGGCACGCGGTCGGCGACAAGCTGTTCGACTCCACTGTGCTCGCGGGCGCCTGCCGCACCATGCTGATCAGCGTGCTCGCGATGGCCCTGGGCGTGGCCCTGGGCATCGTGCTGGCCGTGATGCGGTTGTCGAAGAACCCGGTGACGAGCTGGGTGGCCTGGGTCTACATCTGGTTCTTCCGCGGCACACCGGTCTACGTCCAGCTCCTGCTCTGGTTCAACCTGGCGCTCATCTTCCCCGTCCTGAACCTCGGTCCGATCTACAAGGACGAGATGACGGACGTGATGACGCCGTTCATGTGCGCGCTGCTGGGCCTGGGCCTGAACGAGGCCGCGTACATGGCCGAGATCTGCCGCGCCGGGCTGCTGGCCGTCGACGACGGCCAGACCGAGGCCGCGCACGCGCTCGGCATGAGCCACGGCAGGACCCTGCGCAGGATCGTCATCCCGCAGGCCATGCGGGTGATCGTGCCGCCCACCGGCAACGAGTTCATCAACATGCTGAAGACCTCGTCGCTGGTCTACGCGGTCACCTACAACGAACTGCTGCGCGCCACCTCGACGATCGGTTCCACGTCGTACGCCGTGATGGAGATGCTGTTCGTCGCCTCCCTCTGGTACCTCGTGATGACCAGCGTGTTCAGCGTCTTCCAGTACTACCTGGAGCGCCGCTACGCCCGCGGCTCGACCCGCAGTCTGCCGCCCACCCCGTGGCAGAAGGTCAAGGCCAACCTGCTCGACCCGAGCGGCAAGAGGAGCGTGCGATGAACGCCATGGTGAAGGCCGAGGGCGTGCACAAGTCCTTCGGCGCCGTCGAGGTGCTCAAGGGCATCGACCTGGAGGTGAAGCCCGGCGAGGTGTTCTGCCTGATCGGCCCCTCCGGCTCCGGCAAGTCGACCTTCCTGCGGTGCATCAACCACCTGGAGAAGATCAACGCCGGCCGGCTCTACGTCGACGGCGAGCTGGTCGGCTACCGCCAGCAGGGCGACAAGCTGTACGAGCTGCGCGACCGCGAGGTCGCCATGAAGCGCCGGGACATCGGCATGGTCTTCCAGCGCTTCAACCTGTTCCCGCACATGACGGCTCTGGAGAACGTCATGGAGGCGCCGGTGCAGGTCAAGGGCGTGGCCAAGGCGCAGGCCCGGGAGCGGGCCGAACAGCTGCTGGAGCGGGTGGGCCTGGCCGACCGGGCCGGGCACTACCCCTCCCACCTCTCCGGCGGCCAGCAGCAGCGGGTGGCGATCGCCCGGGCCCTGGCGATGGAGCCGAAGCTGATGCTGTTCGACGAGCCGACCTCGGCCCTGGACCCGGAGCTGGTGGGTGACGTCCTGGACGTCATGCGGGACCTCGCCGAGTCCGGCATGACCATGGTCGTGGTCACCCACGAGATGGGCTTCGCCCGCGAGGTGGGCGACAGCCTGGTGTTCATGGACGAGGGCGTGGTGGTGGAATCCGGCCACCCGCGCGAGGTCCTGACGAACCCGCAGCACGAGCGGACGCAGTCGTTCCTGTCGAAGGTTCTCTGACCGGGTGCCGATGAGGGGCGGTACGGACCCCCGTACCGCCCCTCAGGCCTGCCCGCCTACTTCACCCGCGGCGCCGACGTCGCCCGCCGCACCGGCTCCACCGGGTTCGCCGACTTCACCGGCTTCGCCTACTTCACCGCGAGCAGCAGCGTGTCCGACGGCGAGCACCACACCGGCCGGGCCTCCCCGAACCCCTTCTCGCGCAGCACGCGCGTGTGCCACGCCGCTGCGGGCATGTCCCCGTCGGCGTGCTCGCCGTAGATCTCGAACCGCCGGGCGGTCGGCTCGGCGAGCACGGGGTCCTCGGCGGCGACCTGCCACCATTCGGCCCAGTCCAGGGCACCCGCGCGCCTGGCCTGATCCATACGTGCGTGCCGCTGGGCGCGCTCGGCGGCGTTGATCCGGGGCGTGCTGTCGTCGATCATGTGGTCCGCGTTCATGAAGACACCGCCGTCGCGGACCAGCTCCGCCACCTGACCGTAGAGGGCCGCGAGGGGTTCGCTGTGCAGCCAGTGCAGGGCCGTTGCGGTCAGGACGGCGTCGTAGGAGTCGTACGGCAGCTTCGCCCGCCAGTCGGGGTCCTTGAGGTCGGCCTCGACGAGGTGCACCCGCTCGTCGCCCCCGAAGGTGCCGCGCGCGATGGTGAGCAGGGCAGGGTCGAGGTCGACGCCGGTGCTGGTGGCCGCCGGGAAGCGGGCCAGCAGCCGGCCGGTGATGCTGCCGGTGCCACAGGCGAGGTCGAGCACGCGCGGCGCCGTCCCGACGAGTGCCTCGACCATGTCCAGCATGATCCGGAAGCGGTCCTCACGGTCCGGCATGTAGGACTCCTGCTGCCGGTCCCAGCTCTCCTGCCAGGCGGCCCAGTCGGTTCCGGTACTCGTCGTCATGGAACCCCGACTCCCCTCGGTTCGCGTAATACCCTGGACACACGACCGGCTGTTACCCGACCGCAGACACGACCATAAAGCGCCCCCGTAAGGACTACAAGTGGAACTGGCCTATTACTCGGATTACGCCGTCCGTCTCGTCAACAGCGAGGAACCGGCCCGGGGCAAGGACTCGCTCACCTCGGTCGAGGCCGTCCGCGACCTCTTCGGCGTCAACGCGTCGGCGGCCCGCCGCGCCGCCGACGCCGATGTCACGCGCTTCCGCTCGGTCCGGGCCCGGCTGCGCGCCGTCTTCGAGGCGGCCGACAAGGGCGACGAGACGCTGGCCGTGGACCTGCTGAACTCACTGCTGCTGGAGTTCCCGGTGTCGCCGCAGATCTCCGGTCACGACTACCGCGACGAGGACGGCCGCCCGCTGTGGCACATGCACCTGGCCGACCACCCCTCCAACGCCACCGCCGGCTACGCGGCCATCGCGGCGATGGGCCTCGCCTTCCACCTGACGGAGTACGGCGTCGACCGCCTCGGCCTGTGCGAAGCGGCCCCCTGCCGCAACGCCTACCTCGACACCTCCACCAACCGCTCCCGGCGCTACTGCTCCGACCGCTGCGCGACCCGCGCCAACGTCGCCGCCTACCGGGCCCGCAAGCGCCTGGAGGCCGACCGGTCCGGCAGCAGCGGCCTGGCGGCTGAGAGTGCCCAGCGCACCAGCGCCAGCGGCGACCGCTGACCGGCCGGGAAAGGCCGGTACCGCAGGCGCGCCCTGCCCAGCACCAGCTCGTCCGGGACGACCCCGTAGTCGGTGCTGTCCCCGCCCGCGTACGGGTTGTCGCCGAGCACCCACCAGCCGCCCTCGCGGCGCGCCACGGCACGCTTGACGACGAGCAGGTCCTGCTGGAACGGATGACGCAGGACCACGACGTCCCCCGGCCTGACCGAGGCCCCGTACTGCACCAGCAGCCGGTCCCCGTGCAGCAGCGTCGGCACCATGGACGGCCCCGTCACCTCGGCCAGTCCGAACGGCGCGACCGCCCTGCCCCGCTCGGTCTCCTGCGACAGCTCCGGCATCCCCGGCACCTCCCCGGTCCGTTCCTCCACCAGTCTCAGTCTGACCCTGGACTTTTGTCCTAAGCCCTAGGGGGCACCCGAGAAATCGCCTTCTGCAGGGAGTAATGTCGCACCTGAGAAGACGATCACGAGGAAGGAATGCTCCATGCTTTCCCGCCTGTTTGCCCCCAAGGTCAAGGTCAGCGCCCACTGCGACCTGCCCTGCGGCGTGTACGACCCGGCCCAGGCCCGCATCGAGGCGGAGTCGGTGAAGGCCGTCCAGGAAAAGATGGCCGGCAACGACGACCCCCACTTCCAGGCGCGCGCCACCGTCATCAAGGAGCAGCGCGCGGAGCTCGCGAAGCACCACGTCTCCGTGCTCTGGAGCGACTACTTCAAGCCCCCGCACTTCGAGAAGTACCCGGAGCTGCACCAGCTGGTCAACGACGCCCTGAAGGCCCTCTCGGCCGCCAAGGCGTCCACCGACCCGGCGACGGGCCAGAAGGCGCTGGACTACATCGCCCAGATCGACAAGATCTTCTGGGAGACCAAGAAGGCGTGATCTCCTCTTACGCCCTCTGACCTGCGATTTCTTTCATTGCAGTGTCTACCTGTCCGCACCCGGTCCGCAGGCCGCCGAGCACGGCGTCCATGACGGTCCGGGTGCGGTCTTCTTCATCCGGTCACAGCTGGGCGTAGATCCGCAGCGTGATGACGGCGGACGCGTGGCCGAGAACGAGCTGCACCTGCTTGACGCTCGCCCTGCCGGCGATGAGGGCGGAGGCGAAGAAGTGGCGCAGGCCAACTCGACGTCCGGCACTTGAGGCCGAGCAGCTCGCCTATGCGCAGGCCCACGCGCACGAGGACGTCGTCAACGTTGCGCACGCTGCCGGGGCCGAGCAGTTCGGACAGGCTCTTGAACAGCACCTGTATGTCGTCGCGGCGGATCGCCGCCTCGACGGCTGCCAGCCGAGAGCTTGGCACGGCCGAGCGCCCCGCCGATGTCCCGACGTTCGGGCACCAAACGGAACCCGGCCGCCGCCGCTAACCCGGCAGACGAGGATGCCGCCCCGGCAGTGGATCTCGAACGAGCCGTACCGGGCGATGTGTTCGTCCAGGATGGTGCGGGCCCGCTCGACCGTGGCCTGAGCCCTCCCCGAGCCCTGACCCGAGCCGTCACCCGAACCGTCCCCGGACCCTGTCCCGAACCGTCACCCCAGCCGTCCCCGATCCCCTCCCTGACCCGAGCGGTCACCCGGACCTGCCCTGAGCCCGCACCTCACCCAAGCCGCACCCGGCCCCTGACCCGAGCCGTCCCGAACCCTGACCCGAGCCCTCACCCGAACGCCACCCCGATCCCTGCCCCAGCCCCGGCCCCTGGCCTGAGCGCTCACCCGCACCCGCAGCCGACCCCCCAGGAAACCCCCGCGCCACCCGCTCCCAGCAGGAAACGGAACCCGTCCATGCCCGCCTTCCGCATCGACCCCGCCGTCGCAGAGGCCTTCCCCGACACGCTCATCGCCCTCGTCACCGCCACCGGCCTGCGCGGCCGCGAACCCTGGCCGCACACCACCGCCGCCCTGGCGGAGCTGGAGCGCCGACTCGCCGACGGCACCTGGCTGCCGGCCGACGAGACCGACCCTCGCATCGAGGCGTGGCACACCGCCTACCGGGCGTTCGGCACCAACCCACGCCGCGTCCGCCCCAGCGTCGACGCGCTCGGCCGCCGCCTGGCCAAGAAGGGGACGCTGCCGCGCATCAACCCGGCCGTCGACTCCTACAACGCCGTCTCCGTCCGCCACGGCCTGCCCGCCGGCGCCTTCGACCTGGACCAGGTCACCGGCGACGTCGACATCCGGTACGCGGACGGCACCGAGTCCTTCACCCCGCTCGGCGAACCCGGCACCATCGAGACCCCGAACCCCGGCGAGATCATCTACGCGGACACCACCGGGGTGCTGACCCGCCACTGGAACCACCACGACGCCCACCGCACCCGGGTCACCGAGGACTCCACCCGCGTCGCCTTCCTCCTCGAAACCCTCCACGCCACCCGCGACGGCGACCTCCTCAAGGTCGCCGCCGGCACACTGCAGGGCCTCCTCGCCCCGCACGCCGGACACAGCACCGTGCACTACCTCAGCCCGACCCAGCCTCGGGCCACCGTGTGACAGCCGTACGTCGATGTCAGTGCCCTGTGCCAAGCTGTCGACGTGACCCTGGAGGACCTCAGACGGCTGCGTCGTGTGCGCGACCGCATGGACCGCGAGTACGCCGAGCCGCTCGACATGACCGAGCTGGCCCGCGGCGCCCACATGTCGCCCGGCCACTTCCAGCGCAGCTTCCGCAAGGCGTTCGGCGAGACGCCGTACAGCTATCTGATGACCCGCAGGGTCGAGCGGGCCAAGGCGCTGCTGCGCCGGGGCGACCTCACCGTCACCGAGGTGTGCCTCGCCGTGGGGTGTACGTCGCTCGGCTCCTTCAGCTCCCGCTTCACCGAGCTGGTCGGGGAGACGCCGAGCGCCTACCGGGCCCGCGACCACGAGGAGAGCGCGGTGATCCCGTCCTGTGTGGCCCGTACGTTCACCCGGCCACGCCGCCGGTCCTGGTGACTCGCGCGCGCCTGGGTCCCGATGGGCCTAGCGTGAGCCCATGGACGTGAAACTCAAGCAGTGCTTCATCGCGGTGGACGACCATGACAAGGCGCTCGCCTTCTACCGTGACGTGCTCGGCCTGGAGGTCCGCAACGACGTGGGCTTCGAGGGCATGCGCTGGGTGACGCTGGGCTCACCGCTCCAGCCGGACGTCGAGATCGTGCTGGAGCCGCCCGGCGCGAACCCGGACGCCTCCCCCGCCGACCGGCAGGCGATGGCCGAACTGCTCGCCAAGGGCATGCTGCGGGGTGTCATCTTCACGACCGAGGACTGCGACGCGCTGTACGAGCGGGTGCGGGAGTCCGGCGGGGATGTGCTCCAGGAGCCGACGGACCAGCCGTACGGGGTGCGTGACTGCGCCTTCCGGGACCCGGCGGGCAACCAGTTGCGCTTCCTCCAGCGGCCCGCGGAGTGAAATCCCGTGGGTGACCGGGGAGTCGGCACCTACACTCCCCGGCATGATCATTCGCTGGACCTACGCCTTCGTCGACCGGCCCCTCGGCCGGCTGACCGAGGCCCGCGCCTTCTGGACCGCCGTCACCGGCACCCGGCCGTCCGAACCCCGCGGTGAACAGGGCGAGTTCCTGACCCTGCTGCCCGGGGACGCCGACGGGGCGGACGCCTGCGCGAAGCTCCAGGGCGTCACCGGGGGCGCGGGCGGGGCCCACCTCGACTTCTGCGCCGAGGACGTACGGGGACTGATCGGGGCGGCCCGTGAACTGGGCGCCGACCTGGTGGCGGACCACGGCGACTGGGCGGTGCTGCGTTCTCCGGCGGGGCAGTTGTTCTGCGCCGTGCCCTGGCACGGGGAGACGGTACGGCCGCCCGTGGTGGCGGGCAGCCGGCTCGACCAGGTCTGCCTCGACATCCCGCCGTCGGCGTACGCCGCCGAGTCCGACTTCTGGGCCCGGCTCACCGGCTGGGAGCGGCACACCGGTTCACGGCCGGAGTTCCAGGTGCTCAAGCCGCCGGCGGGACTGCCCGTCCGGATCCTCCTCCAGCGGCTCGGCGAGGAACGCCCCGCCTCCGCCCATCTCGACCTCGCCTGCGCGGACATCGCCGCCGTCCAGGCCCGGCACGAGGAGCACGGGGCGGTCCGGACGGGCGGTGGCCCGCACTGGACGGTGATGCGCGACCCGGCGGGCGGCGTCTACTGCCTGACCGGCCGGGACCCGGTGACCGGCGGGCTGGCCGGCGCCGGTCGGCCCGCCGCGGGCGCGTAGGCACCAGGGACCGGGACGCCGGAGGGCCCCGGGCCCGGCGGACACCCGTCCTCGTCGGTCACCCCCAGCGCTCCACGTCCACCACGGCGTCGGCGGGCACCGGCCCGTACACGTGCGGGAACTCCTCCCCGCCCGGCTTCATGGCCTCGTACTTCACCGGCACGTCGACCAGGGCCGGATCCACGACCAGCACGACCAGCTCGTCCGGACCGTCGTAGTCGCCGTAGAGGCGGGCGGCGATACGCGGAAGCTGCTCGCGGGTGGAGAAGTGGATGAAACCCTCCTCCTGGAGGGTGCGGCCAGGGGAGGACATCTCGTAGGCACCGTGTTCGCGTGCCTTCTCCCAGAGGGAGCGTTCGGTGATGTGGAATATATGGGGCATTTTCGACATGGGCCCACGGTACGGCGGCCGCGGGATCAGCGCTTACGTGTGTACGTCCGCACGAGCACACCGTTGGTGAAGGCACGCACCGCGTCGAGGCCGAACTCCTTGATGCCGAGGCCGGTCGCGAACATGGGCATGCCCCTACCGTAGACGACCGGACAGGTCTTGATCACGAGTTCGTCGATCTCGTCCAGCAGCTGTCCGGCCAGGAGCGCACCGCCGCACAGAAAGACGTCCAGGCCGCCCTCCTCCGCCGGTGTCGAAGCGTACGTTCGGCACACCGTCCAGGCCCAGCCGCGGGCGGACCTGGGAGGGCAGGGTCTCCGGGAACTCCACCGCGAGGAAGGCGCCGTACTCCTCGTCCATGAAGCGGAACATCGCGGAGGCGTCGCCGTGTTCGTCGCCGATGAAGCCGTCGAGCGAGCAGGCGACGAAGTAGGTGAACTTGCGCAAACCGGCACCTTCTCGACAGGAGTGATGTGCGGGCCCGGCGGCCGGCGCGGCAGGATCAGCTGCTGCGCCGGGTCACGAACTCGGCGAGCGCCAGCAGCCCGCCCGCCGCGTCGGGGTCGGGGACCGCCCGGGACAGCTCCTGCACGGCGCGGGCCATCCGGTCGGCCGCCTCGGCCTGCGCCCAGTCCCGGCCGCCCGCCCGCTCCACGGCCAGCGCCGCCAGCGCCACGCCCTCGGTGTCACCAGCCACATACGGCCTGCCGTACAGCTCGGCGAGTTCGGCCGCCGCCTCCGTGCCGGTCGACAGGGCCGCCACCACGGGCAGCGACTTCTTGCGGGCCGCGAGATCCGCACCGGCCGGCTTCCCGGTGTACCGCGGGTCACCCCATATGCCGATGACGTCGTCGATCAGCTGGAAGGCGAGCCCGGCCTGGCGTCCGAAGCCGTCCAGCGCCGCCACGTCCCCCGGGCCGGCGCCCGCGTACAGCGCGCCGAGGGCGCAGGCGCAGCCGAGCAGCGCGCCGGTCTTGGCCTCGGCCATGGCGAGCACCTCGGCGAGGGTGACCTCCTCGGGGGCACGGCGCTCCAGGTCCGTGTCGGTGTGCTGGCCGGCGCACAGTTCCACGACGCAGTCCGCGAGCCGGGCCGCGGCCGGCCCGGCGGCCGGGTGCGGGTCCTCGGCGAGCAGCCGCAGGGCCAGCGCCTGCAGGGCGTCACCGGCGAGGATCGCGTCGGTGACGCCGAACACGGTCCAGGCCGTGGGCCGGTGCCGGCGGGAGGTGTCGCGGTCCATCACGTCGTCGTGCAACAGGGTGAAGTTGTGGACCAGTTCGACCGCCACCGCCGCCCGGACCGCCGCCGTACGGGCCGCCGGGCCGCCGAGGGCGGCGGCCGCCGCCAGGACGAGCGCGGGACGTATCGCCTTGCCGGCGTCGCCCGTCGCCGGGGTGCCGTCCGCGTGCTGCCGGCCGAAGTGGTAGAGCGCGATCCGGCGCATGGCGCCGGGCAGTGACTCCAGGGCCGCGTGCAGCTCCGGGTCGACGACGGCCCGCGTGCGCTCCAGCAGGGCCGCCGCCTCCTGTCCTTCGAGCGGACCGGCGTCGTCGGCCCTGCCCCACCGCTCCTCCGCCGTGCCGGGGCACGGCACGACGGCGGAACGCTGTTCGGTCTCCGTCATGAACTCGGCCATGTCTCCCCCTCGGCAGGTCCGCGGACGCCGGCGTCGCCGGCCCGGCCGGACGCATGTTCCGAGGGTCTACCCGCCACGGCGTGCGAGGACACGGCCGCGAAGTGCGGAAACGTCACCTCCAGCGGCCGATCTCGACGTTCTCCAGCACGCCGAGAGCGTCCGGCACCAGCACGGCGGCCGAGTAGTAGGCCGTCACCAGATACTTGATGATGGCCTGTTCGTTGATGCCCATGAAGCGGACGGACAGGCTCGGCTCGATCTCGTCCGGGACGCCCGACTGCCTGAGGCCGATGACACCCTGGTCCTGCTCGCCGGTGCGCATCGCGATGATCGAGGTGGTGCGCTCCGGGGTGACCGGGATCTTGTTGCACGGGTAGATCGGCACGCCGCGCCAGGTCGGGATGCGGTTGCCGCCGATCTCGACGGATTCCGGGACCAGCCCCCGCTTGTTCAGCTCGCGTCCGAACGCGGCGATCGCGCGCGGGTGGGCCAGGAACAGCTTGGTGCTGCGCCGGCGGCTGAGCAGTTCGTCCATGTCGTCCGGGCTGGGCACGCCGTCGTGCGGCTGGATCCGCTGGTCGTACTCGCAGTTGTGGAGCAGGCCGAAGTCGCGGTTGTTGACCAGCTCGTGCTCCTGGCGCTCCTTGAGCGCCTCGACCGTGAGCCGCAGCTGCTGCTCGGTCTGGTTCATCGGCTGGTTGTAGAGGTCGGCCACGCGGGTGTGGATGCGCAGCACGGTCTGGGCGATGCTCAGTTCGTACTCGCGGGGCCGCGCCTCGTAGTCCACGAAGGTGTGCGGGATGTCGGGCTCGCCGGAGTGGCCGGCCGCCAGCTCGACCTCCTTCTCGCCGTACTTGTTGGTCCGCTGCTCCGGGACGGCGCGCAGCTGCTCCAGGTGTGCGCGCAGGGTGTCGGAGCGCTCGGCGATCTGCTGGAAGTCCTGGCGGCTGAGGATCAGCACCGTGGTCGCGGTGTCGGCGCGGACGGTGTACTCCCAGATGGCGTCCGGGTCCAGCAGCGCCTGCTCGCCGAAGTAGGCGCCGTCGGCGAGGACTCCGAGGACGGCGTCGTCGCCGTAGGGGCCGGTGCCGATCTTCTCGACCCTGCCGTGCGCCAGCAGGTACACCTCGCCCGTCTGGTTCCCGAAGTCGGCGATCACCTCGCCGGGCGCGAAGTCGCGCTGGCGGCAGCGCCGGGCCAGCTCCGTCAGCACCTCCTGGTCCTCGTAGGAGCGCAGGGCCGGCAGCTCGCCGAGCTCGGCCGGGATGACCTCGACCTGGTCGCCGGTCTTCACGAAGGTGATGCGGCCGTCGCCGACGGAGTACGTCAGCCGCCTGTTGACGCGGTACGTGCCGCCCTGCACGTCGACCCACGGGAGCGTGCGCAGCAGCCAGCGGGAGCTGATCTCCTGCATCTGCGGAACGGACTTGGTGGTGGTGGCCAGGTTCCGCGCTGCCGCCGTCCCGAGGGACTGCTGCGGCGTGCCTTGATCCGTGCG
This sequence comes from Streptomyces durhamensis, assembly GCF_000725475.1. Classification (NCBI taxonomy): domain Bacteria; kingdom Bacillati; phylum Actinomycetota; class Actinomycetes; order Kitasatosporales; family Streptomycetaceae; genus Streptomyces; species Streptomyces durhamensis. Next base: position 94,209 of record NZ_JNXR01000007.1, read on the forward strand.
GACCTCTTCGCCTACCGACATAGAGAATTGCCTCCCAGGTTTCCCCGGTGCCGAATCGCACGGGCACCGGTCTCGTGACCGAGCCTTTCATCACCGAGAGTGGTCGCACCATTACCCGAAAGAGCGGGACTGGATCATCGCATCACTGGGCACGAAGAGGGATCCCGTCGCCGTCCGGGGGCGTCCGGTTTCGGCGGCGGTCTCGTTGCAGAAAGCGGAACGTACAGGCAGGTGCCGAACGGTCGCGTCCGGCGGCCGGCCCGGACCGGCACGGAACGAAGGAGGCGGCATGGCCCCACCCATGTCCGCGGGCGAGTTTCTGGACGCGCTGCGAGCGGAGGGCGTCACCGTCGTCGAGGTCGGCGACTGGCCGCACCACAACCGCAACCACAAGGGCCCGTGGGGGCCCGTGCACGGCGTGATGATCCACCACACGGTGACCCGGGGCAGCGCGCACACGGTCCGGATCTGCCGGGACGGCCATCCGGCGCTGCCGGGCCCGCTGTGCCACGGCGTGATCACCAAGGACGGCAGGGTCCACCTGGTCGGCTACGGCCGCGCCAACCACGCCGGCCTCGGCGACGACGACGTGCTGCGCGCGGTGATCGCCGAGAAGGGGCTGCCGCCGGACAACGAGGCGGACACCGACGGCAATCGGCACTTCTACGGCTTCGAGTGCGAGAACCTGGGCGACGGGGCGGACCCCTGGCCACAGGCCCAGCTGGACGCGATCGAGCGGGCGGCCGCCGCGGTGTGCCGGCGGCACGGGTGGAGCGAGAGGTCGGTCATCGGCCACCTGGAGTGGCAGCCGGGGAAGGTGGATCCGAGGGGGTTCGGGATGGGGTGGCTGCGGGAGCGGGTGGCCGAGCGGCTGAAGGGGTAGCGCCGGGGTGCGTCGCCGGGCGCGGGTCCGCGGTGGGCGGGCGCGCGGTTCCCCGTCCCCGCCGCGCGGCTCCCCACGCCCGTCGCGCAGCTCCCCACGCCCGTCGCGGGGCGCCCGTGACCGTCGTAGCGGGTGACAATGAAGCCGTGACCAGCCGGACTGCGCTCGCTCCCCGCCTGCCCTCTCCTCTTCAGGAAGTAGGGGACGAGCGGTTCGGCCGTCACGGCCTGCGGCTGCTCCTGAAGCGCGACGACCTGATCCACCCGGACCTCATCGGCAACAAATGGCGCAAGCTGGTGCCGAACATCGAGGCGGCCGGCGGCCGCCCCCTGGTCACCTTCGGCGGTGCCTACTCCAACCACCTGCGCGCCACCGCCGCCGCGGGCCGCCTCCTCGGTCTGCCGACCACCGGCGTGGTCCGCGGCCAGGAGCTGGCCGGCCGTCCGCTCAACCCCTCGCTGGCCCGGTGCGCGGCGGACGGCATGCGGCTGCACTTCGTCGACAGATCGACATACCGGCACAAGACCGAGCCGCAGACCCTGGCGGCGATCCTGCGCGCGGCCGGCGCCGAGGAGGCGTACGTCGTCCCCGAAGGCGGCAGCAACAGCGCGGCCGTACACGGCTGCCGGGCCCTCGGCGAGGAACTGCGCGGGCACGCCGGCGTCGTCGCGGTCGCCTGCGGCACCGGCGGCACGCTCGCGGGGCTCGCCGCCGGGCTGGCGGCCGGGCAGCGCGCGCTCGGCGTGCCGGTCCTCAGGGGCGGTTTCCTGGAACGCGACATACAGCAGCTGCAGGAACGTGCCTTCGGTGCCCGCACCGGCTCCTGGTCCCTCGACGAGCGTTTCCACTTCGGCGGCTACGCCCGTACGACACCCGAACTGCACGCCTTCGCGGAGGACTTCGAGCGCCGCCACGGACTGCCCGTCGAACATCTCTATGTCGCCAAGTTGCTCTACGGGCTTGTCACCCTCGCCGACGAGGGCGCCTTCCCGCGCGGGACGACGATCGCCGCCGTCGTCACCGGACGGCCGTTCGCCGGGGGGCGGGCCTAACCCGCCTCCCGGTACGCCGCCGCCTCCTCCAGGTCCAGGCGTCTGAGCAGCGCGCGCAGCATCTCGTCGTCGATGTAGCGGTGGTCGCGGAGCTTGACGAAGACCTCGCGTTCGGCGCTGATCATCTCGCGGGACAGCCGGCGGTAGGTGTCGTCCACGGTCTCGCCGGTGACCGGGTTGGTCTGCCCCAGGCGCTCCCAGACGGCGTTGCGGCGGCGCTCCAGGACCGTGCGCAGCCGGTCGGCGAGCGGCGGGGGCAGGGCGTTGCGCTCGTCGGACAGCAGCTCGTCCAGGCGCCCCTCGGCGGCCCGGGAGGCCTGCGCCTGGGCGTTGGCCTCGGCGAGCGTCTCGGCCTGCCGGTCGCGCCCCGGGAAGCGCATCAGGCGGATCAGCGGCGCGAGCGTCAGGCCCTGCACGACGAGCGTGCCGATGACCGTGGTGAAGGTCAGGAACAGGATCAGGTTCCGCTGCGGGAAGGGAGCACCGCCGTGCACCGTGAGCGGGATCGAGAACGCGATGGCCAGGGACACCACGCCCCGCATGGCGGCCCATCCCGTCACGACCGGGCCCCGCCAGGTGGGGTCCTCCTCGCGCTCCCTGACGCGGCGGAAGAGCCGGCGGGGCACGAAGGTCGCCGGGAACACCCAGACGAAGCGGGCCGCGACGACCACGAGGAAGATCGCGGTCGCGTACCAGACCGCGTCGACGCCCTCGTACGCGCCCAGTCCCTTCAGGACCGTCGGCAGCTGCAGGCCGATGAGCGCGAACACGGCCGATTCCAGCACGAAGGCGACCATCCGCCACACTGCGTCCTCCTGGAGCCGGGTGGCGAAGTCGACCTCCCACGCGCGATGCCCGAGGTAGACCGCGACCACCACGACGGCGAGGACCCCGGAGCCGTGGAACTGCTCGGCCACGCCGTAGGCGACGAAGGGGATCAGCAGGGAGAGCGTGTTCTGCAGCAGCGCCTCCTTCAGGTGGGTGCGCAGCCAGTGGATCGGCACCATGAGCACCATTCCGACGACGACACCGCCGACGGCGGCCCGCAGGAACTCGCCGACGCCGCCCGCCCAGGTGGCCCCCTCACCGACGGCCGCGGCGAGCGCCACCTTGTACGCGGTGATCGCGGTGGCGTCGTTGAGCAGGGACTCGCCCTGCAGGATGGTGGTGATCCTGGACGGCAGGCCGACCCGGCGTGCGATGGCCGCGGCCGCGACCGCGTCCGTCGGGGCCACCACCGCGCCCAGGACCAGCGCGGCGGGCAGCGGCAGCCCCGGCACGACGAGATAGGCGGCCCAGCCGACGGCGAAGGTCGCGAAGAGCACGTACCCGATCGACAGCAGCCCCACGGGCCGCATCTGGGCGCGCAGATCGAGGTACGAGCTCTCGGTGCCCTCCTTGTACAGCAGCGGGGGCAGCACCAGGGGCAGGACGACCTCCGGGTCCAGCGTGTAGTGCGGGACGCCGGGGATGTACGAGAGCGCCAGGCCCACGGCGACGAGCAGCAGCGGGGCCGGCACGGGGCCGCGCCGGGCGGCCCCCGCGACCGCCGCACTGCCCGCCACCAGCAACAGCAGCGGCATCACGTCCATGATCCTCGCCCACCCTCGTTTTCCGCGCGGCCACCCGCACACCCGTCGTAATCTGGCAATCATGAAACAGTGCACGCACGCCGAAGCGCTGCCGCACCCGGAGCCGGACCCGCGCGACGCCACCTGCCCGGAGTGCCTCCGGAACGGCACCCACCCCGTCCAGCTGCGGCTGTGCCTGACCTGCGGCCACGTCGGCTGCTGCGACTCCTCGCCGGGGAGACACGCCACGCAGCACCACGAGACGTCCGGCCACCCGGTCATGCGGTCCTTCGAGCCCGGCGAGGAGTGGCGGTGGTGCTTCGTGGACCACGTTCTCGTCTGAGTTCTGGTGTGCGAGCGGTTTCCCGGGCGCTCGCATTCCCGTCCGGCCGCCTTCTCGTGTGACACTGCATGCGGCGGCGACCGCACGACGGTTCGAGCGTGTGACGTCTGGGTACGTCAACCCGGCGCGCCCTCTTCCCATTTGGGCGCGCAAACCCTCTAGACACGGAGCGTATGCACAGCTTTACTGTGAGTGACGCCAGGGGGGTTGGGGTCCCGGGACAGGAACGTTCGGAGCGCGATAGCGTCACCGCGGAACCACGTACGCGTTACCCCGGGGGGCGACCCTCGGCCCCGTAAAGCTTGTACCACCATGGAGGTGAGGGTGTCCCAGATCGCAGGCGAGCCCACGGCGAATCAGGACTTCGTGGAAGTCCGGCTGCCGGCTGCGGGTGCCTACCTGTCGGTGCTGCGGACGGCCACGGCCGGTCTCGCGGCCCGCTTGGACTTCACCCTGGACGAGATCGAGGACCTGCGCATCGCCGTGGACGAGGCCTGCGCGATCCTGCTCCAACAGGCCGTGCCCGGCTCCGTGCTCAGCTGTGTCTTCCGGCTCGTCGACGACTCGCTGGAAGTCACGGTCGCGGCGCCGACCACGGACGGTCACGCCCCCTCGCGGGACACCTTCGCCTGGACCGTGCTGTCGGCCCTCGCGGGCAAGGTCTCGTCCGCCGTCGACGAGGACAAGACCGTGTCGATCAGCCTCTACAAACAGCGCGGCGCGGGCCCTGGCCCGGCGTGAGGAACGGGGACGGTCCGGTGCGGGACGAAGAGCGCGGCACACGGGAGCTGCCGGCCGGGGACGGGGGTGCCTCCTGGCCGAGGACGGCCGAGACGTCCGGGGAGGGCCCCCGGGACGGTTCCCGGCGCATGGCGGACGGCATCGACGGCATCCCCGAGCAGGCCAGACCGCACCCGGAGGACGACTCCGCGCGGGCCGGCGGTGACGGTTCCGTTGAGGGCGCGCCCGCGGCGGGACCCCGCGCGGCGGCCAGGGCTCGGGGAAGGGCTACGGGCGGGACGATGAGCGAGCACGAGCGGTACGCCGAGGACGACGCGCCGGGCGCGGAAGCCGTGCAGGCCGCACAGCACGACCCGCAGGACCGCAGCGGGGCCCGGGCGAAGTTCGTCGAGCTGCGCGGGCTGAACGCGGGCAGCGCGGAGTACGCGGAGCTGCGCAACCAGCTGGTCCGCATGCACCTGCCGCTCGTGGAGCACCTGGCGCGCCGCTTCCGCAACCGCGGCGAGCCGCTGGACGATCTCACGCAGGTCGCCACGATCGGCCTGATCAAGTCCGTCGACCGGTTCGACCCGGAGCGCGGCGTGGAGTTCTCCACGTACGCCACCCCGACCGTCGTCGGCGAGATCAAGCGGCACTTCCGCGACAAGGGCTGGGCCGTCCGCGTGCCGCGCCGGCTGCAGGAGCTGCGGCTCGCGCTGACCACGGCGACGGCCGAGCTGTCCCAGCTGCACGGCCGCTCCCCCACGGTCCACGAGCTGGCCGAGAAGCTCGCGATCTCCGAGGAGGAGGTCCTGGAGGGCCTGGAGTCCGCCAACGCGTACTCCACGCTGTCCCTGGACGTCCCCGACACCGACGACGAGTCCCCGGCGGTCGCCGACACCCTCGGCGCGGAGGACGAGGCGCTGGAGGGCGTGGAGTACCGGGAGTCCCTGAAGCCGCTGCTGGAGGACCTCCCGCCGCGGGAGAAGCGGATCCTGCTGCTGCGCTTCTTCGGGAACATGACCCAGTCGCAGATCGCGCAGGAGGTCGGCATCTCCCAGATGCACGTCTCCCGGCTGCTGGCGCGCACCCTGGCCCAGCTGCGGGAGAAGCTCCTCGTCGAGGAGTAGCGCGGCCCCGCGCTACTCGGCGCGGCCCGGTCCCCTGATGCCGAGGGCCCGGGTCGTCTCGCCGTTGACGAGCAGCACCAGCGCCGCGACGGCGACGGCCGTGAGCGCGATACCGGCCGGGACGGCCAGGCTGTCGGCGTGGATCAGGTTGTACGCGATCGGCAGCGCCATGAGCTGGGTGATCACCGCGGGACCGCGGCTCCAGCTGCGCCGCAGCAGCAGTCCGCGCGCGGCGAGCAACGGCAGCAGCGCGAGCACGACCAGTGTGATGCCGAGGGTCACGGCCTGCTGCCGGTCGTCCGGTGAACCGGTGAGTCCGAGCACGAGCACCCACAGACCGCCGCCGCCCAGGGCGAGCCCTTCCAGCGCGGCCAGCACGGCGGCGTACGTCAGCCGGCGCGGGCGCGGGCCGGCGGCGGCTTCGGCGGTGTCCTGGGCGGGGCTCTGCTCACTGCTCACCCCAGCAGGGTAGCGGGGGCGGTGCGAGCGTCCCGAAAGAGGCGCGGGCAACCGCGCGATCAGCCCACCCCGCACGCCCGCCCGGCAGCGGTGCCGCACCCCCGCGGCGCGGCACCGTGTCCACTGTCACGTCCCCGCCTCTTACCGGATCCCTACCTCGCTGTGTGCCCGGTACCCCCCAGTAGGTACGCTGCCCTCCATGCGTGCACTTCTCGTGGTCAATCCGGCGGCAACCACCACAAGCGCACGCAGGCGTGACGTCCTGATCCACGCGCTGGCGAGCGAGATGAAGCTGGAGGCGGTCACCACCGAGTACCGCGGCCACGCGCGCGACCTCGGCCGGCAGGCGGCGGACAGCGACGACATCGACCTCGTGGTGGCGCTCGGCGGCGACGGCACGGTCAACGAGGTCGTCAACGGCCTGCTGCACGCCGGCCCCGACCCCGAGCGCCTGCCCGGCCTCGCCGTCGTGCCGGGCGGATCCACGAACGTCTTCGCCCGCGCCCTGGGCCTGCCCAACGACCCCGTGGAGGCCACCGGCGCCCTGCTGGACGCCCTGCGCGAGGGCAGCGAGCGGGTCGTCGGGCTAGGCCTGACCTCGGGCACGCCCGGCACCGAGGACGAGGCGGTCCCGGACCGCTGGTTCACCTTCAACGCCGGCCTCGGTTTCGACGCGGGCGTGGTCGGCCGGGTCGAGCAGCAGCGCGAGCGGGGCAAGAAGTCGACGCACGCGCTGTACGTCCGCCAGGTGGTCCGGCAGTTCCTCGGCGAGCAGAACCGCCGGCACGGCTCGATCACCCTGCGGCAGCCCGGCGCGGATCCGATCAGTGATCTTGTGGTCGCCATAGTCTCGAACACGTCCCCGTGGACGTATCTCGGCAATCGCCCCATGTATACGTCGCCTAAGGCGTCGTTCGACACGGGCATCGACGTGCTCGGTCTCAGCCGCCTCTCGGCGGCCGCGGTTGCCCGGTATGGCACCCAGTTGCTCACTTCGTCCCCCGAGCGCGGACCCCATGGCAGGCATGTGGTCTCCCTGCACGACTTGGACCGGTTCACCTTGCATTCGAAGGCTCCCCTCCCCCTGCAGATGGACGGTGACCACCTCGGGCTGCGTACGAGCGTGACGTTCACAGGCGTACGCCGTGCACTGCGTGTGATTGTGTGAGCGGAAGACGCAAAAGTCCTTTCACTCGAACGTTTAGGCCAGGATCCACCCCATGGAAGTACGGCTGTGACCTAGTCGACACCGAGGAATCAAAAAAAACTTTCCGGAAGGGGTTGTATCCGCCGCTGAGGTTTGCGAGTCTCTACGTGGCGATCGGGACGGCCCGCAACACCGGCCTCCACTGATCACCGGAACCCCTCTTCAAACCAAGGACCACGCCGGGGAAGACTCGGCGGTCGGCCCTTCACTTGTTGAGGGATTCGTGAAAGCGTTCACATTCACAAGCAATCTGCATGTAATACCAAGGAGAGGTAGCAGCCATGGACTGGCGTCACAACGCCGTTTGCCGCGAGGAAGACCCCGAGCTCTTCTTCCCCATCGGCAACACCGGTCCTGCGCTGCTGCAGATCGAGGAAGCCAAGGCCGTCTGCCGTCGCTGCCCGGTGATCGAGCAGTGTCTGCAGTGGGCGCTCGAGTCCGGTCAGGACTCCGGCGTCTGGGGTGGTCTCAGCGAGGACGAGCGCCGCGCCATGAAGCGCCGCGCCGCCCGCAACCGGGCCCGTCAGGCCTCCGCCTGACACTCCCACCCCTGCTGACAGCCTGAGCTTGGCGGCGCGTGCAGCACGCACGCATCTCCCGCCCCCGAGCCGCAGCGCGCAGTATCCCCCGATGCGCTTAGCCCAACAGCAGAGCAGCAACGAGCACGAGCCTCGGACCCATGGCGGTCCGGGGCTTTTTGCTGTGCCCGCACCGTGCCGGCACCGCGCCCCCGCTCCACAGGGCAAACGGCCGCCGTCATACGGCAGTCGGCCTACTTCTGCGCCCGCACCGGAATGTCGAGGATCACCCTGGTCCCGCGGCCCGGCGCCGGGACCATGTCGAAGGAGCCGCCCAACTCGCCCTCCACCAGGGTGCGGACGATCTGCAGACCGAGGTTGCCCGAGCGGTGCGGGTCGAAGTCCTCGGGCAGCCCGACCCCGTCGTCCTGGACGGTGACGAGGAGGCGGGCCTCCTTCGTCGTACCGCCGCGGACCGCCGACACCTCGACCGTGCCGGTGTCGCCCTCGCGGAAGCCGTGCTCCAGGGCGTTCTGCAGGATCTCGGTGAGGACCATCGACAGCGGGGTGGCCACCTCGGCGTCGAGTATCCCGAAGCGTCCGCTGCGCCGGCCGGTCACCTTGCCCGGCGAGATCTCGGCGACCATGGCCAGCACACGGTCGGCGATGTCGTCGAACTCCACACGCTCGTCCAGGTTCTGGGACAGCGTCTCATGCACGATCGCGATCGAGCCGACACGCCGGACGGCTTCCTCCAGGGCCTCCCGGCCGCGCTCGGACTCGATGCGCCGGGCCTGCAGCCGCAGCAGCGCGGCCACCGTCTGGAGGTTGTTCTTCACCCGGTGGTGGATCTCCCGGATGGTCGCGTCCTTGGTGATCAACTCCCGTTCGCGCCGCCGCAGTTCGGTGACGTCCCGGCACAGCACCAGGGAACCGATCCGGGTGCCCTTGGGCTTGAGCGGGATCGCCCGGAACTGGATCACGCCGTCATGGGCCTCGATCTCGAACTCCCGCGGCGCCCAGCCGCTGGCCACCTTGGCGAGCGCCTCGTCCACCGGCCCCCGGGTCGGGGCGAGTTCGGCGGTGGTCTGGCCCAGGTGCTGGCCGACCAGGTCGGCGGCGAGACCGAGGCGGTGGTAGGCGGAGAGGGCGTTCGGAGAGGCGTACTGGACGATGCCGTCCGCGTCGAGGCGGATCAGGCCGTCGCCGACGCGCGGCGAGGCGTCCATGTCGACCTGCTGGTCGGGGAAGGGGAAGGAGCCCGCCGCGATCATCTGGGCGAGGTCCGAGGCGCTCTGGAGGTAGGTCAGCTCCAGCCGGCTCGGGGTGCGCACGGTCAGCAGATTGGTGTTGCGGGCGATCACGCCGAGGACGCGGCCCTCACGCCGCACCGGGATGGACTCGACCCGTACGGGGACCTCTTCACGCCACTCCGGGTCGCCCTCGCGCACGATCCGGCCCTCGTCCAGCGCCGCGTCCAGCATGGGCCGGCGGCCGCGCGGGACGAGGTGGCCGACCATGTCGTCGTGGTAGGAGGTGGGGCCGGTGTTGGGGCGCATCTGGGCGACCGAGACGTACCGCGTGCCGTCGCGGGTGGGGACCCACAGGACCAGGTCGGCGAAGGAGAGGTCGGAGAGCAGCTGCCACTCCGAGACCAGCAGATGGAGCCACTCGAGGTCGGAGTCGTCGAGGGCGGTGTGCTGGCGGACCAGTTCGTTCATGGAGGGCACGTCTGCGAGCGTACCCGCGGGCCGGGGGTGGCCGGAAAACACCCGCGGGCCGCGGCGCCTGGAAGGGACCCTCAACCCTCCCGGCACCGCAGCCCGGAGCATCATCGGCCGTGGGGTGTGCGGTCCCGGTCGGCCGAAGGTCGAGGAGCCGGGGCAGTCAGGGCAGAGAGCGCCGGTTCCTCGATCCGCCTTCCTGTGCGGGGAAGACGGAGGCTTGTTCACTTGGATTGTGGACTAGACCACAAGGATGTGTCCACGGGCTTGTCGGCATGCACGACTGATGGCACCCGATGCCGCCACGCAGCCTAGCCCGCCTCGGTCAGTCGCGGGGCCAGATGGCCGTGGCAATTTCCGCGAGCGCTTCCAGTTCCTCGCGGCTCGCTCCGTCGCGGGCCTGCTGGGACATGCCCTGGATCATCGCGCCGGTGTGCCGGGCGAGGGTCGTGGCATCGGTGCCGGCCGGGAGCCGCCCGGCCGCGACGTCCGCCCTGATCCGGGACGCGAGGGCGGCGATGTTCCCGTTGCGCCGCTCGCGCAGCAGCTCCTCGATCTCGGGGCTGGTGCAGTTGGTGGCCGCGTGCACGACCAGGCAGCCGTACGGGTGCGCGGGGTCGGTGTACGCGACGGCGGCCTCGCGCAGCGTGCGCTCGACGGCGGCGCGGGCGGTGGGCTCCTCGGCGAGGGCGCGGCCGACGAAGGCGCCGTGGGTGTCGGCGTAGACGCGGACGACCTCCTCGAACAGGGTCCGCTTGTCACCGAAGGCCGCGTACAGGCTCGGGGCGCCGATGCCCATGATCCGGGTGAGGTCGGAGACCGAGGTGGCCTCGTAGCCGTGCTCCCAGAAGGCCATGAGCGCCTTCTCCAGCGCGGTGGCCCGATCGAAGGAGCGCGGCCGGCCGCGCCCCTTCGGCGCCCTGACCTGCTCTTCCGCCTGTCCGCGTCCCACCATGGAGTGTATTTTATAGCGCACCCTAGAGAAATGTCTCCGTCGCGTCGTACGATTTTTATGTAGCGATCGTTAGGCAAATCCGAAGGGAGGGCCGGCGCACGGCGATTCTGTTAGATTGGTCTAAACCACATAGAGACGCACGAGCCCACTTCAGAACGGCAGGCCCAGCGTGGAAGTTGTCATCGTTCCGGACGCCGCGGCGGGCGGCGAGCTGATCGCCGAGGCCATGGCCCAGCTGCTGCGACGCAAGCCCGACGCCCTGCTCGGCGTGGCCACCGGCTCCACCCCGCTGCCCGTCTACCAGGCGCTGACCACGAAGGTGCGCTCCGGCGCCGTCGACACCTCGCGGGCGCGCATAGCCCAGCTCGACGAATACGTGGGGCTGCCCGCCGAGCACCCCGAGTCCTACCGCTCGGTGCTGCGCCGGGAGGTGCTGGAGCCGCTGGGCATCGGCATGGACGCGTTCCTCGGGCCCGACGGCACCGCCCCGGACGTCCAGGCGGCCTGCGAGGCGTACGACCGGGCGCTCACCGGGGCCGGCGGGGTGGACCTGCAGCTGCTCGGGATCGGCACCGACGGGCACATCGGGTTCAACGAACCGTGCTCCTCGCTCGCCTCGCGCACCCGGATCAAGACACTGACCGAGCAGACCCGCGTCGACAACGCCCGCTTCTTCGACGGCGACATCGAGCAGGTCCCGCACCACGTCATCACCCAGGGCATCGGCACCATCCTGGAGGCCCGGCACCTGGTGCTGCTGGCGACCGGCGAGGGCAAGGCGGACGCGGTCGCCGCGACCGTCGAGGGACCGGTCGCGGCCGTGTGCCCGGCCTCCGCGCTCCAGCTCCACCCGCACGCCACGGTGGTCGTCGACGAGGCCGCCGCCTCCAAGCTGAAGCTCGCCGACTACTTCCGGCACACCTACGCCAACAAGCCGGACTGGCAAGGGATCTAGTCCAGGGACCGGGCCGTTGGACTAGACCAACAGCAGGTGCGACGGTATACAGAGGAGATCACGGAGGGTGCGGGTGGACTCCTGGCACACGAAGCCGTGCCACGATGTGACCCGTGGCCGATGCCAGTCGGTCGCTTTCGGCATCCGGAGCCGGGAAGGCAGAGCATGAGCACCGACGTCAGCAGTGCGGAGAACGAGGCCGGCACGATTGGCCGTACGGCGCGCGTGCCCAAGTACTACCGCTTGAAGAAGCACCTGCTCGACATGACGGAGACGCAGGCCCCGGGCACCCCGGTACCGCCCGAGCGCACACTGGCGGCCGAGTTCGACACCTCCCGCACCACCGTCCGCCAGGCCCTGCAGGAGCTGGTCGTGGAGGGCCGGCTGGAGCGCATCCAGGGCAAGGGCACCTTCGTCGCCAAGCCCAAGGTCTCCCAGGCCCTCCAGCTCACCTCCTACACCGAGGACATGCGCGCCCAGGGCCTGGAGCCGACCTCGCAGCTGCTGGACATCGGCTACATCACCGCCGACGACCGGCTCGCCGGGCTCCTCGACATCACCGCCGGCGGACGCGTGCTGCGCATCGAGCGGCTGCGCATGGCCAACGGCGAGCCGATGGCCATCGAGACCACCCACCTGAGCGCCAAGCGCTTCCCCGCCCTGCGCAGGTCGCTCGTGAAGTACACCTCCCTCTACACCGCGCTCGCCGAGGTCTACGACGTCCATCTCGCCGAGGCCGAGGAGACCATCGAGACCTCGCTGGCCACTCCGCGCGAGGCGGGCCTCCTCGGCACCGACGTGGGCCTGCCGATGCTGATGCTCTCCCGCCACTCCCTGGACCGCGAGGGCAAGCCCGTGGAGTGGGTGCGGTCGGTCTACCGGGGGGACCGCTACAAGTTCGTCGCGAGACTCAAGCGGCCCACGGAGTAAGGCGCTTGGGACCGGTGGATCTTCGCTGAATCGATATACCGATATACGGACGAGGTCTTCCACTGTCGCGACACCGTCACCTAGATTGCCTGCGCATTACACAGGTGATCAGCGAGGGGACGGAGAGCCGTGGCATGTCCGAAACACCTGAAGTGAGACCACCGGTCGTCACCCCGGCCCGGGTGATCATCGCTCTGTGCCTCGTCGCGCCCTTCGTGGCGATGCTGTGGGTCGGCTCGTACGCCAAGGCGGACCCGGCCTTCATCGGGATCCCGTTCTTCTACTGGTACCAGATGCTCTGGGTGCTGATCTCCACCGCACTCACCGTGACCGCGTACCAGCTGTGGCAGCGCGACCAGCGTGGCCGCGCCTCCCGGAAGGGCGGTGAGACCAAGTGAAGGACGGTGTCAACGGCGTCGCGCTCGGCGTCTTCATCTTCTTCTTCCTGGCCGTCACGGTCATGGGCTTCCTCGCCGCACGCTGGCGCAGGGCCGAGAACGAGCACTCCCTGGACGAATGGGGCCTGGGCGGACGGTCGTTCGGCACCTGGGTCACCTGGTTCCTGCTCGGCGGCGACCTGTACACGGCGTACACCTTCGTCGCCGTGCCGGCGGCGATCTACGCGGCGGGCGCGTCCGGCTTCTTCGCGGTGCCGTACACGATCCTGGTGTACCCGCTGATCTTCACCTTCCTGCCGCGCCTGTGGTCGGTCTCGCACCGCCACGGGTACGTCACCACCTCGGACTTCGTGCGGGGCCGGTTCGGCTCGAAGGGGCTGTCGCTGGCGGTGGCGCTGACCGGCATCCTGGCGACGATGCCGTACATCGCGCTGCAGCTCGTCGGCATCCAGGCCGTGCTGGACGTGATGGGCGTCGGCGGCGGGGACACCACCAACTGGTTCGTGAAGGACCTGCCGCTGCTGATCGCCTTCGGTGTGCTGGCGGCGTACACCTACTCCTCCGGTCTGCGCGCGCCCGCCCTGATCGCGTTCGTCAAGGACACGCTGATCTACATCGTCATCGCGGTGGCGATCATCTACATCCCGATCAAGCTCGGCGGCTTCGACGACGTCTTCGCCAAGGCGGGCCACGCGCTCAGCCAGGTCAACCCGGCGACGGGCAAGCCGCGCGGCGCGCTCGCCCCGCCGCAGGCGGGCCAGTGGACGTACGCCACGCTCGCCCTCGGCTCGGCGCTCGCGCTGTTCATGTACCCGCACTCGATCACCGCGACCCTGTCCTCCAGGAGCCGCGAGGTGATCCGCCGCAACACCACGATCCTGCCGCTGTACTCCCTCATGCTCGGTCTGCTGGCCCTGCTGGGCTTCATGGCGATCGCGGCCGGAGTGAAGGTGACCAACGGCCAGTTGGCGATCCCGCAGCTGTTCGAGGACATGTTCCCGGACTGGTTCGCGGGCGTGGCCTTCGCGGCGATCGGCATCGGCGCGCTGGTGCCGGCCGCCATCATGTCCATCGCGGCGGCGAACCTCTTCACCCGCAACATCTACAAGGACTTCATCAAGCCGGACGCGACGCCGAAGCAGGAGGCGCAGGTCTCCAAGTTCGTGTCGCTGCTGGTGAAGGTCGGCGCCCTGGTGTTCGTCCTCACCATGGACAAGACGGTCGCGATCAACTTCCAGCTGCTCGGCGGCATCTGGATCCTGCAGACCTTCCCGGCCCTGGTCGGCGGCCTGTTCACGCGCTGGTTCCACCGCTGGGCCCTGCTGGGCGGCTGGGCGGTCGGCATGGTGTACGGCACGGTCGCCGCGTACGGGGTGGCCTCGCCGACGCAGAAGCACTTCGGCGGCTCGGCCAAGGAGATTCCGGGCATCGGCGAGATCGGCTACATCGGCCTGACGGCGTTCGTCCTCAACGTCGCCGTGGCCGTGGTCCTCACCTTCGTCCTCAGGGCCGTCAAGGCCCCCGAGGGCGTCGACGAGACCAGCCCGGAGGACTACACGGCGGACGCGGGCGACCCCGGGGTGCAGGTGGAACTGCCGCCGGCGACGGCCGGAGCGGGCCACTAGCACCGGCGAGCACGCCGGCCCGAGCGGGCCGCCGGGGCAGGGTCCCCGGCGGCCCGTCGCCGCTCCCGCCCGACGCCCGTGCGGGCCGGGCGTCGCGGCGGGGCGGCCGTCGCCTGGCGGGACACTAGTCCCGGGTGCGTCCGGCCATCTCGTCCCAGAAGCGGTCCAGGTCCCTGACCCGCATACCGACCCAGGCGGGTGTCTTGCGGTGCAGGGTCCCCAGGCCCCTCGGCAGGCAGCGCCGGACGGGGCCGGGCAGCAGGGCCTGCTGCCGGCGGCAGAAGGGCTCACGGATCTCCCCCCGGGGCACATAGCCGCGCGGCGGATACGGGCACAGCTGGAACGTGCAGTCGGGCAGGCAGGTGGTGCCGGGCCCGGGCGGTTCCGAGGTGCTGGCCTTCATCCCGGGCCGCAGCGGGCTGCGGTCGCGCCGGATGCACGGCGGGAGGGGCATGCCCGGCTGTTCGGCGCGGGTCAGCCGCTCCTCGACCTCGTCGGGGTGTCCGTCGCGTTCGACGAGGTTCAGCAGGACCAGCACGTCGGCGACGAGGCGCTGGGCCCGGCCGTCCAGGGTGCGCCAGCCGGCCGAGGGCGGAATCCACAGGTGGTGCTTGCGGTAGCCCTGCGGGCGGCTGCGGGAACCGATGGTGTCGGCGACGCCCTTCTCGTCGATCCAGACGAACCGCTCGGGCCGCCCGGTCTCCAGGGCGAGCGCCACCAGGTCCCCGGCCTCCGCGACGAACGGGTGCAGGCGGCGCCTCGGCGCGGCGCCGTCGGGCCCCGGACGGTCCGGGGCGTGCTGGGCCGTGCCCGCCATCGACAGCCAGCGCTCCACGGTCTGCACGGCGGTCGTCCCGCGGATCTCCCGGGAGGGCTCACGGGCCGCCTCCCCGTCGCCGCCGTGCTCGGCCCCGCACCACCCGTCCTGGTCGTGACGGTTGACACTGTCCGGCAGTTCCACAGGCACAGCGCCTGGAGCAGGTTGAGCTGCGCGTACCAGCAGCGGCTCTGCTGCAGTACGGTCTCCGCCTGCCGGATCAGGTCGGTACGGGCGCCCGGGTAGGTGTGCAGATGGCGCTTGCGCCGGTTGGCCGCGTACTTGAAGCCCTGGGCGAGGGCGGTCTCCAGGGCGAGCGGCAGGTCGGGACGGAGGACCCCCACCGGTGCCGGCACCCGCCTTCCATGGAAACGCGCACGGCCCGCCCCGCAACCCGGCCGCCGCACCGTCACCGCGAGTTGACGCTCCGAAGCCACCGCACCACACAACAGACACAACATCTGGGGGTGACGCGACAGCCCGGCACTAGATGTATGCTCATCCTCGCTGTCGCCGCAGGGGAATCCGGTGCGAATCCGGAACTGTCCCGCAACGGTGTACTTGTGCATGTCCGTTCCGGAAACCCCGTGCACAGGAGTCAGTCCGAGGACCTGCCGACAGCGCGCCCGGCCGTCCGGTCCGGGTGCCCTGAGACGTCCGGGCCTCGTGGAGTGGGCCGGTGGACGCGACGCCGTGTGCGCTCGTGGCTGCCCCCTGCCCTCCGCAAGGCCCCCGTGCCGAGCGAGGGAGAGCCCCACGTGACCATCGCGCCAGCAGATCCGGCTTCAGCCAGCGGCCTGGAGACCGACGGTCCCGGTACCGCGCTGCTGCGGACCCTGACCGAGCTGACCGCCGACCTGCCCGACGCCGACCCCGGGCGGGTCGCCGCCGCCGCGCTGCGCGGCCGGTCGGCGCGCGCTGACGAGGCGGAGTTGCGCGAGCTGGCCACGGAGGCCGCCGCCGGGCTCATCTCCGAGGACCCCGCCTACTCCCGGCTGGCCGCCCGGCTGCTGACCCTCTCCATCCGGGCCGAGGCCGCCTCGCAGGGCGTGACGTCCTTCACCGGGTCCGTGGCCGTGGGGCACCGCGAGGGGCTCATCGCCGACCGGACCGCCGCGTTCGCGCGGCTGCACGCCGAGCGGCTGGACGCGCTGGTCGACACGGACGCGGACGACCGCTTCGGCTACTTCGGCCTGCGCACACTGCACAGCCGGTACCTCCTTCGGCACCCCATCACCCGCAAGGTCATCGAGACGCCCCAGCACTTCATGCTGCGGGTCGCGAGCGGCCTCGCCGAGGACGACACCGTCCGCTCCCTCGACGAAGTCGCCGCGCTCTACGGGCTCATGAGCCGCCTCGACTACCTGCCGTCCTCCCCCACGCTCTTCAACTCCGGCACACGGCA
This sequence comes from Streptomyces durhamensis, assembly GCF_000725475.1. Taxonomy (NCBI): domain Bacteria; kingdom Bacillati; phylum Actinomycetota; class Actinomycetes; order Kitasatosporales; family Streptomycetaceae; genus Streptomyces; species Streptomyces durhamensis. Next base: position 110,901 of record NZ_JNXR01000007.1, read on the forward strand.
CCCGCAGATGTCGTCCTGCTACCTCCTCGACTCGCCGCTGGACGAGCTGGACTCCATCTACGACCGCTACCACCAGGTCGCCCGGCTCTCCAAGCACGCCGGCGGCATCGGCCTGTCGTACTCCCGGATCCGCAGCCGCGGTTCGCTGATCCGCGGCACCAACGGGCACTCCAACGGCATCGTGCCGTTCCTGAAGACCCTGGACGCCTCGGTGGCCGCCGTGAACCAGGGCGGCCGGCGCAAGGGCGCCGCGGCCGTGTACCTGGAGACCTGGCACTCCGACATCGAGGAGTTCCTGGAGCTGCGGGACAACACCGGTGAGGACGCGCGCCGTACGCACAACCTGAACCTCGCGCACTGGATCCCGGACGAGTTCATGCGCCGGGTCAACGCCGACGAGCAGTGGTCGCTGTTCTCCCCGGCGGACGTGCCGGAGCTGGTGGACCTGTGGGGCGAGGAGTTCGACGCCGCCTACCGCAAGGCCGAGCAGGCGGGACTGGCGAGGAAGACAATGCCGGCCCGTGAGCTGTACGGCCGGATGATGCGCACCCTCGCGCAGACCGGCAACGGCTGGATGACCTTCAAGGACGCGGCCAACCGCACCGCCAACCAGACGGCCCTGCCCGGCCACGTCGTGCACTCCTCCAACCTCTGCACGGAGATCCTGGAGGTCACCGACGACGGCGAGACGGCGGTCTGCAACCTGGGTTCGGTCAACCTCGGCGCCTTCGTGAGCGGCGGGGACATCGACTGGGAGCGCCTCGACGAGACGGTCCGCACGGCCGTCACCTTCCTGGACCGCGTGGTCGACATCAACTTCTACCCGACCGAGCAGGCGGGCCGGTCGAACGCCAAGTGGCGGCCCGTCGGCCTCGGTGTCATGGGTCTGCAGGACGTGTTCTTCAAGCTGCGTCTGCCCTTCGACTCCCCGGAGGCCAAGGCCCTGTCCACGCGGATCGCCGAGCGCATCATGCTCGCCGCGTACGAGGCCTCCGCCGACCTCGCCGAGCGGAGCGGCCCGCTGCCGGCCTGGGAGAAGACCCGTACCGCCCAGGGCGTCCTGCACCCCGACCACTACGACGTCGCACGCGTCTGGCCCGAGCGCTGGGCTGCCCTGCGGGAGCGGATCGCGTCCGTCGGCCTGCGCAACTCGCTGCTGCTCGCGATCGCGCCGACCGCCACCATCGCCTCCATCGCGGGCGTCTACGAGTGCATCGAGCCGCAGGTCTCCAACCTGTTCAAGCGCGAGACGCTCTCCGGCGAGTTCCTGCAGGTCAACTCGTACCTGGTGCGGGATCTGAAGGAGCTGGGCGTCTGGGACGCGCGGACCCGTGAGGCGCTGCGCGAGTCCAACGGCTCCGTGCAGGACTTCGCCTGGATCCCGGCCGACGTCCGGGCCCTGTACCGCACGGCGTGGGAGATCCCGCAGCGCGGCCTGATCGACATGGCGGCGGCTCGGACGCCGTTCCTCGACCAGGCGCAGTCGCTCAACCTGTTCCTGGAGACGCCGACCATCGGCAAGCTCTCCTCGATGTACGCCTACGCCTGGAAGTCCGGCCTGAAGACGACGTACTACCTGCGTTCGCGGCCCGCGACGCGCATCGCCCGCGCCGCCCAGGCGCAGACCCAGACGACCCTCCCCGTCCAGCAGGTCAACGAGCCCGACGCGGTCGCCTGCTCCCTGGAAAACCCCGAGTCCTGCGAGGCCTGCCAGTAATGTCCAGCCGTCACACCAACCTGCTCGACCCGGGCTTCGAACTCACCCTGCGCCCGATGCGCTACCCCGACTTCTACGAGCGCTACCGGGACGCCATCAAGAACACCTGGACCGTGGAGGAGGTCGACCTCCACTCGGACGTCGCCGACCTCGCGAAGCTGACCCCGGCCGAGCAGCACCTGATCGGCCGGCTGGTGGCCTTCTTCGCGACGGGCGACTCGATCGTCGCGAACAACCTGGTCCTGACGCTGTACAAGCACATCAACTCCCCCGAGGCGCGCCTGTACCTGTCGCGTCAGCTCTTCGAGGAGGCCGTGCACGTCCAGTTCTATCTGACCCTGCTGGACACCTACCTGCCCGATCCGGAGGACCGGGCGGCGGCGTTCGCGGCCGTCGAGAACATCCCCTCCATCCGCGAGAAGGCCGGGTTCTGCTTCAAGTGGATGGACTCGGTGGAGCAGATCGACCGCCTGGAGACGAAGGCCGACCGCCGGCGCTTCCTGCTCAACCTCATCTGCTTCGCCGCGTGCATCGAGGGTCTGTTCTTCTACGGCGCCTTCGCGTACGTCTACTGGTTCCGCAGCCGGGGCCTGCTGCACGGTCTCGCCACCGGCACCAACTGGGTGTTCCGCGACGAGACGATGCACATGTCCTTCGCCTTCGACGTGGTCGACACCGTCCGCAAGGAGGAGCCGGAGCTGTTCGACGACGCGCTCCAGCAGCAGGTCACCGACATGCTGAAGGAGGCCGTCGAGGCCGAGCTGCAGTTCGCCCGCGACCTGTGCGGTGACGGCCTTCCGGGCATGAACACCGAGTCGATGCGGCAGTACCTGGAGTGCGTCGCCGACCAGCGTCTGACCCGCCTCGGCTTCGCCCCGGTGTACGGCTCGGAGAACCCCTTCTCCTTCATGGAGCTGCAGGGCGTCCAGGAGCTGACGAACTTCTTCGAGCGCCGCCCGTCGGCGTACCAGGTCGCGGTGGAGGGAACGGTCGACCTGGACGAGGACTTCTGATCCTCCTTCACCGTTCACGCACCGCGCCGAACGCCTACCGGCGCGCGCTTGGGGCCCTGAAGCCGTCTGAGCGCGCGCCGGTACCAGGTTCTACCAAGGCGTCGGCCTCAGCAGCAGGTCGTGCGGACGCAGGGTGATGCCCACCCGGGTGCTGTCGTTCGACCCCGCGACCTGCTCGAAGCGGTACTTCGCCGAGACCGCCGCGGTGATCAGGCTCAGCTGGGTCATGGAGAAGTGGTCGCTGGGGCACTTGCGGTTGCCCACGCTGAAGGGGCTCATGGCGTACTTCGGCACCTCCCCGGCCCGCTCCGGCAGCCATCGGTCCGGGTCGAAGTCGAGGTGGCGGTCGTAGGAGCGGGCGTCGCGCTGGATCGCGTACGGGCTGTAGACGATGTCCGCCCCCGCCGGAATGCGATAGCCGCCGAGCGAGGTGTCGGTCACCGCGCGCCGGGTCAATATCCATACGGCGGGCCTGAGCCGCATGGCCTCGACGACGACATTGTTGGTGTGCGTGAGCGCGCGCACGTGCTCGAATCCGACCGGCCGACCGCCGGTCACGGATTCGACCTCGGTCCGTACCTTCTCGGCGTGCTCCGGGTGTTCCGAGAGAACCTGCAGCAGCCACATGATCGTGGACGCCACCGTTTCGCTGCCGGGGGTGAGTATCGCGACGACCTGGTCGTGGATCTCCTGTTCCCCGATGGGGTCGCCATTGTCGTCCTTTGCCTCCAGCAATGCCGTCAGCAAATCGTCCGGCTTTTGACCAGATGCCCTCCGCTCGGCGACGATCTCGTCGACCAGCAGATGCAAATCGGCCAGCGCCCGGTTGAATTCGCGGTTGGCCGGGAGCGGCAGCCGGTACAGCGGTCCGAGCGGGATGACCATCCGGCGGTACATGCCCCGGAAGACGCTGGCGAGGTCGACGCTCAGCCGCTCGGCGCGCTCGTCCATGTACTCGCCGCGCAGCAGGCAGCGGGCAGCGATGCGCACGGCCACCCGGAAGGACTCGGAGGTGCAGTCGACGGTCTCGCCGGGCCGCCAGCGCTCGGTCAGGGCGTGCGCCTCCTCCTCCATGACCGGCCCGTAGTCCGGGATGGCGTCCAGCCGGAACGCGGGCTGGATGGTGCGGCGCTGACGGCGGTGACGGGGGCCGTTGGCGGTGGCCACGCCCTCCTTGCCGAGCAGGCCTTCGAGGGACTCCCACAGCGGTCCGTCGATCTTGAAGTCGCTGCTGAGCGCGAGTGCGCCGGTCAGCTCCGGCGTGGTGACGGCGTACACCGTCTTGGGGCCGAGCTTGAGGCGTACGACGTCGCCGTGGTCGCGGAGCCGGGACATGAAGGCGAGCGGGTCGCGGACCAGTTTCAGGCCGTGCCCGAGGCCCGGCACGGCGCCGCCGGCCAGGGGCGGTTCACGCAGTTCGGTGGCCTTCGAGGTCAGGGGCCGCGCGGACTCGACGGTCATGACTCACCTGCCGCTTCGTTGGTGACGTACGGGGGTGTGGACCGGTCGTCCCAGGTGTCGACCCGGTACCGGCCGGACTCGTGGTGGAACCAGTAGGCGGAGCTGAACCAGTTGCGCATATTGGCGACGCAGGCGCGGACCCCGGCGCTGAGTTCCTTTCCGTGGACCGTTCCGTCGTCGAGGTCGTCGGCGAACCGCAGGGCGTCCCGCTCGGCCGCGAGGAATTCCGTGACACATTCCTCGACCCGCCGCCTGACTTCGTCCACCGCGTCTTCGAGAGTCAGCCCCTCATGGGTGATGAGACTGATTCCGAGATTGTGGACCTCGTCGCCCGCTATTTCCTTCGGCAGTGAGCACAGGTCGTTGTACCAGGCGGCGAATTCCTGGCTGAGCAGCGCGGCCCGGCGATAGGCGGGTTTTTTCCGTACGGCATCCGGGAGTTCACAACCGGCGCTCGGCTCCAGCAGGTCCGTCCATATCCAGTGCGCGAAGGTGAGCCGGCGCAGGGCGAGGTATTCCTCGACCCCGGGTATGTATCCCTCGGTGCGGTTGCGGAACTCACGGTCGTAGGCCTCGATCACCGCGTGGAAATGCCGGGCGAACCGCTGGTTCCAGGTGCGCGACAGGAAGCGGTACAGCCGCAGCACGCTGTCCGCGAATCCGGCGACCAGCGGGTCCGGGTGGTGCAGATGGTGCCGGGGTGCGTCGAGGGCCGCGTGCAGGCGGTGCCTCAGCCGCCGCCAGTCGCCCGCCCGGCCGTTCACGATGTCACGGTCGTGATGGTCGTCCCAGACGAAGAACCACGCGCTGTAGTCGGCGATGGCCTGCATGACCTCCTCGGGTGCGCCCAGGTAGTAGCCGGCCATGAGGTCCGTGTAGCACAGTCCGTCGGCATATTCCTGCACCTTGTCCGCCGGCATGAGCCGTTTTTCCAGCAGCCAGAGGCGTGTCGTGTGCTGGAGCCGCGGCCAATACGGATGCAGTTGCCGGGGAAAGTCGGACTCGATCACCGGGAGTGCCAGTGAGGGTGGTACGACGACCGCCGTCGGCGTCCCTGTGGTGCTGTGTGGGAAAGCTTGCACGAACAAACCCCTCTCAGCCGCCAGGAGCGCACACCCCTCTCCGGTTGTGCCGGGCGTGCGCGGTTGCGTATCCCCGCACTTACATTCAGCACCACAACTGACCGCCATGGGAACGGATTTGCTTCACTCACTACCCCAAGCTTGCCGAGAATCCCACCTCGTGTGACCGATTAAGGATCACAACAAGGGCAGTAGGGATCGGTTGTACGACGCACGGATGAGCGAGGCGGGGACATACGCAGGGCGCCCGACCGGGAGTGATCCCGGCCGGGCGCCCCGACTGACCAGTGTCGCCTAGTCGTTGGCGACGACCGGGTAACGTGGCTCGTTCTCGGCCATCTGCCGCAGCGCGTCCTTGCGGTCCCGCTTGGACAGCCGGTCGATGTACAGGTAGCCGTAGAGGTGGTCGGTCTCGTGCTGCAAACAGCGTGCGAAGTAACCGGTGCCGCGCACCCTGATCGGGTTGCCCTGCTCGTCCTGGCCGGTGACCTCGGCGTAGTCAGGGCGCGCGAGCGGCGCGTACGCCGTCGGTACGGACAGGCAGCCCTCGTTGCTGTCGTCCAGCCGGCGCCGGTCGGCGGGCAGGTCGACCAGCTTCGGGTTGCACACCACACCGACGTGCCGGGCGCCCTCGTCGTCCTGGCAGTCGTAGACGAAGACCTTCAGGCCGACACCGATCTGGTTGGCGGCCAGGCCCACGCCCTCGGCGGTGCGCTGGCTGGCGAACATGTCGGCCACCAGCTGCTGCAGCTCCTCGCCGAACTCGGTGACGTCCTCGCACTCCTTGTGCAGCACCGGGTTTCCGACGACCGTGATCGGCCGCGAGGTCCCGCGCTCCCGCCAGGCGTTCTCGCGCTCCTCGCAGTCCTCCGTGTCGACGACATAGCCCTCGTCGTCGACGGGGAGCACGCCCGCGTGCTGATGATCGGTGTCCTGCTGCGCCATGACCGACGTACGCCTTCCTGCAAACCTGTGAAAAGTCTCGGGTACAGCCTAAAGGCGGCCGGTCACCGTCGGCTCAGCAAACCTCTTCGAGATCCCGCCAGTCCCTGGAGTCCGGGCTGTCCGCGACCCACCCGTCCAGCAACCCCCTCACCAGGGAAGCCGGCGCGGCCACCCCGCACTCCCGCTCGGGCACCCAGAGCTGCCCGTCGGTCCGATGCCCCAGCGGCCCCGGATGCCCCGGCTCGCTGTGGTCGTGCGGATCCAGGTGCACCCCCTCGCCCTCGTCGGACGGCATACGCGACTCGCTGCACATCCGGCACAGCAGCCGTACCGAAGAGGACCAGTCCTCCGCGGCGAACCCCGCGTCGGCGGCCAGCTGCTCCAGCGCGTCCCGGTCCGCCTCGGTGGCCGCCTCCAGCAGGACCACCCAGGTCGGAACGGGCGAGGGCGCCCAGAGCTCGATCTCGTCGAAGACCGGGTAGGAGTGCCCGGCGGACGTCGTGCGCTCACCGTGCGGGACACCGTCGTGCAGCACCACCTCGCCCCAGCGCCGCCCGGACGAGGGAAGCGGGATGGACAGCACCTCCATCCGCGCCGGATCCAGCCTGCGGCCCCACACGACCTCGGCCTCACCCTCCGGGGAGAGCCGTACGGCCGCGCTGCCCAGCTCCATGCCGAGGGGCTCGGCGGAGGCGGCTGCGCCCCCGGGCACCTTCAGCCCGTACGCCTGCCAGGCGCGGCGGGCCAGCGGCCAGTCCTGCAGGGCGGTGGCGGCGATGCCCACGTTCCACCAGTCGGGCGCCCCGGTCTCCCGGTCGAGCAGTGCGACGGCCCGGAGCCCGGCCGCGCGGGCCTGCTCCCAGTCGTGCCGGAACTTGTGCAGCAGGGCAAGGTTGAACCAGGACTCCGACAGCCAGGGCTCCAGATCGGCGGCCCGTGTCAGCAGCTCGCCCGCGTCCTCGTACCGTCCGTCGCCGATCAGCGTGAACGCGCGGTCGGTGGCCTGCCGCCAGGAGGCGGAGGGCCGGTGCCGTCCCTTGCCGAAGATCCTCACGATTCCCGCCTGCCAGTTCCAGTTCCGCACAGTGGGCTGGCTTGTGCCCCCGGACACCCTCTCCCTCGCATCCAACCACGTACGGCGGGAAAGGCGCTCATTACCCATGGGTTACCCAGCCGGGCGCGGGGTCAGACAGTGCCGTGCGTCTCCCGTCGCCCTCGGCCGGGACGCCCTCCCCCCAGGCCGGCGGCCGGGCGAGGACCCGGGCGAGGGACTCGACGACCTCGGGCGCGTAGTCACCGGCGGTGCCGAGCCGCAGGTCCTCCAGCGCCCGCAGGGCTGCCTCGGGGCCGGCGTCCCGGGTCTTCTCCTCGTAGGCGTTCACGGCCCGGATGATCCGCGCGGCGACCGGCTGGTCCCGGTAGGGGTCCGCCTGCCGTTCCACCATCACGGCGACCGCCGCGGCCACGCCGGTCTGCCGTACGACGGCCCCGCCGAGCAGCGCGATGCGGCGCTGATCGGCGGGGGGCAGGCCGGCGGTGGCACCGGCCGGGACCGGGTCGACCAGGCTGAGCTGGCCGATGTCGTGCATGAGGGCCGCGTACTCCAGGACGGTCAGCTCGCCCTCGCTCAGGCCCAGGTCCCGGCCGACGGCGAGACCGAGCGCGGCGACGCGCCGGGCGTGCCCGGCGGGGGTGTATCCGGCGATCTCGGTGGCGCGGGCGAGGGAGGCGATGGTCTGCCGGGTGATGGCGCGGACGGCCGCGTACCGGCGCACGGACAACTGGGTGAGCAGCAGGGGCAGACAGAACACGGGCAGCGCCCACAGGCCGACGACGGCGACCGCGAGCGCCATCACCGCCCCGGTCGCGCAGACGGCGGAGCCGATGCCGAGCAGCCCGCGCAGCTCGTCGCGCAGCAGCGGGCCGAAGGGCCAGCGGGTGCGGGAGTGGGCGAGGGCCGCGGCGAGGACGGCGTCGCACAGGGCGGTGAGGACAAGGAGGGCGACGAGCAGCAGCGCGTAGGCGGGGCCGCTCCAGGACGCGAACACGCCCTTGTTGGAGAGGGGCTGGAAGCAGACGGCGGCGAATCCGACGCTCAGGACACGGCGGGCGAGGTGGTCGAGGGTCGGGGTGCGGCCGCACCAGATGTGCGGCACGCCGCCGAGCAGGGAGGCGGCAAGGACGACGGTGACGACCTGCGGCGCGTCGTGCAGCGTCGGGTGCCCCGCGTCGGGGCCGAGCAGGGCGTACGACAGGGATCCTGCGGTGCCCAGCGGCGCGGCCTGCCGGACCGGGGCCCCGCTCCACCGGGTCAGCTCCCCGAGGGCTATGAGCACCCCGAAGGAGAGCGCCACGCCCCGGTCGGCCAGGCCGGCCCACAGGCTGACGCCGAGGCACACGGCGGCGGTGAGCGCGGCGCAGGCGTGCACGATCCGCAGGGCGGTCATCGCGGTGCCCCGCTGCGCGAGCCGGCGACCGGCTGCCGGGGCGGGACCGCCCGCGCCGTCTCGTCGGCCGTGACGGCCGGGTGCCAGCCGTGCCGGTCGAGGGCCCGGGCGAGCGCGGTGACCATACGGGGGTCGAACTGGGTGCCCGCGCACCGCTCCAGTTCGGCGACGGCCACCTCGACCGGCCGGGCCCTGCGGTAGGAGCGGGTGGAGGTCATCGCGTCGAAGGCGTCGGCGACGGCGACGACCCGGGCGCACTCGGGGATCTGGGTGCCGACCAGGCCGTACGGGTAGCCGCTGCCGTCGAGGCGTTCGTGGTGGTGCAGGATCGCGGCGCGGGCCTCGCCGAGGAAGGAGATCCCGCGGACCATCTCATGGCCGTACTCGGGATGCAGTTCGATGATCCGGCGTTCCTCGGGGGTCAACGGGCCGTCCTTGCGCAGCAGCCGGGTGGGGACGCCGAGCTTGCCGACGTCGTGCAGGATGCCGGCGAAGCGCAGGGTCTCGACGCGTTCGTCGTCCATGCCGAGTTCCCGGGCGATCATCACGGAGGCCTGTCCGACGCGTTCGCTGTGGCCGCGGGTGTAGCCGTCCTTGATGTCGACGGCCTGCACGAGGGCGCGGATGGTGGCCTGGTGGGCGGCGCGTTCGCGGTGGTACTGGGCGAAGATCCACCAGGACACGTACATCGGCAGCAGCACGAGCAGCGCGGCGACCGGGCCGTACGGGCTGCGCCACAGCACGGCCATCATCAGCCCGGCGAGTCCGTGCACCGCGACCGGCGCGAGCGAACGGGACAGCAGCCCGCGCCAGGCCCGGCGCAGCGGAACGCCCAGGGCGACCACGCGCAGGCCGCCGTCGAGCAGGCTGAGGACCAGGCAGAACGCGAGGACGGCCGCACCGGTGGGCAGCAGCGCGTACGGGAAGTCGCAGCCGACGACGGCGTCCCGTCCGCCGAGCGCCCAGTGCACCCGGGCGGCGGCCCACACGGCGAGCGCGGGCTGCGCGGCCCGCCACAGGCGCCGCGGCAGCGCGGGCCGGTGCTCGACCGGGGAGAGCAGGGCCGCGGGCAGCGGGACGAGCGCGGCGGCCGGCGGCGGCAGCAGGAACGCCCCGGCGAGCAGGACGGGGTGGAAGGTGCCGCCGAAACGCCGGCGTACGACGTACTCGCTGGCGGTGTAGAGCGCGGCCAGCAGGCCGAGCGCCCACCAGGGGGTGTGCAGCGCCGGCAGCGGCAGGAGGCAGAGCAGCGCCAGCAGGGCCGCACCGGCCACATAGCCGCGCGCCCTCGCCGGTACCGCCTCCATCGCACCCCTCCCCGACCATGCCTGTCCAGGCTCGGAGCCTAGGGCGGGGACCGGGGGGTACGGGGCTTATGACCTGAGGATTAGCACATTCGGGTGACGGCGGCGCCGACCCGCGTGGTCAGCTCTCCTGCGGCGTGACGGTCACGTCGTGGTCCGGCACGGCCTGACCGGAGCGGATCAGGTCGATCCGCCCCATGACCTTGGCGCGCAGGTCGGCGGGCACGTCGTCATGGCCGCAGCACCGCTTGACCAGCTTCTTCACGGCCTGCTCCAGGCCGTACTTCTCCAGGCACGGCGAGCATTCCTCGAAGTGGTGCTGGAACTTGTCGCGATCGACGTCCGGCATCTCGCTGTCGAGGAACTCGTACAGATGGTCGAGGACCTCACTGCAGTCCGTCTCGTGCGGGTCTCCGCAGCTCATGAGCCCGAACCTTTCGCTTCGTTCGACTCTCCGGCGCCCGCCGGGACCAGTCCGCGCTCACGCGCGTAGTCCTCCAGCATGCCGCGCAGTTGCCGGCGGCCCCGGTGCAGCCGGGACATCACCGTACCGATGGGTGTCCCCATGATGTCCGCGATCTCCTTGTACGCAAAGCCCTCGACGTCCGCCAGATAGACGGCGATGCGGAACTCCTCGGGGATCGCCTGCAGCGCTTCCTTCACGTCCGAGTCGGGCAGGTGGTCGAGCGCCTGCGACTCGGCGGAACGCAGACCCGTCGACATGTGCGACTCGGCGCGGGCGAGCTGCCAGTCCTCGATCTCCTCCGCGGCGGAGCGCTGCGGCTCGCGCTGCTTCTTGCGGTAGGAGTTGATGAAGGTGTTGGTGAGGATCCGGTACAGCCACGCCTTCAGGTTGGTGCCCTCGCGGAACTGGTGGAAGGACGCGTACGCCTTGGCGTAGGTCTCCTGCACCAGGTCCTCGGCGTCGGCCGGGTTGCGCGTCATGCGCAGCGCGGCCGAGTACATCTGGTCGAGGAATTCGAGCGCGTCCCGCTCGAAGCGCGCACTGCGCTCGGCGGTGGACTCGGAGTTCGTCTCCGCGCTCACGCCCTGGCCCTCGGGCTGCTCCGCCTGGCCGTTGTCGGTCCCTGCGTCGGTACCGGTGACCGGACCCACCTCCTCAAGATCCCGGGCAGGACCGAGACCGGTCCCACTCGATTCGGAGGATAGAACACGACCCGTGCCTGCCGCCCCTCGAATAGGAGCGGTCTTGGCCGAGTGCAGCACCGTCCAGTCCAGGTCAGCGCGGCGCTCACGGCTCGGGCATACGGTCGAACCCATGCGGCGGACTTCCTCTCCCACGACGTCGGTGCCGAGGCCTCAGCACTTCTGTCCGCCACAACAGCACCCCGGCGCGGGGCATTCCCGCCCGTCACCCGAGTGAGGTGAGCCACCGCGCCACGGCCCCGGTGATGATCTCCAGGGCCCGGTCCTGGGTGATCTCCGCGCGCTTGGGCACGGCGAAGCCATGATCCCCGTACGGCACCTCGGTCAGCTCGAAGTCGCCCTCGGGGAACTCCGCCGGCTTCCCGAACGGGTCGTTGCCGCCCTGCACGACCAGCGTGGGCACCCCCGCCCCGAGCAGCTCCCCGGCCCGGGACTTCTCCGGCCTGCCCGGCGGGTGCAGCGGGAAGCTCAGCGCGAGCACGGCGTGCGCGCCGAGCTCCGACGCCGTACGGCAGGCGACCCGGGCGCCCGCGCTGCGGCCGGCCGCGATCACCGGCAGCCCCGGCCCGGCGAGCGCCGGCCACACCCCGCGCCATCCGGCGTCCAGCGTCTTCGGCGCCGGCGCGACCTTCTTCCCGGCCACCCGCCAGGGCTGCTCGACCAGCGCGACGGTCACACCGTGCGCGGGGAGCGTGCGCGCGAGCGCCTGCAGGTCCCGCGCCTCGATGCCGCCTCCGGCGCCGTGGCTCGCGGCGAGCACGAGCCGGGGCTCGTCCGCCCGGTGCCAGGTGAGCCGCGCGGTCCCGGCCTCGGTCTCGACAGTTTCGATCACGCTAGAAGAGTGTGCCCTCTTCCGGCGCCTCCAGCTCCTTCAGCAGCTCGGGGCCGTTGTTGCGGACGTTGCTGACGGCCGTGGAGACCGGGTAGGCACGCATCAGCCCGGGCGGCGGCGGGTCCAGGAGGGCGCGCAGGTCGTCGGGGTCGGTGCGGGAGGGGTCGAGCCAGGCGTCCCAGCGGTCGGGGGTGAGCATCAGCGGCATCCGGGGGTGGATGTCGGCCAGGGAGCGCGGGCCCTGGGCGGGGGCGACGGCCAGCGGGGTCTTCTCGGCCTCGGTGGTGATCACGGAGCAGGTGACCCACCAGGCCCGCGGGTGGTCGTCGGGCAGGGTCCGGTCGCGCCAGAACTCGTACAGCCCGGCCATCGCGAACACCGAGCCGTCGGCCGGCAGCACGAAGTACGGCTGCTTGCGCGGGCGCTTCTTCCTGCCCTCGACCTCCAGCTCGCGCTCCTGCTCGCCGGTGACCCACTCGTAGTAGCCGTCGGCGGGGATGATGCAGCGCCGGGCGGCGAAGGCGCGGCGGTAGGCGGGCTTCTCGTGCACGGTCTCGGCGCGGGCGTTGATCATCCGGGCACCGCCCTCGGGCGTCTTGGCCCAGGACGGCACCAGTCCCCACCTCAGCGTGCGCAGCTGGCGAACCGGGCGCGGGGAGTCCGCGTCTTTCAGGGGACGGTCGAGGACGGCGAAGACCTCCTTGGTCGGAGCCACGTTGTAGTCCGGCGCCAGGGTCTCCTCGGGCTCCCTCCCGCCGGGGCCCGGCTCCGCCCGCCCTGGGGAGACCCCGGTCTCGATCCCAAAGATTCCTGCGAGATCCTCGGGCCTACGACTCGATGCATACCGTCCGCACATACGTGCCACACTGCCAGGCCCACCCGCCACCCGACCACCACCACTCGACGACAGGGAGCCATCGCCGGACATGGACAGCCTCGCCGCCCTCGCGCTGCCCGACCTCTGGGACCGGCTCACCGGCACCCAGCCCGACCCGGACCTGTGGGTGGTGCTCGCCACCCTGGCCGCCGCCCTCGCCGTCGTCGTCCCGCACCGCCTGTGGCGCATATCGCGCAACGCGATCACGATCGCGCACGAGGGCGGCCACGGCCTGATCGCGCTGCTCACCGGCCGGCAGCTCACCGGCATCCGGCTGCACTCCGACACCAGCGGCCTCACCCTCAGCCGGGGCAAGCCGTACGGGCTCGGCATGATCCTGACGGCCGCCGCGGGCTACACCGCGCCCTCGCTGCTGGGCCTGGGCGGCGCCGCCCTGCTGGCCGCGGGCCGCATCACGCTGCTGCTGTGGGTGGCGACGGCACTGCTGGTGGCGATGCTGGTGATGATCCGCAACGCGTACGGCGTCCTGACCGTCGTGCTGGCCGGCGGCGCCTTCCTGCTGGTGTCCTGGCTGGCCGGACCCCAGGTGCAGGCGGCGTTCGCGTACGCGGTGGTGTGGTTCCTGCTGTCCGGCGGGGTACGGCCGCCCTTCGAGCTGCAGCTGAAGCGGTCGCGCTGGAGGGGTCGCGAGGCGTCGTTCGCGGGGGGCGGGAGCCGGGCGGGCGGAGCGGGGGACTCGGACGCGGACCAGCTGTCGCGTCTGACGCACGTACCGGCGGGGCTGTGGCTGTTCCTGTTCCACGCGGTGTCGCTGTCCTCGCTGATCGGCGGGGGCCGCTGGCTGCTGGAGGTGTGACGGCCGGACGGGGGGCGCGGGCGCGCGGGGACGCGGGGACGCACCGACCGCGGACTCCGCCCGGGTGCGACACACCGCCCGCCTGCGTTTTCGCGGGGTTTCACCGCTTTTGATCGAGATCTCCGGTCGCCCCCAGCCACTAAAGTGGGGCCCATGACCGTGAACCCCGCACCCACCGCCCTCTGGCCCGCCCCGCACGCGAGCGGAGCCGTCGACGCGACGGTCCACGTGCCCGGGTCCAAGTCGGTCACCAACCGCGCGCTGGTGCTGGCCGCCCTCGCCTCCGAGCCCGGCTGGCTGCGCCGGCCGCTGCGCTCCCGTGACACGCTGCTGATGGCGGGCGCGCTGCGTGCGATGGGCGTGGAGATCGAGGAGGGGGTCGGCCCCGACGGCACCGGCGAGGCCTGGCGGGTGCTGCCGACGGGCCTGCACGGCCCGGCCACGGTCGACGTGGGCAACGCCGGCACGGTGATGCGCTTCCTGCCCCCGGTCGCCGCGCTGGCCGACGGTCCCGTCCGGTTCGACGGCGACCCGCGGTCCTACGAGCGTCCCCTGCACGGCGTGATCGACGCGCTGCGGCAGCTCGGCGCCCGGATCGACGACGACGGCCGGGGCGCGCTGCCGCTGACCGTGCACGGCGGCGGTGCCCTGGACGGCGGCCCGGTCTCCGTCGACGCCTCCTCGTCCTCCCAGTTCGTCTCGGCGCTGCTGCTGTCCGGTCCGCGCTTCAACCAGGGCGTCGAGGTCCGCCACACCGGTGCCTCGCTGCCCTCCCTGCCGCACATCCGGATGACCGTCGACATGCTGCGCGCGGTCGGCGCCCAGGTGGACACCCCGGAGTCGGGCGGCGAGCCGAACGTGTGGCGGGTGACACCGGGCGCACTGCTCGGCCGGGACCTGACGGTCGAGCCGGACCTGTCCAACGCCCAGCCGTTCCTGGCGGCGGCCCTGGTCACGGGCGGCAAGGTGCTGATCCCGGACTGGCCGGAGCGCACCACCCAGCCCGGCGACCGGCTGCGGGAGATCTTCACCGAGATGGGTGGTTCCTGCGAACTCACCGAGTCCGGGCTGGTGTTCACCGGTTCGGGTGCCATCCACGGGATCGACGTGGACCTCGGTGACGTCGGCGAGCTGACCCCCGGCATCGCGGCGGTCGCGGCCCTCGCGGACTCCCCCTCCACCCTGCGCGGCGTGGCGCATCTGCGGCTGCACGAGACGGACCGGCTGGCCGCGCTCACCAAGGAGATCAACGAGCTCGGCGGTGACGTCACCGAGACCGCCGACGGCCTGCACATCCGCCCGCGCCCCCTGCACGGCGGCGTCTTCCACACCTACGACGACCACCGCATGGCGACCGCCGGCGCGATCATCGGCCTCGCGGTCGAGGGAGTGCGGATCGAGAACGTGGCGACCACGGCGAAGACCCTGCCGGACTTCCCCGAGCTGTGGACCGGGATGCTCGGGCAGTAGGGACACGCCATGCGCCGCTACGGCAAGCACACCGACGAGGACGACATCCGCACCCGTCCCAACCGCAAGGGCAACCGGCCGCGGACGAACATCCGGCCCAAGCACGAGGACGCCGCCGGGGGCCTGGTCCTCACGGTCGACCGCGGCCGGCTGACCTGCCTCGTCGAGGACCGGGTCGTCATGGCGATGAAGGCCCGCGAACTGGGCCGCAAGGCGGCGGTGGTCGGGGACCGGGTGGCCCTGGTCGGCGACCTGTCCGGTCAGAAGGACACGCTCGCCCGGATCGTGCGGATCGAGGAACGCACGTCGGTGCTGCGGCGCACGGCCGACGACGACGACCCCTTCGAGCGGGTGGTCGTGGCGAACGCGGACCAGCTGGCGATCGTCACCGCCCTGGCCGACCCGGAACCCCGTCCCCGGCTGATCGACCGCTGTCTGGTCGCCGCCTTCGACGGCGGTCTGGAGCCGCTGCTGGTGATGACCAAGTCGGACCTGGCCCCGCCGGACAAGCTGCTGGAGCTGTACGGCGCGCTCGACATCCCCTACGTCGTCACCAGCCGCGACGAGCTGGAGAACGGGGACGCGGCGGACCGGGTGCGGGAGTATCTCGACGGGAGGGTCACCGCGTTCGTGGGCCACTCGGGCGTCGGCAAGACGACGCTGGTCAACGCGCTGGTCCCCAAGGAGCGACGGCGTACGACGGGCCGTGTGAACGCGGTGACGGGCCGCGGCCGGCACACCACGACCTCGGCCCTGGCCCTGCCCCTGGCCGGCGAGGACGGCTGGGTCATCGACACCCCCGGCGTCCGCTCCTTCGGTCTCGCGCACATCGACCCGTCCCGGGTGATCCACGCCTTCCCGGACCTCGAACCCGGCACGGAGGGCTGCCCGCGCGCATGCAGTCACGACGAGCAGGACTGCGCGCTGGACGCGTGGGTCGAGGAGGGCCACGCGGATCCGGCGCGGCTCTTCTCCCTGCGTCGGCTGCTGGCCACGCGGGAGCGCAGGGAAGGCGACTGACCACCGCGTTGTTTGGCCGGGTGAGCGGCCGGTAAGTGCATAATCGCACCGAGCCGGAGATCCGGATCAACGGGAGGACCGCACATGGCGTGGCTGCTGGTCATAGTGGCCGGGTTTCTGGAGACCGGTTTCGCCGTGTGCCTGAAGCTCTCGCACGGGTTCACCCGGCTCTGGCCGACGGTCGCCTTCGCCTCCTTCGCCCTCGGCAGCTTCGGGCTGCTGACCCTGTCCCTGAAGAAGCTGGACGTCGGCCCCGCGTACGCGGTGTGGACCGGCATCGGCGCGGCCGGCACCGCGATCTACGGCATGGTGTTCCTGGGCGACCTGGTCTCCACCCTGAAGATCGTCTCGATCAGCCTGGTCATCATCGGGGTGATCGGCCTGCAGCTGTCGGGCTCGGCGCACTAGGCCCGCGCCCCTTCGGGCGCTTCGGCCGCCGCCCCCTACAGCACCTCCCGCGCCCTCGCGAAGTGGCACGCCGCTCCGTCACCCTCGAACTCCGGCACCTCGTGCGCGCACCGCTTGCGCTCGTCCACCGTCAGCTCCGCGTGCAGCGGACACCGCGCCCGGAACCGGCAGCCGTCGTAGCGGCGGGTCGGACCCGGCGGATCGCCGGGCAGGAGGATCCGCGTGCGGTGCCGCTCCCGCGTGGGGTCCGGCACGGGCACGGCCGACAACCTGGACGTACGGGTGCCGGGGCCGGGCGAAGACCTCGTCGACCGGCCCCTCCTCGACCGTGCCGCCCGACCGGTTCGGCTCGGACGCTCTGCAACCAGGCCGACGCCGAGATCTGGCGTCTCGGCCACTCCATCGAGCTCCACCGGCGCCCGGAGATCCTCGCCGTCCGCTCCGGCCTCGCGAACTACGCCGCGGAGGGCCTGGCGGACATCGACCACACGAAGGCGGGGTGGCTGAAGAAGCAGGCGGCGGGGTGCGGGCGCCGGGGGCGGAGATCGCATGAGGGGGCGGCCCGGCACGCCCCCACCGCTCGCTCACACCACCGGGTGCGGGGCGACCGCTCGGACCAGTTCGGCCAGCCCGCTCTCGCCCGGTGGCGCGGCGACGCACGACAGGGCGAGGCGCACGACGAGTTCGCAGGGGCGGGTCAGTCCGGCGGTGTCGGCGGGGGTGGCGGCGGGCCCCGCCAGAGCGCTGACCGCGCGGTCCCGCACGATGCGGACGAAGTCACGGGGCGTCGGCAGCGGCCCGTCCGCGCGACGCTGCGCCGGCACCGAGGAGGTGGACGGCACGGCGGCGAGCGGAGGGGTGGGCAGCCGCTCGCTCCAGCAGCCGGTGAGCATGGCCCGTACCAGGGCGTTCTCCCGCGCCGCGGCACTCGTCCACTCGACCACGGCGATGAGCCGCTCGGCCGGCTCCCCGGGGCCGGCGAGGGCCCGCTCCACCCCGGCCAGATAGCCGTCGGCCTCCCGCCGCACCAGGGCGCGGGCCAGCCCGTCCTTGCTGCCGAACTCGTTGTAGAGGGTCTGCCGGGACACTCCGGCCGCCGCGGCCACCTCGACCATCCGGACCATGGACCACGGCCGGCGCGCGAGGGCCGTACAGGCGGCGTCCAGCAGGGACTCCCGGGCAGCAGCCATCGTCGCCTCCCTGGCACAGAGCGGCTCTGCGCCCAGGTTTGACGCGCTTGTATGCACTGTCAAGGGTTCACGGGGGTTCGTTCGCGGCCGGTCCGGACACGGCACCGCCGGGCATCCGGCCGCGGCACCGGCCGCCCCGACACCTCCCGGCCCTGCTGGCCCCGTACCGGCCGCGGCAGATACCGTGCCTTGCATGCCGGACTACCTGGACGACCTGCGCCTCGCCCACGTCCTCGCGGACGCCGCCGACGCCGCCACCATGGACCGCTTCAAGGCACTCGACCTGAAGGTGGAGACGAAGCCGGACATGACCCCGGTGAGCGAGGCGGACAAGGCGGCGGAAGAACTCATCCGCGGCCAGCTCCAGCGCGCCCGTCCGAGGGACGCGATCCTCGGCGAGGAGTACGGCATCGAGGGCACCGGCCCCCGCCGCTGGGTGATCGACCCGATCGACGGCACCAAGAACTACGTCCGCGGTGTCCCCGTCTGGGCGACGCTCATCTCCCTGATGGAAGCGGGCGAGGAGGGCTACCAGCCGGTCGTGGGCGTCGTCTCCGCCCCCGCGCTGAACCGCCGCTGGTGGGCCGCGAAGGGCCATGGCGCCTTCACCGGCCGCAGCCTGACCTCCGCCAGCCGCATCCACGTCTCCCGGGTCGGCACGCTCGCGGACGCGTCCTTCGCGTACTCCTCCCTCTCCGGCTGGGAGGAGCGGGGCCACCTGGAGGGCTTCCTGGACCTGACCCGGGAGGTGTGGCGCACGCGCGCGTACGGCGACTTCTGGCCCTACATGATGGTCGCCGAGGGGTCCGTGGACATCTGCGCGGAGCCCGAGCTGTCGCTGTGGGACATGGCCGCCAACGCGATCATCGTCACGGAGGCGGGCGGCTCCTTCTCCGGCCTCGACGGCCGCCCGGGCCCGCACAGCGGGAACGCGGCCGCGTCCAACGGGCTGCTGCACCACGAGTTGCTGGGGTATCTCAACCGGCGCCAGTGAGACACAGGAGGAACCCGCACACGCCCCCAACTGGCGTCGCGCGCCCTCTTGTTGACCCCTCCTTTACCTGGCACTCTGAAGCCACCCCCACTTGTGAATTTGTGAATCCCTACACAATCGCAGGGATTCCTAGGAGGTGGCCCCTTCCATGCTCGTCCGAGACGCCATGAGCACGGTGATCCTCACCGTCGGCCCCGCCCACACGCTCCGCCAGGCAGCCGCCCTGATGTCCGCCCGCCGCGTCGGCGCCGCCGTCGTCCTCGACCCGGACGCCGGCGGCATCGGCATCCTCACCGAACGCGACATCCTCAACTCCGTCGGCCTCGGCCAGAACCCAGACACGGAACGCACCCACGCCCACACCACCACCGACGTCGTCTTCGCCGCCCCGACCTGGACCCTGGAGCAGGCCGCCCGCACCATGGCGCACGGCGGCTTCCGGCACCTGGTCGTCCTCGACCGCGGCGAGGTCGCCGGCATCGTCTCGGTCCGCGACATCATCCGCTGCTGGGCCCCGGCCCGCGAACCCGCGGCGGCGCTCTGAGCACGTCCGGACACGTACGCACAGCAGCACACCACAGCAGCACACGCACAGCGGCACGCGCCGAGCGCGCTCCGAGCACGCGGAACGGGCCGGACCCCGAGCACCGTGGGGTCCGGCCCGCCCAGCAGCACGGGCCGTGCCGCCGGCTCAGCCGCGCAGCGCCTGCACCGCCGCTTCCAGCCGCTTGCCGAAGTCGGCGTCGGCGTTGCGGAAGTTGCCGATCGCGCGCTCGGCGATGTCCTCGCGCGAGACCTTGGCGATGAAGCCCGCCAGGTTCGCGACCAGCCGCTCCTTCTCCTGCTCCGACATCAGCCGGTAGAGGGCGCCCGCCTGCACGAAGTCGTCGTCCTCGGCGTGTACCGGCGTCGGGTGGTTGCCGGTGGAGCCGTCGACGGAGGTGGGCTGCCACAGGGCGCGCCCGGTCTGCTGCGGCCCGCCGAAGCTGTTCGGCTCGTAGTTCTTCGCCCCGCCGTGCCGTCCGTCGTACAGGAAGCCGTCACGGGAGTTGGTGCGCGCCTCGGTGGCGTGCGGGCGGTTCACCGGCAGGTGGTCGGCGTTGATGCCGACGCGGTAGCGGTGCGCGTCGCCGTACGCGAACAGGCGACCCTGGAGCATCTTGTCCGGCGAGGGACCGATACCCGGCACGAAGTGGGCGGGACTGAAGACCGACTGCTCGACCTCGGCGAAGACGTTCTGCGGGTTGCGGTTCAGCTCCAGCCTGCCGATCTCGATGACCGGGTAGTCCGCGTGCGGCCACACCTTGGTCAGGTCGAACGGGTTGAAGCGGTACGTCGCCGCGTCGGCCGCCGGCATGATCTGCACACCCACGGTCCAGCTGGGGAACTCGCCCCGCTCGATCGCCTCGCGCAGGTCGCGCTGGTGCGAGTCGGGGTCCTTGCCCGCGAGCACCTCGGCCTCTTCCGCCGTGAGGTTCCTGATCCCCTGGTCGGTCTTGAAGTGGTACTTGACCCAGAAGGCCTCACCGGCCGCGTTGTTCCACTGGAAGGTGTGCGAGCCGAAGCCGTCCATGTGCCGGTACGAGGCCGGGATGCCACGGTCGCCGAACAGCCAGGTCACCTGGTGCGTGGACTCCGGCGACAGCGACCAGAAGTCCCATACGTTGTCGGCCTCGGTGCTGCCGGTGTAGGGGTCGCGCTTCTGGGTGTGGATGAAGTCCGGGAACTTGATCGCGTCCCGGATGAAGAACACCGGGGTGTTGTTGCCGACGAGGTCGTAGTTGCCCTCCTCGGTGTAGAACTTCAGCGCGAATCCACGCGGGTCACGGACGGCGTCCGCCGCACCCAGGTTGCCGGCCACCGTCGAGAAGCGCAGGAAGACCTCGGTCTCCTTGCCGACCTCGGAGAGGAAGGCGGCGCGGGTGTACGGCGTGACGTCAGCGGTCACCGTGAAGGTGCCGTACGCACCCGCGCCGCGCGCGTGGACGACCCGCTCGGGGATGCGCTCCCGGTTGAAGTGGGCCAGCTTCTCCAGCAGCAGCTGGTCCTGGACCAGGACCGGCCCGCCGACGCCCGCCGTCTCGCTGTTCTGGTTGTCGGCGACCGGAGCACCGGCCTCCGTGGTGAGCGGTCCCTGCGTCACGTGCGCCTCCTGCGTCATCGCTGACTAGTCCTGTCCCAGTCCTGTCCTGTGGCCAAAGCCGTCCCCGATCCTACATTGGACTAGATCTAAGTCAAACAATGTTCCAAAGTCACACCTATTCCCGAGCTGGTACGTCTTCCTGTTAGGCTGGTGGCCATGAGCGACCTTCTGGAACGGCTGCGTGGACGCGGATGGCGGATGACCGCGCAGCGGCGCGTCGTGGCCGAGGTCCTCGACGGCGATCATGTGCATCTGACGGCCGACGAGGTCCATGCTCGTGCTGTCGCGAAGCTGCCCGAGATCTCCCGGGCCACCGTCTACAACACGCTGGGCGAGCTGGTCTCCCTCGGCGAGGTACTGGAAGTCACGACGGACAAGCGCGCCAAGCGCTACGACCCGAACGCGCACCGGCCGCACCATCACCTGGTCTGCGCCCTGTGCGGCGCGATCCGTGACGTCCACCCCACGGGCAACCCGCTCGCCGACCTGCCCGACACGGAGCGGTTCGGCTTCACCGTGTCGGACGTCGAGGTGACGTACCGCGGGCTGTGCCCGGAGTGCGCGAAGGCGTAACGCGCCACTTCTCCCCGAAAGCCCCGGCATCCGCCGGGGCTTCTTCGTATCCCCGTGCCCCTTCGTGGGGCACAAACGACCGAGGGCCGGAACCCATTTCTGGATTCCGACCCTCGGCCTTCAGTAGCGGGGACAGGATTTGAACCTGCGACCTCTGGGTTATGAGCCCAGCGAGCTACCGAGCTGCTCCACCCCGCGTCGGTGAACACGACATTACGCGGAAGAAGCAGACGGAAGCAAATCCATGGGGGGCACAGTGGCCGGGGTCACTTCCGCGCGGCCCCTGGCGGGTGCCGATCAAGCGGACAGCTCCTCACGCAGGGCGTCCCTCAGCCGCCCCGCCCGCTCCGAGACCTCCGCCGGCCCCAGCGCGACCGCCCGGTCCGCCCACTTCTGCCCCTCCGCCAGCTCGCCCCGACGCGCGTAGACCAGAGCCAGCCGCAGCGCCGCCCGGCCGTGCCCCGCGTCCGCCGCCCGCGTCCACCACACCGCCGCCTCCGGCTCGCTTCCCTCCCGCGCCAGCAGCAGCCCCAGATTGAAGGCGCCGTTGCGCGACCCGGCCTCCGCCGCCGCCCGGTACCACCGGGCCGCCTCGACCACGTCTCCCCGTGCCGCCGCGAGCATGCCGACCCGAACCTGGGCCCGCCGGTGCCCCTGGGCCGCCGCCCGCTCGTACCACTCCTCGCACTCGGTCTTCTCGTGCACGATCTCGCCCAGCTCATGCGCCGGCTCCGGCGGCCGGCGCGCGTCGAGCAGCGTGGCCAGCCGGTACGCCGCCTCCGCGCTGCCCGCGCCCGCCGCGCACCGCAGGTGCCGCTCGGCCTCCTGCTCGTCGCCCTCGCGCAGCCGGGCGATGCCGACCTGGAGTGCCGCCTCGGTGTGCCCGGCGGCGGCGGCCCGCTCGTACCAGCGCAGCGCCATCGTGTCCGCCCCGCGCCCGGCGTAGAGGATCCCGAGGTTGAACGCGGCGTCCACGCTGCCGGCCTCGGCGGCCTTGGAGAACCACGGCTCGGCACCGGTGGTGTCACCGCCCTGGAGCAGCAGGATGGCGAGCGCGTTGGCGGCCTCCCGGTGCCCGGCGTAGGCGGCCCGCCGGTACCACTGCTCGGCCTGGGCGGTGCGTCCCTGCTCGGCGCAGAGCAGCCCGAGGTTGTAGGCGCCGTTGTCGTCACCGGCGTCCAGCGCCGCCCGGTACCACCGTTCGGCGGTCTGGGTCTCGCCCCGCTCGGCGTGCAGCGCGCCGAGCGCGTTGGCCGCGTTGCCGTCGCCGTCCTGGGCTGCGCGCAGCCACCACACGGCCGCGCTCTCGGTGTCCCCTGCGTCGCGCAGCAGGAAGCCCAGCGCGCAGGCGGCCCGGGGCTCGCCGTCCTTGGCCGAGGTCAGGTACCAGCGCCCGGCCTCCTTCAGTTCGCCGCGCTTCTCCAGGATCGCGCCGAGGTGCAGCGCGGCGCGGCGGTGGCCGCGCGCGGCGGCCTGCCGGTACCACTGCTCGGCCTCCGCGACAGCGTTGTCAGCGCCGTCCTCCTCCCCGTGCCCGGCCCCGCGGTCGAGGACGCGGGCGAGCCGGTAGGCGGCCTCCCGGTGCCCGCGCTCGGCCGCGGCCCGCATCCAGTGTTCGGCGCCGACGTCCCCGCGGTGCTCCAGCAGGTCGGCGAGCGCGTAGGCGCCGAGGGCATGACCCTGCTCGGCGGACTGGCGCAGCCAGTACTCGGCGGCGGGCTCGTCCCCGCGCTCACGGTGATGACGGCCCAGCGCGTGCGCGGCGGCGGCGGACCCGGCGACGGCGGCGACACGCCACCAGCCGGCGGCCTCCTCGGGGTAGCCGCGCTGATGCAGCAGGACGCCCAGGTTGTTGGCGGCGGCCCGGTCGCCGGCCGCGGTGGCGGCCCGCAGGTGGGGTTCGGCTCCGTCGAGGTCGCCACGGCGCAGCAGCATGGCTCCGAGGACGCTCGCCGCCTCGGCGTCACCGCTCTGCGCGGCCAGCCCGAGGCGTACTTCCTCCGCGGCGTCCCCCATGTCGCTCAACTCGTCACGGGACGGCTCTTCACCGGAAGACTGCACAAATCGCCCTGACTCGAACAGAGTTGCCTTGTCCCCCATAACGTCCATCGTCGCACCACCTGCAACCTGGGTACACCCGGTATACCGCAGCCCGTGAGGTCACTTCAGCGTTTTGTCGACATGCCCACAGGGAGACAAGTCAAACACACACCGCTCAACTCCCCACGGCGGCGCGGCCGTCCCTCCCCCCAGTACATGAGTTCGCACACCACGAAGGCCCGGATCCCTTGGGATCCGGGCCTTCGCCTGCAGTAGCGGGGACAGGATTTGAACCTGCGACCTCTGGGTTATGAGCCCAGCGAGCTACCGAGCTGCTCCACCCCGCGCCGTTGCCCTGTAACCGTACCACGGCGCGGAGGGGGCTTGATCAACTCTTGGTCCCGCCGCCGTTCTTGCCGTCGCCGTTCTTGTCGCCGCCGTTCTTGCCACTGCCGGACCGGCCGGCCTTGGCCTCCGCCTCCTGTGCCCGCTTCAGTGCGTCCTTCAGGTCCTTCTGGGCCTTGTCGTACGCGGTCCAGTCCGGCCCGTCCGCCTTCTGCAGGGCCTTCTGCCCGGCGTCGTAGGCCTTCTGGGCTTCGTCGAGGGCCTGCTGGACGTTCGGGTTGGCGGACGTGGGCGGGTTGGTGGTGCCGGTGTCCGGTGGGGTGGTCGAACCGGCCACCCCGAACACGGCGTCGAGGGCCTCGTCCAGGGTGTCCTTGAAGGCGGTCTTGCCGCCGTAGGTGACCAGAACCTTCCTCAGCAACGGGTACTTCAGCGAACCGCCGCGGACGTAGACCGGCTCCACGTACAGCAGTCCGTCGTCGAGCGGCACCGTCAGCAGATTGCCGTACTCGACCTTCGAGTGCCCGCGGCTGAGCAGGCTGATGGTCTCGGCGATGTCCGATTCGGAATTGAACTTGCTCTGCACCTGTTTGGGTCCGTCGACCGTGGTGCTGGTCGGCAGCTTCAGCACTCTGATCCTGCCGTAGTCACTGGTGCGCGGATCGGAGTCGACGGCCATGAACGCGCTGAGGTTGTCCCGCCCGTTCGGCGTGTACGTCGACGTCAGCGAGAACGCCTCCTGGCTCTGGTCGGGCATCTTCATGCTCAGGTAGTACGGCGGCACCGCGCTGCCCGAGTCGTTGGCCGGGTCGTCGGGGACCTGCCAGACCTCGCTGCCGGTGAGGAACGTCTGCGCGTCCGTCACGTGGTACCGCGTGAGCAGCTCGCGCTGGACCTTGAACAGGTCCTGCGGATAGCGCAGATGGGCCATCAGGTCCGCGGAGATGGCGGTGCGCGGCTGCACCGTACCGGGGAAGGCCCTCATCCAGGTCTTCAGCACCGGGTCCTGGGTGTCCCACTGGTACAGCTTGACGTCGCCGGTGTACGCGTCGACGGTCGCCTTCACCGAGTTGCGGATGTAGTTGACCTGGTTCTGCTGGGCCACCACGGTGCGCGAGTTGTTGGTGGCGGTCAGCGAGTCGGCCGTGGTGTCACCGAGGGTCGTACGGGAGGAGTACGGGTAGCCGTTCGACGTCGTGTACGCGTCGACGATCCACTGGATACGGCCGTTGACGACGGCCGGGTAGGCGTCGCCGTCGATGGTCAGCCAGGGGGCGACCGCCTCGACGCGCTCCTTGGGCGTGCGGTTGTACAGGATCCGCGAGCCCTTGCCGATCGCGCCCGAGTAGAGGATCTGCGGCTCGTTGAACGCCACCGCGTACGCGGCCCGGTTGAGCGGGTTGTCGAGGTTGACCCCGCTCTTTCCGGTGTAGCTGGTGGTCTTCTCCCCCTTGTCGTCGGAGTAGTCGACCTCCTTCTGGGGTCCGCCGACGATGGAGTAGGTGGTGGTCTTCTCGCCGTAGTAGATGCGCTGGTCGTACCGGGGCAGGTCGCCCTTGGACGGCAGGTCCTTCTCGGTGAAGACCGGCTGGCCGTCGGCGGCCTCGGTGCCCTTGGCGGCGACCACGCCGTAGCCGTGCGTGTAGCGGAAGTGGTCGTTGATCCAGTTGTTCTTCGGGACGCCGTCCAGGTTCAGCTCGCGCAGGCCGATGACCGTGTCCTGGTCCTTGCCGTCCTTGGTGGGGTACCGGTCGACGTCGAGGTTGGTGGGGAAGCCGTAGTAGTTGCGGATCTGCTGGAGCTGCTGGAACGTCGGCGAGACGACGTTCGGGTCCATGATGCGGATGCTGGCGGCGTCACCGACCTTGGCGCGCAGCGTGGACTTGTCCGGGGTGCTGGACTTGCCCGGGTACTCGCTGACCTTGGTGGCGTCGATGCCGTACGCCTCGCGGGTCGCCTTGAGGTTCTTCTGGACGTACGGGGCTTCCTTGGCCTGCTCGTTGGGCTGGACCTGGAACTTCTGCACGATCGCCGGGTACAGCCCGCCGATCAGGATCGCCGAGAGGACCATCAGGCCGAAGCCGATGACCGGCAGCTGCCAGGTGCGCCGCCACAGCGTGGCGAAGAAGAGCAGCGCGCAGATGACGGCGATGCAGAAGAGGATCGTCTTCGCCGGGAGATAGGCGTTGGCGTCGACGTAGCGCAGGCCGGCCCAGTCATCGGTGGCCTTGAAGTCGCTGGACTTGACGGCCAGGCCGTACCGGTCGAGCCAGTAGGCGACCGCCTTCAGGGCGACGAAGACGCCGAGCAGCACCGACAGATGTCCGGTCGCGGCGGCGGTGGCGCGTGCGCCGGGGCTGGTGACGCGCAGCCCGCCGTACAGGTAGTGCGTGAGCGCGGCGGCGATCAGGCACAGGATGGCGGTGGCGAAGCCGAAGCCGAGCAGGAAGCGGTACCAGGGCAGGTCGAAGGTGTAGAAGGAGACGTCGAGGTGGAACTGGGGGTCCTTCTGGTGGAAGGGCACGCCGTTGACCCACAGCAGCCAGGTCCGCCACTGGCCGGCCGCGGAGGCGCCGGCGATCAGCCCGACGAGCGCGGTGACGGCGAGCAGCAGCCACTTCTTGTACGGCGCGACGCCCATCCGGTAGCGGTCGAGGCTCTGCTGCTCCATGGACATGGCACTCAGCGGGGGGCGCAGCCGGTGCGCCAGCCAGATGTTGACCCCCACCGCGACCGCCATCAGCAGACCGAAGACGAAGAAGAGGCCGATCTTGGTCCAGAGCGTGGTCGTGAACACGGACGAGTAGTGCACCGACCGGTACCACAGCCAGTCCGTCCAGAAGCCCGCGAACATGGTGAACGCCATGCCGAGCACGGCCAGGACGCCCAGTGTCATGAGCAGGGTCCTCGCCCGCCGGGACGGGCGGCCCGCTCTGATCCGTGGTCCCGTCGGGCCTCCGCCGCGGTCCGGCATCTGGAAAGCCAAGGTGCGCACCTCGAAGTCGCTGTCGATCCGTCAGGCCCTCGTGTTCGCGGACCCTCGGTTGCCCCCCGTGATCGCGGGCCAACACCTATGCAACTTACTCACGCGCTGCTCGGTTCCCGATTCCGGTGAGGAACGAGGCAGGATTGTGACCATGTCCAACACTCCCATGGCGGCGAGCCCGCTCACCCGGGCCGTACTCGAGATCGACGAGTACGTCTCCGGCCTCGGCTGGGACCAGCCCGCCCGCCTCTTCGCCCTTGTCGACACCGCACGGCTGCGGACCCAGGAACCCGCGCTGGCGGCCCAGCTGGGCCTTGAGGACGCGTCCGCCCCCACCGGTCTCACCCCGATCGAGCAGGACGAGATCCCGTCCGGCAAGCCGCTGGACGAATTCCTCGGCACCATCGCCTGGCCCGACGCCGTGACCGGCTGCGCGCTGTCGGTGGAGCGCCTGATGCTGCCGCCGTCCGCCGAGGCGCAGGTCCCGAAGAACCTCAGCGAGGCGAAGCTGGCCAAGTGGGTGGCCGAGCACCCCGAGCGTCAGGAGGTGCGGATGACCGTCGCGGTGCTGCGCGACGGGGGCCGTGAGTCGGCTCTGCGACTGCGCGAGAAGGACTCCCCGACGGAGGTCCTGACGGGCCCGGACCTGGTGCCCGGACTGGCGGAGGCCCTGGCGGCGACGTTCGCGGACTGATCCCGCCCGGCGCGGTACGGCGATGGGGGCGCCCCTGCGTCGGGGGGCGCCCCCAGCCGTGTCATGACCGGCTCAGCTCTTGGCGCAGGTGGGCAGCGCCCCGGTGTTCCCGCTGCGGATGTCCTTGAGCGCGTCGAGCGCGTCCCCGATCGTCTTGACCTTCACCAGCCTGAGCCCGCTCGGGGTGTCCTTGGCGGCGGCCGCGCAGTTGTCGGCCGGGGTCAGGAAGTACTGGGCGCCCTTGTCGCGCGCGCCGACGGTCTTCATGTCGATGCCGCCGATCGGCCCGACGGTGCCGTTGTCGTCGATGGTGCCGGTGCCGGCGACGAACTTGCCGCCGGTCAGGCTGCCCGGGGTCAGCTTGTCGTAGATGCCGAGGGCGAACATCAGGCCGGCGCTCGGCCCGCCGACGTCGGCGAGCTTGATGTCGATGGTGAACGGGAAGGTGTGGTCGGTCCCGGCGGAGATCCCGACGATGGCCCGCTTGGCGCCGCTGTCGTCGGAGGTGGCCGTGGTGATCGTGACGTCCTGGGTCTTCGTCGCCGTCCGGTGCGCCTTCTCGGCGGCCGCCTGCTCCTTGACGGGGACGACGGTGAACACGACCTTCTGCCCGGGCTTGTGCCTGGTGACGAGCTTGGCGACGTCGGAGGGCTGCTTCACGGCCGTACCGTCGACGGCCTTGATCACGTCACCGGCGTGCAGCCTGCCCTCGGCCGGCGAGCCCTTGACGACGGTGGAGACGATCACCCAGGACTTCACGGGAACGCCCAGCTCCTTCAGGGCGGCGACCTTGGCGCTCTCCTGGGACTGGCTGAACTCCTCGGCGTTCTCCTGGGTGGACTGCTCCTCGGTCTTGCCGTCCGGGTAGAGCGTGTCGTGCGGCACGATCTTGCTGTCGCGCGCCAGCCAGCCGTAGACCGCCTCCACCAGGTTCATCCGGAAGTCCGCGCTGGTCACCCGGACCGTCGTCATGTTCAGGTGGCCGTCGGTGCGGTACGTCCGGTGCCCGGTGATCTGCAGCACCGGCTCGCCGTCGTGGTCCCCCAGCGTGTTCACGGTCGGGCCGGGAGACATCTCCGAGTACGGCACGGGGATGAGCACTCCCGCGCACAGGAGCGCGATCAGCATCAGGGTGGAGGCGAGCATCGTCGCGGTGCGGCGTGGCATGCCACGACAGTACGGGACGGCTGTGTCAGCGGGCCGTCAGGGCACCCCCGTCAGGCGCCGCCGGCTCCCGTGTGGGACTTCTCCATGGCCTCGCGGAACCGGGCGTAGCCGTCCAGTTCGGGGCCGTCACCGCGCACCTTGCGGGTGCGGTTGGCCCAACTGCCCCACAGGCCGCCACCGATCCCGGCCACGAGCGGAATCAGCAGCCAGACAAGCGCCCCCATGCCGGCCTCCCAACGCCGTGAGCGTCCGCAACTGACTGATCAGCAGATTAACCATCCGCACTGACAACGCTCACGCGAGGGGGCCGGTTACGCAACCTGGGGGGCGCAGATGCCCCGAGTGACGCACGTCAGCAGGCGCCGACCCACTCTTCCGTCCCATCGGAGAACGTCTGGTGCTTCCAGATGGGCACCTCGTGCTTGAGGTCGTCGATCAGCTTGCGGCAGGCGTCGAAGGCCTCGGCCCGGTGCGGACAGGCCACGCCGACCACGACGGCGAGATCTCCGACCCGCAGGTCCCCCACGCGGTGCACGGCGGCCAGCGCCCGCACCGGATACTCGGCCACGACCTTCTCGGCGATCCGCCGCATCTCGGCCTCGGCACTGGGGTGGCAGGAGTACCCGAGGGCGTCCACGTCGGTGCCCCCGTCGTGGTTGCGCACGGTCCCCACGAACAGCGCGACACCCCCGGCCGCGTCGTCCCCGACGGCCTGGAAGACCTCGTCCACGGAGAGCGCGGTCTCCCGGACGCCGATCAGCTTGATGGGATCCTGCGCCGCCTGCTCACCGGGGTGCTCGTTCGCGTGTGCCATGCCTCCCATCGTGCCGCACCCCCGTGACACGGGGAAATACGAGATTCACCAGGCACGCGCGGGGGGCGTCTTGGATGCTTGTACGACGCGGCCCCGCACTCCTGCGCCCCGGGCGCCCCTCACAGGCGCCGCCGGGCCTTGCGGGCCCGCCGGACCACCGCGGCGGCGCCCAGCAGGGCCACCGTGGCTCCCGCGGCACCCGCGGCCGTGGCGTCCTTGCGCCCGAGCCGCCGCCCGGCGACCGTGTGCCGTCCGGAGACCTCCTCCAGCAGCTCCGCGAGGACCTCCTCGTTGGTCCACCGCGGCCGCCACCCGGCGTCGTGCAACCGGCTCCCGCTGACCACCCAGGGGTACATCGTGTACGCCAGGTCCCCCGCCGGGGACGGCGTGAGCCCGATCCGGTGCAGCCGGGCCGCCGCGCCCAGCGCGACCGCCGACGGCAGCTCCATCCGCCGGATCCCGCTGAGCTCCTCGACCTCCTCCTGCTCCAGCCACCCGTCGCAGCCGACGGCCAGTTCCCCGTCGACCTTCTCCAGGACGGCGTACTCCAGAGCGCCGCACAGGTCCTCGACGTGGCAGAACTGCCAGGCGGGCCGCGACCCGGCGACGACGAGCAGCCGCGGCGACTCGAAGTACCGGGTCAGCGCCGTGTCCGTGCCCCCGACCAGCACCGCGGGCCGTACGACGGTGACGTTCAAGCCCGGATGCGCCCGCGGCGCCCGCCGCGCCAGCCGCTCGATCTCCAGCAGGTCCCCCACGCCCGTGGCCTCGGCGGTCGCACGCAGCTCGGCGTCCTCCGACAGGGGCAGCTCGTTGTCCGGCAGCGCGCCGTAGACCATGGCCGAGGTGCACAGCACGACCCGGTGCACGCCAGCCGCCGCGGCGGCCGTCAGGACGGTCTGTGTCCCCCGGACGTTGTAAGCGGTGCGCGCCGCCGGATCGGTCTCCAGATCGAGGTCGAGCGCGAGGTGGACGACCACGTCGGCGCCCCGCAGCTTGTCCGCGATGGCGGGGTCGCGCACGTCGAGGATGTGCCACACGGCGGCGGCGCACTCCCCGCGCCGCTCGTCGATGGCGATGACCTGCTTGATCTCCTCGGAGGCGGCGAGCCGCTCGGTGAGCAGGGCGCCGACGCCGCCGGCGGCGCCGGTGACCGCGACGACGGGGCCGCGGACGGCGGAAGGGGTTGAGGGGTTTCGCGCTGCGCGAACCTGTGGATCTGGGGAACTCACCGGGCGTCTCCAGCGGTTGTCTTCAGTACGAGCGCGACTGACGCGTACGTACCAGGTGCATCCATCCTGCCGCAGGCCTTCCGTGGGCGAAGCACCGAGGCCCGATCGGGTCCGGGTGTCTACGCTGGGTGGTGTTGTCGGGCAGCCGCGCCGCCGGAGCGAAACCGGTGGCCTTACCAGCCGAGGAATCCCGTGAGTGACACCCCATTCGGTTTCGGCCTTCCGCCGGAGGAGCCGGAAGACGGCGACGAGGGCAAGAAGAAGGACCAGCAGAGCGGTGGTGGGCAGGGACCGGCCAACCCGTTCGGCTTCGGCGGCCTGCCCGGAGCCGGGGGCTTTGGCGGCCCTGGTGCTGACAATCCGCTCGCAGCCATGTTCGGGTCCCTGAACCCCACCGACCTGGGCGCCGCGTTCCAGCAGCTGGGCCAGATGCTCTCGTACGAGGGCGGCCCGGTGAACTGGGACATGGCCAAGCAGATCGCCCGCCAGACGGTCGCCCAGGGCACCCCGGACGGCACCAAGGACCAGAGCGTGGGCCAGGCCGAGCGCAAGGCGGTCGAGGAGGCCGTCCGCCTGGCCGACCTGTGGCTGGACGACGCGACGTCCCTGCCCTCGGGCTCGGCCTCGGCGGTGGCCTGGTCCCGCGCGGAGTGGGTGGAGGCCACCCTGCCCGCCTGGCAGGAGCTGGTCGACCCGGTCGCCGAGCGCGTCGGCGCGGCCATGGGCGACGTCCTGCCGGAGGAGATGCAGGCCATGGCGGGCCCGCTGATCGGCATGATGCGTTCGATGGGCGGCGCCATGTTCGGCACGCAGATCGGGCAGGCCGTCGGTGTGCTCGCGGGCGAGGTCGTCGGCTCCACCGACATCGGCCTGCCGCTGGGCCCGGCCGGCAGGGCCGCGCTGCTCCCGGCCAACGTGGAGGCCTTCGGCAAGGACCTCGGCGTGCCGCAGGAGGAGGTGCGGCTCTACCTGGCCCTGCGCGAGGCGGCCCACCAGCGTCTGTTCGCGCATGTGCCGTGGCTGCGCTCGCACCTGTTCGGGGCGGTCGACGGGTACGCGCGCGGCATCAAGGTCGACACCGCCAAGCTGGAGGACGTGGTCGGCCAGTTCGACCCGCAGAACCCCGAGCAGCTGCAGGACGCCCTGCAGCAGGGCATGTTCCAGCCGGAGGACACGCCGGAGCAGAAGGCCGCCCTGGCCCGTCTGGAGACCGCTCTGGCCCTGGTCGAGGGCTGGGTGGACGCGGTGGTCCACGCGGCCGCGAAGCCGCGTCTGTCGTCCGCCGACGCCCTGCGCGAGACCCTGCGCCGCCGCCGTGCCACCGGCGGCCCCGCGGAGCAGACGTTCGCCACGCTGATCGGCCTGGAGCTGCGCCCGCGCCGGCTGCGCGACGCCTCCCGCCTGTGGGCCTCGCTCACGGACGCGCGCGGGGTCGACGGCCGGGACGGCCTGTGGGCCCACCCGGACATGCTGCCGACGGCGACCGACCTGGACGACCCGGACGGCTTCGTGCACCGCGAGCAGCTGGACTTCTCCGAGCTGGACAAGATGCTGGGCGAGGCCGCGGACGGCTCCGCCAGCAAGCCGGAAAAGGACGACGACTCCGAGTGACTCTGCACTGCGACGCGGTCCGGGTGCTGGAGACCTACGAGACCCAGCACGATCTTCGTCAGGCCTATCTGGACCACCTGGGCGCTCACCCCGGCGGGATGTGGAAGAGCTGCACCGACGGGCACATCACGGCGAGCGCCCTGGTGATCGACCCGGAGCGTGAGCAGGTCCTGCTCACGCTCCACAAGAAACTGCGCATGTGGCTTCAGATGGGCGGGCACTGCGAGCAGAGCGACAGCACGCTCGCGGATGCCGCGCTCCGCGAGGCCACGGAGGAGTCCGGCATCTCCTCGCTGCGCCTGCTGCACAGCAGCCCGGTGCGTCTGGACCGGCACCGCACGCCCTGCGCCTGGCACCTCGACGTCCAGTACGCGGCGCTCGCTCCGGCCGGCGCCGTCGAGGCGATCAGCGACGAGTCGCTCGACCTGCGCTGGTTCGGCTACGACGAGGTGGGGGACGTGGCCGACGCATCGGTCGTGCGGCTGCTGGAAGCGACACGCGCCCGGCTGTGAACGGATGCGGGGTGACCGCCCGGCGGTCACCCCGCACCTCGTCCTCAGCTCCAGACGTTCCCCTGGTTCTGCGCCCGCGCGCCGTGCTGTCCCATGCCGAACTGGGCGGCGAGGCCCTGGCCGATCGCCGCGTTCTGCGGCGGCATCAGCTCACTGGGCTGGACCAGCGCGAACCCGGACCCCATGAAGCTCAGCTCCCAGCCCTCACCGGTGTTCCCGCGCCGGCGCCACACCCCGGAGGAGTGCGTCTGCGCCTGCATCTGCACGCGCAGCCCGGTGGACCAGGCGACGATCGCGTCCGCGTCGCAGTTGACGTACTTGTCGGGTGTGACCTGCATCAGCAGCGGCGCGCCCGAGGTCATCAGGGCGACCCTGCCGCGCCCGGTGATGTTCAGCTGGTACTTCCCGGAGCCGGAGATGCCGTAGAGGCTGTCGACGGCGATGACCTCGTGGTGCAGCGAGGAGTCCATGGCGAGGACGTAGGAGCTGTCGACGGTCAGCCCGTCCTGCTCGACGTCCATGATGTGCACGTGCTGGGCGAGGTTGGCGAGGTACACCGTGCCCTGCCCGTGGCAGCGCATCAGGTCCAGGCCCTCGCCGGTGTACGCACGCGCGCGTGCCTGGTTGTTGCTGCGGTACTCGGCGTCGAACTCGACGAGGCCCTGGTAGGCGACCATGGTGCCCTTGCGGGCGAGAATGTCGTCGTGGCCTTCCAGGACGACCCGGAGCAGCTGCGAGTTCTGCAGACTCCAGCGCTCCTGGGTCTGCAGGTCGTTGTGCGCGAAAAGCGGGCTCTGCATGGCTTTCTGACTCCCCCTCAGCCCCGGACCCGGATGCGGTCGGTGCTGTCCTCGCTGGGCTGGACGACGACGATGCCCTGGCCGGAGAACGCCATCTGGTAGGCCTCTCCGCTGCCCCGGCCGATCAGCGACTGCGCCTTGAAGCTGCGCTTGCCCTTCACCCGCAGGTTCGGCGACCAGGCGACGAGCGCGTCCGGGTCGACGTACGTCTCGTCCTCGCCGCCGCCGCAGTCGACGACGATCGGCTTGCCCCGGGAGGTCAGCGCCACCCAGCCCTGTCCGGAGATCTTCGTGTTCCACAGCCCCTGCCCGGCGAACTTCGCGAGCCCCTTGACCCGCTCGACGCCCCACGTCAGATGCGCGTCGAAGGCGAGCAGGTTGGTGGCGTTGACGGAGATGCCGTCGCCGTTGAGGTTGATCACGACGACGTTCGCGCCGTAGTCGGCGAGGTAGAGCAGTCCGTCGCCGGAGCACTTCATCAGGGGCGCGCCCTCGCCGGTGATCCAGTCGCGGGCGATCTGGCGCACGGCCGGCGGGTTGGGCTCGTACTGGATGAACCCCTCGTAGGCGACCATCGAGCCCACGCGCGCGAGGAGGTCGTTTCCGGTCTGCATGGCGACCTTCAGCATGTGATTGCCGTGGTTCTCCATGCGGGCGGTGACGGGTGCGGGGGCGTAGCCCGCGAGCGGCTGGTTCATGACGGGCTCCCTTTAGACCTCGTACGGCTGGACGACGATGAAGTTGCCGGGCGCGCCCCGGAACTGGAGGTTGACGCTCTCGCCGGTGTCGCCCGGGTAGGCGTTGCGGCGCATCCGGACCTGGCTGGAGACGATCACCTGGGAGGCGGCCGACCAGGCGACGACGGCGTTGCAGTCGGCGAACGTGGTCGGTGTGACCGGCAGGACCACGGGCGTGCCGTGCGTCTTGACGACGATCGTGCCGGTGCCCTGGAACTGCATGGTGAACAGCGCGCCGCCGGGGATGCCGTGGCCCTCGATGCGGCGGACCTCGTACTGCAGGCCCTCGTCGAAGGCGAGGACGTTCTCCGCGGAGACGCAGATCGCGTCGCCCTGCAGCTCGACGGGGTGCAGATGGGTGGAGTTCTCGGCGAGGAACACCTGGCCCTGGCCGGTGCAGCGCATCAGCTGCATCTCCTGGCCGGTGGCGCTGCCGACGATCCGCCCGGCGAAACCGGCGCCCTTGTAGCCGAAGTCGACCTTGCCCTGGTACAGCACCATGCTGCCCTGCCGCGCCAGCACCGGCTGGCCGCCGATGCCGAGGTCGACACGGATGAGCTTCTTGTTCTGCTGCGTCCAGCGCTGCCCGGTCGGCGTCTCCTTGAACGCCTGCAGCGCGGCCGTCACACCGGCGCCGCCCTGCGGGGCGCCCTGCGGCACTCCGTAGCCGGCGGGCTGCTGGCCGGGGATCTGGCCGTAGCCCTGCGGCATGGGCGCGGTGGGCTGACCGCCGTAGGAGGGCGGCTGCTGGCCGTAGCCCGGGGGCATGGACGCGGTGGGCTGGCCGCCGTAGGACGGCTGCGGCGGCTGGCCGTACGCCGGCTGCTGCTGCGGGTGGCCGTACGGCGCGGGGGCCGGGGCCGGGGGCGGGACGGTGCCGCCGGCGGGCGGGGCGAGCGGGGCGATGACCGTCGGAGCGCCGTGTACGTTCCCCGCGGGGGGCGGCGTCTGGCCGGGCGGGGTGAAGCCCTGCGGCGGGGTGCCGCCGGGCGGCGGGGCGAAGCCCTGGGCGGCGGGCTGCGGGGCCGGAGCAGGCGCGGGAGCGGGGGCGCTGGGCGCGGCGAACGACGGTGGGGCCGTGCCCTGGGCGGGCGGGGCGAAGCCGGGGGCGGCGCCGGTCTGCGGCTGCTGCGGGGCGGCAGGCGCCTCCTCCTCCAGCACCTCGCCGCCGAAGTTCTTCAGCAGCGCCTCCAGGCCGCCGTCGAAGCCCTGCCCGACCGCGGCGAACCGCCAGCCGTCCTTGAAGTAGAAGTCACCGAGCATCACGGCCCGCTCGGTGGAGAACTCCGCGCCGCTGAAGGAATACCGCGCGATCTCCTCGCCGCCCGCCACGATGCGCAGGTACCCGGGGGCGATCTGGGACATCTGTCCGGCGCCGTCGAGGGTCGCGGTGAAGGACAGCTTGCGGATCTGCGAGGGGATCCGGTCCAGCGTGACCCGGAACGACTCCGTGTCGCCCGCCTGGCCGCCCAGCAGCTGGATGGACTCCTCCGGGGACTTCGGCTGGTTGAAGAAGACGAAGTACCGGTCGTCCGAGAGGCGCTCGTCGGCGTCCAGGCCGAAGCAGCTGATGTCGAAGGTGAGCCCGGGGGCGGAGATCTGCACGCCTACGTACAGATCCGTGCCCGCCGTGAGGTCACTGATCCTGGCCTTGTGGCCGCGTTGGAAGTCCCTGGCCATGCGTAACGACCGTCCCCCATCCCGAGTGTGAGTGCGTCGCGCCAGGCTAACGGCAAAGTCCGACATCGCACGCAGCCGGTACACACCCGGTACACAACCGCGCCCGGAGGCGGACGGACGCGCGGTTCATTCCGCGCGCGCCCCCGGCACATGCGGCAGCCGCTCGGCGGCGACGACCCCTTCGAGGTAGCCCCGGGCCCGCTCGGTGCGCGGGTAGGCCTCCAGCAGCCGCCAGAAGTCGGGCCCGTGACCGGGGACCAGCAGATGGGCCAGCTCATGGCAGAGGACGTAGTCGATGACGTAGTCGGGCATGCCCTGCAGCCGGTGCGAGAGCCGGATACTGCCCTCGGCCGGGGTGCACGAACCCCAGCGGGTGTTCTGGTTGGTGACCCAGCGCACGGAGGCGGGGCGCGCCCGGCCTGCGAAGTACTGGTCCGAGAGCCGCTCGGCGCGCTCGCCCAGCTCGGCGTCCCCCAGCTTCCGTCTGCTCTCCTGGGCGGCGAGTTTGTCGAGCATGACGGTGATCCAGCGCTGTTCCTCCGCCTTCGACATCCGGGCGGGGATCAGTACGACGGTGCGATCGCCCTCGCGGTACGCGGAGACCGTCCGGCGGCGCCGGGCGCTCCTGCGGACCTCGATCGCGCTCGCCCCCGAGCCGCCGGGCGGCTGGCTCGTCGTGCTGCGCTGTGGGTTTCCGGCGCGGTGCAGTGGGTCGGCGGGCACGCCCCGACGTTACCCGCTGGGCATGGCCGAAGTCCCGGCTCCGGAACGGTTCGGTGCCGATCCCCCACCATGCGTTTGATTCCTATGACTCCTCCGACTGATCCGCACATCCGGTTTACGGCGATCCGATGGAAATGACGCGCTTTCCCCAACCGGCTCGTATGACAAATAACGACAGTCTGTGGATAACCCCCCACGCCCGGCGGACCAGCACGGCATGCTGGCAGATGTCGACGGAGCGTGACCGGCTCCGCAGACGACAAGAGGATCCGGGATGCTTTCAACCGATACGGGGGAACAGCCATGCATCCGGTGATGAAACCCGCGCTGCGGCGCGGCTGGCGTGATCGCGACACCGTGCAGTTCGGAATGACACCCGCCCACGCGCTGACACTGGGCCCGATGGACCCGGCGACCAGCGGCTTCCTCGACCTGCTCAACGGCACCCGCGGGCTGCCGCTGCTGCGCGAGGAGGGCCGCCGCCTGGACCTGCCGCCCGGCCACGCCGACACCCTGCTGACCCGGCTCACCCGCGCGGGCCTCGTCGACGACGCGCGCGGCGGCGGACCGGCCGCGGACGCGCTGCGCGAGAAGACGGACGTGCTGCCGCGGCTGCGCCCCGACCTCGCCGCGCTCTCCCTGACCACCGCCGAACCGGGCGCCGCGCTCGCCCGCCTCGCCGCCCGCCGCACACTGCGCGTGCAGGTGCGGGGCGCGGGACGGGTCGGCGCCGTGCTGGCGTCGGTGCTCTCGGGCGCCGGAGTCGGCGAGGTCGACGTCCGCGACACCGGACGCGTCGAACCCTGGGACGTGGCACCGGGCGGCCTGCCCGCCGCATCGCTCGGCGAGCGCCGCGACACGGCGGCGCGCACCGCCGTGCGCCACGCGGCACCCGGCCGCCCGCCGCGACACGCCCACTCCCCCGGATCCGGCGCCCAGGACGCCGGCCTCGCCCTGGTGATCCTCGCGCCCCGGGACGAGGTGGCCGTGCACGCACCCGACCCGACCGACGCCGAGCCCCTCCTGGCCTCCGGAACCCCACACCTGTACGCCGGCGTCGTCGAGGCCACGGGGGTCGTCGGACCGCTCGTCCTGCCCGGCGCCTCGGGCTGCGCCGGCTGCCTGCACCTCGACCGCGGCGACCGGGACCCGGCCTGGCCCCGGCTGACCGCCCAGTGGCGCTCCCCGAAGGCCCACCGGGTCGCGGCCTGCGATCTGACGCTGGCCACCGCCGTCGCCGGACTGGCCGCGGCACACGCCCTGGCCTTCCTCGACGGGCGGTCGCCCGGCAGCGCGGGTACCCGCTGGGAGGTGTCCCTGCCCGGCCTGGACTGGCACAGCCGACCGGTCCGGCCGCACCCCGCATGCGGGTGTGGTGCGGCACAGAGAGGTAAGAAGGGGGAGCACACCTCAACGGGCGGCGGACGGCGCGCGACAATGGCGGTGCAACGGCCGTCGGCGGAGCGACGACGCAAGGCAGGCGAGCCGCGGCCGACTGGGACTTGGAGGGCGCATGTCTGATCTTCCCCGGAAGGCGGTCACCCGGACCGCCAAGCTCGCCGCGCTTCCGCTCGGCTTCGCCGGCCGGGCGACCTGGGGGCTGGGCAAGCGGATCGTGGGCGAGTCCGCGGAGATCGTCGGCCGGGAACTGCAACAGCGCACGGCGGAGCAGCTCTTCAAGGTGCTCGGCGAGCTGAAGGGCGGTGCGATGAAGTTCGGGCAGGCCCTGTCCGTCTTCGAGTCGGCGCTGCCCGAGGAGATCGCCGGCCCCTACCGCGCGGCCCTGACCAAGCTCCAGGAGGCGGCACCGCCCATGCCGACCCGCACCGTGCACGCGGTGCTCGCGGAACGGCTGGGTCCGGACTGGCGCGATCTGTTCGACGAGTTCGAGGACAAGCCGGCCGCCGCCGCCTCGATCGGGCAGGTGCACCGGGCCGTGTGGCACGACGGCCGCGAGGTGGCCGTCAAGGTGCAGTACCCGGGCGCCGGCGAGGCCCTGCTCTCCGACCTGGGACAACTGAGCCGGTTCGCCCGCCTGTTGGGGCCGCTGATTCCCGGCATGGACATCAAGCCGCTCATCGCGGAGCTGAAGGACCGCGTCTCCGAGGAGCTGGACTACGCACTGGAGGCGCAGGCCCAGAGCGCCCACGCGCAGGAGTTCGCGGACGACCCGGACGTGGTGGTCCCGGCGGTGGTGCACCAGTGCGATCAGGTCCTGGTGACCGAGTGGATCGACGGCATCCCGCTGTCGGAGGTGATCTCGGACGGCACCCAGGAGCAGCGCGACCGCGCCGGCCAGCTCCTGGCCCGGTTCCTCTTCTCCGGCCCGGCCCGCACCGGCCTGCTCCACGCGGACCCGCATCCCGGCAACTTCCGGCTGCTGCCCGGCGGCCCGGACGGCGAGGACGACTGGCGCCTCGGAGTCCTCGACTTCGGCACGGTCGACCGGCTGACCGGGGGGCTGCCCCTGCCCATCGGCACCTCCCTGCGCATGACGCTGGACGGCGAGGCCGAGTCCGTCTACGACATGCTCTGCGCCGAAGGTTTCGTGAAGGAGTCCATAGAGCTGGACCCCGACGCGGTGCTCGACTACCTGCTGCCGATCATCGAACCGGCCCGGGTCGAGGCGTTCACCTTCACCCGCTCCTGGATGCGCAGCCAGGCGGCCCGCATCGCCGATCCCCGCTCCCCCGCCTACCAGCTGGGCAAGCGGCTCAATCTGCCGCCGGCCTATCTGCTGATCCACCGGGTGACCCTGAGCACGATCGGCGTCCTGTGCCAGCTGGGCGCCACGGTACGGCTCCGGGAGGAACTGCAGGAGTGGCTGCCCGGATTCGTGCCCGAGGAAGAGCTGAGCGAGGAGGAACCAGCGGCGGAGGCTTGATCCGGGGTGCCTTGAGCCCGGGGGGAGGAGGGGAGGGCGGGGGGAGGGAGGGGGGAGGGGCCCCCGAAGCGGGGTTCACCACCACGCCGAGTCCAGCCGCCCCTCGATCGCCCGCAGGTTCTCCCTGGAGCAGGTGTCGCAAAAGTACTGGCGGACGCCGTTCTCCACGGAGCAGGTCCAGGTGGTCGGCGGGGCTCCGTCGGCGGGGGTGCCGCAGCGGGCGCACACGAGCACACGGCGCTCCGGAGTGGAGCCGCCCTGATCACTTCCTCCGGGAAGACTCGTCACCCGGCGACGATAACTCCACCGGCCGCGGATCGCCGTGCGCAACGCACCGCGGGGGCCGGTCCGTTCCGCCGGACCGGCCCCCGCCCAGAAGGCTCCGCCTCCCGGACGGGCCGGGAGGCCACCGCTTCTCAGGTGTGTTCTGTTCGTTACTGCATGACCGCCATGGCGAGCGCGCGCCGGGCGCGCAGCGAGGCGCGTTCGGCGCGGCGCTGCATCCGCTGGGCGACCGCCAGGCGCACGGCCTGACGTTCCCGCACGGCGTCATGGAGTCGCTCATGCATATGCGCACGAGCCAGGGCTTCTTGCATGAGTTGCATCTCTCGGGTCCTGTTCTGGCGCGCTTCGGTCGCGCCGGTGGTGCTGACGTCTGTGGTCGCGGAGCCTGCGTGCTCGCTGGTGGACGGCTTCATCGGGGCCTGCTTCTTGGGGTCGTGCGTGAGGGGGCGATCGATCGTTCCTGCGGTGTTCATGCCGTGACCGGGTTCTTCCGCGGGCGACCACGCGGCCGCTTCCGGGCGACGACGACACCCTGGACGAACAGCTCGCCGCCCCAGACGCCCCAGGGCTCACGCCGCTCCTTGGCGCCGGCGAGGCAGGCCTCGATCAGCGGGCAGGTGCGGCAGAGGGACTTGGCGTACTCGACGTCCGCCGGCGACTCGGCGAAGAAGACCTCCGGGTCGTAGGAGCGGCAGGGGACGGGTACGCCGAGGTTCTCGATGGCGTCGTCGAGCGCGGTGAGCGCGGTGAGGGGGGTCAAGGTGGAGTCCTCCGTGAGGCCGGGCGGGGGGATCGTTTGCGAAGGCGGTACGGACGGGGCGTGCGCTTCGAGTTGCACGGTTGGTCTTCCTCGTCTGGTCGTTCCGGCCGGTTGACCGGGTGTCGGCTTGGTACCGGGTTCTTTCCTGTCCCGAGGCCCCTTCGCTCCGTCGTCCCCGTTTTGGGGAAAACAGAAGGGCCGCGGATCCCGGGTGGGGTTCCGCGGCCCTGAAGGCGCCGGCCTGATCGGATCAGGCTGGATCACTCCAGGGTTCTGGCCCACGGAAGGCCCACATCAGGTGGTGCTGCGTCGTCTGCTTCCGGAATCCGGCACCGGCCGCCGCAAAGGCATAGGCATGTGCCTGTGCCGCTACCGCTTCCAGTGCCTTGGTCGGTCGCTCATTGCGCTCACGGACGGGAAGGCCCGCGAGAGCGAGGGAGGACGCCGGACGGACGGCACGAATGCCGGACAGACCGGTGCCCTGCTGGGAGGCGCCGAGCATGCACAGGGAGACGGCCGAGCGATCGGTCAGTTTGGCCGTGCTGATGGTGCTGGTGGTGATGCTGATCACTGGACTCGCCTCCTCTCGGCGTCTCAAGGACTGGGGTGAACCAGTCCGTTCGGATATGCAAGTACAACACGGAGTCGGGCCCTTGGAGAAGGCCGCTGCTTCCGTGCCTAGAACCTATGGGGATTGCTGGGGCATGCGCAAACTATTTTTTCGACGAGTTCGTATCAGTCGTCGTCGTCTGCTTCGCCGACCTCCTGGCCTGCGCAGATGGCCAGGACGTCGGTTCCGTAGCTGCGTAGCTTGCGGTTGAGGACACCGGGGATGCGGGAGAGTTCGGCGGGGCTTTCGGGCCGCGCCTCGGCGATGGCCATCAAGGTGCGGTCGGTGAAGACGCAGAAGTCCGGCTGTCCGCTGCGCGCGGCCTGGACCGCCCGCCATTCCCGCAGCCGCTGGTAGAGCGCTTCGTCCATGTCCGACGGGCAGTCCTCGCAGCGCATCAGCTTCATCTCGCCCGCGTCGGTGAGCGTGCGACCGCAGACCCGGCAGCGGGCGGGGGTGCGCTGGGCGCGCCGGGGAGCGGTGGCGCCGGCCCGGGTGGTCCCGTGCTCGACGCTTCCGCCGGCGGCGGTGCCCGCGTGGCCGACGGTGGCGGTGGTGCCGGGACGCAGCCCGTCCAGGAAGCGGCTCGCTCTGCGGTGGGGGCGGCCGCCGGGTGAGCGGGACAGGGACCAGGAGAGGTGGAGCCGTTCCCGCGCGCGGGTGACGCCGACGTAGAGGAGGCGGCGTTCCTCCTCGATCTGCTCGTCGGTGCGGGCGTAGGTGATGGGCAGCATGCCTTCGGCGATGCCGACCAGGAAGACGGCGTCCCACTCCAGGCCCTTGGCGGCGTGCAGGGAGGCGAGGGTGACGCCCTGGACGGTCGGGGCGTGCTGGGCGTTCGCCCGCTCGTCGAGTTCCGCCACGAAGTCGCCGAGGGTCGCGCCGGGCCTGGCGGCGGCGAGGTCGTGGGCGAGGTTGACCAGGGCGGCGAGGGATTCCCAGCGCTCTCTGACGGCGCCGGAGCCGGCCGGTGGTTTGCTGGTCCAGCCCTCCCCGGACAGGACGGCACGCACCTGGGAGGGCAGGTCCACGGCGTCGTCCAGCAGGGAGTCGTTGCCGCCGAAGCGGGCCGCGCCGCGCAGGGCGATGCCGGCCTTGCGCACCTCGGCCCGGTCGAAGAAGCGCTCGGCGCCGCGCAGCTGGTAGGGGACGCCGGCGTCGGCGAGGGCCTGTTCGTAGGTCTCGGACTGGGCGTTCGTGCGGAAGAGGACGGCGATCCCGGCGGCCGGGACGCCGGCGTCGATCAGCTCGCGGATGCGGCGGGCGGCGCCTTCGGCCTCGGCCGGCTCGTCGGTGTACTCGGTGTAGACGGGCTCGGGGCCGGGGGCGCGCTGGGAGAGCAGTTCCAGCCGGTGGTCGGCGGCGCGGCCGCGGGCCTGGGCCAGCAGGCCGTTGGCGAGGCGGACCACCTGGGGGGTGGAGCGGTAGTCCCGGACGAGTTTGACGACGGTGGCGCCGGGGTGCCGGGCGCGGAAGTCGAGGAGGTGGTCGGGCGTTGCTCCGGTGAACGAGTAGATGGTCTGGCTGGCGTCGCCGACGACGCACAGGTCGTCGCGGTCGCCGAGCCACAGCTCCAGCAGCCGCTGCTGCAGGGGGCTGACGTCCTGGTATTCGTCGACGACGAAGTGCTGGTACTGGGCGCGGATCTGTTCGGCGATGTCGTGCCGGTCCTGGAGGACGGCGACGGTCAGCAGCAGGACGTCCTCGAAGTCGATCACCGAGCGGTCGCGCTTGAGGTCTTCGTAGGCCGCGTAGAGGTGGGCGATCTCGGCGGGGTCGCGGGGGGCTTCGCGGCCGGCCTTCGCAGCCGCGTACGCGTAGTCGGCGGGGATGGTCTGGGTGACCTTGGACCATTCGATCTCGGCGGTGACGTCTCGCAGCTCGCCCCGGTCGAGCCGGGTGCCCAGGCTTGCGGCCGCGTCGGCGACGAGCTGGATCT
Source organism: Streptomyces durhamensis (assembly GCF_000725475.1). Classification (NCBI taxonomy): domain Bacteria; kingdom Bacillati; phylum Actinomycetota; class Actinomycetes; order Kitasatosporales; family Streptomycetaceae; genus Streptomyces; species Streptomyces durhamensis. Next base: position 154,180 of record NZ_JNXR01000007.1, read on the forward strand.
TGCGGTCGATCAGCCGGGGCATGCCGCCACCGATCGCTTTCGGCCAGAAGTACTGGAGCTGGCGCAGGGCGGCGGAGTGGAAGGTGCGTGCCTGGACGCCGTGGGCGCCGAGCTGGCGGAGCCGGCCGCGCATCTCTCCGGCGGCGCGGTTGGTGAAGGTGACGGCGAGCACGCTGGAGGGCTGGAGGATGCCGGCCCGGACGCCGTAGGCGATACGGTGGGTGATCGCTCGCGTCTTGCCCGTGCCCGCTCCGGCCAGCACGCACACCGGGCCGCGCAGGGCGGTGGCCACCGCGCGCTGCTCGGGGTCGAGCCCTTCGAGCACCGCGTCGGCCGAGTCCGGTGTCCGCGGGAAGAGGGTGGAGTGCGTTGCTGCTGTCACACCGCCATGCTGCCAGGTCGCCAGGGGCTGCCGTGTCGGTTGTCCACAGGCGGGGCCCTGTGGTCGTACTAATGCGGCGGGTGTCACAGCCGCCCTGTGGAAGGTGACGGCAGGGGTCACGGCCCGCCTCGCCGGTGTCGCGGCATACCCCGGGCGGGAATGGCCGGCGGCTCGCGTACGTTCATCCCCCGGACGAACTTTTCCGAGCTGCCTGAGGAGCGCGAGAGACATGCAGGGCACTGTGACGATGTACAGCACGACTTGGTGCGGCTACTGCCGGCGGCTGAAGAGCCAGATGGACCGGGAGGGCATCGCCTACACCGAGATCAACATCGAGCAGGACCCCGAGTCCGCCGCTTTCGTGGAGAAGGCGAATGGCGGAAACCAGACGGTCCCGACCGTGCTCTTCGCGGACGGCTCGACGCTCACGAACCCGTCGCTGGCCCAGGTGAAGCAGAAGCTCGCCGCGTGACGCTCCGCGGGTTTCCGCGGTGACCGCAGCAGGGCGGCCCCTGAGGGATCAGGGGCCGCCCTGCTGCGTCTCGGTCACCGGTGGCCCGGTGGCCTCTCAGACGAAGCTGCGGGTCGGCAGGGGCTTGCCGTACCACATCTCGATCAGGCGGGCCGCGATGGAGATGCCGTAGGGCGGCAGCACCTCGCCGGACTCGAAGGCGTCGTGGAGTTCCCCGCGGGAGAACCAGCGGGCCTCGTGGATCTCGTCGCCGTCGACGTCGATCTGGGTCGAGGTGGCGCGGGCGATGAAGCCGAGCATCAGGCTGGACGGGAAGGGCCAGGGCTGGCTGGCCACGTACTCCACGGTCCCGACGGTGACGCCGACCTCCTCGGACACCTCGCGGCGCACGGCCTGCTCGATGGACTCGCCGGGTTCGACGAAGCCGGCGAGGGTGGAGAAGCGGCCCTCGGGCCAGTGGACCTGGCGGCCGAGCAGGATGCGGTCGTCGGCATCGGTGACGGCCATGATCACGGCCGGGTCGGTGCGCGGGTAGTGCTCGGCGCCGCAGGCCGCACAGCGGCGGATGTGGCCGGCGGCGGCGATGACCGTGCGTTCGCCGCAGCGGGAGCAGAAGCGGTGGGTGCGCTGCCAGTTCTCCAGGCCGACCGCGTGCACCATGAGGCCGACGTCGCGCGGCGAGAGCAGCAGGCCGGCCTCGCGCAGCCCGGCCGGGCGCGCGGACTGGTCGATACGGCCGGGCAGCGCGTCCTTCTGGAGCGCGAAGTAGCTGACGCCTTCCTCGTCGATACCGAGGAAGTAGCGGTGTGCTTCGGTGAGCGGGGCCTCGAAGGAGGGCGTCATGACGAGTTCGGTCCGGCCGTCCGGTGTCTCGTCGATGAGCACCTGACCGCCGGAGACCACGAAGCAGCGGGTCGTGGGGTGGCTCCACGCCGCCGCGAGCCAGGCCTCGTCGAGCCGGTGGTGGGCGGCGCGGTCGATGCCGCTCTGGGCGGTCAGCGAGATGGGTCGATCGGCTGTGTCGTCGGTCCAGGTGGTCACGGGTGCTTCCAACTCCCCCAGTGCAGCGGTTCGTTCGGCGGGCGGTTCGGCGGGACGTACGGCGGGAGGGCACCGGGCCGGGCGGGGACGGGGCGGCGGGGCGGTCCTTCCAGTGTGCCCCGCGCGCGGTGCCGTCCCGTACGGCGCCGGCCGGTCAGGGCGTAGGCCGCCAGTGTGCGGCCAGGTCACCCCAGAGGTAGGCGCTGGTCTCGACGCCCTTGAGGAGGAGGTCCAGCTCGACCTTTTCGTCGGGGGCGTGCCAGCCGTCGGAGGGTACGGAGATGCCCAGGAAGAGGACGGGGGCGCCGAGGACTTCCTGAAGGTCGGCGGCGGGTCCCGAGCCGCCTTCGCGGGTGAAGCGGACCGGCCTCTCGAAGGCGCGGCCCATGGCGCGGGCCACGGACCGCAGCGCGGGGTGGTCGAGCGGGGTCAGGCACGGGCGGGTGGCCGAGCCGAAGCTGATCTCGTGCCAGATCCCGGCGGGCACCTGGGTCTCGGCCCAGGCGCGGACGGCCTTTTCGAGGTGGTCGGGGTCCTGGCCGGCGACCAGCCGGAAGGACAGCTTCACCATGGCCGAGGACGGGATGATCGTCTTGCTGCCGGGGCCTTGGTAGCCGCCGCCGATGCCGTTGACCTCGGCGGTCGGGCGGGCCCAGATCCGTTCGAGGGTGCTGTATCCGGCCTCGCCGTGGGCGGCGTGGGACTTGGCGGTGGCCAGCCAGCGCTCCTCGTCGAAGGGCAGCTCGGCGAACAGTTCGCGTTCGCGGTCGGTCAGCTCGACGATGCCGTCGTAGAAGCCGGGGATCGCCACGCGCGCGTGCTCGTCGTGCAGGGCGGCGACCAGGCGGGCGGCCGCGGTGGCCGGGTTGGGCACGGCGCCGCCGAAGGAGCCGGAGTGGATGTCCTGGTCGGGGCCGTAGAGGCGGATCTCGCACTCGGCGAGGCCGCGCATGCCGGTGCACACCGTCGGGGTGTCCTCGGACCACATGCCGGTGTCGGAGACGATCACGGCGTCGGCGGCGAGCCGCTGCGCGTGTGCTTCGACGAGCGCACGGAAGTGCGGGGAGCCGGATTCCTCCTCGCCCTCGATCAACAGCTTCAGGTGGACCGCGGGGGCGGTGCGGCCGGTGGCGGCGAGGTGGGCGCGGACGCCGAGTGTGTGGAAGAACACCTGGCCCTTGTCGTCGGCGGCCCCGCGCGCGTACAGGCGGTTTCCGCGGACGACCGGCTCGAAGGGGTCGCTGTTCCAGCCGTCCTCGCGGGCGGCGGGCTGCACGTCGTGGTGTCCGTAGACGAGGACGGTGGGTGCGTCGGGGTCGTCGGAGGGCCATTCGGCGAAGACGGCCGGGGCGCCGGGGGTCGGCCAGACCTCGGCGGTCGGGAAGCCGGTCTCCGTCAGCTTGGCGGCGAGCCAGTCGGCGCTGCGCCGTACGTCGGGCGCGTGGTCGGGCTGAGCCGACACGGAGGGGATGCGCAGCCATGCAGTGAGGTCGTCGAGGAAGGCGGCGCGGTGCTGCTCGATGTACGTGCGGACGGCGCTGTCCGGGGTCTGGCTCATGCTCACGAGCCTATCGGCCCGTACGGACATCCTCGGCGGGCGGTTCGTCACACTCGGCCCGTCCGGTGCGCCGCTTCGGCGTCTTCCGTGAGGAGCCGTTCCAGGGCGGTCCGGTCGGGGAGGTCCGGGGGGCGTACGACCTCGCCGCTGCGTACGTACAGGAAGGCGGCCGTCACCGATTCCAGCGGTACGCCCTGCTGCTCGGCCCAGGCCAGGCGGTACACGGCGAGCTGCAGCGGGTCGGCGGTGTGGGTGCGGCTGGTCTTCCAGTCGACGATCTCGTACGTCGCCTCGCGGCCGTCGCCCAGCCGGTAGACCGCGTCGATGCGGCCCCGGACGACGCGGCCGGCGAGGGTGAGCTGGAAGGGGGCCTCGACCTGGTAGGGGGTGCGCCGGGCGTACTCGCTGCGTTCGAAGGCCTCCTTGAGGGCTTCCAGGTCGTGTTCGTCGGCGATCTCGGCGTCGCTGCCGGGCAGCTCGTCCGGTTCCAGCAGGGGCAGCTTCAGTTCCTCGAAGCGGGCTTCGACCCAGGCGTGGAACCGGGTGCCCCGGCGTGCGGCCGGTTGCGGGGGGCGTGGCATGGGGCGCGCGAGTTCCTGCGCGAACCCGTCCGGGTCCTCGGCCAGGCGCAGCAGCTGGGACGCGGTAAGCGTGACGGGCAGCGGGACGTCGGTGACGGCCTGCCGGGCCCGCAGCAGCTCTCCGGTGAGCGCGTCCAGGTCACGGTCCCAGGAGGCGAGGGTGCGGGCCTCCTCGGGGGTGAGGCCGGGGTCGTGCCGCGGCTCGGCGGGGCTGGGGTGGTGGTGCGGCGGGGCGGGTGCCTGCCGCGGGACGGTCGGGCGGCGGGGGCTCCAGGCGTCCCGGTCGGCGGGGGCGGGGGCGTGCGGGGCGGGGGTGACCGCGTCGTGAGGCGCCTCCCTGTCATCTGGAGCGTCCGCGTCGTGCGGGACGTCCCCGCCGGGGGCGCCGTAGGGGACGTCGTCACCGTCGTGGGGGAAGCCGTTCCCGAAGGGGGACTCCTCCCCGTCGTAGTCGTGGTCGGGGTCGTGCTCGTAGGGGAGGCCCTCGTCGTACGGCTCCTCGGCGTAGGGGTCGTCCTCCGGGGGCGGGGGCCAGTCCGGGTCGTCGACGGCGGCCGGGTCGTGGCGCGGCCGTCGGGTGTCCGGTGTCCTGGGCGGCGAGGGCGTCCAGGTGGGCGAGGACGGTCTCGGCGGCCGCGCGGCGGCGGGCCAGGGCGGCGTCGTCCAGGGGGAGCGGCCACACCTGGTCGGCGCCGGCCGTGTGCAGGGCGGGGTTCTCCTCGTCCTCGGCGGGCTCGTCGGCCCACGCCTCGATCTCGCCGTGGCCGGCGGCGCAGTGGTCGTACAGGGCCTGGAGGAAGTCGGAGGGGCCGCGCAGCTTCTTCTGGCTGGGCCCCCACCAGTGGCCGGAGCCGAGCAGCAGGGAGCGGGGGCGGGTGAAGGTGACGTAGCCGAGGCGCAGCTCCTCGGTGTGCTGGTGGTCCTTCATGGCCTCGTGGAAGGCCTTCATGCCGCGCGCGTCCCAGCTGTCGGCGTCGGGCAGGGTGTCCGTGTCGCCGCGCAGCGCGTGCGGCACCACCTTGGCCTGCGCGGTCCACTTCTCGCGGCCCTGAGCGCTGGGGAAGGTGCCCTTGACCAGTCCGGGGACGGCCACGACGTCCCACTCCAGGCCCTTGGACTTGTGGGCGGTGAGCACCTTGACCGTGTTCTCACCGCCGGGCAGGGCGTTGTCGAGGCCCTTCTCGTACTGCGCGGCGGTGCGCAGGAAGCCGAGGAAGGCCAGCAGGGTCGCTTCCGCGTCGCCCGCCGCGAAGGAGGCGGCGACGTCCAGGAAGTTGGACAGCGTCTCGCGGCGGCGGGCGGCCAGGGCGTGCGGGGACGCCGACAGCTCCACCTCCAGGCCGGTGACGGCGAGGACGCGGTGCAGGACGTCCATGAGCGGGTCGGACAGCGAACGGCGCAGGTCGCGCAGCTCGGTGGCCAGGCGGGCGAAGCGCACGCGCGCGTCGTGCGAGAACGGCAGCCCGTCGTCCGGGCCCTCGTCGTCCAGGGGGCCTTCGAGGAAGGTGTCCAGGGCGTCCGCGAGCGATATCACCTCGGCCGGGTCGACCCCTTCGACGGCCGCGGCGAGCCGGCGGTCCGGGTCGTCGGTGTCGTCCACGCGCGCGTGCGCGACGAGCAGGCGGGCACGGCGGCCGAGCAGGGCGAGGTCGCGGGGGCCGATGCGCCAGCGCGGGCCGGTCAGCAGGCGCACCAGAGAGGCGTTGGCGCCGGGGTCCTGCAGGACCTCGCACACGGCGACGAGGTCGGCGACCTCGGGCAGGTGCAGCAGCCCGGACAGGCCGACCACCTCGACGGGGATGTCGCGGGCCACGAGGGCGCCCTGGATCTCGGCGAAGTCGGTCGCCGTACGGCACAGGACGGCGATCTCGCCGGGCGCCGTGCCGGTGTGCACGAGGTGCGCGAGGGACTCGGCGATCCAGTCGATCTCCTTGGCGTGGGTGGGCAGCAGGGCGCAGCGGACCGTGCCGTCGTACTCGGCGCCGGGGGCGGGGCGGAGCGCCTCCACGCCCGCGTGCATGGCGCGCAGCGGCTCGGCGAGGCCGTTGGCGAGGTCGAGGAGGCGGCCGCCGCTGCGGCGGTTCTCGCTGAGCGCCTGCCGGGTGGCGGGCCGGCCGTCGGGGTGCGCGAAGTGCGCCGGGAAGTCGTCCAGGTTGGCGACGGAGGCGCCGCGCCAGCCGTAGATGGCCTGGCAGGGGTCGCCGACGGCTGTCACCGGATGGCCCGTCCCGCTGCCGAACAGGCCCGCCAGGAGGACGCGCTGGGCCACGGAGGTGTCCTGGTACTCGTCCAGGAGCACCACGCGGAACTCCTCGCGCAGCAGCCGGCCGACCTCGGGGATGCGGGCGAGGCGGGCGGACAGGGCGATCTGGTCGCCGAAGTCGAGCAGGTCGCGTTCGCGTTTGGCGGTCCGGTAGCGCCGGACGAGGTCGGCCAGTTCCCGGCGGGCGGCGGCCGTCTCGGGGACCCTGCGCAGGTCGGCGTTGGTGAGTTTGGCGTCCTGCAGGGTGTGCAGCAGGTCCGCGTCCCAGGCGCGCAGTTCGTCGGGGTCGACGAGGTGCTCGGCGAGTTCGGAGTCGAGCGCGAGCAGGTCGCTGACGAGGTCGGCGAAGGAGCGCGTGAGCGCCGGGTAGGGACCGGGGGCCTCGCGCAGCACGCGCGCGGCGAGCTGGTAGCGGGTGGCGTCGGCGAGCAGCCGGGAGGTGGGCTCCAGGCCGAGGCGCAGGCCGTGGTCGGTCAGCAGGCGGCCGGCGAAGGAGTGGTAGGTGGAGATCACCGGCTCGCCGGGCGGGTCGGCCGGGTCGATGGCGTCCGGATCGGTGACGCCGGCCTTGACCAGTGCCTTGCGGACGCGTTCGGCGAGCTCACCGGCGGCCTTGTTGGTGAAGGTCAGGCCGAGGACCTGGTCGGGGGCGACCTGGCCGGTGCCGACCAGCCAGACCACGCGGGCGGCCATCACGGTGGTCTTGCCCGACCCGGCTCCGGCCACGATCACCTGCGGGGCGGGCGGCGCGGTGATGCAGGCCGTCTGCTCCGGGGTGAACGGGATACCGAGGAGCTCTTTGAGCTGCTCGGGGTCGGTGATACGGGCGGGCATGTCGGGAAAGGCTAGCGGCGGGCACTGACAGCCGAGGACGCGTTGGCCCTTCGCACCGGAAGAAGCGCAGGTCAGCACGTGTGGTGCTGTACGTCACCCTCGCGCCCGTCCACGTCCAGCCGGGCACTCGCGTACGTCACCCGAGCGCTCACCCACGTCCAGCCGGGCATTCGCGTACGTCACCCACGCGTGCCGCCCGTACGTCACCCACGCGTGCCGCCCGTACGTCACCCACGCGCCCGGGTGCGTCGCCCAGGCGCCGGGGCCGCTCACTCGACCACGTGCCGTCCTTCGGGCCGGGCGCTGCACGAGGCGCGGAACGCGCAGTGCGTGCAGTGCTGGCCGGTGTGCGGGGCGAACCGCTCGTCGAGGACCTTGCCCGCGGCGGTGGCCAGCAGTTCGCCGACCCACTCCCCCGACAGCGGCTCCTGGGTCTGCACCTTGGGCAGGCTGTCGCCGCCGTCGCGTTTGGCGGCGCCCTGCCGGAGGTGCACCAGTTCCGCGCCGCCGGGTTCGGGGCGTACGCCGTCGTGGGTCTCGTCGACGGCGCCCTCGCGGACGGCGAGCTGGTAGACGGCGAGCTGGGGGTGGCGGGCCACCTCGGCGGCGCTGGGCGCCTGTTTGCCGGTCTTGAAGTCCACCACGTAGGCGCGGCCCTCGCCGTCCGTCTCGACGCGGTCCATCTGACCGCGGATGCGGACCTGGTAGTCGCCGGCCGCGAGGGTGACGTCGAAGTCCTGCTCGCTCGCCACCGCGGTCCGCCCGGCGCGGTCCAGGACATGCCAGTTCAGGAAGCGTTCCAGCGCCACGCGCGCGTTGTCCTTCTCCTGCCGGGACTTCCAGGGCGCGTCGAAGACGAGCGCGTTCCACACCGAGTCCAGGCGTTCCATCAGGACGTCGAGGTCGGCGGGGGTACGGCCGGAGGCGACCTCGTCGGCGAGGACGTGGACGACGTTGCCGAAGCCCTGCGCGGTGGTGGCCGGGGCGTCGGCCTTCACCTCGCGGCCGAGGAACCACTGGAGCGCACAGGTGTTGGCGAGCTGGTCGAGGGCGCTGCCGGAGAGCACGACGGGCCGGTCGCGGTGGCGCAGCGGCACCTTGCTCTCGGTCGGGTCGTACATGCCCCACCAGCGGTAGGGATGCGCGGAGGGCACCAGCGGGCGGCCGTCCTCGTCGGTGAGGGCGGCGAGCCGGGCCAGGCGGCGGGCGGCGGCCTGGCGCAGGGCGGCGGACGCGCGCGGGTCGACCGTGGTGGCGCGCAGCTCGGCGACGAGCGCGGCCACGGACAGCGGGCGGCGGGGGCGTCCGGTGACGTCGCGGGGCTCGACGCCGAGCTCGGTCAGGAAGCGGGACGGCTGGTCGCCGTCGTCGGCCGGTGCCTTCACCGCGGTCACGACGAGGCGTTCACGCGCGCGCGTGGCGGCGACGTAGAACAGCCGGCGCTCCTCGGCGAGCAGCGCCCCGGGGGTGAGCGGTTCGGCGAGGCCGTCGCGGCCGATGCGGTCGGCCTCCAGCAGGGAGCCGCGGCGGCGCAGGTCGGGCCACAGGCCCTCCTGGACGCCGGCGACCACGACCAGCCGCCACTCCAGGCCCTTGGAGCGGTGCGCGGTCATCAGGCGGACGGCGTCGGGACGTACCGCGCGGCGCGTGAGCGTGTCGGCGGCGATGTCCTCGGCCTCGATCTCCTCCAGGAAGTTCAGCGCGCCGCGGCCTCCGGTGCGTTCCTCCGCGCGCGCGGCGGTGGCGAACAGCGCGCACACGGCGTCCAGGTCCCGGTCGGCGTTTCGGCCGGCCGCGCCGCCGCGCCGGGCGGCCCGCTCCAGGCGCGCGGGCCACGGCGTGCCCTCCCACAGGTCCCACAGCGCCTCCTCGGCCGTACCGCCGCCGGCCAGGCGTGCGCGGGCCTTGCGGAGCAGCGCGCCGAGGCGCTGCGCGCCGCGCGCGTACGCCGGGTCGTGCACGGCCAGGCGCTCGGGTTCGGCGAGTGCCTGGGCGAGCAGGACGTCGGAGGGGGGCGGCAGTGGGTTGCCGGCCGCGCGCTCCTCCTCGCGCAGGGCGCGTCCGAGGCGGCGCAGGTCGGCCGGGTCCATGCCGGCGAGCGGGGAGGCGAGCAGGGTGAGCGCGGTCTCGGTGTCGAGCCAGGAGGCGGCGTCCGGGGCCTGCCCGGCGGCCTCTTCCGGAGCGGCGTCCGCGGCGGCGGGCTCCTCCGGCCCGGCAACCACGACGGCGAACTCCTCCGACCCGGCATCCGCGCCAGCGGGACCCTCCGGCCCGGCACCCACGGTAGCCGGCTCCTCCTGTCCGGCACCCGCGGTAGCGAACTCTTCCAGCCGCGCATCCTCGACCGCGGGCCCGTCCGGCCTGGCACCCGTGACAGCAGGTTCCTCCAGCCCGGCGCCCCCGGCAACGGACCCCTCCAGCGCGGCACCCCCGGCAGCGGGCTCCTCCAGCCCGGCATCCGCGGTAGCCGGCTCGTCCGGCCCGGCACCGGTGTCCGCCGTAGCGGGCCGCGGGGGTGCGCTGTTCTTCTCGTGGGCGGCGGCCTCCGCCGTGGCGACCGCGCGCAGGGCCGCGAGCAGCGGGGCCACCGCCGGCTCGTGGCGCAGGGGCAGGTCGTCGCCGTCGATGTCGAGCGGGACGCCGGCCGCGGTGAGGGCGCGGCGCAGGGTCGGCAGGGTGCGGGACCCGGCCCGGACCAGGACGGCCATGTCGCTCCAGGCGACGCCGTCCTCCAGGTGCGCGCGGCGCAGGATGTCGGCGATGTTGTCCAGTTCCGTGCCGGACGTCGGGTACGTGTAGACCTCGACGCGGCCCCCGTCCCGTACGGCGGCCGGCTCGCGGTGGGCACGGACCGTGTCGGCGGGCAGCCGGGTCAGCGGCATGCGCCGGGTGATCAGGCGGGTGGCGGCCAGCAGGGCGGCGCCGGAGCGGCGGGAGGTGCGCAGCACCTCGACGGGGGCGGGACGGCCGTCCACGCGCGCGAAGGCCGCCGGGAAGTCGAGGATGCCGTTCACGTCGGCGCCGCGGAAGGTGTAGATCGACTGGTCGGGGTCGCCGAGGGCGATCAGGGTGCGTCCGCCGCCGGCCAGCGCGTGCAGGAGCCGTACCTGGGCGGGGTCGGTGTCCTGGTACTCGTCGACGTACACGGCGTCGTACCGGGCGGCGAGCCGTGCGGCGGTCTCGGGGCGGTGGGCGAGCAGGACGGCGCGGTGGACCAGTTCCGCGTAGTCGATCACGCCCTGCATGTCGAGCACGTCGAGGTACTCGGCGAGGAAACCGGCGGCGGCCTGCCAGTCGGGGCGGCCGATTCGGCGGGCGAAGGCGTCCAGCGCGTCGGGGCCGAGGCCCAGCTCGCGGCTGCGGGCGAGGACCGCGCGGACCTCGTCGGCGAAGCCACGCGTGGTCAGGCAGGCGCGCAGTTCGTCGGGCCAGCGCACGGAGGTGAGCCCGAGCCGCTCCAGCTCCGGCTGCCCGGCGAGGAGCTCACGGACGGTGACGTCCTGCTCGGGGCCGGAGAGCAGGCGCAGCGGCTCGGTGAACAGGCCGCTGTCCTGGTGGGCGCGCACCAGGGCGTAGCAGTACGAGTGGAACGTGGTCGCCCGGGGGGCGCGGGCGGCGCCGATGCGCAGGGCCATGCGGTCGCGCAGGTCGACGGCGGCCTTGCGGCTGAACGTCAGCACCAGGATGCGCTCGGGGTCGGCGCCCCGGGCGATCCGCGCGGCCACGGACTCGACCAGGGTGGTGGTCTTGCCGGTGCCGGGACCGGCGAGGACGAGCAGGGGTCCGCCGCGGTGATCAACCACGGCGCGCTGTGCCGCGTCCAGAGGAGGGGGGTCCACGGCGGCCGGCGGCGTCCGGACCAGTCGGTAAGCGCCACGGCCCTGCTGCCGCACCGGGTGGTGCGGCAGGCGCCTGGTGGTGGAGGAGGAGCTCACGTGATCGGCCGGTCCTGGTGGTCGTACTGGTGGGCGGGCGGTCACGCGTGCGAGGCGGTGGCCGCGGGGTGAGGGGGACGTGTGCAGCCGACGCTACGCCGCCGCACCGGATGGAAGCAGGGCTTCGGTCTCTTCCCTCACGGCGCCGGCGTCACGTGCGTCCCTCACCTCACGAACGTACGTCATGCCACGGACGTCCCCCGTGTCACCCGTACGGGCCACGGGCTCTCCCCGGCGGCATCCGATGGCGGAAGCTGTCAGGTGTGACCCTCCGCGCCCGCTCCGCCGTCCCAACGGGCCCGCCGCATGTCGAGCCGCGGCAGATGCCCTTCGGCGCTCCTGGCCGCCTGCTTCAGCGGCGTGCCCTCCGCCCGGTAGTGGTCGAGGGCGCGCAGTTCGTGGCCGGGCAGCAGCACCCCGTCGGCACGGACGACCCGCCACCACGGCACGGCGCCTCCGTAGAGGGACATCACCCGGCCGACCTGGCGCGGTCCTCCCTCTTCCAGCCACTCGGCGACGTCGCCGTACGTCATGACCCGCCCCGGCGGAATCCGCTCGGCCGCGTCGAGGACCCGCTCGGCGTACTCCGGCAGCGCGTCCGCGTGCTCCCCGGGGGTGTCCTCGGCAGGGCTCTGCTCGCTCATTCGTCCCATCCTGCCGCACCCCGCGGACATCGCGGCGCGGACGGCGGGAAGCGGCCCTCTCGCCCCAGGACGCCGCTTCCGGCAGACTGTGCGCCCGCGCATCCGCACCCTGATGCCCGCGAGTGTCGGTGGGGCATGCCACCATCGTGCGGGCGGTGACTGGTGATACGAGACCAAGAAGAGACCATGAAGCAGCAGGGCGTGCACCCGGAGGACGGGACAGGCAGCCCTGACGCCGGCGCGCGCCCCGGCACCAGCCCGCGCAAGCGCGACGGCACCGAGGACACCGGCCCGCGCAAGGACGACGGCACCGCACGCACCAGCCCGCCCGAGGACGACGCCACCCCTACGCGTGGGACGAATGCCGACGCCGACGACAGCGGCGGCACGCGTGCGCGTGAGAACGACGGACGCGCGCGGGACGACGGCGACGGCCACGAGACCGAGGGGGCGCACGTCCCGGAGAACACGCCCCGGGACCTCGGTCCCGGCGCAGACGACGACCCGCACGCCGAGGCCGTGGAGGGCGACGAACCACTGCTCCCCGCGCGCGTGCACCGCCCCTCCGACCTCATGCGGCTCCTGGTGGGCCTGCTCGCCATCGTGGTGCTGCTCGCCATCGCCGCGTTCGCGCACGGCACCACCTCGGGCCTCGAACAGGACATCAACAAGGGCACCGGGCAGGCCCCCGACCTGCTCATCAGGTTCGCGGGTCTGGCGTCCAGCATCGCGATCCTGCTGGTGCCGGTCGCCTTCGCGATCGAACGGCTGATCAAACGCGACGGGTTGCGCATCGCCGACGGCGTCCTCGCGGCCGTCCTCGCCCACGGAGTGACCCTCGCGACCGACCTGTGGGTCGCCCGGGCCGCCCCGGACTCGATCCAGGAGGCGCTCACCCAGCCCTCGCCGGGCGACATCCACGCCCTGACCGACCCGGTGCACGGCTATCTGGCCCCCGTCATCGCCTATATGACGGCCGTCGGCATGTCCCGCAGACCGAGATGGCGCGCGGTGCTGTGGATCGTGCTGCTGCTCGACGCGTTCTCGATGCTCGTCACCGGCTACACGACACCGTTCTCGATCATCCTGACCGTGCTGATCGGCTGGACCATCGCCTACGGCACGCTGTACGCGGTCGGCTCCCCCAACGTCCGGCCCACCGGGCAGACGCTGATGGCAGGCCTGAGGCACGTGGGCTTCCACCCCCTCAGCGCGGCCCGCGAGGAGGTCGTGGAGACGGAGAGCGGCGACCGCGGCCGGCGCTACTTCGTCACCCTGGAGGACGGCCCGCCGCTGGACGTCACGGTCGTCGACCGCGAACAGCAGGCGCAGGGCTTCTTCTACCGCGCCTGGCGCAATCTGACCCTGCGCGGTTTCGCCACCCGCTCCAGCCTGCAGTCGCTGCGCCAGGCGCTGGAACAGGAGGCGCTGCTGGCGTACGCGGCGATCGCGGCCGGCGCCCACGCGCCCAAGCTCATCGCGACCTCCGAGCTCGGCCCCGACGCCGTCATGCTCGTCTACGAGCACACCGGCGGGCGCACGCTGGACTCCCTGGCCGACGCGGAGATCACCGACGAGCTGCTGCGCAACACCTGGCACCAGGTGCAGGCGCTGCAGTCGCGGCGGATCGCGCACCGCAGGCTCGCGGGTGACGCGATTCTGGTGGATCGTTCCGGCAAGGTGATCCTGACCGAGCTGCGCGGCGGTGAGATCGCGGCCGGCGAGCTGCTGCTGCGCATGGACGTGGCCCAGCTGGTCACCACGCTCGGTCTGCGGGTCGGGGCCGAGCGTGCGGTGGCCTCGGCGGTCGGGGTGCTGGGGCCCGACGCGGTCGCCGACTGCCTGCCGATGCTGCAGCCGATCGCGCTGACGCGCTCCACGCGCGCGACCCTGCGCCGGCTGGCCCGGGAGCGCGCCCAGCGCGAACGGGAAGCGGTCCTGGAGGCGTCCCGGCAGGCCAAGCAGGCCCGCCTGGAGGAGGCCTCCGAGACGGACGGGGTCGTCCTCGAAAAGCCCGACAAGAAGACGGCCCGCGCCGAGCAGCGCGCGGAGCGGCGGGCGATAGACGAAGCCCTGGACGAGGCCCGCGAGGAGGACCTGCTCACCCAGATCCGGCACGAGGTGCTGCGGATCAGGCCGCAGGCCCCTGTGGAGCCGGCCCGGCTGGAGCGGGTGCGGCCGCGCACGCTCATCAGCTTCATCGCGGGTGCGATCGGCGCGTACTACCTGCTGACGCAGCTCACCCACATCGAGTTCGGCACGCTGTTCGCGCAGGCCCAGTGGGGCTGGGTGATCGCCGCGGTGGCGTTCTCCGCGCTCAGCTACGTCGCCGCGGCGATGGCGCTGCTGGGGTTCGTGCCGGAGCGGGTGCCGTTCCTGAGGACGGTGGCGGCACAGGTCGCCGGGTCCTTCGTGAAGATCGTGGCACCGGCCGCGGTCGGCGGTGTCGCCCTGAACACGCGCTTCCTGCAGCGCGCCGGCGTACGCGCCGGTCTCGCGGTGGCCAGCGTCGGCGCGTCGCAGCTGTTCGGGCTCGGCTGCCACATCCTGATGCTGCTGTCCTTCGGCTATCTGACCGGCACCGAGAAGACACCGTCGCTGTCGCCGTCCCGTACGGTCATCGCGGGCCTGCTGACCGTGGCGGTACTGGTGCTCGTGGTGACCTCGGTGCCGTTCCTGCGGAAATTCGTCGTCACGCGCGTGAGGTCGCTGTTCGCCGGTGTCGTACCGCGTATGCTCGACGTGCTGCAGCGTCCGCAGAAGCTGGTCACCGGCATCGGCGGCATGCTCCTGCTGACGGCGTGTTTCGTGATGTGCCTGGACGCCTCCGTCCGGGCGTTCGGCGGCGGCTCGGTCTCGCTGAGCATCGCCAGCGTCGCCGTCGTCTTCCTCGCCGGCAACGCGCTCGGGTCCGCGGCGCCCACCCCGGGCGGCGTGGGCGCGGTGGAGGCGAGCCTCACGCTCGGCCTGATCGCGTTCGGCCTGCCCAAGGAGGTCGCCGCACCGGCCGTCCTGCTGTACCGCCTGCTGACGCTGTGGCTGCCGGTGCTGCCGGGGTGGCTGGCCTTCAACCACCTCACCCGCAAGGGAGCCCTGTAAGGCCCGGTGAGGCAGGCCGTACGCCTACCTCGTACGGCCCGCGCCCCGCGCGCGCCTCGGCGTGCGCGCCCCCAGGATGGGAGCATGGCGAACCCCTCCCGGCTGCGCGCCGCCGCGCTGACCACCACGGCCGTGCTGCTGTCCGCCCTGCTGGCAGGATGCGGCGACGGGACCAAGCACCACGGCGATCTCACCGCGCAGAAGCTGGACTGGAAGGACTGTCCGGCGCCGTCCGAGGCGGAGGGCGGCGGCAGCGCTCCGTCCCCGCTGCCGAACGGCACCACCTGGCAGTGCGCCACCATGCAGGCGCCCCTCGACTGGAGCAGACCGAAGGGCGACACCATCGGCGTCGCCCTGATCCGCGCCCGGGCCACCGGCCCCGCGAACAAGCGGATCGGCTCGCTCGTGTTCAACTTCGGCGGCCCCGGCGGCAGCGGCGTCAGCACCCTGCCCGCGTTCGGCGCGGACTACGCCACTCTGGGCACCCGCTACGACCTGGTCAGCTTCGACCCGCGCGGGGTCGGCCGCAGCGCGCCGGTGAAGTGCGAGAGCGACGCCCAGCTGGACGAGTACTTCCAGCAGGACGCGACCCCCGACGACGACGCCGAACGCACCGCGCTGCTGGACCGCACCAAGCAGTTCAACGCGGCCTGTGAGAAGAACTCCCGAAAGGTCCTGCCGCACGTGGCGACCACCGACGCGGCCCGCGACATGGACCTGCTGCGCCAGGTCCTCGGCGACGCCAGGCTGCACTACTTCGGCATCTCCTACGGCACCGAACTGGGCGGCGTGTACGCCCACCTGTTCCCCCAGTACGTCGGCCGGGCCGTGCTCGACGCCGTCGTGGACCCCACCCAGAACGCCGAGCAGAGCGCGCTCGGGCAGGCGAGGGGCTTCCAGCTGGCGCTCGACAACTTCGCCGAGGACTGCACCTCGAAGACCACGGAATGCCCGATCGGCGACACCGCGCAGGACGTGAAGAACCGCATCGCCAAGCTTCTGAACGACCTGGAGAAGAAGCCGATCTCCGGCATCACACCACGTCAGCTGACCCAGACAGCCGCGACGAACGGCATCGCGCAGGCCCTGTACTCCAAGGACTTCTGGGAGTACCTCACCGAGGGCCTGGAGCAGGCCTACGACGGCGACGGCAAGATCCTGATGCTGCTGTCCGACTCGCTGAACGGCCGCAGCGAGAACGGCGAGTACAGCAACATCACCGCGGCGAACATCGCCATCAACTGCGCCGACCAGAAGCCCCGGTACACCGCCGACTACGTCCAGCGGCAGGTGCCCGAGTTCCGTGCCGCGTCCCCGCTGTTCGGGGACTACCTGGCCTGGGGCATGCTCAGCTGCACCGACTGGGCCGTGCCGGGCGCGGCCGACCATCCCGACGTCAGCGCGCCCGGCTCGGCCCCCATCCTCGTCGTCGGCAACACCGGCGACCCGGCCACGCCGTACGAGGGCGCGAAGAAGATGGTGGACGCGCTCGGCAAGGGCGTCGCCGTGGAGCTGACGTACAAGGGCCAGGGGCACGGCGCGTACGACAGCAAGAACAAGTGCGTGCAGAGCGCGGTGAACGACTACCTGCTCGACGGCAAGGAACCGAAGGCCGGCACGGTCTGCTCCTGACGCGGACGGGGAATCTCGCGCCTCCGGGCCTCGCTTGTCTTCAGACCGTTCACGGCGGCGCGGTTCAGCGCCTCACGGCCACCGGGATCAAGTGTGTAGATGGTGGATCCAGCCATCTCGTTGATGGTGTACGCGAAACCCAGGACACCTCGCGCATGAGACGTCTAGGATTACGGCTCACGGGGCGAGAGGGAGCGGCGCGTTGCTGTCGGCTGGCATGTTTCGAGGCATCACTGATCTGAGTGGACGCCTGCTGGAAATCTACAAATTAAAGCGAGACGGCAGCTACTTCGACCAGCAGGAATTTTCGCACCTTTTGCGTGAAGACGAAGCAGCCGCTGCCGAGATCAGAATCGCCGAGCGAGAAGAACGCGCCGCCGCGATGCGAGCCCAGGAAGCCAGTCGCAACAATCGATACGAGATCGATCGCGACTGGCGACAGGCGCAGATCAGCATTCAGGTCAAGGCGGCTCAGGACAAGCTCGACCGAGAGATGACGAACTCGCCCTTCTCCTATACCCCTCAGGAGCTTCGGGAGCTGGTTCAAGAGTCAACCAATAACGGATCTCGCCCTGCACTTCTCGTGGCCCCGTTCTTTCACGAGGAATTGAACAGAGAGGGAAACGACGACGGGCCTCACTCCTTCAGAGTGGCAATTCGGCGAGCCTGGGTCAACTCCCAGTGGGCCGCTGACGTTTGTTCTATGGATGGCACGATCAAGCGGCCCTTGAGGCAGACGGATGTCGATGTCGCACTTCTCCAGAGAGCTCTCGGTGATCTACCAGTGATTCTCATTTATGGGGACGTTCAGGCAGGTAAGAGAGTATGGCCCACCCTTACAGCCTGGAACATAGTGGATACCTTCGGTTTCCAGTCTGTGCAGGTTAATTTTCCTCCGCTGTCCCTCCCTCCGGCCAGTTCAGACGAGGAAATTCAGCGCGCGAATCGACTTGCGTTCGAGGACGAGCTGGGCTACTCGACCGCCCTCACGGTAGGGCTCCTGGGTGAGTGGTTCCATCTGGCCAACTACGGCCGGGCTCCGTATATCCACAGGACACTTCCGGACAATATGGGCCTGGAGCGACGATCTATGGCGCTCGGCCTCGTAGCCGCCTATGAGGTTGCCATCCAGAGAGGGAGAGTCCAAGAAATTCACGGACGCATCCAGCAAGCCGTTCTGTATAGGGATGCACAGTTCTCGGCCGAGGCAAGGAACTTCGCACTCACCGCGTTGGGCATGTGCGAGAGTTCCGACCCACCTGTCGACACGGCCACGATGCGGCTCCTCCTGGACGTCCTCGTAGACGTAGGGGATCCCTCTCAAGTAACCAGGGCATCCAGGCTCCTTGAGGGAATTGCACGCCGTTCAACTCTGCGCTCTCTAGGGTGGTGACGTCTCATGAAGAAGCAGAAAGTCGCAGTTGCTGTTGACTTCGGCACCCATGGCACCGGGTATGCATGGACGATCATTGATGAAGTCAAGAACGGCAATCAGCGGCGAGATATCCACCCTCGCATGCAGTGGCCGTCACATCCGATTCCCTACCCGAAGAACCTGACTGCACTTCTCTTCAACGAAAGCGGGGAATTGCAGGCTTGGGGCTATGACGCCCGGCGACGTTTCAACTCACGTTCCGCCGGCGACAACAGCCGGTACGTGAACGCCTTCAAGATGTCGCTGGCCCCGACGTCTCCAGAGGGCGCCAGGCAGCCTGAGCTTCCTTCCGAGTCACTCTCTTCGGACGAGGCGAAGAGGCTGGTCATCTGCTATCTCGAGAAGATCTTCCAAGAGGCAGTTGGTGAAATTACCCGGAGTGGATTCTCGGAAGATGAAATCCGCTGGTGTGTGACAGTACCTGCCATTTGGGGTGATTACGAGAAGCAGCTGATGCGCGAAGCCGCGGAAGCTGCTGGATTGCCCGATGAGCCCAAGCGTCTCTTGCTGGCCTATGAGCCTGAGGTGGCGGCTCACTATGCGCGCGTGTCGGGTGTGCGCACAGCGAAGTTGACAGGAAAGCGCGCCAGTCTGCTGTCCCCCGGATCTCGCTTCCTCGTCGCAGACTGTGGCGGTGGGACGGTTGACATCACCGCCTACCGGGCGGTCTCCGGCGATAGCCTCGAGGAAATCGGTCGAGAGTGCGGTGGCAAATTCGGCTCAGAGTACGTCAATCGCGCATTCGTCGAAGATATTCTTACCTCGCGATTCGGGTCCTTCGATGCGCTTGAGCGCATCAGGGAGCAACAGCCCACCGCAATCATCGACCTGACCGACGACTGGGAGAAGGCGAAGCTTCACTTCACCGTAGGGCAAGCGGAAGAAATCAACATCCAGATCCCTTTGGCTCTCGACCGGTGCCTTGACGACAGCGCTCGCGCTGCACTGGCGAAGTCTCAGGATGGATTCACCGACGCCATCGTGATCTCGCCCGACGAAGCTCGCAATGCATTTGAAGTCGTAGTACCCGGCATTCTTGACCTGGTGGACAGGCAACTCGAGGAGATGAAACGTCAGCGGCGGAACTCCCGAGGCAAGGAGCTAGTAGTACTCGTAGGGGGGTTCGCCAATTCCCCCTATCTGAGGGGGCGACTGGAAGAGCACCTGGAGGGACGGGCAGAAGTCATCACGCCCCCGGATCCGCAGGTGGCTGTCCTGTACGGCGCTGTCTACTTCGCATGCAATCCACAAGTTCGAGCACGTCGAGCCCGCCTCACGTACGGATGCAACACATCCAGTACCTTTCGACCGCGCCTCGACCCGCCGGAGTTCAAGTTCACCGGTCCCGACGGCAGAGACAGGTGCCGAAACAGGTTCTGCGTCTTTGTCAGTCGCGGCCAGACGGTAAGGGTGGACGAGGTAGTCGAGCATGCCCTGAGCCCGGTCTGGGACACACAGCGTACGCTCACCATCGATGTGCACAGCACACACAGTGGATATCCGCAGTACGTCACTGAAACGCAGTGCCAGAAGATCGGCAGCGTTACCGTTGACCTGTCCAGCGTGATGCACCTGGACCTGGACAAGCGTGGCGTAAATGTTGCCATGCAGTTCGGTGAGACCGAAATCAAGGTTACCGCCACGGTAAAGGAGACCGGAGAGGCGGTGCACGCAGAACTGGACTTCGTTCCGTTGTCATGAATCAATGAAGAGGCAGTATGGCAGACGCGGCTGAGTTCGCATACGAGGAATCGCTGCCTGAGGGGGTCGATGACGACCCAAGCGCAGGTCAGCACTGTACAGCGATCGAAGACAGCGTTACTGAACTCGAACGAGAGGTTGCGTCTCTTCGAGAAGCCCTTCAGGAAGCGCGAAGCGAGATAGTCGTTCTTCGATCGTCACTGGAAGAGTCGGATGCCCGCATAGATGGCATCATGTCCCAATGGACACGCTACCGCGATGATTTGGACTCTCTGGAGTCCGAGGCGCATCGCCTCCTTGCGGAGAAGTATGTGGGGTTCGTCGAGCAAGCTTTGTTCGGGCTGGCGCGAAAATCAGTTGCGCTGCACGCTCGGGGAGATACTGGACAGGCTATTTCCAACACCGTCCAGAAGCTCTGCGCTGAGATTTTCGGACGAGCCGATACGACTGAGGCTCGCATTCGACGCATTGTCAAAGCACGGTCGACCGATGCATTGGCTGCACACGCAAGCAATGTATTTGACCAAGGTACTGCCTTGGTGCGCGAGGCCCGCTCGATGAAGAACAGAGGGTTCTGGGATTTTGAATTCTGTGCGGGTGAGCCAGTAGATACCGACCGCCAGCAGGTCTGGGGGAAGTCAGACCCTGAGGGGCTGGTGCACTACGTCGTCGCACCTGCGTACGTCGCCAGCGGAGTCAGGTACTGCTTGCAGCGAGTCGTCACGCGGTAGGTTGGGCGACGCCGAGCAACAACGACGAAAGCCCACGGCATCTGCACTGGTCAGAGCCGTGGGCTTCGTCCGTCCCGCTGGCCGGCGGAGGGGCCGGTCAGTACACCGGCTTGTTCGGTTCGATCTGGTTGACCCAGCCGATGACGCCACCGCCGACGTGGACCGCGTCGGCGAAGCCCGCGGACTTCAGGACCGCCAGGACTTCCGCACTGCGGACACCCGTCTTGCAATGCAGGACGATCTTCTTGTCCTGCGGGAGGCCCTCCAGGGCGCTGCCCATGAGGAACTCGTTCTTCGGGATCAGCTTGGCGCCCGGGATGGAGACGATCTCGTACTCGTTCGGCTCTCGGACGTCGATGATCTCGATGTTCTCGCCGTCGTCGATCCACTCCTTGAGCTGCTTGGGAGTGATCGTCGAGCCGGCGGCGGCCTCCTGGGCCTCCTCGGAGACGACGCCGCAGAAGGCCTCGTAGTCGATGAGCTCGGTGACGGTCGGGTTCTCGCCGCAGACCGCGCAGTTGGGGTCCTTGCGGACCTTGACCTGGCGGTACTGCATCTCCAGGGCGTCGTAGATCATCAGGCGGCCGACCAGCGGCTCACCGATGCCCGCGAGGAGCTTGATCGCCTCGTTGACCTGGATGGAGCCGATGGACGCGCACAGCACGCCCAGGACGCCGCCCTCGGCGCAGGAGGGGACCATGCCGGGGGGCGGGGGCTCCGGGTAGAGGCAGCGGTAGCAGGGACCGTGCTCCGACCAGAAGACGGAGGCCTGGCCGTCGAAGCGGTAGATCGAGCCCCACACGTACGGCTTGTTCAGCAGCACGCACGCGTCGTTGACCAGGTACCGGGTGGCGAAGTTGTCGGTGCCGTCGACGATCAGGTCGTACTGGCTGAAGATGTCCATCACGTTGTCGGCCTCGAGCCGCTCCTCGTGAAGGACCACGTTGACGTACGGGTTGATGCCCTTGACGCTGTCACGGGCGGACTCGGCCTTGGAGCGGCCGATGTCGGACTGGCTGTGGATGATCTGGCGCTGCAGGTTCGACTCGTCGACCTCGTCGAACTCCACGATGCCCAGGGTGCCCACGCCCGCGGCGGCCAGGTACATCAGCGCGGGCGAGCCCAGGCCGCCGGCGCCCACACAGAGCACCTTGGCGTTCTTCAGCCGCTTCTGCCCGTCCATGCCCACGTCGGGGATGATCAGGTGGCGGGAGTACCTGCGGACCTCGTCTACGGTGAGCTCAGGAGCTGGCTCGACCAGGGGTGGCAGCGACACGGGGACTCCGTTGGTCGGTCAAACAGTACGGTTGTTCTTCCCGTAACACTGCCACGGCCTTTTTCATTCCGAGACACCTGTTCCGATACGCGAGACGATGTCGTCCCAGTAGCCGGGCATCGTCTCCCAGGGGTCGGTGCGGCCGCCGCGGTCGGTGCGGTCGGTGAAGTAGATCGTCGCCGCTCCCTGCCAGCGGGCGAGGCGCAGCGCCTCGTCCAGGTGACCGCGGGGCACGCCGTGCACGAAGTGGCAGAAGCGGTCCGGCGGGTAGTCGGCGGTCCACTCGGCCACCTGCGACCAGCGGTAGTCCGACCAGGAGCCCGAGAAGGTCACCAGCTGGTCGGCGTTCTCGGCATAGCCGGGGTGCGGGTGGGTGCCGTGACCGAGGACGATGTGGGCGGTGTCACTGATCGCCCGGAGCGTGGTGACCGCACGGCGGACCTCGGGGAGCGCGCCGCGGTCCGTGGGACAGCGGTCCAGCAGGAATCCGTCGACGCGGTACCAGTCGAGGTGGCGGTGGGCGTCGCAGAGCAGGTCGGCGAAGGCCCGGGCGCCGTGGGTGAGGTCCAGGTGGCCGAGGACCCGCACGCCCGCCCCGCGCAGCCGCCCCGCGGCTTCCAGGCAGTGCGGGTCGGGGCGGGTGCCGGGTCCGGCGGCCACGTTGAGGACCACCCAGTCCAGCGGGGTGCCGGGGCGGGCCAGTTCCGCCCACTGGGCCGGGGCGACGAGCGGGTGGGCGTAGCCGGGGATACCGAGGGCGGTGCGCAGGCCGGTGCCGGTGGCGCCTGCTGAGGTGCTGGTCAGATGCGGCATGCCGCCTCCATCCAGATGTCGGCCAGGGATTCCTCCAGGCCGATGCGGGGCCGCCAGCCGAGCCGGTCGCGTGCGGTGCGCACGTCGGCCTGCTGCCAGCCCCCGCAGCCGTCGGGGTACGGGTACGCGACAGGGGCCGCGTGGTCGGAGTCGGGCCGGGGGTGGCCGATGGTGCCGCGCAGCGGTCCGGGCGGGGCGTCCAGTTCGTGCAGGGCGCCGCCGTAACCGGCCACGCGCGCGAGGACGGCGGCGGCGTCGCGGAGGCGGACGGCGCGGCCGGAGCCGATGTTGATGACGCCCTGCGCGGCGGAGAGCGAGGCGGCGTGCACGGCGCGGGCGACGTCGCGTACGTCGATGAAGTCGCGCTGGGCCCCGAGGCCGCCGAGTTTGAGTTCACCGTCGCCGGACTGCATGGCGCGCCGCATGGCCTCGGCGAGCCGGCCCAGTGGGGAGCCGGCCGGGGTGCCGGGGCCGGCCGGCGAGAAGACCCGCAGCACGACGGCGTCCAGGCCGGAGCCGAGGACCAGTTCGGTCGCGGCGAGCTTGCTGACGCCGTACGGGCCGCCGGGGCGCGGTACGGCGTCCTCTGCGGTGGAGGAGCCGGGCTGGCTCGGCCCGTACTCGGCGCTGCACCCGATCTGCACCAGCCGGGCTCCGCAGCCGCTGCGGCGCAGGGCCTCGCAGACGGTGGCGACGGCGACGGTGTTGTGCCGGGTGAGTTCGCGGGCGCCGCCGCGGATGGCACCGGCACAGTTGATGACGACCCCGGGGTGCACCGCGTCGAGGAAGCGGGTGAGCGCGCCCGGGCTGCCGGTGGCCAGGTCGAAGCGGACGTCGGCGTCGTCGCCGCGACCGAGCGCGGTGAGCTGGACGGCCGGGTCGGCGAGCAGACGGTCGGCGACGAACCGGCCGATGTATCCGTTGGCTCCGATCAGCAGGACCCTCATCGGACGGCTCCCGGGGTGTGGGCGCGGACGGCACCGTCGGGACCGGAGTGGCCGGCGGAACCGCTGTGGCCGAGGGGGCCGGCGGGGTCGCCGTGACCGGTGGGACGGTGAGCAGCGGGACGGTCTCCGGCGGGACGATGACCAGCGGGACTTTGACCCCCGGGACTGCGACCGGCGGGACGGTGACCGGTGTGGCTGGGGCCGGTGTGGCTGGAGCCGGGGCGGCTGGGACCTGCGGGACTCGTGTGACCGAAGGAGCGACTGGGACAGGGGTGTGTGACGGGTCCGCTCGCTCTGGGGGCGAGCGCGGACCCCGTGGCGCCCCAGGCCCCGGCCCCGGCGGATCCGGTCACTGCCCGGCTTCCGGATCCGAAGGTCCCGGCGGCTCCAGCGCCCGCGACTCCAGCGGCTCCGGCGCCCGCGAGTCCGGCGGTCCCGGCGCCCGTGGCTCCAGCGGTCCCGGCGGCTCCTGCGCGCGCGGCTGCGGCGGACGCGCCGGTGGTTCCGGGGGCTCCGGACGCTCCGGGTCGGGAGGTGGTCATCTGGTGTTCTCCTTCAACAGGGGTGGTGCGGTCGCCTCCGGCGGCGGTCCGGGCCGCGGCGGAAGGTTCACTCGGGGGCTCCTGTGGGCGCGTGCGCCGAGGCCTGGGTCAGCGTGCGGACGGCGTGGAGCAACAGGACCAGCGCGGCGGTGCCGCAGGCGAGGGCCGGGACGGCCGCCGCGCCCCACGCGTGCACGAGGGTCCGGACGGGGGTGGCCGGCACGGCGCAGCCGGTCAGCCTCGCGACCGTCGGCAGGGCGAGGGCCACCGCTTCCGTGGCCGCCGCGGCGCCGAGCAGCACGGCTGGGGCGTGCCGGTGGTGGTGCACGGTGAGCAGACGGGCGAGCAGGAGCAGGGCGCCCAGGGCGAGGGTCTGCGGGGAGGCCACGGATTCGCGCAGGCCGGTGCCGCACACCAGGAGCAGCGCGGTGAGCGCGCCCACGAACAGGACGAAGGTGCCGAGCAACAGGGGTCTGCTGGCGGCCGTGAAGTCCTCCAGTCCGCGGCTGCCGGCGAGCCTGCGGCGGGCGCCCGCGGTGAGCAGGTGGGCGCACCAGGCGGCCGGGGCGCAGGCCAGGGTGAGGGCGAGGGCGGGCGCGGTGGCCGTGGGCCAGGGGCCGTCCGGGGCGCCGGTCGGCAGGGCGTCGGGGCCGCCGGTCACGACGGCGTGGAGCAGCCCGTCGCCGAGGAGGGCGTACCCGAGCAGCCAGAGCGTGCACGCACGCGTGGCGTTCGCGGTGTACCACGCGGGTGGGCCGGACGGGCCGGCGAGGGGGCCGCGGCGCAGTGCGGCACGCGTGGCGAGAGCGACGGCGAGGATGCCGGCGAGAGTGATCAGCAGGCGGGGCTGGCCGTGGGTGAGGCGCAGTCCTGCCACGGTGGCCGTTGCGAGGGCGCCGGGCAGGAGGGTGAGCAGGACCCAGTCCGCGCGCACCCGGGGTGCGGGCAGCGGCTCGGTCGCCGGGCCGCGCTCACCGGTGCGCGGCACGCGCGCGTAGAGCTCCTCGGCGAGGGAGAAGACGTCGCGGTGGCGGAACCGGGCGGCGGTCCGGTCGGTGACGCCGTGCGCCTCCAGACCGGCGGCGATCTCCAACGGGTCCACGGCCTGTTCGCAGAGCTCGCGGTGCCGGTGCAGCAGGGCCTTCACCGGGTCGGCGGCACCGCGCCGGGGTGCGGCGAGGCGTCGCCCGACCGGATCGGGGCCGACCGGATCCCCGTCGTCGGCGGGCGCGTTCCCCCACTCCCCCGAGCCCGCGTTCCAGGGCTCGGCACCTTTGGGCATCCCGGGCCGGTCGAGCCCGACCGACATGCCCGCCTCGCCGGGCTCACCCACCGCACCGCTCCCGTCTGCGTCCCGTACGCCCATCACGCCCCCTCCACGGCCAGTGGTGTCGCGCGTACCGGTGGGGCCGTGGCCCAGCCGGGGACGGTCCGGGGCAGGACGCGGGCCGTGGGGCCGGTCCAGCGGCCGGGGACGTGCGACTCGGCGGGGGTGGCGAACGGCCGGGGCTCGCCGGCCTCGTCGAGGACGACCCGGTGGACCGGGCAGTGCGAGACGATCCGCAGGTAGAGGCCGTGGAACGCCGCGATGTTCTGCTCGACGGTGAACAGTTCGAGCGCGCGGGCGCGCGCGGCGGCGCCGAGGCGCTCACGGCGCTCGGGGTCGCGCAGCAACGCCACGCACGCCTCGGCGAGCGCCCTCGGGTTGCGCGGGGGTACGACGAGTCCCGTGCCCCCGATCACCTCGACCACCGCGCCGACGTCGGTGGACACGGTGGCCCGGCCGCAGAGCATGGCCTCGATGAGGCCGATCGGGAAGCCCTCGACCACGCTGGACAGCACGACGACCGCGCCGGCGGCGTAGGCGTCGGGCAGCGTGGGGGCTTCCGGGCCGCCGATCTCCTCGAAGGAGACGGGGTTGTCACCGACGGCGTGCGCGCCCTCCGCCTCGTCCGGGAAGAGCTGCGCGGCGAGCGCCCGGCAGTGGCCGAGGTAGGCCGCGCCCTCGGGCCCGGCGGGCGCGCCGACGATCCTGAGGCGTGCCTTGGGTTCCTCCTTGCGGACCTCGGCGAAGGCGTGCAGCAGCGAGATCAGGTCCTTGGCGGGTTCTACGCGCCCGACCCAGACGAGCGTGTCCGGGTCGGCGCGGTCGGGGGCCTCGCCGACCTCGGTGAAGCGGGCGGCGTCCATCCCGGGGTAGACCGTGCGGATCCTGGCCCGGTCGGCGCCGCACCGTTCCTGCCAGCGGCGGGCGTGGGTGTTGCCGGGGGTGAGGATCTCGGCCCGCCGGTAGACCTCGGTGGCGAGCCGGCCGTGGAAGGCGCCGAGCAGCGCGCGTACGGCGGGGGCGGCGGTGTCGGGGCCGAGGGTCAGGTAGTGCGAGCGCAGGGGCACGCCGTACTCGGTGACGAGCAGCGGTACGTCGGAGAAGTGCCGGGCGAGCAGCCCGGGGAGGGCGGCGGGGCCGCCGGCGGCGGCGTGACAGAGGTCGGCCGCGCCGAGGCCGTCGTCGCCGTACCAGTCGAGGGAGAGGGGGCGCAGGGCGCGTTCGAGGTGTGCGGCGACGGTGAGCAGATCGGGTACGCGCGCCTCGTGCGCGGTGCGCAGCGCGCCGGGGGCACGACAGGCGCGTTCGAGGGTGCGTACGGCGGCGTCCGAGCGCAGGGCGCCGACCAGTCCGCCCTGGTCACGGGCGAGTTCGGCGAGTCCGTACAGCGCGTTGCCGAAACGGTCCGCCAGAGCGGTGGCCTCCTCCTCGGAGACGGCATCGGCCCTGGTCCCGGCGCATACCGCGGCGACCAGTTCGCCGTAGCACTCGGTGAAACGCCGGCGTGTGCGCCGCCCGTAGGCGACCCCGTCGTCCTCGGCCGTCCACAGCGGCGCCGTACGCACCCCGCTGACCTGCGGCGGGAGCGCGACCCAGCCGGAGTCCTCCTGGCGCCGGCTGCGGCTGAGCGCGTAGACGTCGAACTCGTGCCGCCCGAGCCCGCGCACGAGCCGCTCGCACCAGAGTCCGGCGTCACCGCCCACAAACGGGTAGCCACCCTCGGTAACCAGTCCGATGCGCACGTGTGCACCCCCGATCTCCTGTCCGGTGAGCCGCCCCGGTCCCGGCGGCTCGCAGCGGGACGAACGTAAGCGGACAAGGCGGTGGCGCGACGGACGGTTGTCCATCGCGCCACCAAAAGGGGTGAACGGGCGTAACTTTCGCGTGCGGGTCGCGTTCGGCCGCGCTAAGGATCCACCCGGCGATCAGGCGGGCGCGAAACGTTACGCCACGGCCGGTTCCCGGCGGGCCGCGCGCCGCTGGGCCGCCAGCTCGGGGTCGAGCGCCGGTACGGCGGCCAGCAGCCGACGGGTGTAGGACTCACGCGGGCTGTCGTACACCTCGTCCGCGGGCCCGTACTCGACGACCCGGCCCCGGCGCATCACCGCGACCCGGTCGCTCACCTGCCGGACGACAGCGAGGTCGTGCGCGATGAAGACGAGCGCGAGGCCGAGTTCCCGCTGGAGTTCGCCGAGCAGGGCGACCACCTGCGCCTGTGTGGTGACGTCGAGCGCGGAGACGGGCTCGTCGCAGACGATGACGCGCGGTTCGGCGGCCAGCGCGCGGGCGATGCCGATGCGCTGGCGCTGGCCGCCGCTGAACTCGTGCGGGTAGCGGTCGTAGTGCGCCGGTTCGAGCCCCACCCGCTTCAGCAGTTCCGTCACGCGCCCCCGGATGCGCTCCTCGTCCCGTTCGCCACGCGCCCGGAGCGGGTCGGCGATGGACTCGCCCACGCTGCGGCGGGGGTTGAGGGAGGAGACGGGGTCCTGGAAGACCATCTGGACGGCCGGGTTCACCCCGGTGTGCGGGCGGCCTTCGTAGCGCAGGGCACCGGCGGTCGGCTCCAGCAGTCCGACGAGCATGCGGCCGAGCGTGGTCTTGCCGCTGCCGCTCTCGCCGACCACACCGAGGGTCTCGCCGCGCCGGACGGTCACGGAGACGTCGTCCACGGCCGCGACCGCCCCCTTGCCGCGCCCGAACTCGCGCCGCAGGCCCATGGCCTCCAGCACGACCTCGTCGGTGGCCGGAGAGCCGGTGCGACGGGCGTCCACGCGCGGGACGGCGTCGAGGAGCTCGCGGGTGTACGCCTCGGCGGGCGCCGCGAGGACCGTGCCGACCGGGCCGCGCTCGACGGCCCCGCCGTGCCGCATGACGAGGATGTCGTCCACGCTCTCGGCGGCGACGCCCACGTCGTGGGTGACGAGCAGCAGGCCCATGCCGGTCTCCGCGCGGAGCGTGTGCAGCAGGTCGAGGATCTGGGCCTGGACGGTGACGTCGAGGGCGGTCGTCGGCTCGTCGGCGATCAGCAGGTCCGGCTCGCAGGCGAGGGCCATGGCGATGAGGGCGCGCTGGCGCATGCCGCCGCTGAACTCGTGCGGCCGGGAGCGGGAGCGGCGCTGTGCGTCCGCGATGCCCACCCGGTCCAGCACCTCCACCGCACGCGCGCGTGCGTGGCGACGCGACACGCGCGCGTGGACGCGGTGGACCTCGGCGATCTGGTCGCCGATCGCGTAGTACGGGTCCAGCGAGGACAGCGGGTCCTGGAAGACCATGGCGGCCTTCGCCCCGCGCAGCCGCCGGAGCTCCTCGTCGGAGGCCGCCTGTACGTCCGTGCCGGCCACCCGCACCGCGCCGGTGACCCGCGCCCCGGTGCCCCGGTGCAGTCCCAGCAGGGCGCCCGCGACCGTGGACTTGCCGGAGCCGGACTCGCCGACGAGGGCCAGCGCGGCGCCCTTCGCCAGGCTGAAGGAGAGCGAGTCCACGGCACGCAGGGGGCCGAACTCGACGCTCAGGTCGGTCACTTCCACCAGGCTCATGCGAGCACCACCCGTCGGTCGGCCACCGCGTACAGCACGTCCGCGGCGGCGTTGGCGAGGACCACGAAGAAGCCGATGACCAGGACCATGCCGACGACCACCGGCAGGTCGACGACCTTCACCGCGTGCACCAGCTCCTGGCCGATGCCGGGCAGACCGAAGAGGGTCTCGGTGAGGACGGCGCCGCCGACCGCCGAGCCGAAGGTGACCGCGTTGAGCGCGATGACGGAGGCCGTCGCGCCGCGCAGGGCGTGCCGGGCGATCACCGCGCGTTCGCCGACGCCGTACGCGCGGAACGTGCGGATGTGGTCCTCGGCCAGCGTCTCCAGCATCGACGCCCGGGTCAGCCGGGCGAAGTTGGCCGACTCGACGAGCGCGAGGGAGAGCCAGGGCAGCAGCAGGTTCCAGGCCCACTGCTCGGGGTCGTCGGTGAAGTCCACGTACTGCGGGAAGGGCAGCAGCTGCAGCTCGCCGCAGACGACGATCATCAGGACCAGACCGATGACGAAGACCGGTGTGGCGACGCCGGCCAGCGTGATCGCGGTCAGCACGCGCTCGCTGAACCGGCCGCGCCGCCAGGCCGACAGCACACCGGTGCCGACACCGAGCAGCAGCCAGATCACCATCGCGCCGAGCACCAGCGAGAAGCTCACCGGCAGCTTGGCCAGGATGATGTCGGTGACCTGCTGGCCGGTTTGGTACGACTGGCCGAGGCAGGGCGCCGCGCAGTGCTCGACGGACGTGCCGGTGGAGAAGTCCTGCCCGGCGAAGAGCCCCTGCAGGAAGTGCCAGTAGCGCACGTACAGCGGGTCGTCGAGGTGGAGTTGCTGGGCCACCTGGTGGACCTGGGCGGGGGAGCAGCGCGGGCCGCAGGTGATCTGGGCGACGTTGCCGGGGGTGACGTAGAAGACGACGTAGATGATCACCGAGAGTGCGAACAGGGTGACCACGGCGCCGATCACGCGGCGCAGGACGAAGCCGGTGAGGCCGTTCACGCCAGGTCCTCCTTTCCCGCTTCGGTCTTCGCGCCGCTCTGGCGCCGCGCGCGGGCCCCGGCCTCCGGTGCGGCCTGCTCCGCGCGGGCCTCGCGCTTGCGGCCGGTGCCGACGCGCAGGCGGGAGGCCGCGCGCGGGTCGAGGGCGACACGGACGCCGTCGCCGAGGACGGTCAGCGCGAAGACGGTCGTGAACAGGGCGCCGGCGGGCAGCAGCAGGTACTGCGGGGCCGCCTGGTACCAGACGTCGGCGGAGGTCAGCATCTGTCCCCATGAGGGCGTCGGCGGCTTCACGCCGACGCCGAGGAAGGACAGGGCCGCCTCGGCGCTGATGTTCGTCGGGACCAGCAGTGCCGCGTAGGTGATGACCGGCGCGGCGAGCCCGGGCAGCAGTTCGCGCACGGCGGTCCGCCAGGTGCTCCAGCCGCTGAGCCGGGAGGCGGCGACGTAGTCGAGGTTCTTGAGGGTGAGCGTCTGCGCGCGCACCATCTTCGCGGTCGTGCTCCAGCCGGAGACCAGGGCGATGACCAGCGCGACGAGCACCGGCCGCGGGAAGTTGCCCGGGACGACGGCGAGCAGCGCGAGGGCCATGATCATCAGCGGCATCGAGACGAAGATGTCGGTGATCCGGCTCAGGACCAGATCGACCCAGCGGTTGCCCAGGCCGGCCGCCACGCCCATGACGATGCCGAGGATCACCTGCGCCACCGTCGCCGCCAGGGCCACCCCCAGCGACACCCGCGCCCCGTACACGAGCCGCGCGAACAGGTCCCGGCCGGTCTGGGGTTCCACGCCCAGCCAGTGGTCGGCGCTCATGCCGCCGAGGGAGCCGACCGGAACGCCGCCGCGGGCGGAGTCGATCAGGGACGGGTGGTACGCGGTGGGGTCCTGGCCCTCCAGCGCGGTGAGCAGCGGCGCGCCGAGCGCGATCAGGACGAGCAGCGCGACGACGGCCGCGGCGACCAGGGCGGCGGGCTGCGCGCGCAGCCGCCGCCAGAACTGACGGGCCCCCGAGGCAGCCGGGACGGACGATTCCGTCCCGGCTGCCTCGACGGTGACGAGTGCCTCGCTCACGGTGCTACTTCACCGCGACCTGGGAGATGTCGAGGACGCCGGTCCAGTCGCTGATGACGACGTTCCTGACGTCCTCGCCGTAGAGCCGCTTGTAGACGGGGTGGAACAGCGGCACGACGAGGGCCTTCTCGCCGATCTTCCGGTCCAGTGCACCCCATCGCCTGGCGGCCGCGTCAAGGTCGGTCAACTTGTTGATCGCGTCAATCTCGTCATTGACCGACGTGTCGTCGAGCAGGCCCGTGTTGAAGTTCGCGCCGTCCTTGACGATCTGCCGGCCGTCGAAGATCGGGGCGAGGAAGGGGCCGCCGGAGGGCCAGTCGGCACCCCAGTGCGCGAGGAAGAAGCCGGGCTCGGTCTTCACGCTGTGGATCTTGTCCCGGTAGTCGTTGTCCTCCAGGCCCTGCAGCTTGACCGTGATGCCGGCCTTCTTGAGCGCGTCCTGGACGGCGGTCGCGATCTCCGGGCTGGTCTCGAAGTCCTTCTCGTTGGAGTGGGTGAGGGTGACCGTGAGCCCGTTCTTGTGGCCGGCCTGCGCCAGCAGCTCCCTGGCCTTGGCCGGGTTGCCGGAGGTGCCGGCCGGGAACGGGTCGTACGGCGTGTAGCCGAAGGACTTCTGGCTGGGCAGGAACGTGGTGGCGGGCTCGGCGAGCGCGCTGCCGCCGGCCGCGTTGACCACCGAGGACCGGTCGATGGCGTAGGCGATCGCCTGACGCACCTTCGGGTCGTCGAACGGCTTCACGGTCGGGTTGAAGGCGATGTAGTCGGTGTAGCCGAAGTGGCCGGTGCCCACGCGCGCGGCCAGTGCCTTGTCGCCGCCGACCTTGGCGAGCTCGGCGGGACCGAGGTTGGTGTCCGTGGTGACGGCGGCCGCGTCCGCACCCTGGGACGCGGACAGCCGCTGGTTGATCACCGAGGAGTCGAGGCCGGAGCGGACGTCGATCTCGTCCGGGTAGGCCTTGCGCTCGGCGTCGGTGGCCGCGGACCAGTTCGTGTTGCGCACCAGGACGACGTGCTCGCCGTCGTTCTCGTTCTTGACGACCTTGTAGGGGCCGGACGAGACCGGGTGCTCCTCGTACTTGGTGCCGTCGTCCTTGCTCTTGGGCACCGGGGCGAACTGCGTCTGCGTGGCGAGGAAGGGGAACTCGCCCTCGGGCTTGTTCAGGTGGAAGACGATGGTCCGGGCGTTCGGCGTCTCGATCGCCGGAAGGCCCTTCTTGTCCTTGTACGGCCCCTGGTAGTCGGCCGCCCCGGCCAGCCAGTCACGCAGGTAGGGCGCGCCGCCCGACAGTTCCGGGGCGAAGGAGCGCTCGATGCCGTACTTGATGTCGGCCGAGGTGATCGGCGTGCCGTCCTCGTACTTCAGGCCCTTCTTCAGGGTGTACGTCCACACGGTCGCGTCCTTGTTGGGGCGTCCGGTGTCGGTGGCGAGGTCGGGGACGACCTTGGCACCGGCCGCGCCGTTCTCGCGGTTGCGCGTGGTGAGGGTGCGGAAGACCAGCGAAGGGACGTTTCCGCCTCCGGAGGTGTAGAGGCGGGCGGGGTCGAAGTCGGTCTGCGGCTGGGAGTTCAGCACCGTCAGGGTGCCGCCCTTGTGGGGCGCGGAGTCGCCACCGGAGGCCTTGGCATCGTTGTCCTTCGGGCCGCAGGCGGCGGCGCCCGCTGCCACGACCAGGCTGACGGATGCCGCTGCCACGCGGCGCGCTGTGACGGACGTTTGACGCATCGGAATGACGACCTCTCGGGGAAATGAGGGGGAAAGTGAGGGGGAATGGGCGGTGCTCGGGGCCCTGATCGTGCGCTTCTCGAAGAGTGAGACGTGCGGACGAACAGTGAGACGACTGCGGACAGACGTCCGCCCCGGCGCCGGGTCGCCGAAAGAATCCGTGACACGGTCACGGACGGGGAAAGGAGGAAGATCGCGACGCGAGCGCCAGGGCGGCGGCGTCAGCGACAGTCGATGTCGGCCACGCAGAGTGCGGTCACACCGATGAGCGCCAGCTCGATGGCGGCGCTCTCGCAGACGGCATGACTAGACCACATGCGCAGAAATATGAACGAACTTACGACTCATGTCAATCTGACATGAGCGACGCCTGTCAACTCCTGGGATAAGGCCAGGGGTTGGGAAGACAGTGGATTCCGTCATGGTCCAGGAACTTGGTCTGCTGCTGCATGACGGGGGCGAGTTCGCCGTTCTTCTGGCACGTCACATGGCCGTGGCCGAGCCGGTGACCGACCTCGTGGTTGATCAACATCTGCCGGTAGGCGTAGATTTTTTTGTCCCCGTATGTCTTGCTTCCCTGGGCCCATCTGTACGCATTGATCATCACGCGTTCGGTGGCGGCCGAGTCACAGGAGACGTTGTCCTCCGTGGTGTCCAGCCCGGACTTGGCGCACCACTCGGCGGTCGTACCGGGGCTGGCCAGTGTGATCACGAAGTCGGGCTTGCCGGAGGAGATCCGCTCGAAGGTACGGGTACCGCCATGGCCCCAACTGCGGTCGTCGTTCAGGGTCTTCTGCACGGCCTCGGCGAACAGCTCGCCGTCCAGCCCGAGTCCCTGCTCCACGTCCACGCGGTAGGTGTACTTCTGCCCCTTGCCGGGCGCCTTGGCGAAACCGGGCACCGCTTCGAACTTCCCCGACGCCTTCAGGGTGGCGCTGAGCGGGTACGTCCGGTCCATCTTCTGCCGGTACGGCAGCGTGGCCGTGCCGGGCGAGGCCGACGGGGCCTGCCCGGCGGGCGTGTGCGCGTCACGGGCCTGGTCGGTGGCGGACCGCGACTGCGCTGCGCCGCCGTCCCGCGACTCGGTCACCTGTCCGGCGACGACCACCGCGAGCACCGTCGTGACGGCGGCCGCCGCGATGCCGGCCAAGGCCCGGCCGCGCGGCGCTCCCGGGGAGGTGTTTCCCTCACCCTGCGGGTGCGTTGCGGGCGCGGTTCCCCGCGGCCCGCTCGGGGTGCTGCCGCCGGGGCCGTCCGCCTCCGGCGCGCCGTCCGCGTGCTCCTCTGCGGTGCGGGGCTTGCCCACCCGGGGCGCGAAGACATCGGCATCGTCACGGGCCTCGACATCGCCGGCGCGCCCGCCCGCGAAGGCGTCGAGGTACTCCTGCCGGGGCCCGCCACCGGGGCCCGGCCCCGCGGGCCGCTGCCGCGCAAACGCGGTCCCGGTCCCGGCCGCCCCCGCGAACTCCCCCCAACCGCCGCCGGCTTCCCGCTGCTCAGGGTGCCCACCCCGCGCGGCAGCACCACCGGGAAAGCGGGGCACACCGCGGGCCGGGGTGCCATCAGGAAGCCGCGGCACATCGCGCGCGGGGGTGCCGTCAGGGAATCGCGGCACACCATGCCCCGGGGTGCCGTCAGGAAGGCGCGGGGCAGCCCGTACGGGCGTGCCGTCGCCGAAGCCCGGGGTTCCGTGGGCCGGTGTGCCGCCCGGGAACGCCGACGGCCCCTGGGGGACGCGCGGCGGATGTCCCACGGCCCCGGCACCGGCCCCGCCCGGCGGTGCCTGACGCCGGCCCGGTGGTGCCTGACGCTGGCCCGGTGGTGCCTGACGCTGGCCCGGCAGCACGGGCCGGACCCCGTCCGCACCCTCCTCCTGCGACGCCGGTCCGCCCCCCTGTACGGGAAGGTCCCTGGCGTCGTCGGAGTGGTTGTCCCGCTGTTCCCGGCGCATGGCGGCTATGTCCGCGGAGTCGTCCTTGGGGGCCGGGCCGCGGCGGCTGTGACGTCCCACGCGGACCTCAGCTCCCCTCGCCCGGGACGGCGGCGCCGGCGCTCCGGGCCGGCTCCCCCGTGTCCGCGAGGAGTTCCCGGAACGCCGTGGCGACCACGTCCGGGTACTCCATCATCGCCACGTGCCCGGCGTCCGGCAGGGACAGCAGGCGGGAGTCGCGGAAGGCACGGGCGGCCCGGGGAGCCATGCGGAAGCCGACCAGCTGGTCGCGGCCGCCGTAGATCAGCAGGCTGGGCGCGAGCACGCGCTCGGCCTGGCGCCACAGCCCGTGCTGTCCGCCGAGCGTGTAGGCGTTGACGATCCCGCGCGCGGAACGGGCCATCGCGTCCCAGAAGTACGACAGCTGCAGCCGCCGCTCCAGCTCCTCCACCGCGTGCTGGAACGCCTCGGGCGACACCCGCCCGGGGTCGCCGTAGCAGAGTCCCAGAACCCCGCGCACCCGCTGCTCGGCGGTCCACCCCTTGGTCAACCGGGTGAACAGGGCGGCGACACCGGGCACCCCGAGCAGGGCGGTCGGCGCCGCGGTGCGCTGGATGCGCAGCTCCGGCAGGGCGGGCGACACCAGGGTGAGCGTACGGACCAGGTCGGGGCGTACGGCGGCCACGCGCGTGGTGACCGCGCCGCCGAGCGAGTTGCCGAACAGGTGGACCGGGCCGCGGCCGGCCGCGTCGAGATAGCGGATCACCGCGCGCGCGTGCCCGGTGACGGAGTAGTCGCCGTCGTCCGGGGGCGGGGAGTCGCCGAAGCCCGGCAGGTCGACCGCCTCGCTGTGGACGACGCCGTCCAGCTCGGCCATCAGGGCCGACCAGTTCTGCGAGGAGCCGCCGAGCCCGTGGACGTACAGGGCGGGCGGCAGGTCCTCGTGCGCGGGACGGCGGGAACGGATCGACAGGGTCACTCCGGGCAGCCCCACGGACCGCAGCCGTTCGCCCTCTCCGACCCGGACGGGCGCCACCCTCGGAAGCGCACTCGTGGCGGCCGGTACGGACGGCGACTCGGTCGAAGACATGCGGCAATGTTACGAGGTGATCACGCCGGGGTTCGTGTGGCGGCCGTCACAGAATGGTGTGTGGTGGCCGTCACGGAGTGAATGTGGGGGACGGGTGAACCCGACGGAGCGCGGACGACGCGACCGGGGCGTCCGCGTCCGGTGAACAGGGGCGACGAAGGGGCGAGACGGCATGGCGTCCGGATCAGCTCTCTCCTAGGCTCGTACAGAGGGCACCCGCATGTGGCCCCTGCTTCTTCCAGGGACGTTCGTAGGAAGGGAGCCCACCATGGCTTATGACCCGACCGAGCCCGAAACGATCGACGACCTGGAGGCCGACACGGTCCCCGAGATCGACGTCGAGGCTCCCGAAGTAGACGCCGCGGAACAGCAGGCGGACATCAGGCCGGACCGTGACGACCCCCTGACGGGGGTGGATCCGGACCGGGCGAACGAGGCCGATCTGGTCGAACAGACGCGCGTGGTCTCACTCGACGAGGACGACTACCGCTGACGTCGGCGTGCTCCTGCGGCCGCACCCGGGACCCGCTGCGGCTTTCGCCGCCGTCCGGTACGTGAAATTCTGCGCTCGCAGCGCGCACACCACGGTTACCGAAAAGTACGATGGCGGCGCGGCCGACACCGCGATATGGACGATTTTGGGAGGCGGCGTGACAGCCATCGAGCAAACTGAGGCGGCCCGCCCGCGTGGCACCCGTCTGCCACGCCGAGCCCGACGGAACCAGCTGCTGGGCGCCGCCCAGGAGGTTTTCGTCGCGCAGGGGTACCACGCGGCGGCGATGGACGACATCGCCGAGCGGGCCGGCGTGAGCAAGCCTGTGCTCTACCAGCACTTCCCCGGCAAGCTCGATCTGTACCTCGCCCTGCTGGACCAGCACTGCGAGTCGCTGATCCAGTCCGTGCGCGGCGCCCTGGCGTCGACGACCGACAACAAGCAGCGCGTCCGGGCCACGATGGACGCCTATTTCGCCTACGTCGAGGACGACGGCGGCGCGTTCCGGCTGGTCTTCGAGTCGGACCTGACGAACGAGCCGGCGGTGCGCGAGCGCGTCGACAAGGTCACCAACGACTGCGCCGAGGCGATCTGCGACGTCATCGCCGAGGACACCGGTCTCTCGCGCGCGGAGTCGATGCTGCTCGCCTCCGGCCTCGGCGGACTCGCCCAGGTGGTGGCCCGCTCCTGGCTGCACAGCGACCGCAGCGTGCCCCGCGACCAGGCGGTGCAACTGCTCACCTCGCTGGCCTGGCGGGGCATCGCCGGCTTCCCGCTGCACGGCACCGAACACCACTGACGTCCGTTTGTTCCCATGCGCTGTTCGCTGACGGCGTTCCGGCCCGCAGCGTGTACGTCCCCTCACCGGACTAATGTGTGCGGGGTACGGCGCGGAAGATCGCGCACATCACTGGCCGTCGGAGGGACAAAGCCGTGGAGGTCAAGATCGGCGTGCAGTACGCGCCCCGCGAGATCGTTCTGGAGAGCGGTCAGAGCGTCGAGGAGGTCGAGCGTCTGGTGTCGGACGCGCTGGCCGGCAAGACGCAGCTGCTGAGCCTCCAGGACGAGAAGGGCCGTAAGGTCCTGGTGCCGACCGACCGCCTGGCGTACGTGGAGATCGGCGAGCCGACCGTGCGCAAGGTGGGGTTCGGCACGCTGTAGGCCGACGTCGCGAGAAGGGCCCGGCGGCTTGTGCCGCCGGGCCCTTCCGCATGGGTCGTGCACACAGTTGGCACACAACTTCTCCACAGCGGAGGATTGCACTCCGCAGGTCACGGGTATGACGGGCTAGGACCGTTCAAGGCAGCACGGCCGTGGGAGGGACCCCGACATGATCCTGGAAGCACTCGGCTCCGCCGTGCTCGGTCTGGCCCTCGCCCTGATCGCGGCGTACCGCCTGCCGCACCGGTTGCCGGCCCGGCCCCTGGTCCTGTCGACGGGCATCGCCGGCGCCCTGTTCGGCGACTTCGTCACCCACACCGCGCTCGGGTCCGCCGCCACCTGGCTGAGCCTCCTGGGCGCCGCGGTCATCTCGGCGGCGTCGCTGTCCCTGCTGCTGCGTCCGGCGGGCAGACTGCGCCGATCAGCGACGGCGTAGCCCCGGCGCCTTCACAGCGGGCGCCAGGGGCAGATCCCCAGGGGCGCGGGGAGCTGCGCGACCGGCCCGTACGGACCCGCGGCCGCGCACCTCGCCGCAACCACCCCTCGCAGGGTGCTACGCCGCGAGGCCCAGCGCAGCCATCCGCTTCGTGTGCGCCTCGGTGATCCGCGAGAACATCTTCCCGACCTCCGCGAGGTCGAAGCCGTCGGCCACCCCGCCGACCAGCATCGTCGACAGCGCGTCCCGGTCGGCGACGACCCGCTGGGACTGCGACAGCGCCTCGCCCATCAGCCGCCGCGCCCACAGCGCCAGCCGGCCGCCCACACGCGGGTCGGCCTCGATGGCGGCCCGCACCTTCTCCACCGCGAACCCGGCGTGCCCGGTGTCGTCGAGAACGGCCAGAACCAGCTCGCGGGTGTCGGAGTCGAGACGCGCCGCGACCTCCCGGTAGAAGTCGCTCGCGATCGAGTCGCCGACATAGGCCTTGACCAGGCCCTCCAGCCAGTCCGAGGGCGCAGTCTGCTTGTGGAAGCCGTCCAGGGCCGCGACGAACGGGTCCATCGCGGCCGTCGGCTCCTCGCCGATCTCGGTCAGCCGGTCCCGCAGCCGCTCGAAGTGGTGGAACTCGGCCGAGGCCATCTTCGCCAGCTCCGCCTTGTCCGCGAGGGTCGGAGCCAGTTTCGCGTCCTCCGCGAGCCGCTCGAACGCCGCCAGCTCCCCGTACGCGAGCGCGCCGAGCAGGTCCACGACGGCGGCGCGGTACTGCGGGTCGGCGGAGGCCTGCGTCCAGTCCTGGGCGGCGACACCGGTGGGCGCCGCGGAGTCGTTCTCAGGCTTGTCAGAGCTAGTCATGAGGCGCACAATAGCCCGCTCGCGCGGTCTCGGAAGCGCCTGGCCGATCAGTGTGACGACGACGACGTGACCAAATCGGCCATCGCATGTGCGCGAATCCGAGGTATGGTGGTAATGCGCCTGCCAGAGTGCGTCGACGCTGTTCGACGTCTTCGCGACGGGCCGCACGCATGAGGATGCCCGGTCGGTGGCCCGATCGGCTCCGACCCGACAGCCCTCCCTGGCCGTACGTGAGAGTACGTACGACGACCGGAGGGACACCTCAGCGGTACGAGCGCTAGAGCGTCGGCAGAGGTCCCGTGCCTTACGGCTTGCCCGAGTGGTTCGCCCGTACGGC
Organism: Streptomyces durhamensis; assembly: GCF_000725475.1. NCBI lineage: Bacteria > Bacillati > Actinomycetota > Actinomycetes > Kitasatosporales > Streptomycetaceae > Streptomyces > Streptomyces durhamensis. The sequence continues at coordinate 193,022 of NZ_JNXR01000007.1, forward strand.
AGCCGACGTCCCCGGCACGGTCAGTCATGACCCCCGCGCTCGCCTCGCACCGCGCACACAGAAGAGGCATGACCCTGACTACGACGTTTCGAGACCTCGGAATCCTTCCCGAGACGGCCGAGGCCCTGGAGGCCGTCGGCATCATCACCCCCTTCCCCATCCAGGAGATGACCCTCCCCGTGGCCCTCTCGGGCACGGACGTCATCGGCCAGGCCAAGACCGGCACCGGCAAGACGCTGGGCTTCGGTCTTCCGCTCCTGGAGCGCGTCACCGTCCCCGCCGACGTCGAGGCCGGACGCGCCGCCCCCGAGGCCCTCACGGACGCCCCCCAGGCCCTCGTCGTCGTCCCCACGCGCGAGCTGTGCACCCAGGTCACCAACGACCTGCTCACGGCGGGCAAGGTCCGCAACGTGCGCGTGCTGGCGATCTACGGCGGCCGGGCCTACGAGCCCCAGGTCGAGGCCCTGAAGAAGGGCGTCGACGTGGTCGTCGGCACCCCGGGCCGGCTGCTCGACCTCGCGGGCCAGAAGAAGCTGAACCTGAAGCACGTCAAGTGCCTGGTCCTCGACGAGGCCGACGAGATGCTCGACCTGGGCTTCCTGCCCGACGTCGAGAAGATCATCAACATGCTGCCGGCCAAGCGTCAGACGATGCTGTTCTCGGCGACCATGCCGGGCGCGGTCATCGGCCTCGCGCGGCGCTACATGTCCCGCCCCACGCACATCCGCGCCACCGCGCCGGACGACGAGGGCGTGACGGTCGCGAACATCAAGCAGTTCGTCTACCGCGCGCACAACATGGACAAGCCGGAGATGGTGGCCCGCATCCTGCAGGCCGAGGGCCGCGGACTGGCGATGATCTTCTGCCGGACCAAGCGCACGGCCGCCGACATCGCCGAGCAGCTGCAGCGCCGCGGCTTCGCCTCCGGCGCGGTCCACGGCGACCTCGGCCAGGGCGCCCGCGAGCAGGCGCTGCGCGCCTTCCGCAACGGCAAGGTCGACGTCCTCGTCTGCACCGACGTCGCCGCGCGCGGCATCGACGTCGAGGGCGTGACCCACGTCATCAACTACCAGTCCCCCGAGGACGAGAAGACGTATCTGCACCGGGTCGGCCGTACGGGCCGGGCGGGCGCCAAGGGTACGGCGATCACGTTCGTCGACTGGGACGACATCCCGCGCTGGCAGCTGATCAACAAGGCGCTGGAGCTGGACTTCAACGACCCGGTGGAGACGTATTCGAGCTCCCCGCACCTGTTCTCCGACCTCGGCATCCCCGAGGGCACCAAGGGCACCCTGCCGCGTGCGGAGCGGACCCGTGCCGGTCTGGACGCGGAGGAGCTGGAGGACCTGGGCGAGACCGGCGGGCGTGGCGCACGCGGCCGCGGCCGTGGCGGCCGCGGTGAGCGTGGCGACCGTCCCGAGTCCGGCACCGCCGAGCGCGAGCGTACGCCCCGTACTCCGCGCAATCGCCGCCGTACCCGTGGCGGATCCCTCGTCGACGCCGCCACGGCCCCCGCGGCACCGGCCGCCGAGTCCGGCACCACGGAGTCGGCCACCGGTGCGGAGGAGTCCCGGGCTCCCCGCACCCTGCGCCGCCGTCGCCGTACGCGCGCCGGTGCCTCGGCGCAGCCGGTGGCGGCCGAGGCCGCCGTCGAGTCGCTGGACACCGCGGAGGGCGCGCCCGCGCCGACCGCTCCGGAGCAGGAGGCCGCGGCCAAGCCGCGCCGCCGCCGTACCCGCAAGCCGGCTTCCGCCGAAGCGGCCCCGTTGGTGACCGAGCCGACGGCTCCCGAGAGCGCGGCGACGATCGAGTCCGTGGCCACGGAGGTGGCGGCGAAGCCCGAGCCCGTGGTCGAGAAGGGCCCCGCGCCGGAGCCGACGGCCGAGACCGCCGAGGCCAAGCCCCGCCGTCGCACGCGCCGGACGGCCGCCGTCGCCGAGGCGACCGTGGACACCGCCGAGGCCACCGAGGTCGCCGAGACCGTCGAGGCCAAGCCGCGCCGGACCCGCAAGACCGCCGCCGCCGCGGAAGCGGCCGTGGAGACGGCGGAGGGCACGGAGACCAAGCCCCGTCGCACGCGGAAGACCGCCGCGACGGCGCCGGAAGCCCCCGAGGCCGAGGCCAAGCCGCGCCGCACCCGCAAGACGGCCGCCGCCGAGGCCGCTGAGGTCGCCGAGACCGTCGAGGCTGTCGAGGCCAAGCCCCGTCGGACCCGGAAGACGGCCGCTGCCGCCGAGACGACCGCGGACACCGCCGAGGCCGCCGAAACGGTCGAGGCCAAGCCGCGCCGCACCCGGAAGACGGCTGCTGCCGCCGCCGAAACCGCCGTGGACACGGCCGAGGGCACGGACGCCAAGCCCCGCCGCCGTACCCGTAAGGCAGCGGAGCCGGCCGCCGAGGCCGCGTCCGCCAAGGCCGACGCCCCGGCGGAGGAGGCCGCCCCGGCGGCCAAGCCCCGTCGCACGCGGAAGACGGCAGCCGCCGCCGAGGCCGCGGCGGACACGGCGGAGGGCACGGAGGCCAAGCCGCGCCGCACCCGCAAGACCGCAGCAGCCGCGCCGGAAGCCCCTGAGGCCGAGGCCAAGCCGCGCCGTACGCGCAAGACGGCGGCAGCCGCCGAAACCGCCGTGGAGACGGCGGAGGGCACGGAGGCCAAGCCGCGCCGTACGCGGAAGACCGCCGCAGCCGCGCCGGAAGCCCCCGAGGCCGAGGCCAAGCCGCGCCGCACCCGCAAGACGGCCGCCGCCGCCGAGACGACCGCGGACAACGCCGAGGTGGTCGAGGCCAAGCCGCGCCGGACCCGCAAGGCCGCCGCCGTCGACACCGCCGACGGCGTGGAGGCCAAGCCGCTCCGTACGCGCAAGGCGGTCACCGCGGAGATCCCGGCGCAGGCCACCGCGGAGCCGGAGACCAAGCCGCGTCGCCGGACCCGCAAGGCCACGGCGGCCGTCGAGGCCGCCGAAAGCTGAGCCGGCGCACCGTCGCCGACGGCCCGGTCCACTTCGGTGGGCCGGGCCGTCGCGTTCGCGCCCCCGGCCCCGCCCGTGCCGGCGCTCCCCGAACCCGTGCCCGCCCCCTCGTGCCCGGGCAGGGGCCCGATAGCCTCTCCCCATGAGCAGGCCCGCCACCTTCGTCCCGCCGCCCGGCGCCCGTGCGTACCGTCTGCGGACCGCGCGGGGTGAGTTCGCCGTCGTCGACGCTCCCGTGGGCGACGGGGTCGAGCCGCGCGGGGTCGCGCTGTTGCTGCCGGGGTTCACCGGGAGCAAGGAGGACTTCAACCCGCTGCACGTGCCGCTCGCGGAGCGCGGGTACCGGACCGTCGCCGTCGACGGGCGCGGCCAGTACGAGTCGGACGGTCCCGCAATCGACCAGTCCGCCTACGCGCAGGAGGAGTTGGCGCGGGACGTGCTGGCCCAGGCCGAGGCACTCGGGCAGCCGGTGCATCTGCTGGGGCACTCCCTCGGCGGGCAGATCTCGCGCGCGGCCGTGCTGCTCGACCACGCCCCGTTCCGGTCGCTCACCCTCATGGCGTCCGGGCCCGCGCAGATCTCGGAGTCCCAGCAGCAGCGCGTGAAGCTGTTGCGGGACGCGCTCGCCGCGCTGACGATGGCGCAGGTGTGGGAGGCGATCCAGGCGATGGAGACGCCCGAGGAGACCGAGACGCCCGCACTGGACGACGGCCTGGACGACCGGGACGATCTGCGGCGCCGCTGGCTGGGCACGAAGCCCGCCCAACTCCTCGCCACTGGGGGCCAGTTGTGCACGGAGCCGGACCGCGTCGCGGAACTGGCCGCCGTGCCGCTTCCGTTCCACGTCCTGTCCGGCTCACGGGACGACACCTGGCCGCTGCCCCTGCTGGACGACATGGCGGTACGGCTGGGCGCACGGCGGACGGTGGTCGAGGACGCCGAGCACTCCCCCAACACCGACCAGCCCCTGGCCACGGCCCGCGCCCTCGCCGACTTCTGGGACGCCGCGGGCGGACGGGGTTAGTACTGCGCCTGCAGATGGTCCCAGAAGCCGTCCCTGAGGGCGCGGCGCAGGTCCGCCTGGCCGCGCAGGGAGTACTGGAGCAGGCCCTCGGCCTCGACGAGCAGGTCCTGGTCGACGGAGCCGGGGAGATAGGGGTGGCCGGGGAGCAGCTCGACCAGGGCCTCGCGGCCCCGGGAGGCCAGCCACTTGGCCGCGATCTGGGCGCCCACGAAGCGGACGTCCTCGCGGGTGGGACGGTTGCCGGACGTGGCCTCGTAGGCGGCGGCCGTTCGGCGGGAGACGTACGGCTTGAAGAACTCCAGGTCGAGGGTGCGCTGGCTGTCGACCTCCCAGAGCAGCGGGTCGGCCTGGTTACGGCCCTCGGGGGCCTCGATGCCCCACAGGTGGACGCGGGCGCCGTACCCCTGTGCCGCCTCGACCGCCGAGACCAGGTCCTCGTCGCCGCCGAGGAGCGCGGCGTCACTGATGGCGCGGTGCCGGGCGAGGGACTCCAGATCCGTGCGGATCAGTGAGTCGACGCCCTTCTGCTGGTTGTTGGCGTTGAGGTTGCCCAGGCGCACCTTGACGTCGGGCAGTTCGGCGATGGCCTGCTGCTCGGCGGTGTGGATGCGGCGGCGGGCACCGTCGTACCAGTAGACGCGCAGCAGGCGGCTGTCCGCGAAGACGGAGCGGGCGCGGTCGATGAGGGCCTCGATCAGGCCCTCGGCGTCGAGGTCGAAGGCCCGGCGGTCCTCGGTCCCCGCGACCAGCCGGCCGGCGGCCGCGTACAGGTACCCCGCGTCGACGAAGATCGCGTGGGTGGAGGGCGTCTTCGCCACCTCGGCGAGCATGCGGGTCAGCAGCTCGTTCGTGCGGTCGATGCGGGCGCCCAGGGCCGCCAGGTCGTCGTTCATCGCCTCCATTGTCCCGGTGGTCACGCTGCGAACACAAACGGACGCTTACCGGTCAGTAATTAGCCGTTCGAAAAATTTCTTTAGCGTAGGGAATGTTCGTAACATGGAGCATGTTGACTACGTACGACACCGGCTGCACAGCCGGTGCACCGAGTAGTTCTCCTCAGGAGGATGACCAGACGAAGGGAGAAGCCCATGCGCTTCGAAATCATGCGTCTCGACGAGGTCGACGGCACCACCGTGGACAGCACTGTCGTGGACGCCGCCTCCGTCAACCGGATCGTTCAGCAGGCCGCCGCCATCGGACAGCGCCTGTGGATCCGCCCGGCCGGGACCAAGGTCTCGTAACGCTCACGCGCTGCGCGCCACTCAAGCTTTCCGGGGGAGCCGAGCCGACGAGGGCTCAGCTCCCCCGGATCACCTGAGTGATCCCGTTGATGATCTGCTGCACGGCGATCGCGGAGAGCATCATGCCCGCGAGCCGCGTCACCAGCACCACGCCGCCGTCCTTGATGACCCGGATGATCAGCAGCGAGTAGCGCATCACCAGCCACAGCACGACGTGGATCGCGAGGATCGCGGACCACACCGAGAGCTGCGTGGACACGCTGTCGGCCTTCTGCACGGCCAGGATCACGGAGACGATCGCACCGGGGCCCGCCAGCAGCGGCATGCCGAGCGGTACGAGCGCCACGTTCACGTCCTTGGTCTGCTTCGGCTCGTCGGTCTTGCCGGTGAGCAGGTCCAGCGCGATCAGCAGGAGCAGCAGACCGCCCGCGATCATCAGCGCGGGGACGGAGACGTGCAGGTAGTTGAGGATCTGGTGGCCCAGGACGCCGAACGTGGCGATGACCCCGCCCGCGACGCACACCGCCTGGAAGGCCATGCGCTTCTGCACCTTGGCCGGACGGCCGGCGGTGAGGGCGAGGAAGATCGGGGTGATCCCGGGGGGATCCATGATGACGAAGAGGGTCAGGAACAGGGAGCCGAAGACGGCGATGTCGAACATGGTGGTGCGGCAGGCCTTGCAGAGAGAAGTGATTCGGGCGTCGAGTCGATGAGCCGGGCCGGTTCCGGCCTCAGACTCCGCCGGTGCCCGGGACCGGGAACGCGCCGGTGGCGCGCCGCGTGATCTCCCCGTACACCTCGGGGTCGGTCGTGTACGCGCCCAGCGACACGGTCTTGCGGCTGCCGTGGTAGTCGGAGGAGCCGGTGACCAGCAGGTCCAGGTCCTTCGCCAGACCCCGCAGTCGTTCGCGCGCCTCGGCGTCGTGGTCCATGTGGTCGACCTCGATGCCGTCCAGGCCGGCCTCGGCGAGCTCCGCGATGCGCGACTCCGGGACGGTGCGTCCCCGCTTGGCGGCGGCTGGGTGCGCGAACACACAGACCCCGCCCGCGCCCTTGACGAGCCGGATCGCCTCGAAGGGATCGGTCTCGTGCTTCTCCACGAAGGCCCGGCCGCCGTCGGCCAGCCACTCCTCGGTGAACGCGTCGCTCACCGTCGGTACGACGCCCAGTTCGACCAGCGCGGTCGCGACATGCGGGCGCCCCACGGAACCGCCGGCCGCGATCCGCTCGACCTGCTCCCAGGTGACCGGCACGCCCAGCGCGTCCAGCTTGGCGACCATGGCCTTGGCCCGCGGCACCCGGTCGTCCCGCACCAGCTCGCGCTCGGCCAGCAGGGCGGGCTCCGCGGGGTCGAAGAGGTAGGCCAGCATGTGCATGGAGATGCCGTCGACACGGCAGGACAGCTCGGCGCCGGTGACGAGGGTGAGCCCCTCGGGCAGCGCGGCGACCGCTTCGGCGTACCCGCGGGTGGTGTCGTGGTCGGTCAGCGCGACGACGTCCAGCCCGGCGGCAGCGGCGTTGCGCACCAGCCCGGCCGGGGTGTCCGTACCGTCGGAGGCCGTGGAGTGACAGTGCAGATCGATGCGCACGGTGACTCCAGACGGGGACGACTACGGACGGGGACACCTAAGGATAGCGGGGTTTCGAAGCCCGCCTGTCACACCCGCAACCCCGAAGCACCCCCTACCGAACCCACCTGAGGGGCGCGGGGAACTGCGCGAGCGACCCACCGCGAACCCGCACCCGCCATCGAACAGCCCCCGGCACCCCAGTGGGCGCTACGGCCGGAGCAGGCGCGGCGACAACGCTCCGAAGGGCACCAGATCCAGCTCCGCCCCCGCGTCCCGCAGATCCGTCAGCACCAGCTCGTCGTACATGAGCAGGCCGGACTGCTCCGGCCACATCACCGCCCACAGCCACATCCCGAGGGCTTCCCCGGCGAAGGCGGCGCGGTCGTCGGGGGTGCGGTAGACGTGCCAGAGCGGGGTCGGGCGGCCGGCGGCCAGGACCTTGGCCTCGGGCGGCTTCTCGATGTTCATGTACGACCCCGGGTCCGGGCCGTCGATGCCCGCGTACCGCGCGCCGAGGCCGACGCCGAGTTCTTCGGCGACCAGGATCAGCTCACCGGGGCCGCCGAGCGGGCCGGGTCCGGAGCAGGCCACGGCGGTCGCGCGGCCGCCGCTGCGGTCGTCGCCGGCGTAGGCCGCGCCCGTGAAGAGCCAGCCGACCGGCAGCGGCCAGGGCATCCACAGCGGGACGTGCGTGCGGTGCACCACGGCACCGAGGGCTTCGACGCTGGGCGGGATCACGGGCTGCAGCGGATACACCGTGCCGTGCACATCGCACTGCCACGCATCGGCGAAGAGACCGGGAGCCCTGACCCGGCCACCACACCGCGGGCAACTGGGTTCGCCCCTCATAGGGCTCCACGGTCCTACCCCTGCCCGCCCACGTCAAGGACGATCACCCGTCCGGACGGAACACACCACCCGGTGAAGTGCGTGCACTTCACATTTATTAGCCGGGCTAAGTCATCCGGAGACAAACCTCAGGTGAGCCCGCGGGGCCACACGCTCCTCCGGCGACACAGGAAGACGCAGGAAGGTGCCGGCGCCCCTCGCCAACTGGCGCCCGCTGCCCGGGCCTTGGTGAGCTTGCTCACGTACGGGTCAGTCCAGCGGGACGGCCCCGCGGACCGGGTCGCGCAGGTCCGTGCCGTGCGCGAGCCAGCGCTCCTGGAGGGCCTGGGCGCCGTGCACCCGCTTCCAGGCGGCCTCGTTCGGAGTCATCGGCAGCAGCGGCAGGAACCGTACGGGCTCCATCGGCTCGTCCAGCTCCAGGTCCTCCACCAGGCCGCCGGGCTCACCCACCAGAACCGAGGTGAAGGGGGCGCCGGGCCACAGCGGGCCGCCGACGTCCAGGGAGGCGCCCGGAGTCACGATCAGACCTTCCACCTGCGGAGTCGCGGCCAGCACGGCGAGCGGACGCAGCACCTTGTCGGTGTCGGCGAGGCCCGCGCGGACGGAGAGGACGAGCTCGGCGCGGGGGCCCTTGACCGGGTCGGCGAGCATCGCGGTGGGGTCGGTCATGGGGTGCGCGGACATACCGAGGGTGGCGTACCGCAGGACGTCCCCCTCCTGGAACCGGAGCACCTCGATGCGGTCCGCGCCGAGGAAGGTGACGGCGGCGCGCGCGTCCGGTGCGCCCAGCGCGGTGGTCAACCGTGCCTCGACCAGAGGAAGAACATCAACCATGCGGTGAGCATAGAACTCGTCAGCAGCGGGCAAAGCGGCGCCTTGACACATCGGGCTGCTGCTACGCTGAGCCGGTGGTTCGGGACAGCACGCAAAGCGTCGCCATCAAGTCCCGTCGCCGCTGAGACTCCCTTACGAGGGACCGGCCGGAGGAGGTGGGGCTGTCATGGATCGAAGTCGACCGTGCAGTACCACTCGCTCTTCCGCCCGCTGATCCGATCACTGGCTGGGTTCTGGCTGTCCGACGCCTTCCCGTGCGTGTCTGCCCTCCGGAAGAGCACTTCGTTTTGCTTTGCCTGATCTGAAATCAGTTCTGCATCAGTAGCGAAGTCGCCACCGCGACGGTGCGGTGCTCCCCGCTTTGTGGACGTGCCAAACATCCCGCAGTCAGGACGTCCCCATTCCGGGTAGTTCCACCCGTCGCCGGCGGTCTTTCGTTGCCTGTAGCGAAGGAGCCTGCCCATGTCGATGATCCGCGACCTGCGCGCCGTGGTCCGTCCGTCCCGTGTCTCGCTGCGCAAGACCACGAGCACGTCGAGCGCGTCGTACGACACCACCCGCGACCCCGCCACGCCCTCGGCGGTCGTGGACTGCGCCGTGTACCGCGACGGCGCCCGTGTCGTGAGCGAGAAGCCGCTCACCCCGCACGAGGCGATGCGGCTGGTACGGCGCGACGGCGGCTTCGTCTGGATCGGGCTGCACGAGCCGACCGAGGCCGAATTCGCCGGTATCGCGAGCGAGTTCGGGCTGCACCCGCTGGCCGTCGAGGACGCGGTGCAGGCCCACCAGCGGCCCAAGCTGGAGCGGTACGACGACTCGCTCTTCACCGTCTTCAAGACCATCCACTACGTCGAGCACGACCGGCTCACCGCCAACAGCGAGGTCGTCGAGACGGGTGAGGTCATGTGCTTCACCGGACGGGACTTCTTCATCACCGTCCGGCACGGCGGCCAGGGCTCGCTCAGGGCGCTGCGCCACCGGCTGCAGGACGACCCGGAGCTGCTCGCCAAGGGCCCTTCGGCGGTGCTGCACGCGATCGCCGACCATGTCGTGGACGGCTACATCGCGGTCGCCGACGCGGTGCAGGACGACATCGACGAGGTGGAGACCGAGGTGTTCTCGCCGGGCCGCAAGGGCGGGGTGTCCCGGGGTGTGGACTCGGCGCGGATCTACCAACTCAAGCGTGAGGTACTGGAGTTCAAGCGGGCGGTGGCTCCCCTGCTGCGTCCGATGCAGCTGCTGAGCGAGCGGCCGATGCGGCTGGTCGACCCGGACATCCAGAAGTACTTCCGGGACGTCGCCGACCACCTCGCCCGGGTCCAGGAGCAGGTGCTGGGCTTCGACGAGCTCCTCAACTCCATCCTCCAGGCCAACCTCGCGCAGGCGTCCGTCGCGCAGAACGAGGACATGCGCAAGATCACCGCCTGGGCGGCGATCATCGCCGTACCGACGATGGTGTGCGGCGTGTACGGCATGAACTTCACGTACATGCCGGAACTGCACTGGAAGTACAGCTACCCGGTGATCATGGGCATCACGGTCGTGATCTGTCTGGGCATCCACCGCACGCTGAAGCGCAACGGCTGGCTGTGACCGGCGCTGGATAGGGTGGGCGCATGACAAGCGAGCTGCTCGACCGGGCCCTCATCGAGGAGGCCGCGAAGAAGTCCGGCCTCATCTGGGTCAGGGGCACAGGTGGCCCCGCCGCGCGTGCGCTGTGGCACGTGTGGCACGAGGGCGCGGTGTGCCTGGTCGGCGACGGGCCCGGTGAGCAGCCGCTGGAGGGGCTGGCCGACGGGGGCTCCGCCGAGGTGACCGTGCGCAGCAAGGACAAGGGTGGCCGGCTGGTGACGTTCCCGGCGACCGTGACCGAGCTGGCGCCCGGATCCGCCGAGTGGGAGGCGACGGTCGCCGAGCTGAAGGGCAAGCGGCTGAACGCCCCGGACGGCGAGGAGATGCCGGCCCGCTGGTCCCGTGAGTGCCGGGTGCTGCGCCTGACTCCGGCGGGGTCCGTGGTGCCGCTGCCCGCCGGCAGCCTGGCCGAGGCTCCGGTGCCGACTCCGGCGACGACACGGATGCCGATTCCGGCGGGCCTGCCGAGGCTGCTCGCGAAGCGGCGGAAGAAGGAGCGGCGGGGCTGAGGGGGCTTCGGCACCGCAGGTCACGTCCGTGAGGGCTCAGCGCCGTCGCGGCGGACGAGAACGGCCGGTGCCGTTTCGCACCGGGGCTCTCGACGGCTAGGACGTCGGCAGCTGCTGCCCGTAGTCGACCGTCTCGCCCTGCGCGGGCTCGGTCACGGCGAAGTCCTTGCCCCAGTCGGAGAAGCTGAGCGTCCCCGCCCCGCCGGCGCGGACCAGGCGCAGGGGGTAGGGCGTGCCCTCCAGGCAGACGTCGAGGCTGCCGCCGGAGCCCTTGTCGCCGGTGATGCGGATGGTGCGGGTACCCGCGTCGTCGTGGTGGCCGTCCGTCGCCAGTGTGCCGTGCAGTGTCAGCAGCCCGTCGAGGAGGACGTCCTTGTCCGTGAAGCCGCTGAACTTCTTGTACGCGGGGTCCGTCTGCGGCACCTTCACGTACTTGCCGTTCAGCTTGCCGGCCGTGCCGTCACCGCCGTCCTTGCCGCCGGCCTGGTTCCAGAAGTCCGCGTCGGCCTTCAGATACAGCTGTGCGCCGACCCGCAGCAGCTTGAAGGTCGCCCCCTGCGAGGTCACCGACCCGGTGCCGCCGTCGGCCTTCAGCCGCATGTCCAGCTGGTACGTCCGGCCGCTGGTGACCACGGTCCCGGACAGCCGCACCGCCGGGGCGCCCTGGGCGGCCGCCCGCGTCTTGGCCTCGATGCGGTCGGCGGGCAGTTTGCCCACGCCGTTCGTCCCCGCGTCCGGATCGCCGCCGCCGCACCCGGTCAGCAGCGCCGTCCCCGTCACGGCGAGTGCGCAGAACGCGGTGACCCGGGCGGCCCGGCGGGTACGGCCCTGGGGAGTCGCAGTCACAGGTGGGGTCGCCTTTCTGACGGTTCCTGAACGGCGTACGGCAGCGTACCGGTGCCCCGGCCGCCTGGCGGAGCCAGTCCGTCCGGACCCCCCACCGGGGCGTATCCGACCGGTACGGGCTAGCCTGAAGCGCACCCGAGCGGGCAAATCCGAGCAATTCACAAAGAAAGCGGAACACCCGAGCAAAGGGCGATTCCCAGGCCACGTCAGCAGAGGAAGCACAACCATGGCAGCCGGCGCCCCCCGGATCTTCGTCTCGCACCTCGCCGGGGTCCCCGTCTTCGACCCGAGCGGCGACCAGGTGGGCCGTGTACGCGATCTGGTCGTGATGCTGCGCGTGGGCCGCAGGCCCCCGCGGCTGCTCGGGCTGGTCGTCGAACTGACCACCCGGCGCCGTATCTTCCTGCCCATGACCCGGATCACCGGCGTCGAGTCCGGGCAGGTCATCACCACCGGCGTGATGAACGTCCGGCGCTTCGAGCAGCGGCCCACCGAGCGGCTGGTCTTCGGCGAGCTGCTGGACCGCCGGGTGACGCTGGCGGAGACCGGCGAGCAGGTCACCGTCCTCGACGTGTCCGTGCAGCAGCTGCCCGCCCGCCGCGACTGGGAGGTCGACCGCGTCTTCGTCCGCAAGGGCAGGAAGGGCGGCGCGTTCCGGCGGGCCAAGGGCGAGACGCTGACCGTCGAGTGGTCCGCCGTCACCGGGTTCTCGCTGGAGGAGCACGGGCAGGGCGCCGAGAGTCTGCTCGCCACCTTCGAGCAGCTGCGCCCCGCCGACCTCGCCAACGTCCTGCACCACCTCTCCCCGAAGCGGCGCGCCGAGGTCGCCGCCGCACTCGACGACGACCGCCTGGCCGATGTGCTCGAAGAGCTCCCCGAGGACGACCAGATCGAGATCCTCGGCAAGCTGAAGGAGGAGCGCGCGGCGGACGTCCTGGAGGCCATGGACCCCGACGACGCGGCCGACCTGCTCTCCGAGCTGCCCGAGGAGGACAAGGAGCGGCTGCTGAGCCTGATGCAGCCCTCCGACGCGGCCGACATGCGCCGCCTGATGTCGTACGAGGAGCACACCGCCGGCGGTCTGATGACCACCGAGCCGATCGTGCTGCGCCCGGACGCCACGGTCGCCGACGCGCTCGCCCGGGTCCGCAACCCCGACCTGTCCCCCGCCCTCGCCGCCCAGGTCTACGTCTGCCGGCCGCCCGACGAGACCCCGACCGGCAAGTACCTGGGCACGGTGCACTTCCAGCGGCTGCTGCGCGATCCCCCGTACACCCTGGTCAGCTCGCTCCTCGACGAGGACCTGCAGACCCTGGCCCCGGACGCCGCGCTGCCCGTGATCGCCGGGTTCTTCGCCACGTACGACATGGTGGCCGCGCCCGTGGTGGACGAGTCGGGGTCGCTGCTGGGAGCGGTGACCGTGGACGACGTACTGGACCACATGCTGCCCGAGGACTGGCGGGAGACCGAGTTCCACCTGGACGAGGGAGAGGGGGCGGCCGCACATGGCTCCTGAGCGTGAGAGCACCCGTGAGCGCGGCAACCCGGCGGGCGCCACGGCCGCCGGCCGGCCCCGTACGCCCCGGCTGGACCAGCCGCGCCCGCCCAGGCGCCGGATCCTGCCCGAGTGGGACCCGGAGGCCTTCGGGCGGCTGTCGGAGAGGATCGCCCGCTTCCTGGGCACGGGACGCTTCATCGTCTGGATGACGGTCGTCATCATCGCGTGGGTGGTGTGGAACATCGCCGCACCCCGCCATCTGCGCTTCGACCAGTACCCGTTCATCTTCCTGACCCTGATGCTGTCCCTGCAGGCCTCCTACGCGGCCCCGCTGATCCTGCTCGCGCAGAACAGGCAGGACGACCGCGACCGGGTCAACCTGGAGCAGGACCGCAAGCAGAACGAGCGGTCCATCGCCGACACCGAGTACCTGACCCGGGAGATCGCCGCGCTGCGCATGGGCCTGGGCGAGGTGGCCACCCGCGACTGGATCCGCTCGGAACTCCAGGACGTGGTCAAGGAGCTGGAGGAGCGCCGCCGTCACGACGGGCACCCCGGCCATGTCGTATTCCCGGCGGAACGGACAGAACGCCCCCCGGGACGTGACACAGACGACCGCTGAGGGGCATCCCTGCGGCCCCTCGGGGCGCCGTACCATCGTCCTTATGGCTACGGAAGACGCGGTGCGCGAGGCACTGGCGACGGTGAACGACCCCGAGATCAACCGCCCCATCACCGAGCTGGGGATGGTCAAATCGGTGGAGATCGGGGATGACGGCGCGGTCGCCGTCACCGTGTACCTGACGGTCTCCGGCTGCCCCATGCGCGACACCATCACCCAGCGCGTCACCGAAGCGGTCTCGCGGGTGGAGGGCGTCACGCGTGTCGACGTCACGCTCGACGTCATGAGCGACGAGCAGCGCAAGGAGCTGGCGACGGCCCTGCGCGGCGGCCAGACCGAGCGCGAGGTCCCCTTCGCCAAGCCCGGCAACCTCACCCGCGTCTACGCGGTCGCCTCCGGCAAGGGCGGCGTCGGCAAGTCCTCGGTGACGGTGAACCTCGCCGCGGCGATGGCGGCCGACGGCCTCAAGGTCGGCGTGGTCGACGCCGACATCTACGGCCACAGCGTGCCGCGCATGCTGGGCGCGGACGGCCGTCCCACCCAGGTCGAGAACATGATCATGCCGCCGTCGGCGAACGGCGTGAAGGTCATCTCCATCGGCATGTTCACCCCGGGCAACGCCCCGGTCGTCTGGCGCGGCCCCATGCTGCACCGCGCCTTGCAGCAGTTCCTGGCGGACGTCTACTGGGGCGACCTGGACGTCCTCCTGCTGGACCTTCCGCCCGGCACCGGCGACATCGCCATCTCGATCGCCCAGCTGATCCCGAACGCCGAGATCCTGGTCGTGACGACCCCGCAGCAGGCGGCGGCGGAGGTGGCCGAGCGCGCCGGCTCCATCGCGGTCCAGACCCACCAGAAGATCGTCGGCGTGGTCGAGAACATGTCCGGCCTGCCCTGCCCGCACTGCGGCGAGATGGTCGACGTCTTCGGCACGGGCGGCGGCCAGACGGTCGCCGACGGCCTGACGCGGACGACGGGCACGACCGTCCCGGTACTCGGCTCCATCCCGATCGACGTCCGCCTCCGCGAGGGCGGCGACGAGGGCAAGCCGGTGGTCCTGAGCGACCCGGACTCCCCGGCGGGCTCGGCCCTGCGCGCGATCGCGGGGAAGCTGGGCGGCAGGCAGCGGGGTCTGTCGGGCCTGTCCCTGGGGATCACGCCCAAGAACAAGTTCTGAGCACGTCTCGGCGGACGCGGCGGCCCTTTCGGTGAACGTGAGCGGACCGTGCGGCGAAAGGGGCGCCGGGCAACCGGCGCCCCATCCTCACGCGTAGGCGGAAACGTCCTTCACCGCGGCGAACCCGAGACCGTATGCGCTCATGCCGCGTCCGTACGCCCCCAGATGCACCCCCGCCTCCGTCGTGCCGGCCAGGACCCATCCGAATTCCGACTCCCGGTAGTAGAACGAGGCGGCCACCCCGTCCACCGGCAGGGAGAGCCTGGTCCACTCCGGCCCTTCGAGATCGTCGGCCAAGGCCCACGCGGTCTCCGTCTGCTGGTCCAGCCAGTCGTCCCGCAGGGTGTGGTCCATCTGTCCAGGCCAGGTGAACGACAGCAGTCCCACCCCGGCCAGCCACGCGGCCGAGGAGACCGAGGTGGCCTCCAGCAGCCCCGTCCCGTCGGCGCTCCGGCGCGACGGCTGCGCGGCGACCGTGATGACCACCGCGAACTTCTCCCGCGGCTCACCGGAGACCGCCTCGCTGCGTACGGAGGGCTCGTCACCGTGCCCGATCGAACCGTGCTCGACGGCGCCGTCCGCCCCCATACCGACCTGCATCAGCCAGCGCGGTCCGGTGAACGCCTCGTCGAGGCCGTACCACGGGAAGGGCGCCTGCAGGTAACCGTCGACCGTACGCCGGCCGGAGGGGAGCTGTTGCTCGCCCTCCGCGTCCGGCGGCTGCGCGCCCACCCGACTCGTCGTCTCCATCTGCCCGGACGCCTCCTCGCTCTCGTCGGACCGGGTGACCCGCCCCCCTTCGGGCGTACGCGTCCGGTCCGCACAACAACTCGGCAGCATATCCACACCGGTGAGAACCGCAGGGCAGGCGCTGGAGGCGTGGGGCGCACGAACGCCCTGCTCAGGCCGTGTGCGACGGGTGCGTGCTATGACACGCGTCACGTGCGCGGGATGCGCCCCCGTGCGCGTGTCGGCGTAGCCCCGCGGCCGCGGCCGTCGCCGCGGCTATGTGGCGTCCGCGTCGAAGGGCGGCCGCTCGTCCTGGCCGGGCTCCTCGGGCTTCTTGGTCATGTCGATACGCCCACCGGGCGACGAGGACGCGGAGGACGAGGACGCGGCGGAGGACGAAGCCTCGGCCTCCCGGCCGTTGACGGCGTCCGTGACCTCGGCCATCTCCTTCTTCAGGTCGAACCCGTTGCGGATCTCCTTCAGCCCCAGATCGTCGTTGTCCAGCTGCTTGCGGATGAACGTCTTGGGGTTGAGGTCCTCGAACTCGAAGTCCTTGAACTCCGGCCCCAGTTCGCTGCGGATGTCCTGCTTGGCGCTCTCCGAGAACTCGCGGATCTTCCGGATCGTGCGCGTCACGTCCTGGATGACCTTCGGGAGCTTGTCCGGACCGAAGACGAGCACGGCGAGCACAATGATCGTCACCAGCTCCAGTGGCCCTATGTCATTGAACACCTGACGCTCCTTGCGATGTCCTCGGTCGCTCAACGGTACCCGGCGTTCCTGTCCGACCGGTACCGTCCCGAGGTGAGACTTCTGTCAGTTCTGTGCCACGGCAGTCAGTTCTGATCCGCAGCGCCCAGGCTGAGCGGGACCTGCCGGTCGGTGCCGTCGCGCCGGACCGTCAGCCGCAACCGGTCACCGGGCCGGTGGGCGCGGATCTTGACGATCAGTTCCTCGGCCGTGTGCACACGCTCGCCGTCCACCTCGGTGATGACGTCGCCCGGCTTGAGTCCGGCCCGCTCACCGGGGCCGCCCCGGGTCACGGCGGGTCCGCCGCCCGCGCTCTTGCCGTCGATCCGGGCCCCGTCGCCGGTGTACGCCATGTCGAGGGTGACGCCGATCACCGGATGGGTCGCGTGACCGTCGTTGATCAGTTCCTCGGCGACGCGCCTGGCCTGGTTCACGGGGATGGCGAAGCCGAGACCGATGGAGCCGGCCTGGCCGCTGTCCGTTTCGGAGCCGCTGTCGGCGGAACGGATGGCGGAGTTGATGCCGATCACCTGGGCCCGGGAGTTGAGCAGGGGGCCGCCGGAGTTGCCCGGGTTGATGGGCGCGTCGGTCTGCAGCGCGTCGACGTAGCTGACGTCGCTCCCGTCGCCCTTCTCCCCACCCGCCGTGATGGGCCGCTCCTTGGCGCTGATGATGCCGGAGGTGACGGTGTTGGCGAGGTCGAAGGGGGCGCCGATGGCGACGACGGGATCGCCTACGCGCACATCGTCGGAGTTGCCGAGGGGCAGCGGGGTGAGCCCGTGCACGCCGTGGACCTGGACGACGGCGAGGTCGTAGCCGCTGTCGCGGCCGACGACCTTGGCCTTGACGGTGTCGCCGCTGCTGAAGGTCACGGATATCGCGCCGCCCGATCCGGCGGGCGCGACGACGTGGTTGTTGGTGAGGATGTGGCCCTGGGCGTCGAGCACGAAGCCGGTGCCGGTGTCCGACTGGTCGGTCCCGGTGACGTGCAGGGTGACGACACTGGGCAGCGCCCGGGCGGCTATCGCGGCCACGCTGCCCGGCGGCCGCCCGGCGGGCACGCTTCCGGCCTGCGGCAGACGCACGTCACCGCCGCCCAGGCCCTGGCGTTCGACATAGGCGCCGACGACCCCGCCGACGCCGGCGGAGACGACGGCGACCACGAGGGTCCACACCAGCGCGAGCCGCTTCGCCCGCCGTCTGCGCTGCGCGTCCGTCGGCACACCGGCCCCGGTCTGCTGCAGCCCCCCGTGCGCGACCACCTGCTCCCGCGGAGACCCGCCGGCCCAGGGGTCATAACGCCCACCCACGTCCCCCGCCCCACCGTCCGACACCGGAGTGACCAGCGAGGCGGACGCGACGGCGGAACCGGTGCCGGGCCCATGGGTGCCCGGTGCGGGCATGGGAGTGCCGGGCGCGGGGGTGCCTGCGGCAGGGGTGCCGGGCATGGGAGTGCCGGGCGCGGGGGCGCCTGCAGCAGAGGTGCCGGGCATGGGAGTGCCGGGGGCGGGGGCGCCTGCAGCAGAGGTGCCGGGCGCGGGGGCGGCCGGGACCGGCATCGGGGCACCGGGCGCGGGGGCGCCGGGGACCATGGGAGTGCCGGTGGCCGGGGCACCGGCGGCAGGGGCGGGCGTGCCGGGGACCGGCATCGGGACGCCGGGCGCGGAGACACCAGCACCAGGAACGCTGGGCGCGGACGTGCCCGGCACCGGCATCGGGATGCCGGGCGCGGAGACGCCAGCAACGGGGGGGCCGGATGCGGGCCGTGCCGGGGGCGGCGGGGGTACGGGCGTTCCCTGGGGCGGTGTGGCCGCCGGGTGCTGTACGGGCGGTGCGGGTGCCCAGGGGCCGGGCTCGCCGTAGGGCGGGGTGCCGTAGGGGTCGGGGTCGTGCAACGGCTTCGGACGCCCGGCGGGGGCCGCCCACGCGGACTTCCCCTGCTCGGGCGCCTCACCCGCCGAAGTGCCGCCGTCCGCCTCGGCCTCCTTCGCCGGGCCCGGCACCGGTTTGGCCAGCTCGAAGTCCCCGTCGGCCACGGCGGCCCCGGCCTCGTCCGACCCGGCCTGCTCCGCCCCGGTGCCCACCGCGCCGGCCGGACGCGCCAGGGCGAAGTCGCCCGAGTCTCCGTCGAGCGAACCGGAATCCGCCGGCCCGACACCACCCGGCGCCTCACCGCGCTCGGCGTCCACCGGCGCGGCCGGGCCTGCCGAAGCGGACTCGCCCGTCGGCTCGGTGCCGGACGGCTCGTTGTCGGCCGGCATCATCCCCGCCGCTCCCTCCGGTCCGTCCTCCGGCGGGACACGGTTCCCCTCGTTCATGCTCTCCCCACGGCTGGCCGTGGCCGCGCGCTTCGGCGGCGGCCACGGAACGTCGACCACGCCCCCGGGACATCGCCGCGGGAACGGTGTTCACAGGATTCAACCAGGTTCGCGGGCCGTGGCGCAGTGGCCGGTCAGGGCGTCTCGTGGGGGGTGGAGGGGGACGGGGAAGGAGCGGAGGCGGCGTCGGGGACGGGGGCGGACAGCAGGCCGGAGGCGGACACTCCGGGGATCCTGGACCAGGCGGTGAGCGGGTAGACCACCGTGTCGTCGAGCGGGCGTATCAGCGGGGAGACGGCGGCCGCACCGGCCGTCACCGGCGTGGTCAGGCCCCGTATCGCGTCGACCTGGGTCTGGCCGGTGCCGGAGGCCGGCAGTCCGGGCACGAGGGGCGCGGACATCGAGGTGGGGGCCGCCGACGTCGGTCCGAGCTGGGCGCCGCCCTGGGCGAGCAGTGGTCCCGCCGCGCGACGGCGCTGGTTGTCGGGCGTGGCGGCGCCGCTGCCCGCGCCGGTGCCGGCCGAGCGGGCCGGGAGCACGCTGCCGGTGCCGGAGCCGCCGCGGGCGTCCGCGGTGGTGTCACCGGGGATGGCGGTGGTCATGCCGCCGAGGGCGACCGCGGCCAGGGAGACCGCGCCGGCGGCGGCGACCGCGAACCGCAGGCCGCGCGAGGCGGAGCGGCCGTCGTCCGGGCGGCCGACGGGATGGATGCGGAAGCCGCGCTCCTCGGGTGCCGGTACGACGTGATGGGAGCCCGCGGGAGCGGGGCCGTGCGGGCGGGGGGGGACGTATCCGAACGCGAAGCGCTCGCCGCGCCTCGCTCCGAAGACGCCGAGGACACCGGTGGCTCCGGCGCTCTCGTCGGGGCCGCGTCCGAAGGGGCCGCCCCCGGGCGGCGACATGCCGTCGCCGTCCAGGTCACCTCCTCCGGGAAGGCCCTGGAGGCGGGCCAGGAGGCTCGCCGAGGGCGGCGGCGGGGCCGCCTCCGCGAACACGTTCTTCAGCGCGCGCTGGGCGTCCGCCTCCGCCTTGCACCGGGCACAGGTGGCCAGGTGCGCGAGGACCCGCTCACGCGTCTCATGACCGAGCTCTCCGTCCACCAGGGCGGAGAGACGGTCTCCCAGGTGCTGCTCTGCGAGGTGCCCCTCCGCAGGTTTCGGCCGTGATCCACTCACGCGGTCGCGCCCCCTCCCCCCAGAGCGGGGACCCGGGCCAGGAAGGTGCGCCGTTCGGCCGCGCGGGCCTCCGGGGAACGGTGCGCCAGGGCCTTGCGGAGCTGGGAACGGCCGCGGTGGATACGGGAGCGGACGGTGCCGAGCTTCACGCCGAGGGTGGCGGCGATCTCCTCATACGACAGTCCCTCGATGTCGCACAGGACGACGGCGGCGCGGAACTCGGGCGCGAGGGTGTCGAGGGCCTGCTGGACGTCGGCGTCGAAGTGGGCGTCGTTGAAGAGCTGCTGCGGGGTGGGCTCGCGGCTGGCCAGCCGCTCGGCGGCGTCCTCGCCGAGGGCGTCGAAGCGGATGCGCTGCTTGCGCCGGACCATGTCCAGGAAGAGGTTGGTGGTGATGCGGTGCAGCCAGCCCTCGAAGGTGCCGGGCGAGTACGTCGACAGGGAGCGGAAGACACGGACGAAGACCTCCTGGGTGAGGTCCTCGGCGTCGTGCTGATTGCCCGTCAGGCGGTAGGCCAGCCGGTAGACCCGGCCGCTGTGGGTGCTGACGATCTCCTCCCACGTGGGCGGAGTCCACGCCTGCCCGTCCGCGTCGGTGGAGAAGGTCGCGGTCTGGGCCTCGCCTGCGGCGAGACCGGCGTGGTGGTCAGCAGCGGTGTCGGTCACGGATTTCGGCCTGCCCGCCGACCCGAGGAAGCGCCGCAGCACTCCACCCCGGTCCCCGGGCGCAGCCGCACCTCCCCTGTCGGCTCTGGTGGTGTCCAGTGGAGCCCCTACCATAGCCACCTCGCCCGTTAGCTCCGGATAAGCGGTTTTACGAGAATTTGATACTCGCTGATACGGCTCGTTCGGCTGCGTCAGCAGTTGCTCGGTGCGCTGATCCACCCCTCGCCCCCCGTCGCGCCGCCGGCCTCCGTCTCATCCCTATAAACGCCCGGTCCCATCTGCGGGTTCCCGACACCAACGGATACAGTCACGCCCAGGCATCCATGGGGACAGGAGAGGGTCATTACCGGCAACCGGCAGACGAGCTGGGCGTTCGCCGACGCCTTTGTCGCCGAGGACGAAGCACTGCGCTGGGCCCGCGACCGGGCCCGCGAGGCAGGGCTGCGCTCGGTGTCGCCCGGCACGGGCGCCGCGCTGCGTCTGCTCGCCGCCTCCGTCGACGCCAAGGCCGTCGCGGAGATCGGCACCGGCTGCGGGGTGTCCGGGATCCATCTGCTGCACGGCATGCGCCCGGACGGGGTGCTCACCACGGTCGACCCGGAGCCGGAGCACCAGCAGTTCGCCCGGCAGGCCTTCCGCGCGTGTGGCTTCGCCAGCAACCGCGCCCGCTTCATCCCCGGCCGGGCGCTGGAGGTGCTGCCCCGGCTCGCGGACGCCGGCTACGACCTCGTCTTCTGCGACGGTGACCGGCTGGAGTACCTGGACTACCTCGCTGAATCGTTGCGCCTGCTCCGGCCCGGCGGCCTGGTGGTCTTCGAGGGGATCTTCGCCAACGGCCGTACGGTCGACTCGGGACCGCAGCCGACGGAGGTGCTCAAGCTGCGCGAACTGCTGCGCACGGTGCGCGAGAGCCAGGAGCTGGTGCCGTCGCTGCTGCCGGTGGGCGATGGCCTGCTGTGTGCCGTCAAGCGGTGAGCGCCGGCCCGCGGCGGGGCAGGACGCGCGACTGCCCCGGCACCGCGTACGATGCCGGGGCAGTCGGAAGGACACTGCGCTGGGGCGTCAGACGACGACCTTCTTGAGGGCGTCGCCGAGCGCCTCGGCCTCGTCAGGGGTCAGCTCGACGACGAGTCGACCGCCGCCTTCGAGCGGAACGCGCATGACGATGCCCCGCCCCTCCTTGGTCACCTCGAGCGGGCCATCACCCGTCCGCGGCTTCATGGCCGCCATGCTCGTTCCCCTTCCTGAAACCAGCTCATCGTCTGCCGGGAGCCCGCACCGGGCATCCGCGGTTCCGCACCGGACACGCGACACCGGCATCGAACACATTGCTTCCCAGCCATTATCCCGCATCGCAGGACCCGATGACCAACATCAGTCGGCATCGCTTGGGCAACGCGCGCGAGCAAAACCACCCAATTCGGGGATGTGGCTGCGATACTGCGCCGCTGCACGGACGTCCGCGGGCCGACTCCGCTCCGGTTTTCTTTGACGCAGGTCACACGTCGGGTCCGGCCCTTGGCCGGCGATCTCCGCCATGCTGTCCTTCATACAGGGACGTACCGAGCGGTACGTCATCCGCGACACCGAGGGGATGCGCCATGGCCGACACCGTGCTCTACGAGGTGAGCGACGGACTCGCGACGATCACGCTGAACCGCCCCGAGGCGATGAACGCGCTGAACATCGCGACCAAGGCCGCTCTCCGGGAGGCGGCGGAGTCCGCGGCCGGCGACCCGGCCGTACGGGCGATCCTGCTGACCGCCGCCGGGGACCGGGCGTTCTGCGTCGGCCAGGACCTCAAGGAGCACATCGGGCTGCTCGCGTCGGACCGCGCGACGGGGTCCGGTCAGACGATGAGCACGGTCAAGGAGCACTACAACCCGATCGTGCGGGCCCTCACCGGGGCGCAGAAGCCGGTGGTCGCCGCGGTCAACGGCGTCGCGGCCGGGGCCGGCTTCGGATTCGCGCTCGCCGCGGACTACCGGGTGGTCGCCGACACGGCCGCCTTCAACACCTCGTTCGCCGGCGTGGCCCTCACCGCCGACTCCGGCATCTCCTGGACGCTGCCCCGGGTGATCGGCCCGAGCCGCGCCGCCGACCTGCTGCTCTTCCCGCGCAGCATCAGCGCCCAGGAATCGCTGGAGCTGGGCATCGCCAACCGGGTCGTGCCCACCGCCGAGCTGCGCGCCGAGGCCGAGAAGACCGCGCGCGCACTGGCCGAGGGCCCGACGGTGGCGTACGCGGCGATCAAGGAGGCGATGGCCTACGGCCTCACGCACTCCCTCGACGAGACCCTGGAGAAGGAGGACGAGCTGCAGACCCGGGCCGGCGCGTCCGAGGACCACGCGATCGCGGTGCAGGCGTTCGTGAACAAGGAGAAGCCCACGTACCTGGGCCGGTGAGGCACCGGGGCCGGGGTGCGGGGCCTAGGGGGCGATGAGCAGGGCCTCCGCGCCCACCGGGCGGTATCCGGCCGCCTGGAAGGCGCGTACGCTGCGGGCGTTGCCGGCGGCCTGCTGCGACCAGACCCACTGCCCGGGCGGGACGAGATGCCGGGCGGCCGTGGCCAGGGCCCGTCCCAGGCCCCGGTGGCGTACGTCCTCGTCCACCTCGATCGCCGTCTCCCAGCGGCCCGCCACACCCCGGCCGAGGACGACCACCGCGCCGTCCGCCGCCCAGACCCGGACGTCGTCGCGGCGGGCCCGCGCGCTGTGCACGCGCGGGTGGTCCGGGTCGGTGAGTTCCCGCAGCCCCACCGGGGGGTCGCCGGGCAGGGAGCCGGCCACGGTGAGCAGGTCGACGGTGTCGGTGGAACGGCCCGTGCGGGCCAGGAACGCGGCCAGGAAGCGGGGGTTCATCGCGGCCGCCAGCGCGTCGCAGTCGAGGGACGCGAGGGTGTCCCGCACCCAGTGCGGGTCCTCGTCGGTGAACACCACGGAGTGCGCGGTGAACGCGATCACCCCGGCGTCGCGGTGGCTCGGCTGCGGCACGACGGTGACACCGCCGTCGGGCGGCGGGAAGTGACCGCGGGCCGCCGCGTCCAGGAGGGCGGCCAGGGTCGGGGGCACGGCCTGGGACATGGCGGTCAGGCGCCCGTGCTTCTCGCCACGCAAGCTTCCAGGTGGTCGTTGACCAGGCCGCATGCCTGCATCAGGGCGTAGGCCGTGGTCGGGCCGACGAATCTGAGGCCCCGCTTCTTCAGGGTCTTGGACAGGGCCGTCGACTCCGGGGTCACGGCCGGGACGTCGGCGAGGGTCTTCGGGGCCGGGCGGCCCGCCGGGTCGGGGGCGTGCGACCAGATCAGCTCGTCCAGCTCGCCCTCGGCCCAGTCGGCGAGCACGCGTGCGTTGGCGAGCGTGGCGTCGACCTTGGCGCGGTTGCGGATGATGCCCGGATCCGCCAGCAGGCGCTCGCGGTCCTCGTCGGTGAACGCGGCGACCTTCTCGATGCGGAAGCCGGCGAAGGCCGCGCGGAAACCCGGGCGGCGGCGCAGGATCGTGATCCAGGACAGGCCCGACTGGAAGGCCTC
The DNA here is from genome assembly GCF_000725475.1 of Streptomyces durhamensis. Classification (NCBI taxonomy): domain Bacteria; kingdom Bacillati; phylum Actinomycetota; class Actinomycetes; order Kitasatosporales; family Streptomycetaceae; genus Streptomyces; species Streptomyces durhamensis. The sequence goes on from NZ_JNXR01000007.1 coordinate 216,963, forward strand.
CAGGCTGAGCCGCTCGAAGAGGGCGTCGTCGCCGTGGACCGGGCGGCCCCACTCCTCGTCGTGGTAGGCCACATAGTCCTCGGTGGACAGGGCCCAGGGGCAGCGCAGCGCGCCGTCGGTCCCGGCCAGGGCGGCACCGGCGCTCACCGCTGGTCCTCGGGGTGGTCGCGCTTCTCCATGTGGACGTGTGCGGCGGCGGCTCTCGCGCCGGCCAGCGCGGACTCCAGGTCGGCGATACGGGCGTCCCGCTCGGCGAGCTCGGCGGCGAGCCTGCCGAGGGCGTCGTCGACGTCCGCCATGCGGTAGCCGCGCGGGGAGACCGGGAAGCGCAGGCTCTCCACGTCCGCGCGCTCCACCGGGCGGTCCTCGGGCAGCGGGTCCTGCAGCCGCTCCGGCGCCACCTCGGGCAGCGGGCCGCTCCCGCCGCCACCCACCACGGCGAGTGTCACCGCGGCGACCACGACGGCCAGCGCGACGACCAGGAACAAGAACATCACCATCGCCAGGGGTCCCCACGCTCCGTGCCGGACGTTGTGCCGGACGTTGAATCTGTCAGGGTCCGATCGTGCCATGCGCCTCTGACAGTTAGGGTCACAGGCGGCCGTACTGCGGGACGTACTAGGAGAGGTCACAGCGGATGCTCAGGCTGGGCAGGCGGGAATTCGGGCCCCACGAGCCGGTGATCATGGCGATCGTGAACCGGACACCGGACTCCTTCTACGACCAGGGGGCCACCTTCCGTGACGAGCCGGCCCTCGCCCGCGTGGAGCAGGCGGTGGCCGAGGGCGCCGCGATCGTCGACATCGGCGGGGTGAAGGCCGGGCCGGGCGACGAGGTCACGGCCGAGGAGGAGGCGCGGCGCACGGTCGGCTTCGTGGCCGAGGTACGGCGCCGCTTCCCGGACGTGCTCATCAGCGTGGACACCTGGCGGGCCGAGGTCGGCGCGGCGGTGTGCGAGGCGGGGGCGGATCTGCTGAACGACGCCTGGGGTGGCGTCGACCCGGCGCTCGCGGAGGTCGCGGCGCGGTACGAGGTGGGGCTGGTGTGCACGCACGCCGGGGGTGTACAGCCGCGCACCCGCCCGCACCGGATGACGTACGACGACGTCATGGCCGACATCCTCGAGGTGACCGTGGGGCTGGCCGAGCGGGCGGTCGCGCTCGGAGTGCCGCGCGAGTCGGTGCTGATCGATCCCGGGCACGACTTCGGGAAGAACACGCGGCACAGTCTGGAGGCGACGCGGCGGCTGGACGAGATGGTCGCGACGGGGTGGCCGGTGCTGGTGTCGCTGTCCAACAAGGACTTCGTCGGCGAGACGCTGGACCGGCCGGTGAAGGAGCGGCTGATCGGTACGTTGGCGACGACCGCGGTGTCGGCGTGGCTCGGGGCGCGGGTGTACCGGGTGCACGAGGTGGCCGAGACGCGTCAGGTGCTGGAGATGGTGGCCGCCATCTCCGGGCACCGGCCCCCCGCTGTGGCGCGACGAGGCCTGGCCTGAACCCCGGGGGCGAAGTCCCCCGGGGTGTGGCGTGGTGGCGGTGGATGCCGGAGGGAGCCCTGGGCTAGCGGGCCGCCTCCTTCGAGACCAGGGCCACCGCCTCGTCCACCTCGTCCGTGACGTGGAACAGGAGGAGGTCCTTCTCCGCCGCCTTGCCCTGGGCCACCAGCGTGTTCCTCAGCCAGGACACCAGGCCGCCCCAGTACTCGGTGCCGAACAGGACGATCGGGAAGCGGGTGACCTTCTGGGTCTGGACCAGGGTCAGCGCCTCGAAGAGTTCGTCGAGGGTGCCGAGGCCGCCGGGCAGGACCACGAAGCCCTGGGCATATTTCACAAACATCATTTTTCTTACAAAGAAATAGCGGAAATTCAGCCCGATATCGACGTACGGATTCAGCCCCTGCTCGAAGGGCAGCTCGATGCCGAGGCCGACCGAGACGCCCCCCGCCTCGCAAGCGCCCTTGTTCGCGGCCTCCATCGCGCCCGGACCGCCACCCGTGATCACCGCCCAGCCGGCTTCGACCAGGCCCCGGCCGAGCCGCACCCCCGCGTCGTACTCCGCCGAGTCCACCGGTGTCCGGGCCGAGCCGAACACGCTGATGGCGGGCGGGAGTTCGGCCAGCGTGCCGAATCCCTCGATGAACTCCGACTGGATGCGGAGCACACGCCAGGGGTCCGTGTGGACCCAGTCCGTGGGGGCCCGCTCGTCGAGCAGCCGCTGGTCGGTGGTGCTGGGCATCACCTGGCCGCGACGTCGGAGGACCGGTCCGAGCCGCTGCTCGTCCGGCGGCTGCTTCTTCCCCTCGGGGTTGCCGGTAGCCATGTGCGCTCCCTCCGCTTGCCGGTAGTTCGATCTCAGACTAGATCCACGCGGGTTACGGAGGGGGGACGTGAGCATGTCCGCAATGAAGCGCCGAGCGGCGGGCCCTACGCGGTGAGCCAGTTCCGCAGGCGCTCCTCGCCCGCCAGGATCTTCGCCGTCTCCACCCGCTCGTCGCGCTTGTGGGCCAAGTGCGGGTTGCCGGGGCCGTAGTTGACGGCGGGGACACCGAGCGCGGAGAAGCGGGAGACGTCCGTCCAGCCGTACTTGGGCTTCGGCGTGCCGCCGACCGCCTCGATGAAGGCCGCGGCGGCGGGGTGGGACAGGCCGGGCAGTGCGCCGGGGCTGTGGTCGTCGACCACGAACTCCGCCACCCCGCAGTCCGCGAACACCTCGCGGACGTGCGCGATCGCCTCCTCCTCGGTGCGGTCGGGGGCGTAACGGAAGTTGACCGTGACCACGCACGCGTCGGGGATGACGTTGCCGGCCACTCCCCCGCTGACCCCCACGGCGTTCAGGCCCTCGCGGTACTCCAGGCCGTCGATCACCGGGTGGCGGGGCTCGTAGGCGGCCAGGCGGGCCAGGATGGGGGCGGCGGCGTGGATGGCGTTGGCGCCCATCCAGGAGCGCGCCGAGTGGGCCCGCTCGCCCGTGGTCTTCAGCAGCATGCGCAGGGTGCCCTGGCAGCCGCCCTCGACCTCGCCGTCGGAGGGCTCCAGCAGGACCGCGAAGTCGCCCTCCAGCCACTCGGGGTGGGCCTCGGCGACGTGCCTGAGGCCGTTGAGCTCGGCGGCGACCTCCTCGTTGTCGTAGAAGACGAAGGTGAGGTCGCGGTTGGGGGCGGGGACCGTGGCCGCGACGCGCAGTTGCACCGCGACGCCCGACTTCATGTCGCAGGTGCCGCAGCCCCACAGCACGCCGTCCTCGTCCAGCCGCGAGGGCACGTTGTCGGCGATGGGGACGGTGTCGATGTGGCCGGCCAGGATCACGCGCTCGGCGCGGCCCAGGTTCGTGCGGGCGATCACGTTGTTGCCGTAGCGGTCGACCGTCAGGTGCGGCAGGGCGCGTAGGGCGGTCTCGATGGCGTCCGCGAGGGGCTGCTCGGTGCCGCTCTCCGAGGGGAAGTCCACGAGCTGCGCGGTGAGCGCGGCTGCGTCGAGCGTGAGGTCAAGCGAGGTGTCGGCCATGGCCTCGACCCTAGCGCGCCACCTGCCGGGGCCCGGTTCGCGGCGCTGACCGGGCCCGCCGTGAGCGCCGGACGCCCCTCCAGTACCTTGTACGCGTGCCAGAGCCGTCCCCCACCCGTCCCAAGCGCCGCGGCCGCCTCTTCCGTTTCGCGGCGGCCCTGTTGGTCCTGTGCGGTGTCGCCGCCTACCTCGTGGTGCAGTACGTCACCGGAGGCGGCGGTGCGCGCGGCTGCAAGGTGATCTCGTCCGCGGGTGACGGGACGTCGCACGAGTTCACGCCGGAACAGGCCGTGAACGCGGCGACGATCGCGGCCGTGGGCACCGGGCGCGGGATGCCCGAGCGGGCCGTGACGATCGCGCTGGCGACCGCCCTGCAGGAGTCGGGACTGCGCAACATCGAGCACGGAGACCGGGACTCGCTCGGCCTGTTCCAGCAGCGGCCCTCGCAGGGCTGGGGCACCGAGCAGCAGATCATGGACCCCGCGTACGCGGCGGGCATCTTCTACGCGCATCTGGCCAAGGTGCCGGACTACGCGGCGCTGCCGCTGACCGAGGCGGCCCAGGAGGTGCAGCGCAGCGGGTACCCGGAGGCGTACGCCAAGCACGAGCCGGACGCGAAGCTGCTGGCGGCGGCGCTTACCGGCCGCGCGGCGGCCACGCTGACCTGTGACGGGCGCCCGGAGCCCGCCGCCTCGGCGACGGGTCCGGACGCGGTACGGGCCGCGCTGGTCGGGGACTTCGGGCGGGACGCGCTGCAGGAGACCGGGGCGGAGGTCGGCGGTACGCCGGTGCCGTCGCCGTCTCCCTCGCCGAGCGTGACCGCGACCGCGCACGGGCGGACGGTGACCGTTCCGGTGCCGCAGGGCAGGCGGACGGACGCGAGCGGGCGTACCGAGCGGGAGCGGGGCTGGCAGCTGGCGCAGTGGGCGGTCGCGAACTCCTCGGCGCTGCACATCCAGCGCGTGTCGTACGCGGGGCGGGAGTGGACCGCCGGGCACGGCGAGGACCCGTGGAAGACGGCCGCTACGGGCGAGGCCAGTGGTGCGGAGCAGTCCGTGGGGGCCGTCCGCATCGTGGCCGGACAGTAGTACGACGGATCACTCCGGCGGGTTGTGCGGCGCCGGTTCGGCGCGCGTCCGGGGCGGGAACGGCGCCGGATCCGGGATCCCTTGGAAATCAAAGGCTGTAAGGATTCTGCGGGATGACGGGCGGACGCTCTTTGCCCGTTTTTATCCACACCTGATAATGCGATGCGTTATCCATTCTTTACCTGGGGCGTCCGCAACCTTCGCGGGCTTCGAGCGGTAGTCACGGCGTCCGAGCCGGACACGAGCCCGGACCACAGACAGCGTTCTCTCCCGTCGAATGGAGCATCATGTCCCTCCCTCTGACCCGCCGGATCGCCCGTGCCGCGCTGATCGTCGCAGCGGGAGCGGCTGCCGGGGTCGGTGCGGCCGGCTCCGCCGGTGCGGCCACCAACCAGCCGGTGGCGGTCCCGAACACGGGTGGTCTCACCGCCCCGGACACGGCGAACGTCGGCAGCACCGTCGAGGGCGCCGCGCAGCACGCCACCACTCTCGCGGCCACCACCGGCGGCACCGCGGTCGGCAAGACCGTGCCGGGCGCGGCCAAGACCGGCACCGGTGCCGTGAGCAAGACGGCGCCGGTGGCGCGCAAGGCCGCCGGTGAAGTGACCGGGGCGGCCGGGAGTGTCGTCGGGAACGCCGCGTCCTCCACGGCGAAGAGCGGGCTGCCGCAGCTGCCGGTGCAGGGTGGCCTGCCGCTCGGCTAGGCACCCGGCTCTGACAGCCGACGGGGTCCAGGGAATTCCCTGGGCCCCGTCGCCTTTGTGTGCCCGCGTCGGCGGGGGCCGGCCCTTGTTCGGGCCGTGCCCGGTGCCGCAGGCCGTGCCCACCCGTTCCGCCCCGCGGGACGACTGCCCACGTCGGTGGCCACGGGGAGCGGGGACGGTGGGCTGTGTCGTCGGCTCAGGGGGTCAGGCGTGCGGCTGCCGCCCGGACGCGTTCGTCGGTCGCCGTCAGGGCCACGCGGACGTACTTCTCGCCCGCCTCGCCGTAGAAGTCGCCCGGGGCCACCAGGATGCCTCGCTCGGCCAGGTGGGCGACCGTGTCCCAGCAGGACTCGCCCCGGGTGGCCCAGAGGTAGAGGCTCGCCTCGCTGTGTTCGATGCGGAAGCCGTGGCCCAGCAGGGCGGCCCGCAGGGCATCGCGGCGGGCGGCGTAGCGCTCGCGCTGTTCGTGGACGTGGGTGTCGTCGGACAGCGCCGCCACGACCGCGGCCTGCGTCGGCGCGGAGGTCATCATGCCGCCGTGCTTGCGGATCTCCAGCAGCGGTCCGAGGACGGCCGGGTCGCCGGCGACGAAGGCCGCGCGGTAGCCCGCGAGGTTGGAGCGCTTGGAGAGGGAGTGGACGGCGACGATGCCGTCGTAGGAGCCGCCGTTGACGTCCGGGTGCAGGACCGAGACCGGGTCGGCCTCCCAGCCCAGCTCCAGGTAGCACTCGTCGGAGACCAGCAGGACGCCGTGCTCACGGGCCCAGGCGACGATCGCGGTGAGGTCCGCCTTCGGGATGACCCTGCCGGTGGGGTTCGAGGGCGAGTTCAGCCAGAGCAGCTTCAGGCCCGCCGGGTCCAGCTCGCGCGGGTCGTCGTAGGCCTCGTACGCGGCGCGGGCGAGGCGGGCGCCGACCTCGTAGGTGGGGTAGGCCAGGCGCGGGTAGGCCACCTTGTCGCCGGGGCCGAGGCCCAGCTGGGTGGGCAGCCAGGCCACCAGCTCCTTGGAGCCGACGACCGGCAGGACATGGCGGTGGGTGACCTCGCGGGCGCCCAGGCGGCGCTCCAGCCAGCCGGTGATCGCGTCGCGCAGCGCGGGGGTGCCCCAGACGGTCGGGTAGCCGGGCGAGTCGGCCGCGTCGACCAGGGCCTTCTGGATCAGTTCGGGCACCGGGTCGACGGGGGTGCCCACGGAGAGGTCGACGATCCCGTCGGGGTGGGCGGCGGCCGTCTTCTTGTACGGCTCCAGCTTGTCCCAGGGGAAGGCGGGGAGCCGGTCGGAGACTGCGGACACAGGAATCAGGCTCTCTTTCGTACGGTGCGGCAAACGCCTCGGTCCCGTACGGCGGTGATCGGGACGATCGGGCCGTACGGGACCGAGGCGGCGCGTTGTGCGGGCGGCCGCTTGGCGCTTAGACGGTCACTCGCCCTGCGGCGGCAGCGCGGCGACGAAGGGGTGGTCCCGCTCGATCAGCCCGAGCTTGCTGGCGCCGCCGGGAGAGCCGAGCTCGTCGAAGAACTCGACGTTCGCCTTGTAGTAGTCCTTCCACTCCTCCGGGACGTCGTCCTCGTAGAAGATCGCCTCGACCGGGCAGACCGGCTCACAGGCACCACAGTCGACGCATTCGTCCGGGTGGATGTACAAGGACCGGGAGCCCTCGTAAATGCAGTCGACCGGGCACTCCTCGATGCACGCCTTGTCCTTCACGTCGACACAAGGCTGCGCGATGACGTAGGTCACGCTGTCGTTCCTCCTCGATAGGGCGCTGGCGGGCCTCCTCAGGCTCCGCCGCCTGGCGCGCGGGAGCGCGGCGTCGTCGATGCCCGCCCCTAGTATCTCCGTTCCGGAGCATGATCCGAACAGGAGGGGTGAACTGACCAGTGGAAATCTCGGCGACAGGACGCCTGGAAGTCCGAATCACCCCAGCTGACGTGGGGAAACGAGTCTCCGTGCGGCGCTTGAGCGATCCTGGAACGGCACAGGAGAAGTTCACCGACACGGTGGGTGTTCTCACATCATGGGATGGTGGCGTGCTCATGATCACACGGCGGGACGGGCGGAGTGTCCGGATCGCCGAGTCCGCCCTGGTCGCGGGCAAGGTGGTACCGGCCGCTCCGGCACGCCGCCGGGGGCCCGCCGCCTCGTACGAGGAACTCGCGCACGTCACCGCGCGCGGCTGGCCGCCACTGGAGACCGGGCGGCTCGGCGCGTGGCGGCTGCGGGCGGCCGGCGGGTTCACCCGGCGGGCCAACAGCGTGCTGCCGCTCGGCGATCCGGGCGTTCCCCTCGACGCGGCCCTGGCGGCCGTACGACGCTGGTACCGCGAGCGTGGTCTGCCCGCCTACGTCCAGACGGCCACCGGAGCCGAGGGCACGCAGGAGCTGCTGTGCGCGGAGCTGGAGCGGCGCGGCTGGGTGCGGGAGGTGACCGCCGAGCTGTGGACGGGTGCCCTGGCGCCGGTCGCGGACCGGGCCGAGGGCGCCGGCGTGGTGCTGTCCCGGCAGGCGGACCAGGCGTGGCTCGCCCGGTATCGGCGCAAGGGGGTGAGCGAGGTGGCCCTGCGGGTGCTCGGCGGTGGTCCGTCGGTGTGGTTCGCGTCCGTGCCGGGTGCGCAGGGCGAGCCTTTGCAGGCGATCGGGAGATGTGTCGTGGACGGGCGGTGGGCCGGGTTCGCCGCCGTCGAGGTGGATCCCACCCGGCGCCGGCAGGGTCTCGCCACCGAGGTGATGGCCGCGCTGGCCCGGCGCGCGCTGGACGAGGGCGCGTCGGCGGCCTGGCTACAGGTCGAGGCGGACAACGGGGGCGCACACGCGTTCTACGCCGCGCTGGGCTTCACGCCGCACCACGCCTATCACCACTACCGGGCGCCGGACGAGCCGGGCGACAGCCGTGGAAGGGCCTGAGCCCGCCGTGCCCCGCCCCTATCTGCCGCCGCCGTACCCGCCCCCGCCGGAGCGGTCCGCCGAGCTGCGCCGGAGGTTCGCCGAGGAGGCGCGCTCGGACCGGCCGGATCTGTCGGCGCTGTGCCTGCTGATCGGCGCCGAGGCGGACGGCTCGCTGGACGAGGCCGGCATCGACGCGGCACAGGCGGAGCTGGACCGGCTCGCGGGCGAGCTGCCGTACCGGCCGGGCGGGGCGCACGCGTGGGCGGAGGCCGTGCGGCGGCTGCTCGGGGCGCGCTACGAGTTCCACGGGACGCCCGGCGACTACCAGCGGCTGGAGTCCTCCCTGCTGCACGAGGTGCTGCGGCGGCGGCGCGGGCTGCCGATCCTGCTGTCGGTGGTCTGGCTGGAGGTCGCGCGGCGGGCGGGTGCCCCGGTGTACGGGGTCGCGCTGCCCGGGCACTTCGTGGTGGGGTTCGGCGCGGCTGGGGAGCAGGTGCTGGCCGATCCGTTCGACGGCGGCCGGGTGCTGACCGGGAGCGACGCGGACCTGCTCGTGGTGGGGGCCACGGGGGCGCCGCTGGACGCCGCCATGCTGGAGCCCGCGGCGCCGCTGGAGATCGTCCACCGGATCCTGAACAACGTCCGCGCGTGGGCCACGGCCCGGCCCGAGCGCTCGGATGTGGCGCTGTGGGCCGTGGAGCTGGCGCTGCTCGTGCCCGCGCATCCGGCCAGGCTGCGCTACGAGCGGGGGCAACTGCTGGTGCAGCGGGGCGAGTTCGTGTCGGGTGCGCAGGAGCTGGAGCACTACGCCGACCTGATCGAGGTGGTGGACGAGCCGGCCGCGCACAAGGTGCGGCAGCAGGCCCACACGGCTCGGGCGATGCTCAACTGAGCCGTCAGAGCCAGCCCTTCTCCCGGGCTGTCCGCACCGCCTCCGCCCGGTTGCGCACCGCGAGCTTCTGGATGGCCGTGGAGAGGTAGTTGCGGACCGTGCCCTGGGAGAGGTGGAGGGCCTTGGCCAGTTCGGCGTTGGTGGAGCCGTCGGCCGCCGCGCGGAGCACCTCGCGTTCGCGTTCGGTCAGCGGGTTCGCGCCCTCGGCGAGCGCGGCAGCGGCGAGCGTGGGGTCGATGACCCGCTCGCCGGCCAGCACCTTGCGGACGGCCTCGGCGAGCTGGGCGGCCGGGGCGTCCTTGACGAGGAAGGCGTCGGCACCGGCCTCCATGGCGCTGCGCAGATAGCCGGGGCGCCCGAAGGTCGTCAGGACGACCAGCTTGACCTGCGGACACGCCCGGTGGACCTGGGCGGCCGCCTCGATGCCGGTGCAGCCGGGCATCTCGATGTCGAGCAGCGCCACGTCCACGCCGTGCGCCTTGACGGCCCCGAGCACCTCGTCCCCGCGCGCGACCTGGGCGACGACCTCGATGTCGTCCTCCAGGCCGAGCAGCGCGGCCAGGGCCTCGCGGACCATCGACTGGTCCTCGGCGAGGAGGACCTTGATCGTGCTCGTCATGCCCCGGATCCTACGTCCCCCGCAGGGGCCGCTGGGACGCGGGCGACCAGCCGGAACCCGTGCCTGATGCGGCCCGCCTCCAGGGTGCCGCCGACCTTTTCCAGCCGCTCGGACAGACCGGTCAGGCCGTTGCCGGGGCCGTTGTTCGTGCCCCCGGATCCGTTGTCCTCGACGCAGAGTTCGAGCACCGGGCCGTCCAGGGTCTGGCGGTGCGTGAGCTGGACGAGGCACTTGTCGGCGCCGCTGTGCCGGACGACGTTGGTGACCGCCTCGCGCAGCGCCCAGGCGAGCGCGGACGCGGCCTCCTCGGGGACGTCGGTGAGGTCGGGCTCGGCGGGCACCTCGGCGGTGACACCGGCGGCGGTCAGCGCGACGTGGGTTCCGGCGAGTTCGGCGGCCAGCCGGGGGCGCCGGTAGCCGGTGACGGCCTCGCGGACGTCGACCAGGGCCTGCCGGCTGACCTGTTCGATGTCCGCGACCTGCTGGGCGGCCCTGTCGGGATGGTCGGGCAGCATCCGGCCGGCCAGCTCGCTCTTCAGCGTGATCAGGGAGAGCGAGTGGCCGAGCAGGTCGTGCAGGTCGCGGGCGAGCCGCAGCCGCTCCTCGTTGGCGGCGAGATGGGCGACGGTGGCCCTCGCCTTGCGCAACTCGACCGTCGTACGGATGAGTTGGCCGACACCGACCATCGCGAACCCGATCAGCGGGACGAGGAGCAGGCTGTCGTCCGGCCTCTCGCCCCAGTGCAGTCCGACGAGGCACATGACCACGGTCAGCGCGGGGATCGCCCAGAACGCGGCCCGGATCGGCAGGGTCGCGCCGCAGGCGACCGACAGGTAGACGAACAGGCCGAGCCACGCGCCGCCGAGGGTGTACGCCAGCAGCGGGGCGAGGACGGCGAGCACCGAGAGCAGCGAGAGCACGACCCGCGGCGCGAAGGGCCGGCCGATGTGCCGGAAGACCAGCATCAGATAGGCGGTGACGAAGGCCGTGAGGCCGAGCGCCCCGGCGGCCGAGGCGCCCGCGGTGTGGTGGCCCGAGGTCAGGTCCTTGACCGGCGAGCTGAGGAAGATCAGCCAGACGCCGATCCACAGCACCTTGGCCATCAGCTCGCGCCGGTTGCGGGGGCCCTGGCCGATGCGCACCTGCTGCTCCGGCCACTGCTCGCCGGCCTGCCGGTCTTCCGTCATCGTGCTCACGCCTTCAGCGTGTCCTTCCGGTACAGCCAGGCCGCGCCGCCCGCGAACAGGACGAAGTAGCCGGCGAGGATCGCGATGTCCGTCGTGCTGGGGGCCTGGCTCTGCTCGATCGCCCGTCCCAGAGCAGCGTACGCGTGCGTGGGCAGCCACTTCGCGATGTCCTGCAGGATCTTCGGGAAGGTGGTGGACGGCATCCACAGGCCGCCGAGGATCGACAGACCGAAGTAGACGATCATCGTGATCGGGCGGACCGCGTCACCGGAGGCGAGGTAGCCGAGGGCGACGCCGAGCGCGGCGAAGACGAGGCTGCCGGCCCAGATGACCCCGGTGAGGGCGAGCCACTGCCAGGCGTCCAGGCGGACCTGCTTGATCAGGGCGGCGGCGGCGAACACCACGACGATGGAGGGCAGGCTCACCACGGCGGCGCCGGCGGTCTTGGCGAGGACGTAGCCGCGCCCGGGCAGCGTGGTCAGCCGCAGCTGCCGTACCCAGCCGCTCTCGCGCTCCTTGGCGATGCGCTCGCTGTTGCCCATCAGGACGGCGGTCAGGGCGCCGAAGGAGGCCATGGAGACCATCAGGTAGGTGGCGACGGTCAGGCCGGTGTCGTCGACCTTCTGGTTCGAGCCGGAGCTGCTGGAGAAGATCAGGAACAGGATCGCGGGGTAGAGCACCGAGAAGAACAGGAACTTCTTGTTGCGGAAGGCGCGGGCCAGTTCCAGCTTGATCAGGGCGTTCATGACTGCTTGGCCTCCTCGGCCTCCGTGATGGCGACGAAGGCCTGCTCCAGACCGAGACCGGCGACTTCGAGATTGCGGGGGTAGACACCGAGGCCGTACAGGGCGTGGACGGTGGCGTCGGCGTCGGACGACTGGATGCGGACGGTCTGGCCCGAGACGTCGAGGGACGTCAGGAACGGCAGGGCGCGCAGGGCGGCCTCGTCGATCTCGCCCGTCAGGTCGAAGGAGACGCGGCGGGCGCCGGCCTTGGCCTTGATCTCGGCGGCGGTGCCGTCGGCGAGGAGCCGGCCGCGGTGCAGCACCAGGACACGGTCGGCGATGGCGTCGGCCTCTTCGAGGTAGTGGGTCGCGAAGAGGACGGTACGGCCCTGGTCGGCCTGCTCGCGCATGGTGGCCCAGAAGGCCTGGCGGGCGGAGACGTCCATGCCGGTGGTCGGCTCGTCCAGGATGATCAGGTCGCTGTCGCCGGCGGTGGCGAGGGCGAAGCGCACGCGCTGGGCCTGGCCGCCGGAGAGCTTGTTGACCTTGCGGTCGGCGATCTGCGCGATGCCCGCGCGGGCCATCACGTCGGCGGCCTTGTACGGCTTCGGGTGCAGCGAGCAGAACAGCTTCACCAGTTCCTCGACGGTGACCTCGTCCATCAGACCGCCGCTCTGCAGCATCGCCCCGACCCGCCCGGCGACGATCGCCTCGCGCGGGCTGCCGCCGAACAGGCTGACCGTGCCGGTGTCGGGGTGCTTGAGGCCGAGGAGCAGGTCGAGCGTGGTGGACTTGCCGGCCCCGTTCGGGCCGAGGAGGGCGACGGTCTCGCCCGGGTACAGCCTGAGCGAGAGCCCGTCGACGGCCCGCACGCTCCCGTACGTCTTGCTCACCTGGTCGAAGCCGACCACCGGGGTGGTGGCCGGTGCCGCAGTTGTCGTCATGCCGTCCATGCTCGCGGCGAGGGCCGGGTGCCGGGCAGTGCCGGGGGTCCCGAGTGCCGGATGACAGATGTCATGCGGATCGGGTGACGGGCACGGCGAAGGGGGCGCCCGCTGGGCGCCCCCAGGTACGGCCGGGCTAGCTGGGGTTGGTGTCGATGACCGCGACCCGGTTGGTCCTGCTGATCAGGGCCTGGCGCAGGGCGACGTAGACGTCCTGCGGGGTGACGGGGGTCTTCTTGTTGTTGCCGCGGGTGATGAGCACGCCGTCGAAGGTCTTGCCGTAGAGCTGCTTCAGGGCGGCCAGGTCGGGCTTGTCGACCAGTTTGCCGTCCGACGTGGGCACCACCTTGAGGAACTTCCAGAGCGACTTCTCCGGGCTCATCAGCACCACGTGTCCGGCGCCGGCCGACACGGTCACCTTGGCCGACATCGCCGGCTGTGCGAACTCCTTCAGCTCGCGGTCGACCTCGGCCTTGGACACGGTCGGCTGCTTCGTGGCCGACGGGACGGTGACCGCGGTCGCCGTGTCCGTCTCGACCATGGTGCGGTAGGCCTGTTCGACCGCCTGGGTCGCCTGGGCCGCGTCGATGGCCTTGCCCGCCTTGCCGTAGACGGCGACGGCCGCACCGGGCTTGAAGTCGATGCCGCCCTCGGTGACCGAACCGGAGCCGCCGCCGGCCTGCTGAAGGGCGGCCTGCAGCTTCTCCTCGTCCACCGGCATCTCCGGGTCGATCACCCGCTTCTGCCCGAAGAGCGAGCCGATGACGTGGACCGGGTTGTAGTCGCTGGTCGCGGCCTTGCTCACGGTGGCCTGGAAGTCGAACTGGAGACCGGCGTTCTCCGGGGTCAGGGTGACCGTCCGGCCGCCGACGGAGAGCTTCAGCGGCTTGTTCACGCGGCTGCCGAAGGCGTCGTCGAGCTTCTTGACGGCGTCGTCCCGGGTGCCGCCGCCGATGTCCACGCCGAGGACGGTGGTGCCCTTGGGGACGTCGGTGTGGTTCATCAGCAGTCCGGCGCCGTAGGCACCGCCCGCGACGACGACCACGCCGGCACCCAGCAGCACCAGCTTGCTGCGCCCCTTCTTCTTCGGCTTGGCCTGCGCCTTGGGCGCGGGGGCGGACGCGGTCTGCGTGCCCGGGCCGTCGGACCGGGTGCCGCCGAACGGGGAGGTGCCGGCGCCGGGGACGACGGGGATGCCGCTGGTGACCGTGTGCCCGGAGACGTTGTCGGCCGGGCGGTAGCCGGGCGTGCCCGGTCCGGGGGCCGGCTTCTGGGGGGTGAGGATCGCGGTGTCGTCGCTGATCCTGCCGCCCGCGCCGAGCCCGGTGGGGGCGCCGGCGGGGCCGGCACCGGGGATGGCGGGGCCTTCGAGGTCGGCGAGGGCGCTGCGGGGGGCCTGGGTGCCCGGGCCGCCGTAGCCGCCCGTACCGAGCGAACCGCCGGAGAGGGGACCGCCGTCGAAGGGTTCGCCGCCGTCCGGGCCGGGGCCGCCGGGCGCCGGGACGAGGGGGCCGTCGCCGGTGACCGGGCCGCTGGTGGGGCCGGCCGGGCCCTGCGGACCGCCGGGGCCGCCCTGGCCGCGCGGGCCGTTGAAGCCGCTGGGGCCCCCGGGACCGCCGAGGCCGCCCGGTCCGTCGGATCCGGTCGCGCCCGCCGTGCCGCCGAAGCCGTCCTGGCCGTTCGGACCCGGGGTGCCGGGGGCGTCAGGGTCGCCCGTGCCGCCGAAGCCGTCCCGGCCGCCGTTCTCCGAGAAGTACGGCAGGTCGTCGCGTCGGGCATCGCCGCCGGACGCGCCGGGGCGGGAGCCGCCGCCCAGCGTGCCCGCGGCCAGTGCCTCGGTCACGTCGAAGGAGCCGGTGCCGCCGCCGTGCCCGGGGGCGACGGGGCCGCCGGTGGCGCCGGGCAGGCCCTTGCCGTTGGTGCCGCCGGAGCGGGAGGCGCCGGGGACGCTCATGGAGCCGACCACACCGCCGGGACGGCCACCGCCGGGTCGTGCGCCGGTGTTACCGGCCGTGCCGGATGCTCCCGGACCACCCGTACGGGTACCCGACGCGCCGGCGGCGGGGGTGGAACCGCCGGAGGTCCCTGCCCCGTTCGTGCCGGCGCCGCCCGGACCGCCCTTGCCGGCGGTGGACTTGCGGGGCGCGAACCAGTCGCTGGTCTTCTCCTCGGCCTGGGCCGCGGGCTCGGCGGCGGCCTCGGCGGCGGCTGCACCGGTGCCGGCGGCCGTGGCGGCCGGCTCGGCAGCGGGCCGCGGGTCGGCGGGCGTCTCGTCCCCCGCGCCGCCGGTGTCCCCGACGGGCGTGCGCACGACGACCGGCGGGATGGGCCGGGATCCGGGGATGTTGATGCGGATCCGCGTCGTCAGCGTGGTCTCTGTCTTCTTCTCCTCCGGTCGCGTGGCCGAACGGCCCGCGTCCGCACCGTCACCGGAAGCCATGGGGGTCCCGTACGGCGGCGTGCCGGAGGGGTATGCGGCTCCGCCGCGCCCGTTGGGCCCGGAGGACGGAGTGTCAGTTTCACGACTCAAGGCAGGTTCTCCCAGTTGGCTCCACCGCCCGTTATGACCTCACGGTGGGGGTCCCCCCGCTGCGGCGAAGCCGGAAGCGGGGGAGGCTCGGCGGCGCGCACCACCATACTGGCCACCTCTGGCGCGTATCCCATGACCACTGAGGAAACCCACACCGGACTCGCATGTGCGTCGCGCGGCGAAGTGGTACGTCACTTGCCAAGTCGGGCGGGACCGCCGCGGGGTTGCCGCCCGGCGCCGACGGTGGCGCAGATCACAGCGAGGGCCATGCCGCCGAGCAGGAAGAGGTAGGAGCCACCACCCGCGCCGAACAGGAAGTCCCCTTCGGGGCGCGAGGTCGTGAGCAGGACGACGGTGACGATCCAGCCCGCCACCGGTGCGACCGCGCCACCCCGGCCCCCGGTGGCGTACGCCCCGCCGAGGAACAGCCCGGCCGCGCCCGCGAGGGCGAGGAGCAGCCCGCCGGGGAACCAGGCGGCCTGGACGAGGGTCCCGGCGAGGCCGGTGACGGCACCCAGCACGAAGAGACCGACATGGGCGGCGGCCCGGCCGGCGGAGGGCGGCCGCAGCGGCTGGGCGAGCAGCGAGCCCGGTCCGTTGTCGCTCACGCCACGGCCTCCTCGACGCCCGCGAACAGATCCGTCTCGCCGGGCTGTGCCGCGCCGCGCACCGCCTCGTAGTACTCGGTCGTGAACAGCGGCTGGGCCAGGGCGTTGGAGAGCGCGAAGTAGGGCTCGGCCACGTCGATCTGGGTGGCGTGGGCGCGCATGGCGGCGGCCTTGGCGGAGGCGAAGGCGGTCCCGTCGACGCTGGTGGTGACCCGCTCGTCGTCGACCACGCCGGGTACGTCGTCCAGGGTCGCACCCTTGTCGAACGGCAGTACGGGCAGCTCGTCCTGGAGGCGGGCGAAGGCGGCCTCGGCGACGGAGCGCGGCATCCGGTTCCAGTACACCTTGGCGATCCGGTGCCCGCGCTCGTCCGCCAGCTCGACGGCGCGCATGGCGACGCGGTGGGCCTGGATGTGGTCCGGGTGGCCGTAGCCGCCGCGGTCGTCGTAGGTGACGAGCACCTGGGGGCGGACCTCCAGGATCACCTCGGCGAGATGTCCGGCGGCGGCGTCCACGTCGGCCTGCCAGAAGCAGCCGGGGTCCTCGTTGTCCGCGAGGCCCATCATTCCGGAGTCCCCGTACCGTCCGGCCCCGCCGAGCAGCCTGGCGTCCGTCACGCCCAGCTCGCGCACGGCGGCGGCGAGCTCCCCGCGCCGGTGCGCACCCAGCGCCGGGCCCGCCAGATGGCGCAGCTCCGGCGGGATGACCTCGCCCCGCTCCCCGAGCGTGCAGGTGACCAGGGTCACATGCACGCCCTCGGCCGCGTACCGGGCCATGGTCGCGCCGTTGTTGATCGACTCGTCGTCCGGGTGCGCGTGCACCAGCAGCAGACGCCGGGCTGGCAGTTCCGTCATGGGACCACCCTACGAGGTCGCCGCCCGGGGTTCCCGGTGGCTGCGGCCGTCAGAACTTGATGCTGCCGATCATGCTGGCGACGTTCGTCGTCAGCTCGCTGATCGTGGGAGCGACGGTGGAGGAGGCGAGATAGAAGCCGAGCAGGACGCAGATGACCGCGTGCCCGCCTTTCAGCCCTGACTTCTTGATCAACAGGAAGACGATGATCGCCAGCAGCACCACCGCCGAAATCGAGAGTGCCACGGCGGCTCACCTCCAAAGATCCCAAGGACGCGGGGGGTTCGGACTATGGGGGTTGTGACTCGGTCGTAGATCGGTAGAGCAAATCCATGCAGGCGCCAGCAGGTTCATACCCACACAGCGGTAGTGATCATAACTATCCGTGCTCGCGCATCGCTCGGCGCACGGCCGCACAAGGGGGCGCATGGCCAATATGGTCGGGGTATGACGACCGAGCCTGACTCCTTCCCCCGTCGGCACGCCCGGACCCAGCGGTTCACCCTCGGCGCGCCGCGTGCGTTCACCGTGGCGCCCGACGGTTCGCGTGTCGCGTTCCTGCGCTCCGGCTCCGGCACCGACCGGGCCAACTCCCTGTGGGTCATGGATCTTCCGGAGGGCGCGGAGCGCCTCGCGGCCGATCCGGGCACCCTCCTCGGCGGCGCCTCGGAAGAGCTCTCGACCGAGGAGCGGGCGCGCCGGGAGCGCAGCCGGGAGGGGGGTGCCGGCATCGTCGGCTACGCCACCGACGCGGCAGTGGAGTTGGCGGCTTTCGCCTTGTCGGGGCGGCTTTTCACAGCCGAGTTGCGAGCGGGCACGACGCGTGAACTGCGGGTCCCCGGGCCGGTGATCGACCCGCGTCCCGCCCCCGACGGCCGGCACGTCGCGTATGTCGCCCAGGGCGCGCTGCGGGTGGTGGACACCGAGGGCGGAAACGACCGGGCGCTCGCCGAACCGGAGCCGGCGGCGGGGCCGGCCCGTGTCACCTACGGGCTCGCGGAGTTCATCGCGGCCGAGGAGATGGGGCGTTCCCGGGGCTTCTGGTGGGCGCCGGACGGCCGCCGGCTGCTCGTGGCGCGCGTGGACGACACGCCGGTACAGCGGTGGTGGATCGCGGATCCCGCCCGCCCGGAGCGTGAGCCACTCAACATCGCGTACCCGGCGGCGGGCACGCCGAACGCGGACGTACGGCTGTTCGTGGTCGGGCTCGAAGGGGAGCGCACGGAGGTGGCGTGGGACCGGGCTCGCTACCCGTATCTGGCCCGAGTGCACTGGTCAGCGGCGGGTGCGCCGCTGTTGCTCGTGCAGGCGCGGGACCAGCGCAGCCAGCTGTTCCTGGCGGTGGACCCGGACACCGGGGCGACGCGCATGGTGCACGCGGACGAAGATCCAAGTTGGCTTGAACTGTTCGCCGGAGTGCCCTGCTGGAGCCCCTCCGGGCAGCTTGTCCGGATCGCGGACGAGGGTGGCGCACGGGTGCTGGCGGTCGGCGAACGGCCCTTGACCAGTGGCCAGTTGCAGCTCCGCGCGGTGCTGGACGTGGGCCCGGACGACGTGCTGGTTTCCGCCTCGGCGGGCGCGGAGGCTCCGGAGCCGGAGACCGGCGAGGTCCATGTGTACCGGGTGAACGAGCTGGGCCTGGAGCGCGTGTCGCAGGAGCCCGGCGTGCACTCGGCGGTGCGCGCCGGGGGCGTGACGGTGCTCGTGTCGGCGACACCGGGCAGGCCGGGCACCCGTGTCCAGGTACTGCGTGACGGAAAATCGGCGGCGACTGTCCGGTCTTACGCCGAAGACCCCGGTTTGTCCCCGCGAGTCACTCTCACCCAGGGGGGCGCACGCCGGATTCCGTGCGCCGTGCTTATGCCACGGGACTACCACGGCGACACTCCCCTGCCGGTCCTGATGGACCCCTACGGCGGTCCGCACGGCCAGCGGGTGCTCGCCGCGCACAACGCGCACCTCACCTCGCAGTGGTTCGCCGACCAGGGTTTCGCGGTGGTCGTGGCCGACGGACGCGGCACCCCGGGACGCTCGCCGGCCTGGGAGAAGGCGGTCCGGGACGACCTGGCGGACGTCGTGCTCCAGGACCAGGTGGACGCGCTGCAGGCGCTCGCCGGGGAGTTCCCGCTGGACCTCGGCCGGGTGGCGATCCGCGGCTGGTCCTTCGGCGGCTATCTGGCGGCACTGGCGGTGCTGCGCCGCCCGGACGTCTTCCACGCGGCCGTCGTCGGCGCCCCGGTCACCGATCTGCGCCTGTACGACACCCACTACCAGGAGCGCTACCTCGGCCACCCGGACGAGCGGCCGGAGGTCTACCGCCGCAACTCCGTGATCGACGACGCCGGCCTGGTCGACCCGGCCGGCCCGCACCGCCCGATGATGATCATCCACGGGCTGGCGGACGACAACGTCGTCGTGGCCCACTCCCTGCGGCTGACCTCCGCGCTGCTCGCCGCGGGCCGCCCGCACGAGGTCCTGCCGCTGTCCGGGGTGACGCACATGACCCCGCAGGAGACCGTGGCGGAGAACCTGCTGCGGCTGCAGCTGGACTTCCTCCGGCGGGCGCTGCCCCACCAGGACAAATGAGCATCAACCGCGTTAACACGCAGGCAACTTCGCGGAAGCGGTACCGATATACGGACGCGGAAGACTGATCAGCGTACGGCCGTGCGGGTGCCGTGAACGGGCCGGGGTGCGCCAGATTCACCCCGGCCCGTTGCCGTGCTCGCCCTCCGCCGGGACCACCTGCCGTTCCGCCGCGAAGTGGCAGGCCGAGTCGTGGGCCGCCGGGCCGGCCGTGTCACGGAAGGCGGCCGGTACCGCGAGGGCCGGCACCTCGCGGGCACAGCGCTCCCGGGCCTTCCAGCAGCGGGTGCGGAAGCGGCAGCCGGAGGGGATGTTCGTCGGGGACGGCACGTCTCCGGTGAGGATGATCCGCTCGCGGTGTTCGCGGGCCTCCGGGTCGGGGACCGGCACCGCCGAGAGCAGTGCCTGGGTGTAGGGGTGGGTGGGGTGCTCGTAGATCTCGGCGTCCCGTCCGATCTCCACGATCCGGCCCAGGTACATGACGCCGACCCGGTCGGAGATGTGCCGGACCACGGACAGGTCGTGGGCGATGAAGACGTAGGAGAGGTCGAACTCCGCCTGGAGGCGGTCCAGCAGGTTGACCACCTGGGCCTGCACCGAGACGTCCAGCGCGGACACCGGCTCGTCGGCGACGATCACCTCCGGGCGCAGCGCAAGCCCCCGTGCGATGCCGATGCGCTGGCGCTGGCCGCCGGAGAACTGGTGCGGATAGCGGTTGACGTACTCCGGGTTGAGGCCGACCACGTCCAGCAGCTCCTGGACCCGGCGGCGGCGGTCGCCCTTCGGTGCCACTTCGGGGTGGATGTCGTACGGCTCCCCGACGATGTCCCCGACCGTCATACGGGGGTTGAGGGACGTGTACGGGTCTTGGAAGACCATCTGGATGTTGCGGCGGACCGCCTTGAGGGCCCTGCCGGACAGCCGGGTGATGTCCTCGCCCTTGAACAGGATGGAGCCGGCCGTCGGGCGCTCCAGGCTGCAGAGCAGCTTCGCGACCGTCGACTTGCCGCAGCCCGACTCCCCGACGATGCCGAGGGTCTCGCCCCTGCCGAGGGTGAAGTCGACGCCGTCGACGGCCTTCACCGCGCCGACCTGCTTCCTGAACAGGACGCCCTGGGTGAGGGGGTAGTGCTTGACCAGCCCGGTCACTTCGAGGATCGGCTCAGTGGTCACGGTCATCCAGGCACTCCCTCCAGAAGTGGCAGGCGCTGCCGCGTGCGCCGGAGACCTCGTACAGCGGGGGTTCGTCGGTGCGGCAGACGTCCCTGGCCATCGGGCAGCGCGGGTGGAAGGAGCAGCCGGGCGGGATGTCCGTCAGGTTCGGCGGGAGGCCCTTGATGGCGTACAGCTCCTGCCCCTTCTGGTCCAGGCGCGGGATGGAGTCCAGCAGGCCGCGGGTGTAGGGGTGGGCGGGTGCCTTGTAGAGGTCGTGCACGGGCGCCGACTCGACGATCTTCCCGGCGTACATCACGGCGATCCGGTCGGCCACGTCGGCCACGACGCCCAGGTCGTGGGTGATGAGGATGAGCCCCATGCGGTACTCGCGCTGCAGTTCCGCCAGCAGGTCCATGACCTGGGCCTGCACGGTGACGTCGAGGGCGGTGGTGGGCTCGTCGGCGATGACGAGCGCCGGCTCCAGGGCCAGCGCCATGGCGATCATGATGCGCTGGCGCATACCGCCGGAGAACTGGTGGGGATAGTCCCGCACCCGCTGGGCGGCGCCCGGGATGCGCACCCGCTCCATCAGCTCGACGGCCCTGGCGCGCGCGTCCTTCTTCGACATCCCGCGGTGCACGACGAACATCTCGCCCAGCTGGTCCCCGACGGAGATGACGGGGTTGAGGGCCGACAGGGCGTCCTGGAAGATCATCGCCATGCCGGCGCCGCGGACCTTCCGCCGCTCCTCTTCCCTCAGCTTCAGCAGGTCCCGCCCCTGGAAGAGGATCCGGCCGCCGGTGATCCGCCCCGGCGGCATGTCGAGGATGCCCATGACGGCCTGCGCGGTGACGGACTTGCCCGACCCCGACTCCCCGAGCACGGCGAGGGTCTCTCCCGCGTCGACCTCGTAGCTCACCCCGTTGACGGCATGCGCCACCCCGTCCCTTGTCCGGAACTCCACGTGCAGGTCCCGCACTTCGAGCAGCACGCCCGCATCACCTCAGCTTCGGGTCGAGGGCGTCGCGGACCGCGTCGCCGAGCATGATGAAGGCCAGGACCGTGACGGCCAGGGCGCCCGAGGGCCACAGCAGGGCGTGCGGGGCGTTGCGGATGTACGGGGAGGCGCTGGAGATGTCGATGCCCCAGGACACACTGGGCGGTTTCAGCCCCACACCGAGGTACGACAGGGTCGCCTCCAGCGCGATGTACGTGCCCAGCGCGATGGTCGCCACCACGATCACCGGCGCCACGGCGTTGGGGGCGATGTGCCGCAGCAGGATGCGGGAGTCGGAGGCCCCGAGGGCGCGGGCGGCCTGGACGTAGTCGTTCTGCTTGGCGGTGATGACCGAGCCGCGCGCGATCCGGGAGATCTGCGGCCAGCCGAGCAGCACCATGAACCCGATGACCGGCCAGACCGTGTTGCTGGTGACCACCGACAGCAGGACGAGGCCGCCGAGGACCACCGGGATCGCGAAGAAGATGTCGGTGACCCGGGACAGGACCGAGTCCCAGACACCGCCGAAGTACCCGGCGAGGGCGCCCAGGACCGACCCGGCCACGGCCACCCCCAGCGTCGCCAGCACGCCCACCGTGACGGACGTACGGGCGCCGTACACCGTGCGCGTGTAGACGTTGCAGCCCTGGCCGTCGTACCCGAAGGGCGCGCCCGGTCCCGCGCCGTCCTGCGCCTTGGCGAGGTCGCACTTCAGGGGGCTGCCGGAGGCGATCGCCGAGGGCCACAGGGAGATGAGGACCAGGAAGGCGATCACCAGGCCGGAGATCAGGAACACCGGGTTGCGGCGCAGGTCACTCCAGGCGTCGGACCACAGCGAACGGGGCCTGCCGGCCGGTCCGGTGCCCCCCGGGCCGCCCGGCGTCCGCTCCAGCGTGGCCGCCTCGCTCACACCGAGGTCCATCGCCCCTCCCATGCCGGTCCCGGCGATGGCGCCCTCGGGTTCGTACGGCTGCTCAGGCATAGCGGATCCTCGGGTCGAGTACGGCGTACAGGAGGTCGACGAGGAGGTTGGCGACCAGGAAGACGAGGACGAGGACCGTCACGAAACCGACGACCGTCTGGGTGTTCTGGCGCAGGATGCCCTGGTAGAGCTGGAAGCCGACGCCATGGATGTTGAAGATCCGCTCGGTGGCGATCGCCCCGCCCATCAGCGCGCCGATGTCGGCACCGATGAAGGTGACCACGGGGATCAGGGAGTTGCGCAGCAGGTGCCGGACGACCACCCGGCGCCGGGGCAGGCCCTTGGCGATCGCCGTACGGACGTAGTCGGACCGCTTGTTCTCGGCGATGGCGGTGCGGGTGAGCCGGGTGACGTAGGCGAGCGAGACGGAGGCGAGGACCAGGCCGGGCACGATCAGCTCGCCGAAGCTCCCGTAGCGCACGGACGGGCTGATCCACTGCCATTTGATGCCGAGCAGCAGTTGCAGCAGCAGACCGGTGACGAAGGTGGGGACGGAGATCACCACCAGGGTGGCCAGCAGCACCCCGGTGTCGACCGGCCGGCCGCGCCGCATGCCCGTCAGCACGCCCAGCGTCACGCCGACGACGATCTCGAAGAGGATCGCGACGATCGTGAGCCGGATGGTGACGGGGAACGCCGCTCCCATCAGCTCGGTGACCTTCTGGCCGTTGAAGGCGGTGCCGAAGTCTCCGGTGAAGATGTTGCCCATGTAGGTCGCGTACTGCTGCCAGAGCGGCTTGTCCAAGCCGAACTCCCGCTTCAGCTGGGCGGCCGTCGCCGGGTCGCACGCCCGCTCCCCGCACAGGCCCGCGATGGGGTCGCCCATCACGTTCACCATCAGGAAGATCAGCAGCGTCGACCCGATGAACACCGGGACCATCTGGAGCAGCCGCCGCGCGACATAGCGCCCCACGGGGGTCAGCCGACCTTGATCTCGTTGTAGACCGGCACGCTGAACGGGTTGAGCGCCACGTGGGAGAGCCGGGCGGTGTAGCCGGCGCTGCCGTTCTGGTACCAGAGCGGGATGGCCGCCATGTTGTCGCGGACGACCTTCTCGGCCTGCTGGAAGAGCCGGACGGCGGTGGGCTGCGCGGTCTCGGCGTTGGCCCGGTCGACGAGCCGGTCGAACCGCTTGTCGGACCACTTGCCGTCGTTGGAGGAGGCGCCCGTGTAGTACAGCGGCTGCAGGAAGTTCTGGATCAACGGGTAGTCCATCTGCCAGCCGGCCCGGAAGGGGCCGGTCATCTTGTGCTGGGTGATCTGGTTGCGGAAGTCGGCGAAGGTGCCGACCGGGTTGCCGACGCAGGCCCTGTCGTTGCCGAGGGCGTTGTTGATGGAGTTGCACACGGCGTCCACCCACTGCCGGTGCGAGCCGGTGTCCGCGTTGTAGGTGATCGTCAGCCGGCCGCCGGGGATCCCGCCGCCCTCCTCGATGAGCCTCCGGGCCTGTACGGGGTCGTAGTCGCAGGCGTGGCCGCACAGTCCGGGCTTGTAGCCGCCGGCCGTGCCGAGGACCGGGGAGGTCCAGTCGGTGGCGGGGGTGCGGGTGCCCCGGAAGATGGTCTCGGTGATCTGCCTGCGGTTGATCGCCATGGACAGGCCCGTGCGGACCTTCCGCGCGCCGCCGGTGTTCCACTTCGGGTCGTAGTAGGGGAAGGCCAGGGTCTGCAGGATGCCGGCCGGGGTGTTGATGTAGCGGCCGTTCAGGTCGGTCTCGACGTTCTTGAGCTGGCTGGCCGGCACATCGTCGACCAGGTCGAGGTTGCCGGCCAGCACGTCGGTGTACGCGGTGTTGCTGTCGGTGTACACCAGGAGGGTCACGCCGACGTTCCGGGCCGGGTCGGGGCCGGGGTAGGCGTCCCACTTCTTCAGGTTCATCGCCGAGCCCTTGGTGTAGGACTCGATCTGGTAGGGCCCGTTGCCGACCGGTCTGCTCAGCCAGGCCGCGTGGTCGGTGAAGAAGGTGCGCGGGAGCGGGACGTAGGCCGCGTACCCGAGGGTGTCGGGAAAGCTGGAGAACTTCTGGCTGAGGGTGACGGTGAAGGTCCTGGGGCCGGTGACCCTGAGCCCGGACAGGGTGTCGGCGGTCTGTGCTCCGCTGTCGGGGTGGACCTGGCCGTAGCCCTCGATGTAGCCGAAGAAGTACGCGTTCTTCTGGTTGTTGCGCAGGCTCGCCCCGTAGTTCCAGGCGTCCACGAACGACCTGGCGGTGACGGGTTCGCCGTTGCTGAACCGCCAGCCGCTCCTGACGGTGACGGTGAAGTGCCGCGAGTCCGTGGTGTCGATGCGCTCGGCGAGCATGTTCTGGGCCTTGCCGGTCCTCGGGTCGTACTTCTTCAGGCCCCGGAAGACCATGTCGAGGACCTTGCCGCCCTGTACCTCGTTGGTGTTGGAGGGCTCCAGCGGGTTCTGCGGGTCGCTCCAGGAGGAGGTCATCACCCCGGGCCCGCCGAATCCGGCACCGCCCCCGCAGGCGGTGGCCATCAGCCCCGCGGCGACCGCGCAGCCGGCCCATCTGACGCGCGTGCCTCCCCGCATGCGGTGCCTCCTCCGCGCTCGCCGACCCGATACCGGTCAATATCGACATACACAGCCCATACCGCATGCCCGTGGCCGGATTGAGGGGCCTTTAGGGGGACACGTCATCCGAATGCAGACAGCCACCTGGAGGAGCCCGGGCGATCTTGCGCCGACCACGCAACAGATCTCTGTGCAACGTTGTCGAAACGTTGGATTGCGACGTGCCGATGTACGCATGTCGACACACCACCGTCCGCATATCGAACTCATTGCCCGATTCACCCAGTTGGTCCGATGTGAAGCACGGATTGATTACAGCGCGCTACCCGCGTAGCTACGGAATAGTCAACTACGAGTAAAGAACGTAAAGACGCAACCAAGGCGACCGAGAATTTATTGACCTTGAATGAATTGCGTTGAAAAAGTCCGGCGTAGCCCGTAGGGGAGCGCCCTGCGGAGCCTTGACCCACAAGGCACGGAGCATCATGACCCCCGCAACCCCTTCCTCGGCCGCCCCACTCGAGGTGACCAAAGAAGACAGCGCCACATCGGCGAAGCCCGGCAACCCGAAGGGCACCGAGAGCCGCTCCCCGGGACGGCTGGCCTGGATCCGCTTCAAGCGGGACCGCACGGGTGTCATATCGGCCATCACGGTGATCTTGTTCTTCGTCGTGGGCATCGCCGCGCCGCTGATCGCCAAGGTGTACGGCAAGGACCCGTACACCACCTACGGCATGAACATCCCGGGCCTGTTCAACGAGTTCAACTACCCGTTGAAGCCGAACGGCGGCATCAGCTCCGACTTCTGGTTCGGCATCGAGCCACAGCTCGGGCGGGACGTCTTCACCTTCCTGCTCTACGGCATCCGCAACTCCCTGCTGATCGCCACGGCCGCCGCCCTGCTGACGACCCTGCTCGGCGTCGTCATCGGCATCACGGCCGGCTACCTCGGCGGCAAGACGGACTACTTCGTCGGCCGGGTCATCGACATCCTGCTGGCGTTCCCGCAGACGCTGTTCTTCATCGCCTTCTGGCCCGTGGTCATGGCGATCTTCGTCAAGCCGACCGACGGCACCCCGGTCTGGCTGACCGTGACCAGCCTGATCCTCGTGATGACGGCCTTCGGCTGGGCCTCGATCGCACGTCTGCTGCGCGGTGAGGTGCTCGCCCTGCGCGAGCGCGAGTTCGTGGAGGCGGCCAAGGTCACCGGCGCCTCCCCGGCCCGGATCATCTTCAAGGAACTGCTGCCCAACCTGTGGACGCCGATCCTCATCCAGGCGACGCTCCTCCTCCCGGCCTATGTCACCGCTGAAGCGGGTCTCGCATTCCTCGGTGTCGGCCTTACGGACCCGACCCCCGACTGGGGCGTGATGATCCAGAACGGCGCCAAGGTCTACCAGGACGACATCACCTTCATGCTCTTCCCGGGCGTGGCCATGGTGATATTCGTCGTGGCCTTCAACCTGCTCGGCGACTCGGTCCGCGACGCACTGGACCCGAAGACCAAGCGCTGAGTTCCTCCCGGCCCGGGCGACGGGGCCCGGCCGGGAACAAGCACCTCCTGTCATCCACTACGAACGGGTCAGCCATGTCTCTCTCCCGCAGAAACTTCGTCATCGCCACCTCTGTCGCGGCCGCGGGCTCGACGCTGCTGTCCGCGTGCAGCAGCGGCGGCGGGGGCGGCAACGGCACCCCGAGCGCCGGCGCCACCAGCTACACGGGCGCCAAGGTCACCATCGGCACGAAGGCCGACTCCACCGGTCCCGCCCCGGAGATCCCCGGCGCCAAGAAGGGCGGCACGATCTACGGCCTCGCGCCGGACGACTTCTCGCACCTCGACCCGCAGCGCATCTACTACGCGTACAACTCCACGATCGCGCTGCTGCTGCACCGCTGCCTGACCGGTTACAAGATCGACTCCTCCGGTCACCAGAAGCTCGTCGGCGACCTCGCCACCGACACCGGCACCGCCTCCAAGGACAACAAGACCTGGACCTTCACGCTGAAGGAGGGTCTGAAGTGGGAGGACGGCAGCGAGCTGACCGTCGAGGACGTGCGCCACGGCATCGAGCGCCTGTGGGCCCCGTTCGTCACCGAGTCCGCCACCTACGCCCAGCTGGCGCTGACCGGCAAGGGCGCCAAGTGGCGTGACGCCTACGAGGGTCCGTACAAGGGCAAGCACCTGGACGCGATCGTCACCGACAAGGCCAAGCGGACCATCACCTTCCACCTGGCCGAGCCGAAGCCGGACTTCAACTTCACGCTGGCGATGCACTCCTACGCCGCCACGCCCGTGAAGCTGGACACCAAGGAGAAGTACGACAAGGCCCCGGTTTCCGCCGGTCCTTACAAGATCAAGGCGCACTCCATCGACAAGTCGATGGTGCTGACCCGCAACAAGAACTGGGACCCGGCCACCGACTCGATCCGCAACGCCTACCCGGACGGCTTCGAGTTCCTCTTCGGTGTCGAGACCCTCGACAGCACCGACCGCCTGATCGCCGACCAGGGCAACGACCAGTACGCGGTGTCGATCTACAAGGGCGTCCCGGCCGAGCGCATCCAGAAGGTGCTCACCGACCCGCAGCTGAAGAAGCGCACCTTCAACGGTCTGCTCACCGGCACCTACTTCTACTGGATCAACACCAAGCGCATCACCGACCTGAAGGTCCGTCAGGCCCTCATCCACGCCTGGCCGCTGCAGCAGATCCGGCAGATCTACGGCGGCCCGTCCGCCGGTGACCTCGCGAGCTCGATCCTCAGCCCCGACATCATCGGCTACGAGAAGAGCGACGTCTACGGCAAGCTGACGAAGCCGGCGGGCGACCCGGAGAAGGCCAAGGCGCTGCTGAAGGAGGCCGGCAAGGAGGGCGTGAAGGTCGTCTACGCCTTCCCGCAGGACCCGACCTACCTCAAGACCAAGGTCGTCATCGAGAACGCGCTGAAGGCGGCCGGCTTCACGCCGGTCATGAAGCCGGTCGACTCCACGTCGTACTACGACCAGATCCAGCAGATCAACAACAGCTACGACGTCATGTGGGGCGGCTGGTCCCCGGACTGGCCGACCGCCTACACGATGATCGAGCCGCTCTTCGACGGCGCCGCCATCGGCAACGGGCAGAACAACGTCTCCCAGACGGACATCAGCTGGATCAACGACGCGATCAAGAAGACCGCGGTGATCGCCGACCAGACCGCGGCCGGCAAGGCCTGGGCCGCGCTGGACAAGAAGATCATGACGGAGGTGGCGCCGATCATCCCCGAGACGTTCACCCGCCGCTTCTACGTGTACGGCTCGAAGGTGGGCGGTGCCCAGTTCGACCCGAACTTCTCCGCGACCCTGCTGTACAAGACCTTCGTGAAGGCCTGACGTACGAACCCCGGCGGGGCGGCCCCGGTGCCGCCCCGCCGTCTCACCCCCTACGGCATCCCGTCAGGAAAACCCAACTGCCATGCTCCGCTTCCTCATCCGCCGGACCCTCGGCGCCGCTGTGATCCTGCTGATCATCAGCGCCCTGGTGTTCGTCCTGTTCTACGCCGCTCCGCGCGACCCCGCCCGCCTCGCGTGCGGCAAGGTCTGCACCCCCGAGACCCTGGCTCTGGTGAAGAAGAACCTGGGGATCGACCACTCGCTCCCCGTGCAGTACTGGGACTGGCTCAAGGGCCTCTTCGTGGGGCGTGACTACGCCTCGTTCGGGCACTGCGACGCGCCGTGCCTGGGTTACTCGTTCCAGAACCGCGAGCCGGTCCTGGGCACCATCGAGGACCGCTTCCCGACGACGATCTCCCTGGCCCTGGGCAGCGCCGTGGTCTTCCTGTTCTTCGGCGTGGGCACCGGCATGCTCGCCGCGGTGAAGCAGGGCAAGGCCCTCGACAAGATCGCCAGCTCCGCCTCGCTGATCGCGTCGTCGATGCAGATCTACGTCATCGGCGTCCTGGCCACGTACTTCCTCGTGGACCAGTGGCACCTGATGGACCGGGCCAACTACACGCCGTTCACCGACGACCCGGGCAAGTGGTTCACGGGCCTGCTGGTGCCGTGGCTGGTGCTGTCGCTGATCTTCACGGCCAACTACACCCGTATGACGCGGTCCCAGATGGTCGAGTCCCTCAGCGAGGACTTCGTCCGCACGGCCCGCGCCAAGGGACTCTCCCGCCGAACGGTGTTCTTCCGCTTCGCCTGGCGCGGCGCGATGGGCCCGATCATCACCATCTTCGGACTCGACCTCGGCACGCTGCTCGGCGGCGCGATCATCACCGAGTCGACCTTCAGCCTGCAGGGCATCGGCAAACTCTCGGTGAAGGCGGTCCAGACCAGCGACCTGCCGATGCTGCTGGGCGTCATCCTGGTCGCCGCGGCCGCGATCGTCGTCTTCAACATCATCGTCGATGCCGTGTACGCCCTCATCGACCCGCGCGTGCGCCTCGCGTAAGGAGAGCGAACCATGAGCACCCCCTTCCTCTCCCTGCGCGACCTGAAGGTCCACTTCTCCACCGAGGACGGCATCGTCAAGGCCGTCGACGGGCTGTCGTTCGACCTGGAGAAGGGCAAGACCCTCGGCATCGTCGGTGAGTCCGGCTCCGGCAAGTCGGTCACCAACATGGCGATCCTGGGCCTGCACGACCCGCGGAACACCACGATGGACGGCGAGATCCTGCTTGAGGGCAAGGAGCTGATCAGCGCCACCGAGTCCGAGCTGGAGCGCCTGCGCGGCAACAAGATGTCCATGATCTTCCAGGACGCGCTGGCCTCGCTCTCGCCGTACCACACCATCGGCGCGCAGATCGCCGAGACGTACCGCAAGCACACCGGCGCCTCCAAGAAGGAGGCCCGGGCGCGCGCGATCGAGATGCTGCGCCGGGTCGGCATCCCCCAGCCGGACGTGCGTGTGGACGACTACCCGCACCAGTTCTCCGGCGGTATGCGCCAGCGCGCGATGATCGCCATGGCCCTGGTCTGCGACCCCGAGCTGCTGATCGCCGACGAGCCGACGACGGCCCTCGACGTGACGGTCCAGGCCCAGATCATGGACCTCCTGAAGGACCTCCAGCAGGAGTTCGGCACCGCGATCATCTTCATCACCCACGACCTCGGTGTCATCGCCGACATCGCGGACGACGTGCTGGTGATGTACGGCGGCCGGTGCGTGGAGCGCGGCACCAAGAAGCAGGTGCTGAGCTCCCCGGACCACCCCTACACCCTGGGCCTGCTGAGCTCGATGCCGAGCCTGGACGGCCCGGTCGACGTGCCGCTCTCCCCCATCCCCGGTTCCCCGCCCTCGCTGCTCAACCCGCCGTCCGGCTGCCGCTTCCACCCGCGCTGCACGTTCGCCGCGAAGGTCAGCGACGGCCGGTGCTCGTCCGAGCGGCCGGAGCTGGAGGTGGCCGAGGGCCGCGGCTCCGCCTGCCACCTCACCGTGGAGCAGAAGCGGGAACTCTTCTCCGACTACGCCGGAACCCGGCACAACTGACGGACACCAGACGGGACTTCACGACCATGAGCAACACGAACCCCCTCCTGGACGTCTCCGGGCTCACCAAGCACTTCCCGATCAAGGGCGGCTTCCCGATCCGCCGGACGGTCGGCGCGGTGCAGGCCGTGGACGGGCTGGACTTCCAGGTCGCCGAGGGTGAGAGCCTGGGCCTCGTCGGCGAGTCGGGCTGCGGCAAGTCGACCACGGGCCGGCTGATCACGCGGCTGCTGGAGCCGACCGGCGGCAAGATCACCTACCGCGGCCAGGACATCACGCACGCGGACCGCAAGGGCCTGGCGCCGATCCGGTCCGAGATCCAGATGATCTTCCAGGACCCGTACGCCTCGCTGAACCCGCGGCAGACGGTCGGGAAGATCATCTCCGGTCCGATGGAGATCAACGGGATCAACCCCGAGGGCGGGCGCGAGAAGCGGGTCCGTGAGATCGTGCGGCACTTCTCGCAGCGCGTCGCGGTCATGTACCTCGGCAAGATCGTGGAGATCGCCGACCGCGACGACCTGTACGACAATCCCCGCCACCCCTACACCCGGGCCCTGCTGTCCGCCGTGCCCGAGGCGACGGTGGACGCGGAGCCGCGCGAGCGCATCCGCCTGGCCGGCGACGTGCCCTCGCCGATCAACCCGCCCTCCGGCTGCCGCTTCCGCACCCGCTGCTGGAAGGCGACGGAGAAGTGCGCGACGGAGGCCCCGCCGCTGGTCCAGGCCGAGGGCAACAAGCCCGGTCATCTGACGGCCTGCCACTACCCGGAGACGGCGGACACCATCCCGGCCCCCCGCCTCTCCAAGGACCCCGAGGCGGCGGCCTGACACACCCCTTTCCGTCAGCCCCGCCTTGCGGAACGGACTTCACCGGCCCATTGACCCGAGCCCATGAACGTCCGCTTCCAGGGAACGAAGGCCCGCACCTCCCCAGGTGCGGGCCTTCGGCGTGGAACGGCCATGTCACGCACGGGAGTTGAGAGATGTTCAAGAAGTGCACCGGAAACTGACGCGCCGTTCAACAAGGTGTGTCAGACTGCCGCGGTGGTAGATCATGCGTTCACCGATCTCACGCTCGCCGCGCTCTACGACAGCCTCAACCCCTGGGGTCCGGCTGACGACTTCTACCTCGGTCTGCTGCGGGACGCGCACGCGGTTCTGGACATCGGGTGCGGCACCGGACAGCTGCTGCGGCGGGCCCGCGCCGAGGGGCACCAGGGACGGCTGATGGGGCTCGACCCGGCCCCCGCCATGCTCGTCCAGGCGCGGCGGGCCCGGCCGGACGTCGAGTGGGTGCTCGGGGACACGCGGGTACGGCGGTGGGAGGCGGAGTTCGACCTCGTCGTCATGACCGGGCACGCGTTTCAGGAGCTGGTCGGGGACGAGGAGATCCGGCACTGTCTGCGGTCGGTCCGGGCGGCCCTCGGCGACGGCGGACGGTTCGCGTTCGAGACCCGGAACCCGGCCGCCCGCGCCTGGGAACGGTGGGTCCCGGAGCGGGTGCACGAGATCACCGCCGCCGACGGCACGCCGGTGCGGGTGTGGCACGAGGTCCTGGAGCCGCTCCGCGGGGGCCGGGTGCGGTTCACGGAGACCTACGACGGCGACGGCTGGCCGGCCCCACAGGTGTGCCACAGCGTCCTGCGCTTCCTGGACGCCGGGACACTGGAGGGTTTCCTCGCGGAGGCCGGCCTGGTGGTCACCGAGCAGTACGGGGACTGGGAGCGGGGACCGCTCACCCCCACCAGCCCCGAGATCATCACCATGGCCCGGCGGGCCTAGGCACTGCCCGAGGGACCGCCGCTCGCGGCTGGGGAATGCGCGCCGGTCGTGCACGACCGTGGGGGCGGTGAGTTCACTCGCGGTGAGGGAGAGCCTGGTGCCGGTGGTCCCTGTCGCTGCTGCTCGTCGGCGTGCTCCAGGAGCGCGGCCGTGCCGGGCACCGGGTGGCGTACGGCGGCACGGTCCTGTTGTCCGCGCTGCTGGACTGGCTGTCGCTGCCTGGAGGTTGCTCGCGTCGGCTATGACAGTGATCACCGTGTGATCACTGGTCGTTGATCGTTTCCAGCGGGTAGATTCCCGTCATGCCCACCCGGTCGGCCGACCACCGACAGCGCGGGTGGCGCCCAGGGGGTGGGTGACCCACACATGCGGCCGAGCCGGTGTGTGGTGTGCACCGGGCGTTCGACAGGCCCGCCCTTTGCGGCGTGGACCGTCGATCCCGAGGACCGGACCTCTTCATGAACTCCTCCCCGACCTCGCTCCGGTCGCGCCTGCCCGTATGGCTGGTCCCGGTGCCGTGGACCCTCGCCCTCGGTCTGTGGGGGCTGTCCCGGCAGCACAGTGTGTGGCGGGACGAGGCCGCGACCTGGATGGCGGCCCAGCGGTCCGTCCCCGAGATCTGGCATCTGCTGCGGCACGTCGACGCCGTGCACGGGCTGTACTACCTGCTGATGCACGGGCTGTTCCACTGCTTCGGGGCGAGCACGACGACCCTGCGGCTGCCCTCCGTGCTGGCCATGGCGGTGGCCGCGGCCTGTGTCACGGCCGTCGGCCATCGGCTGGCCGGGGTCTGGGCCGGCGTGGGCGCAGGGCTGGCGTTCGGGCTCCTTCCCGCCGTGCAGTTCTCCCTTCAGGACGGCCGTCCGTACGCGCTCGTGTCCGCGGGGGCCGCGCTCTCGACGCTGCTGCTCGTCGGCGTGCTCCAGGAGCGCGGCCGTGCCCGGCACTGGGTGGCGTACGGCGGCGCGGTCCTGCTGTGCGCGCTGCTGAACTGGCTGTCGCTGCTGATCCTGCCCGCGCATCTGGCGACGCTCCGGTGGACCAGAGCCCGGCGCGGGGTGCGGGTGCGCTGGGCGGTCGCCGCGTCGGCCGCGGTCGCCGGCACGCTGCCGTTGATCCTGTTCAGCCGGACCCAGGCCCATCAGGTGGCCTGGATACCGCCGCTGACCTGGCAGAAGATGATCGGCCCTGCCGTCCTGCTGACGCTCGGCGCGCTCGCGGCCCTGGCGGACCGGCCGCGCGGGGGCCGGCTTTCGGCGGCGGCCGTGGGACTTCCCCTGCTGGCGGTGCCGCAACTCGGCCTGCTCGCCGTCTCCCTGGTCCGTCCGCTGTACCTGGACCGCTATGTCCTGTTCAGCATGCTGGGCCTGGCCCTGCTGATCGGGGCGGCCCTCGCTGCGGCGGTCCGGTCGACGGGCCACCGGTACCCGCGTGCCTCACGAGGGCTCGTCCCGGTGGCGCTCGCGGTGGCCATGGCGGCGCTGTTGCCCCAGTCGCTGGCCCAGCGGTCCCCGGCCAGCCGTGTGGACGACGTCCTGGCGGTGGCCGGGGAGGTCCACCGGCTGGGGAGGACCGGGGACGCCGTCCTCTTCCTGCCGGCGGACCGGCGCGACACCGCCCAGGTCTCCCCCGGTGACTTCGCCGGCCTGCGGGACATCGCACTGGTGAGGGACCCCGTGGCGGCCGGGAACCTGAAGGGCGAGGAGGCCCCGGCGCAGCGGATACGGTCCGCGATGCTGGCGCAGCACCGCATCCTGCTGGTCACCGACGCGCCGGAGGTGGCCCCGCCGGTCTCGGCCGAGCGGGACAGGGCGAAGGCCGACGTACTGAAGCGGCACTTCACCGCGGTGGCGGACGAACGGGTCCGCGGCCGGCGGGTCACCGTGTACGAGCGTCACCCGTAGCACCCGACACGCATGTCACCCGTGGTCCCTGATGCGGGCGTCACCCGTAGCCCCCGATGCGGGCGGCACCCCCGCGGCCACGGACCCGGGTGACGCGCGGCTACGCCTCCTGCGCGGGCTCCGGCCCCGGCGTGCCCTCCTCCAGTGCCGCCAGCGCCGGGTCCAGGACGATGTCCTCGTCCCGTGCCTCGATCGTCGGCTCCTCCGGGAAGTGGCAGGCCGTCAGATGGCCGTCGTGGTTGCCGGAGATCCGGACCAGCGGCGGCTCCTCGGTCGCGCACTTGTCCTGTGCCTTCCAGCAGCGGGTGCGGAAGCGGCAGCCGGAGGGCGGGGAGATCGGCGAGGGCACGTCGCCGGCCAGGCGGATGCGCTCGCGCGCGGTGGCGTCGTCCGTCGCGAGGTTCACCTCGGGGACGGCGGACAGCAGGGCGTGGGTGTACGGGTGGCGCGGCCGGGTGTAGATGGATTCGCGGTCGCCCACCTCGATGATCTTGCCGAGGTACATGACCGCGACGCGCTGCGAGAAGTGCCGCACGATGGCGAGGTCGTGGGCGATGAAGACGAAGGCGATGCCCAGTTCCTTCTGACCGGAGATGATCTTCCCGACCGTCTGCCGCGGGTTCAGCGACGAGTACGGGTCCTGGAAGATCATCTGGATCTCGGAGCGGATCGGCGCCAACTGCTTGCGGTTCGCGTGGCTGATGTCCTGGCCGCGGTAGGTGATCTTGCCGCCGGTCGGCTCCAGCAGCCGCGTGATCAGCCGGCCCGTGGTCGACTTGCCGCAGCCGGACTCGCCGACCAGACCGAAGCTCTCCCCGGCGTGCACGGTGATGTCGACCCCGTCCACGGCCTGCACCGCGCCGACCGTCCGGCGGATCGGGAAGCCGCCCTTGACGGGGAAGTGCTTGACCAGTCCGGAGACCTCCAGCAACGGCTCCCCGTCCGCGCCGGCGCTCTTCTCGCGCGGGGCCGGGAGGACCAGGTCCTCTTTCATGACGGTGTCCTCCTAGGACGTACGACGACCTAGCCCAGACGGGGCTTGATCTCCTCGATGAAGATGGTCCGCTTCTGTTCCTCCGTGAGATGGCACGCGGAGGCCCGGTCCGGTGCCAGCAGCGGGCGCTCCCGCACACAGCGGCCCGTGCCCTCCACCCGCTCCTGGAAGGTGCAGCGGGGATGGAAGCGGCAGCCGGACGGGGGGGTGAGCAGCGAGGGCGGCGACCCGGGGATCGGGGACAGCTGGGCAGCGAGGTCGGAGTCCAGCCGCGGCATCGAGTTCAGCAGGCCCCAGGTGTACGGGTGCCGGGGCGCGCGCAGCACCTCGTCGGTGGTGCCCCGCTCCACCGCGCCGCCCGCGTACATCACCATGATGTCGTCGGCCATGTCGGCGATCACCCCCAGGTCGTGGGTGATGAAGACGATGCCGGTGCCGAACTCCTGCTGCAGGTCCTTCAGCAGATCCAGGATCTGCGCCTGCACCGTCACGTCCAGGGCGGTCGTCGGCTCGTCGGCGATGAGCAGGTCGGGGTCGCAGACCAGCGCCATGGCGATCATCGCGCGCTGGCGCATACCGCCGGAGAACTGGTGCGGGTACTCCTTCGCCCGCTCCCTGGGGTTCGGGATGCCGACCTTGCCGAGCATCTCCACGGCACGTGCCCAGGCCTCCTTCTTGGAGGCGCCGATGTGCTTCATGTACGGCTCGGCGATCTGCCGGCCGACCGTGTAGTAAGGGGAGAGCGCGGTGAGCGGGTCCTGGAAGATCATGGCGACCTTGTTGCCGCGCAGCTTCTCCAGCTCGGACTCGCGGGCGGTGGTCAACTCCCGCCCGTCCAGCAGGATTTCACCCTCTACCGTGGTGAACATGGGGTTGTGCAGGCCGAGGATGGTCAGGTTGGTCACCGACTTGCCCGAGCCGGACTCGCCCACGATGCCGAGCGTCCTGCCGCGCTCCACGTCGAAGGACAGCCCGTCCACGGCCCGTACGACGCCGTCCTCGGTCTTGAAGCTGACGTGCAGGTCCCGCACCGAGAGCAGGGGACCGGTACCGGCCGGGTTCGGAGCACCGGCTTCCTTGGTCAGAGTGGTCACGACAGTGCTCCTAGGACAGCCGCACGCGCGGGTCGATGAAGGCGTAGGCGGCGTCGACGATGATGTTGAACAGCAGGATCATGCTGGCGGAGAAGAGCATCACGCCGAGCAGCAGCGGCAGGTCGCTGAAGAAGACGGACTGGACGGCGAGGTTGCCGAGGCCAGGGAGGCCGAAGGTGTACTCGGTGATGATGGCGCCGCCGAACAGCGAGCCGAGGTCGATGCCGAAGATGGTGACGATCGGGATCAGCGAACCGCGCCAGGCGTAGCGGAAGAAGACGTATCCGCGGGACATGCCCTTGGCGCGCGCGGTGCGGACGTGTTCCTCCTGGAGCTGTTCGATCATCGAGGAGCGCGCCATACGGGTGTACTGCGCGGCGAAGATCGTGGAGAGGATCACCCACGGGATGATGAGTCCCGTGAACCAGGACGCGGGGTCCTGGGTGAACTCGTTGTAGGCGGGCTTGTCGAACCAGTGGGTCTGGTAGACGAGGATCGCCAGGGCCAGCGGGCCGAGGAAGTAGATCTGCAGCGAACTGATGACCATGGCGCCCGCGGTGGCCGTCTTGTCGATCAGGGTGCCGCGCCGCCAGGCGGCGAGCAGCCCGGTGCCGAGGCCGACGATCAGGAAGCACACGGCCGCGCCGAGGGTGAGCGAGACGGTGGTGGGCAGGCGGTCCATCAGGGTGCCCCAGACCTGCTCGTTGGTGTGGTACGAGTAGCCGAAGCAGGGGGCGGGGCAGGGCCCCTGGGCGAACTGGTTGCTGCCCAGGACGAGGTTGTGCAGGAAGATCCAGTACTGCTCGGTGATGGGCTTGTCGAGGCCGAGCACATGGTGGATGTTCGCGATGCTGTCCGGGTTGCACGTCTTGCCGCACATCAGCAGCGCCGGGTCCCGGGGCACCCCGAAGAACAGCAGGAACGTGACAATGCTCAACAGGAACAGGATGACGACGGCACCGATGAACCGGCGCACGAGGAAGCGCAGCATGGCAGGGCAGCTCTCAGACGTCGGCGGCCTCGGCGGCACCCGGCACGTCCCGCTGGCGGGAGCGCGCCGGGTACCGGGCGGGGACGGTTACTTGATGAAGAGGCGACGCGGGTCGACGCCGCCGATCACGTCGTCGTAGACGAGGCCGCCGACCTTGGAGCCGGCGATCTGGGTCTGCTTGTAGTACCCGGTCGGGACGACGTTGACGACGTCCTTGACGATGTACTGGTCGAGCTTCTCCCACTCGGCCGCCGACTTGACCGGGTCGGTGATCTTGTTGATCCGGTCGATCTCGCTGTTGATCTTCGGGTCGTTGACCTGCGAGTAGTTCTGCGCGCCGTCGGCGATCACCCGGCCGTCGTACAGCGGCGGGAGCACGGTCGAGGCGGACGGCCAGTCGGCACCCCACGCGGTGTGGAAGATGTCGTAGTTGTTGTTCAGCTTGGAGACCTGGTCGTAGTAGGTCTCGGACGGGATCTCCTGGCGCTGGACGTCGAAGCCGGCCTTCTTCAGGCCCGCCGCCATGGCGGTGGAGTACTGCTGGCCCTCCGGGGTGTTGATGTAGCCGAAGGTCAGCTTCATGTTGAGCTTGCCGGCCTTCTTCAGCAGCTCACGGGCCTTGTCCGGGTCACCGGCGGGCTTCTTCTTCTTGCCCCACGGGTCGAAGGAGGGGTCGTAGCCGGAGACGGTCGGGGAGATCAGGCCGCCCGCGACCTCCATGGCGTCGGTGCCGCCGTAGGCGCGCACGAACGGGGTGACCGGCAGCGCGTAGGCGATGGCCTCGCGGACCGTCTTGTCCTTCAGGGCCGGGTGGCTCATGTTGATGTTCATCTGGCCGACGTAGGGCTGGTAGCCGGAGACCGTGCGGGACTTCATCTTCGGGTCCTTGAGCACCTGGGACAGGTTGCCCGCGTCGACCTGGTTGTTGAAGCTGAGGCCGGTCTGGTCGGCACCGCTGTCGGCCAGCAGGGCCTTGGTGGAGGTCTCGTACTGCTGGTTGAACGTGATGTTGAACTGGTCCACGTACTGGTGCCGGATCGGGTCCGTCTTCGCGTCCCAGCTGGGGTTCTTGACCAGCACCATCGACTTGCCGGACTTGAAGGACTGGATCTTGTACGGGCCGGACACCACCGGGGCCTTGTCGTACCGCTGCTTGGTGTCGCCCTTCTCCGAGACCACCGCGTAGCCGGACATCGCCAGCGCGTAGGGCAGGTCGGGGTGCGGGGACTTGAAGTGGAAGACGATGGTCTTGTCGTCCGGGGTCTCCAGCACGGAGCCGGGCAGGTGCTTGCCCTTGTACGGCCCGTCCGGCAGCAGCTTGCGGTAGGCGGCGCCGGAGGCGTTGGCGAGCCACTGCTGGAGGTAGGTGGGGCCCTGGTTGATGAACGGCGCGAAGAGCCGCTCGACGCTGTGCCGGATGTCCTTGGACGTGATCGGCGTGCCGTCCTGGAACTTGATGCCGTCCTTGAGCGTGTACTTCCAGGTCTTGCCGCCGTCGGTGGTGGTCCCCGAGTCGGTGGCGAGGTCGCCGACCACCTCGTGCCCGCTGCCGTCGTCGGTGGTGGCCTTGTAACCGGTCAGGCCTCTGTGCAGCAGCTGCGCGACGGACATCTGGTCCGAGACGTAGATCTGGCCCGGGTCGAGGTGCGCGTACGAGTCCCGCTGCAGCACCTCCATGGTGCCGCCCGTCTTGGCGCCGGGCACGGGAGCCGCCGGACCGGTGGAGTCCGCCGCGCCACCGAACTTGATGGACGCCTGCTGCCGTTTCGCGTTCTCCTGGTCCTTCTTGCCGTCGGTACCGGAGTCGCTGCCGCCCTTGCTGCAACCGGTGAGCACGAGAGCTCCGGCCGCGAGCACGGAGAGTGCGCCGTATGCGTGGCGTCCGCCCCTACTCATCACGAAGGTTCCCACCTATCTGTGAAAGTGACGTTCCGTGTGGTTGACGTGGTGCCAGGTCAGCGCGCGGTCTTGGGATCGAAGGCGTCTCTGACCGAGTCCCCGAGCAGGTTGAACGCGACGACGAAGATGATCATCGAAACGCCGGGGAAGAACATGTAGGTGATGTCGTTCTGCATCACCAGCTGGGTGGACGCCTTGGAGAACATCTGCCCCCAGTCCGGCGTCGGTTCGACGATGCCGACGCCCAGGAACGACAGACCGGCCTCGGCCGTCACGAAGTTGGGCAGCAGATACGTCGCCTGCACCAGCAGCGGGGTGACGATGTTCGGCAGGATCTCCTTGCGGATGATCCGCCACGGCGAGGCGCCGCTGACCTTGGCCGCCTCGATGAACTCCCGCTCCCGCAGGGCGAGTGCGGTGCCGCGCAGGATGCGGCCGAGACCCATCCAGCCCAGGAACCACTGGACGAGGATCAGGGCCACCACTCGGACGTAGGTCGGTGTCTCGTCGCGCGGGCTGACGAACAGGGAGACCACGACGGGCATGCTCGCGATGAAGAACAGCTGTGCCGGGAAGGCGAGCAGGAAGTCGATGACCCGGCCGATGTAGTAGTCGGTCCTGCCGCCGAGATAGCCGGCCGCGACACCGAGCAGGATGCCGGTCACGACCACCGCGACGGTGACGGCGACCGAGATCATCAGCGAGGTGCGGATGCCGTAGATCAGCTTGGTGAAGACGTCGTAGCCGTTGCCGGGTTCGAGGCCGAACCAGAAGTCGCCGCTGATACCGCCGTTGGGCTGCACCGGCACGCCGGCACTGTCGAAGAGGTCCGGGCGCTCGTCCGCGTACACCGTGTACGGGTTCTTGCCGTACAGCTTGGCGATCAGCGGGGCGAGCAGCCCGACCAGGAAGAAGAAGCCCACGACGTAGGCCGAGATCACGCCCGTGCGGTCGCGCCTGAAGCGCAGCCACATCAGCTGGCCGGGAGACCGGCCCGCGAGCTTGACGGCTTCGCCCTTCGTCTCCGGCCCTGGTTCGCCGTCGACGACGACCGAAGTCCCGCCGCCCTCAATGTCGATAGGACTTGTCACGGTTCGTCCGTTTCAAGGTATGGGTGACTCCACACGTTCACCAACAGGAGAGGGTTCACGTCGTCCCCCCGACACCCCTGACGGGGAGGCAGACACCCCCTGGTGCTCGTGAGTCGGCGCACTGTCCCCACAGTCCGCGACCCATTGACCCGAGCGCTTCGCGGCTAACTATCTGCCATGGGTCGACCACCGACCACTGCCCGTAGATCTCAATTCAGTCACGGATCGTCGCCGCATCTTCCAAAATCTGGACAAACTGTTCGACGGAAGAAGGCACGAAACGGACTTGTTACATGGCTATCGGGCAACGATCTCCGCATGTCGGACATAGGGCCCCCGAAAACGGGTTGCAAAAAGCCCGGGTGCCCCCATGCTGGGGACACCCGGGCTCAACCGGCTTGGAATCAGCCGTGCTTGGCGCGGCTCGCGGCGCGGGCCCGCTCACGCTGGTCGAGGTTGACCTTGCGGATGCGAACGGCCTCCGGGGTCACCTCGACGCACTCGTCGTCACGGCAGAACTCCAGGGACTGCTCCAGGGAGAGCTTGCGCGGCGGAACGATGGCCTCGAACGAGTCGGCCGACGAGGACCGCATGTTCGTGAGCTTCTTCTCCTTGGTGATGTTCACGTCCATGTCGTCGGAGCGCGAGTTCTCACCGACGATCATGCCCTCGTACACCTCGGTGCCCGGCTCCGTGAACAGCACGCCGCGCTCCTGGAGGTTCGTCATCGCGAACGCGGTGACCGCACCGGCGCGGTCGGCGACCAGGGAGCCGTTGTTACGGGTCTGGAGCGTGCCGAACCAGGGCTCGAAGCCCTCGTGGATGGAGTGGCCGATACCGGTGCCACGGGTCTGCGTCAGGAACTCGGTCCGGAACCCGATGAGACCACGGGACGGCACGACGAACTCCATGCGCACCCATCCGGAGCCGTGGTTGGACATGTTGTCCATGCGGCCCTTGCGCACACCCATCAGCTGGGTGACGGCACCCATGTGCTCCTCGGGCACGTCGATCGTCATGCGCTCGACGGGCTCGTAGGTCTTGCCGTCGATCTGCTTGGTGACGACCTGGGGCTTGCCGATGGTCAGCTCGAAGCCCTCGCGGCGCATCTGCTCGACCAGGATGGCGAGCGCCAGCTCACCACGGCCCTGCACCTCCCAGGCGTCCGGACGCTCGGTGTCGAGCACGCGCAGCGAGACGTTACCGATCAGCTCGCGGTCCAGGCGGTCCTTCACCTGGCGGGCGGTGACCTTGCGGTCCTTCACGGCCGACTTCGCGTCGGCGCCCTTGCCGGTGCCGCCCCGGCCGACCAGCGGCGAGGTGTTCGTACCGATGACCATGGAGATCGCCGGCTCGTCGACCGTGATCAGCGGCAGCGGGATCGGGTTCTCGGTGTCGGCCAGGGTCTCGCCGATCATGATGTCCGGGATACCGGCGACCGCGCAGATGTCACCGGGGCCCGCCTTCTCGGCCGGCTTGCGGGTGAGCGCCTCGGTCATCATCAGCTCGGAGATGCGCACGTTGCTGATGGTTCCGTCGCGCTTGATCCAGGCCACCGTCTGGCCCTTGCGCAGCTCGCCCTGCTCGACGCGGAGCAGCGCGATACGGCCGAGGAAGTTGTCGGCGTCGAGGTTGGTGACGTGGGCCTGGAGCGGCGCGGCCTCGTCGTACGTCGGGGCCGGGATGTGCTCCAGGATCGTGGAGAAGAACGGCTCCAGGTTGGTGGAGTCGGCCGGGACGGTCCCGTCCTCCGGCTTGGTCAGCGACGCGACGCCGTCACGGCCGCAGGCGTAGACGATCGGGAACTCGATCTGGTCCTCGTCCGCGTCCAGGTCCAGGAAGAGGTCGTAGGTCTCGTTGACGACCTCGTCGATGCGGGAGTCCGGGCGGTCCGTCTTGTTGATGCACAGGATGACGGGCAGCCGCTGCTGGAGGGCCTTGCGCAGCACGAAGCGGGTCTGCGGGAGCGGGCCCTCGGACGCGTCCACCAGCAGCACGACGCCGTCCACCATCGACAGACCGCGCTCGACCTCGCCGCCGAAGTCGGCGTGGCCGGGGGTGTCGATGATGTTGATGGTGATCGGTTCCCCGCCGTCCTTCGGGTGGTACTTGACCGCCGTGTTCTTGGCGAGGATCGTGATGCCCTTCTCACGCTCCAGGTCGTTCGAGTCCATCATGCGGTCGTCGACGCCTTCGAGCTGGTGGGCGGCGAACGCGCCGGCCTGCTTCAGCATGCCGTCGACGATGGTGGTCTTGCCGTGGTCGACGTGGGCGACGATGGCGACGTTGCGGATGTCGTGGCGCGTGGCCATAAGCTGCCGTACTCCCGGAGTGGTGAGGATCGCCCTGCGCGTATGTCTGTGTCGCACGGGCCCTGCCGGGCTTGACACGCCACGGCCTCACCCCATGGTACGTGGCCCCGAGTGAGTCGGCCCTCTCAGGGCCGAGCCGCGATCTTTGTGCAGGTCACTTCGTGGGGCTGGGGGAGATCCTCGCCCCCTTCTTCAAGAAGCCCATGTCCTCGTAGACCGGCGTCTGGAAACCGAACGCCCCGGCGTTGACCAGATTCTTGCGGACCCCCACCAGCTGGGGCCGCTGGTAGAGGGGAATCGAGCCCCCCGCGGCCCAGATCCTGGCGTCCGCCTTGCGGATCAGGGAGACCTCCTCGTCCTCGTCCAGCGTCGCCATGGCCTGGTCGAAGAGCTGGTCGACCTGGTCGGTCCCCACCCGCGTGTAGTTCTGCTCGACGTTCACCGAGCCGTCCGCGGCCGGTACCGGCTTCGCGTAGACCGGCCGGTCGTCCGTCGCCGGGAACGCGGAGGACGGCCACGAGTACAGCGCGAGGTCGTAGTCGCCGGAGGCGATGTGGTCCTTGAAGTAGCTCTCGTCGGAGACCTTGGTGATCGTCGTCCGGATCCCGAGCCGCTCCAGCATGGCCGAGATCCGCTCGGCGACCGCGTTCAGCGTCTCGGAGCCCGCGCCGGACGGCAGCACGAAGCGCAGCGCGAGCGCCTTGCCGTCCTTGGCGAGCAGGCCCGCCGGCGCGGCGGCCGGCGCGGCCGTGCCCTTGGGCGCGTACGCTCCGGGCACGCCTCCGTGCTTGCCCTCCTGCGCGATGTGCCGGTCCCCGCCGTCGTCGCGGCCCCCCGACTTGTCGTCGCCGCTCGTACCGTCCCCGCTCTTGTCGTCCTCGCCGACGATGTACGCGCCGTCGTCGCCGCCGTCGGACTTGTCCTCCTTCTCCTCCTGGCCCTTCTTGCCGGCGTGATCGCCCTCGGGGCCGGCCGCCTTCTCGCCCTTCTTCTCCTCCTTGACCGGGCCGCCCGGCACCCAGCCGGCCTCGGCGAGCAGCGCCTGCGCCCCCTTGGGGTCCTGGTCGCCGACCGCGTCGCTGCTGTCCGCGTAGGCGGCCTGCCCGGACAGGGCGAGGTGGCTGCCCACCGGGACGGCGGGCAGGCCCAGCGGGGTGAGCACCAGCCTGGCCAGTTCCTTGCGGTCCAGGGCGCGGGCGACGGCCCGGCGGACGCGCTCGTCGGCGAGGGGGCCCTCGGAGCCGTTGAGGGCGAGCTGGGTGTAGGCGGGCTCCAGCGACTTGCGGACCTCGACGCCCCGCAGCTGCTGCTGCTCGTCCAGGTACCGGGTGATGGCCCGGCGCAGTGTCGTCTGCCCGGCCTGGGCCTGGTCGGAGCCGACGCCGTGCGCCAGCGCCCAGGAGCGCAGCTTGGTCACGGAGGTCCTGCCGGAGCCCTGCAGCGGGTTCGCGGTGCCGCGGGCGGCGAGCCCGATCCGCTCGGCATCGGCGGGGTCGACGTCGGCGAGGTCCACGCTGCCGTCGGCGAGCGCGACGGCCCGCTGGTCGTGGGGGACGGCGTGCAGCACGATCTCGTTGAGCTTGGCGGGCCTGCCCCACCAGCGCGGGTTGCGGGTGAGGACCACGTCCTTGGCCGCGGTGTCGACCTTGTCCACCTTGAAGGGGCCGGCGGTGACCGTCAGCTTGCGGCGGGCGCCGTCGTTGAAGGCGTCCGGGGTGCCCATGACGTCCTTCGGGTACAGCGGCGAGAACAGCGACCTCCAGTCGGCGTAGGGCCGCGAGAAGGTCACCCGCACCTGCAGGTCGTTGGCGCCGCGCTCGATCTTCTCGATGCGGTCGTAACCGGCGTTGCGGGCGGTCCAGTACGCGCTGTTCCGGCCGGACAGGGCGCGCCACTGGGCGGCGAAGTCGGCGGCGCCGATCTCCCGGCCGTCGCTCCAGACGGCCTGCTGGTTCAGCTTGTACAGCACGACCTGGCGGGGCTCGGTCTCGATGACCTTGGCCGACTCCAGGTAGGCGGGATTGGCCACCGGCCGGCCGGTGGCGTCCAGCCGGAACATCGACGGCAGCACGGCCTGGGCCACCCGGGTGGTTCCGGCGTCGGCGTCGGCCTGGAAGGTGTTCAGCGTCGCGGGGACGGCGTCCACGGCCCACTTCAGGGTGCCCCCGTCGGCGACCAGACCACGCGCGACCGGGGCGATGTCCTGCCCGGCGAGCGGTTTGCCGGCCTTGTCCTCGGAGTCGCAGCCGGCGAGGAGGGGCACGGCGAGCACACCGGCGGTCAGAAAGGCGACCGAACGCATGACGCTCCGCTGGGTGTGCCGCGAGCGGGCGACGACGCCGTCGTGGGACATCACTGCTACCTCCGGGGAGCC
This sequence comes from Streptomyces durhamensis, assembly GCF_000725475.1. Classification (NCBI taxonomy): domain Bacteria; kingdom Bacillati; phylum Actinomycetota; class Actinomycetes; order Kitasatosporales; family Streptomycetaceae; genus Streptomyces; species Streptomyces durhamensis. The sequence goes on from NZ_JNXR01000007.1 coordinate 261,657, forward strand.
GCTGGCTTTATGCTCACATTTGTCGGTATATGGAGCTGATCACCTTTGGCGGTATATGGAGCTGATCAGATCTATGCGGCCCACTGAAGAGGAAAGGATCCGGCAACCACGGGCGACACGGCGACGACGGGCGGTAACCCCACCCGTGCGGCGCAACACCACCCGAGATGCATCGGTGCGCCTCCGCCAATCGCTGCACATGCCTTCACAGCGGCAGGTGCGGCGCGCAACACTCCAAGGCGCATGAACGTTGCCGCCCAGGGCCTGCCGGACCCGCGGAAGTGAGGGCAAGTCATGTCCGTGCACGACGACATCACCTCGGTCCAGCGTTCTCTCGACGATCTGTACCGGTCGCTGGGACGTCTGGAGCACCAGCTCGGCAGCGGCGGCATCGAGATGCGCCGGGTCCGACTGGACGCCGACCATCTGCGCGAGAGCGTGGCGCTGCTGCGCGAGGCGAGCGCCGCGCCGGACGCCCCGCGCCGGCCCGACCTCGTCACCATCTCCGACACGCCCTACGACATCAGCCTGTGGACGGACTCGGACGACGAGGGCCTGGGCGCCCGCGACCGCCGCGCCCCCTGACCCCCGACCGACCGGAGCCCTGCCTTGGCCACTGGTACGGAACCCCAACAGAACAGCGGCGGCGTACGGACCCCCGCGCGCGCCGCGATCACCGCCCCGCATCTGCGGACCGACCGCTGGTGGCTGGCGCCCGCCGTCACCGCGGCCGGTCTGCTGGCCTTCGTCGTCTACTCGACCTGGCGGGCCTTCGCGGGCGCGCACTACTACGCGGCGCCGTACGTCTCGCCGTTCTACTCGCCCTGCCTGGCGCAGAACTGCAAGAACATGCCGTCGGGCCCGAACGCCGACCTCTTCGGCAGCTGGTGGACGATCTCCCCGGCGATCATCATCCTGGTCTTCCCGCTGGGCTTCCGGCTGACCTGCTACTACTACCGCAAGGCCTACTACCGCAGCTTCTGGGCGTCCCCGCCCGCCTGCGCGGTGGCCGAGCCGCACCGGACGTACACCGGCGAGACCCGTTTCCCGCTGATCCTGCAGAACGTCCACCGGTACTTCTTCTACGCGGCGATCCTGGTCGCGGGCGTGCTGACGTACGACACCGTGCTGTCCTTCCGCGACCCGCACGAGAACTGGGGCCACATGGGCCTCGGCACCCTCGTGTTCCTCGTCAACATCACCCTGATCTGGGCCTACACCATCTCCTGCCACTCCTGTCGGCACATCGTCGGCGGCAAGCTCAAACACTTCTCCAAGCACCCCGTGCGCTACAAGGCGTGGCAGTTCGTCGGCCGGCTCAACGCCCGCCACATGCAGCTGGCGTGGGCGTCGCTGCTGAGCGTGGCGCTCGCCGACTTCTACGTCTATCTCGTCGCGTCCGGGGTCTTCGCCGACCCGCGTTTCTTCTAGAACAGGTGGAGCCGTCTGATGACCGTGGTCGACCGCCAGGAGTGGGACGTCGTCGTGGTCGGTGCCGGCGGCGCCGGACTGCGGGCCGCCATCGAGGCGCGTGAGCGGGGCGCCCGTACGGCGGTGATCTGCAAGTCGCTGTTCGGCAAGGCGCACACGGTCATGGCCGAGGGCGGCATCGCGGCGGCCATGGCCAACGCCAACGAGCACGACAACTGGCAGGTCCACTTCCGCGACACCCTGCGCGGCGGCAAGTTCCTCAACCAGTGGCGGATGGCCGAGCTGCACGCGCAGGAGGCCCCGGACCGGGTGTGGGAGCTGGAGACCTGGGGCGCGCTGTTCGACCGTACGAAGGACGGCCGCATCTCGCAGCGCAACTTCGGCGGCCACGAGTACCCGCGCCTCGCCCACGTCGGGGACCGTACGGGCCTGGAGCTGATCCGCACCCTCCAGCAGCGGATGGTCGCGCTCCAGCAGGAGGACTTCAGGGAGACCGGGGACTACGAGTCCCGGCTGAAGGTCTTCCAGGAGTGCACGGTCACCCGGGTCCTCAAGGACACGGCGTCCGGCAGCGGCTCCACCGCGGGCCGGGTCTGCGGCGTCTTCGCGTACGAGCGTGAATCCGGCCGCTTCCTCGTCCTCGAAGCGCCCGCGGTCGTCGTCGCGACCGGCGGGATCGGCAAGTCGTTCAAGGTCACGTCGAACTCGTGGGAGTACACCGGCGACGGCCACGCGCTGGCGCTGCTGGCCGGGGCGCGGCTGGTGAACATGGAGTTCGTGCAGTTCCACCCGACGGGCATGGTCTGGCCGCCGTCGGTGAAGGGCATCCTCGTCACCGAGTCGGTGCGCGGCGACGGCGGGGTGCTCAGGAACTCCGAGGGCGAGCGGTTCATGTTCGACTACGTCCCGGACGTGTTCAAGGAGAAGTACGCCGAGTCGGAGGAGGAGGCCGACCGGTGGTACGACGACCCGGACACCAACCGGCGCCCGCCGGAGCTGCTCCCCCGCGACGAGGTGGCCCGCGCGATCAACTCCGAGGTGAAGGCGGGCCGGGGTTCGCCGCACGGCGGGGTCTTCCTGGACGTGTCCACGCGGATGCCCGCCGAGGTGATCCGGCGCCGGCTGCCGTCGATGTACCACCAGTTCAAGGAGCTGGCGGACGTCGACATCACGGCCGAGGCGATGGAGGTCGGGCCGACCTGTCACTACGTGATGGGCGGGGTCGCCGTCGACTCCGACACGGCGGCGGCGCGCGGCGTGCCGGGCCTGTACGCGGCCGGTGAGGTGGCCGGCGGTATGCACGGCTCCAACCGGCTCGGCGGCAACTCCCTGTCCGATCTGCTGGTGTTCGGGCGCCGGGCGGGCTGGCACGCGGCGGAGTACGCGCAGGGGCTGGCGCACCAGCGCCCGCCGGTGGACGACGCCCAGGTCGACACGGCGGCGGCGGAGGCCCTGCGGCCCTTCTCGGCGGAGGCCGGGCGGGAGGGCGAGGCGGGCCCGCCGGAGAACCCGTACACCCTGCACCAGGAACTCCAGCAGACCATGAACGACCTGGTCGGCATCATCCGCCGGGAGGGCGAGATGGAGCAGGCCCTGCACAAGCTGGCCGAGCTGCGGGTGCGGGCCCGCCGGGCCGGTGTGGAGGGCCACCGCCAGTTCAACCCGGGCTGGCACCTGGCCCTCGACCTCAGGAACATGCTGCTGGTCAGCGAGTGCGTGGCCCGGGCCGCGCTGGAGCGCACCGAGTCGCGCGGCGGGCACACCCGCGAGGACCACCCCACGATGGACCGCGCCTGGCGCAACGTGAACCTGCTGTGCGCCCTCGCCGACCCCACCGGCGGCCTCGCGGCGACCGACCCCGGACGCGGCCAGATCCGCCTCACCCGCGAGAGCACCGACCCCATCCGCCCGGACCTGCTCGCCCTCTTCGAGAAGGAGGAGCTGGTCAAGTACCTCGCCGAAGAGGAGCTGTACGAGTGAGCAGCTATGAGGCCCGCTTCAAGGTGTGGCGGGGCGACGAGCAGGGCGGCGGCCTGGAGGACTTCTCCGTCGAGGTCAACGACGGCGAGGTGGTGCTGGACATCATCCACCGGCTCCAGGCCACCCAGACACCCGACCTCGCCGTCCGCTGGAACTGCAAGGCGGGCAAGTGCGGTTCGTGCTCGGCGGAGATCAACGGCCGCCCGCGCCTGATGTGCATGACCCGGATGTCGGTGTTCGACCGCGCGGAGACGATCACCGTCACCCCGCTGCGCGCCTTCCCGGTGATCCGCGATCTGGTGACGAACGTCGGCTTCAACTACCGGAAGGCCAGGGAGGTCCCGTCCTTCGTGCCGCCGGCCGGTGTGGGCCCCGGCGAGTACCGGATGATGCAGGAGGACGTGGACCGCTCGCAGGAGTTCCGCAAGTGCATCGAGTGCTTCCTGTGCCAGGACACCTGTCACGTCGTCCGCGACCACGAGGAGAACAAGGCGGCGTTCGCGGGCCCCCGCTTCCTGATGCGGATCGCCGAACTCGACATGCACCCGCTGGACGCGGCCGCCGAGACCGGCCTGGACCGCAAGCGCACGGCCCAGGACGAACACGGCCTCGGCTACTGCAACATCACCAAGTGCTGCACGGAGGTCTGCCCCGAGGGCATCAAGATCACCGACAACGCCCTGATCCCGCTGAAGGAGCGCGCGGTGGACCGCAAGTACGACCCGCTGGTGTGGCTCGGCTCGAAGATCAGGCGGCGGACTTCCTGACGGGGCGTCCGGGGCGCTGGGCCGGCGGGATGAGGGCCACCCCCTGTACGTCCGGTCAGCGGACCCAGTCTTCCTGGTACGCCCGCCAGTCCGCCTCCGTGGCCGCGAAGTCGACGTACAGGGCGACGCCGAACCGGACGCGGCCGGCGTCGGTGCGGGACAGGCCCAGGCGGACCCCGCGTACGCCGGCGGGGACGGTCTCCGCGTGGGCCCAGTGGCCGAAGTTGTTCTCGTGGTAGAAGGGCAGGCCCATGAGGAGGTCGGTGGTCCTGGGAGTGACTTCCAGGGCGAGGCTGGTCTGCTGGGCCACGTAGCCGCCGTACAGGCTCTGCAGGGGCTGCATGGTGTCGTACGACATGACGGCGATCTGGTCCACGCGGCGGGCGACCTGCCCGAAGTAGGCCTGCGACCACCATTTGGGGTGCCCGGTGGTCGTGCCCCAGAAGGAGTGGAAGGCCGGGAGCGGGTCGATCTGGTGGGCCGCGACGGAGAGCAGCGCGTGACGGGCGTGGGTGAGGGCGCGGAGGTCGTCGAGGAGGGCGAGGTAGTTCTGGTCGCCGGAGTGGAGGGGCTCCAGGTCGAAGTGGGCGCCCTCGAAGCCGGCGGCGAGGATCCGGCGGGTGGAGGCGAGGATCGCGGTGCGGGTGGCCGCGCGGTCCAGCCGCAGCCCGTCGGGGCTCTCGCTGGCCAGCTTGTCGCCGAGCCAGGCCTGGACACGGACGCCGGGCGCCGCGCGGTGCAGGGCCGTGGTCAGCCAACGGGACCTGCGGTAGGCCGTCTTGGGCAGGGTGCCGTCGTGTTCCAGGGGGCCCGCGTGGACGTACAGGTCCCGGATGCCGCTGGTCTTCAGGCGGCGGGCGAGGGCCTGGACGTCGCGGTCGGTCTTACGGCCGTCCACCCAGGCGTGGCCCAGCCACAGGGCGTCCTGGTGGCGGGTGGTGGTGCCGGGTTTCGGGGTGCCGGTGTCGTTGACGCGGAGGGCCGTTTCGGCGGTGAGGAGGGGGAGGAACAGGAGGGTGAGGGCGGCCAGGGTGGAGCGCAGGACACGGCGGCGCCGTCTCGGACGGCGCGCCTCGGCGGCGCCTTCGCCGGGGGTTTCCGCGCCGGCGCGCGGTCCCGCCCACGCGCCGCCGGTCTCCTCCCCGCCCGTTCCCGTCTCGCCCGTTCCTACCCCGCCCGGCGCTTCCCCGCCCGGCGCTTCCTCGTCCCTTCCTCCTTCGTGCATACCCCGCCCGTCCATTTCCGCCTCCTGCCCTTCTCTTCCCCCACCCGTGTCCGCCCCGCTCGCGAAGGCGCCTACCTGCCCATACGCTCCAAAATGTGACGTCCTTCCCGACCCGGTGCCGGCCCCGGCGCGCCACCGCGCACATATCCGCGCGGGTGGCGCATGCCGTGCTGGGTGCCTGGGCCGGGGCCGGGTGGCTGGTGTTGCCCCTGATGACGACCGGCGCGCAAGATCCGGTTCCGGTGGCGGCCGCCGCGACGGTCGCCAGCGCCGACGCGCCGCGGCAGGACGAGACGTCCACCGCGGATCTCGTCCTGCCCCTCGCCGCGGGCGTCGCGGCCGTGGGGCTGGCCGGATACGGCTATCTGCGCCGCACCCGCCGCGCCCGCAGCCGTACGACCCCCGGGACCGTCTCCGTCGCCCCGCCCGTCCCCTCCCCGGCCGACACCGAGCGCCAGGCCCGCGCGGCACTGGTCCTCGCCGACGACTGCGTACGGACCAGCCGTGAGGAACTCTCCTTCGTCCGGCGGCGGTTCGGGCAGGCCGAGACCGAACCCCTCGTCCACGCGCTGCGGGCCGCCGAGACCGAGCTGGCCGCCGCGTGCGCCATCTGGCAGCGGTACGAGCAGGGGGTGCCTCAGGACCCGGCGGCGCGGCGGCAGGCGCTGGTCGGTGTGGTCGGCCGGTGCGCGGAGGCGGGCCGCCGGCTGGACGCGGAGGCTCCCGAGCTGGACCGGCTGCGGGAGCTGGACGGTCCTGGGCTGGCCGGGGCCCTGGAGTCGGCCGAGACCTGGTTCCGGGAGCTGACGGGGCGCACGGTGACCGCGCAGGACACCCTGGGGGAACTGCACGAGCGGTACACCGCCTCGGCGATCGGACCGGTCATCGGCTACGTCGAGCAGGCCAAGGACCGGCTGGTGTTCGCCACCGTCCGGCTCAACGAGGCCCGCCAGGCGGCCGACGCGGGCGACGGCGGGCGGGCCGCCGGGCAGCTGCGCGCCGCCGAGGGCGCGGTGGTCCAGGCCGAGGTGCTGGTGACCGGGGTGGAAGGGCTCGCGGCGCGGCTGCGGGAGGCGGCGGAGCTGGTGCCGGCCGCACTGACCGGCGCGGAGGCGGAGATCGCGGCGGCCCGGCAGGGAGGTGGGCGCAAGCCGCTGACGAGCGGTGAGCTGCATGCGCGGCTGGCCCACGCCGACGGCGTGCTGGCCGCCGTGCGGGAGGAGCGGACGGGGGGACCGTACGACCCGCTGGACGCCCTGCGCCGGATCGCGCGGGCCGTGGAGCGGCTGGAGACGGGCCACTCGGGCGCACCGGCCGCGGCTGCGCTGCTCGTGGCGAGGGGTTCCCTCGCCGGGGCGGAGGAGTTCGTCGCGGTGCACCGGGGCGCGGTGGGCCCGGAGGCGCGGGTTCTCCTGGCGCAGGCGGCACGGGAGCTGGGCACGGACCACGCCGACGAGGCCGACTCCCTCGCCCGCGCGGCCCGGGACCTGGCCGAACGGAACGTGCGGGCCCACGGCAGCCCGTACCCGGGCGCCGACGGGGACGCGCCGGGCCTGGCCGGTGCGGTCCTGGGCGGTGTGCTGCTGGCCGAGGACCCGGACGCGGGCCCGCCGGCGAGCTACGGCGGCCCTCGGACACGGGGCCGCCACCGCTTCGCACCGCGCGCCTAGTGCCGCAGCACCGGCCGACCGCGCCTGCGACCGCTTCCGTCAGGACGCGCCGCGCACGTCACCACGACGAAGCCCACCCCCGACGGTCACGGCCCCGGGCCCACCAGCCGAGCCGGCCCCGGCGGTCGGGGCCGGCGCTGGGCGAGCCGGGCCGCCGGGCCCTGCCCGTCGAGGGGCTTGTCAGAAGAGGCTCAGCAGTGCCTCCGCCGGGTCGGTCAGTCCTGTCTCGCCCCCGGGCAACGGCAACTCGAACCACACCGTCTTGCCGCGCGGCGTCCGGCGCGAGCCCCACGCCGCGCTCAGCAACCCGACCAGCTGCAGTCCCCGGCCCCCCTCGTCCGTGTCCCGGGCGCGGCGGCGCCGGGGCTGGACCAGGCCGGAGTCCCAGACCTCGCAGACCAGCGTGCGGTCCAGCAGCAGCCGGAGCCGGATCTCCCCCTCGCCGTACCGCAGCGCGTTGGTGACCAGCTCGCTGACGAGCAGCTCCGCCGTGTCGACCAGTGGCTCCAGACCCCAGCTCTGCAGCCGCGCCCGGGCGTACTCGCGCGCCCGCCCCACGCTCCGCGGCTCGCGCGGCAGCGTCCAGTCGCCGACGGAATCGGACGGCAGCCCCTGCACCCTCGCCATCAGCAGCGCGATGTCGTCCTCGCCGTGGTGGGTGTCGAGGGTGCTCAGGACGTGGTCGCAGACGTCCTCCAGCGGGCGGGACGGGTCGGTGAGCGCGCCGACGAAGGCCTGGAGGCCCTCCTCCAGGGGGTGGTGGCGGGACTCGACCAGACCGTCCGTGTAGAGGGCCAGCAGCGCGCCCTCCGGCAACTCGACCTCGACCTCCTCGAAGGGCTCGCCTCCCACACCGAGCGGCATGCCGGGCGGCACGTCCAGCATCAGGGCGGCCTCACCGGGCTCGACCAGGACCGGCGGCAGATGGCCGGCGTTGGCGAACGTACAGCGTCTGGTGACGGAGTCGTACACCGCGTAGACGCAGGTCGCGAGGTACACCTCGGACAGGTCGGCGTCCCGCGGCTGGCGTGCCGTACGCGTGGCCTGCTGGACGCCGCCCGGGGTGCCCAGCCCTCGCGCGATCTCGTCCAGCGCCGAGAGGACCTCGGCGGGTTCGAGGTCCAGCAGGGCCAAGGTCCGCACGGCCGTGCGGAGTTCACCCATGGCGACGGCGGCCCGCAGCCCCCGCCCCATCACATCGCCCACGACCAGCGCCGTACGGTGACCCGGCAGTTCGATCACGTCGAACCAGTCGCCGCCCACCTCGGTGGCCGCGTTGCCGGGCAGATAGCGGCAGGCGATGTCGAGCCCGGAGGCCTCCGGGTCCCCCGGCGGCAGGAGCGAGCGCTGCAGTATCAGCGCCCGCTCGTGTTCCCGGCGGTACAGGCGCGCGTTGTCGATGCACACGGCGGCGCGCGCGGCCAGCTCCACCGCCAGGTCACGGTCCCGGTCGCCGAACGGCTCGCTGCCCTTGGTGCGGGCGAACCGGGCGAGCCCGACGACCGTGTCGTGGGCGACCATCGGCACGGCCAGCGTGGACTGGACGAGTGCGCCCTCCTCGGCGGGCACGCGCTGGGGCCGGGCGGTGCGCAGGGCGTCCGCGCAGGGCGAGTTGAAGGGGAAGTGGTGCACCGCGCCGACCGCGACGGGATCGGCGGTGCCGCTGAGCGGCACGTCCGACACGGCGCTGGCGAAGGCGACGCGGCGCAGTTCGGCGCTGCCGTCGGCGAGGCCGGGCGGGGTCTCGTCGCCGGTGAGCAGGCCCTGGTAGAGGTCGACGGTGGCGAGGTCGCAGAAGCCGGGGACGACGACGTCGAGGAGCTCCCGGGCGGTGGTCTCCAGGTCGAGGGAGTTTCCTATGCGGGCGCCGGCCTCGTTGAGCAGGGCGAGGTTGCGGCGGGCGGCGGCGGCCTCGCGGGCGGCGGCCCGGCGGGCGGTGATGTCGGTGCCGAGCCAGGCGATGCCGATGGGCCGGCCGCTGCCGCTGTGCACGCGGTAGAGGTTGACGGACCAGTGCCGGCGTTCCTCGGAGCCGGGGACGTACCCGGTGACATGCATGTCGGTGATGGACTCGCCGGACTGCAGCACCCGGCGCAGCGTGGCCGAGACCCGCTCGGCCTCACCGCGCGGCAGATAGTCGTGCACGCCCTTGCCCCGGTGGTCGTCCGGGGTCCCGCCGAAGACGGAGGCGAACCGCTCGTTGGCCCGACGCACCCTCAGATCGGCGTCGATCAGCAGGAATCCGAACGGAGACTGGCCGAATATCGCCTGCGAGGCGGCGAGATCGGTCTCGATGCTGCGCAGGGTGCGTACGTCCACGACGATGCAGACGGCGGCCCTGTCGCCCTCGCCGGTCCGGGTGGGCATGACGTAGACCTCGGCGAGGCCGTCCTCGCCGCGGGTCCCGTCCGCCTTGTCCGGCATGCGGAAGGGCACGACCCCGGTCCACTCCCGCCCGTCGAGGATTTCGGCCATCTTGCGCTGGCCGCGCTCACGCAGATCGGGGTCGATGAAGGCCTCTATGGGGTCCATGCCGACGGCGTGCGCGGCGGGGATGCCGAAGAGTTGCTCGGCGCGCAGGCTCCACTGGTCGACCAGCCCGCCGGGGCCGATGGAGAAGGACGCGACCTTGATGTAGTCGTAGATCGAACCGGGCGGGCTGCTCTGCCACATGGCGTCGCCGGGTGCCGCGGCAGTCTCCGCGGCCTGGTGCCTCGCGCCGTCCGACGGGTCCTCGGACTCCGTGGCCTTCGCTGGTATCTCGCTCACGCGAACCGTCCCCTCCAGCTCACCGCGTCCGGCACCGGTCACCGGGTACGGCTGCCCGCAGTATCCAGCACTACGGCGCCGCACGACACGGTGTTCACGATCACAGCTCGGTCCAGATGTTTTTCGGACCGGTCCGTGACAACACTCCCAGTCTTCTAACCAGGGAACACGCCCTCGAATCACACAGTTCGGGACCGGCCGCGCGCCCGGAGCGCACGGTGGGCGGACCGCCGCCGGCCGTACTCCCCCCTGCCCCCTCAATGCTTCCGGCTCACCCCGGCACCGCCAGTTCGAACCAGACGGTCTTTCCGCTCACGCCGGGCCGGGTGCCCCAGCGGCGCGAGGAGCCCGCGACCAGTTGCAGACCGCGCCCGCTCTCGTCCTCGTCGCGGGCGACACGCTCGCGCGGCGGGTCGGGCAGCGGGTCGGAGACCTCCACCCGCAGGGTGCCGGCCAGCCCGGCGGGGCGTACGAGCCGTACGCCGATCGGGCCGGTGGCATGCCGCAGCGAGTTGGTGACCAGCTCGCTCACCAGCAAGGCGGTGAGGTCGGCGAGGCAGTCGAGGCCCCAGCCGTGCAACTGGCCGCGGACCGCGGAGCGTGCGGTGCGCACGGCGCCCGGTTCCGCGGGGAAGGTCCACTCGGCGCAGTCACCATCGGTGTCGATCACGCCGATCACTTCCCAGCCCAGCGAGCCCACCCATGTCCGGTTTCATGGGGTTAATGGGCACATACCCGATATCCAGTAGGCAGTACCGCGCGAGAGGGCGCACTGTGGCACGAACGGCGTAGAGGGCGCTCCATACGGGGAGCCGCGCACCCGACAACTCCGAGGGCGCGCTTCATGCGACCGCGGGTCCGCGGTGTCCGCTCGCGCCCTCGGCGGCGCCTCAGTTGCGCACGGCCCCGCACCCCTTGCGGGGCTACATCCCGGATCCGGTCGCGGCCGCCACCTCCCGGACCGCCGGGACGTCCTGGTCGAGCCAGTCGACCTCCCAGATCCGGTCCGGGGTGAGCCAGCGCAGCTCGTCGTGGTCCTGGAGGGGCCGGGGCGCGGGGGAGCCGGGGCACAGACGGGCGGTCCACACCCGCAGGACGTACGGGGACCTCAGGGGCCACTCCCCCGGCACGCGCTCGACCGGTTCGGCGTCGACGCCCAGCTCCTCGCGCAGTTCGCGCACCAGGGCGTCCTCGGGCCGCTCGCCCGTCTCGACCTTGCCGCCGGGCAGCTCCCAGCGGCCCGCCAGGTCGGCGGGGGCGCTGCGGCGCGCGGCGAGCAGCCGGCCACCGTCGAACAGGGCGGCTCCGACCACCACGATCCGGTCCGGCACGGGGGTCCTGGGCGTCGCAGACGTCATGGAGCGGAGCCTACGGGAGGCGCCGCGTGGTCAGTTACGGACGCTGTCCCCGTTCTGCCCTATGCGCTCGACCCAGTAGAGCTGCTTGTGGCCCCGGTCGTCGAAACTGTCGGCGATCTTCTGGGCCTCGGCGCGGGTCGCGTACCGGCCCACGCGGTAGCGATTGCCGTTGTCGTCCTGCCGTATCACGATCCAGGGCAGCGAGACCGTCCCCTCACTCATGGCCCCCACCGCCCGCGCCGTTCCTTCTCGCACCGGCCCACCACCCGCTTCCCGTCCCGGGCCCCCGCCGAGCCCCGCCTAAGGAAACCGCAATCCGCATATGCCCGAGCGTACGCCCAACCTTCACGCAGCGAATACGCCTTTTCACAAAGAGGTACGCAACCAGCCAGAACACCGGGGGCGCACGGAAGCGAACGCGCCGTCGTGAACGCCTCCGTCGTGCGTCGCGGGCATACCCGAGTGACCCCTGGTCACCTGGGAAAACGGCCGGATTGCAGCGGCGGCCGGCCCCGGTCGCGGCCGTGCTCGGCCGGACATCCGCGGCAGGGGGCGCCGAGGGTGTGCGCTACCTCACTCGACGGGGCGCGCACCCCTGCCTCACTTCACGGGCAGGTGGTACGCCACCCGGTACCGGTCGGCCGGGATCACCACGTCGGCGGTCTCCACCGGGCGGCCCGAGGCGTAGTACGTGCGCTGGACGACCACGACCACATGGCCGGGGACACCGCCGAGGACGTGCAGTTCCTCGGCGAGGCCGGGGCGGGCGCCGACCTCCTCGGTGACGTTGTCCACGATGACGTCGATGGCGCGCATGCGCTCGACGACGCCCATGCCGCCGAGCGGGCCCTCCTCGGGCAGCATCACCGGGGTGCGGCCGGTGACGGCGAGGGGCTCCCAGGAGGTGGAGAGCATCATCGGCTCGCCGGCCTCGCGGAACAGGTACTTGGTGCGCATGACCCGGTCGCCGGCCTGGATCGCGAGCCGCTCGGCGAGGGCGGCCCCGGCCTCGGCCTGCTCGCTGCTGGACTCCCAGGTGCCGCGCACCGAGGCGTCGGCCTGCTCCTGCCGGAAGGGTGTGGCGCCGCCGGCCGGCCGGTATCCGGAGCGGGCCAGCCGGCGGGGCACGGGCCGCTCGCGCACATACGTCCCGGAGCCGGAGCGGCCCTCGACCAGCCCCTCGGCCATCAGCACCTTGCGGGCCTCCAGCGCGACCGTGTCCGAGACGCCGTACTCCTGGCGGATGCGGGCCTGCGAGGGCAGGCGGGTGTGGGGCGGCAGCGAACCCTCGACGATCTTCTTGCGGAGATCACCCGCGACACGCAGGTACGCCGGCTGCTCACCGAAAGTCACTGGCCGCTCCCATCAGATTGTACAGACAGCAACAGCGTGGCAACCCTGGGTTGTGCCGTGCAAGCAAAGGCCAGAGAATCACTCGATGTGATGACATGGCGGGTGGGAGGGCTTTACGCAGGCACTTTCTCCCTATAGATGCGCTCGGCCGACCGGGCTCACACCTGGATCGCCCGGCAGGCGGCACAGCACGCCGGACCCGCTGCCGATCCGGCCCTTCTGGCTGGTGGGGGCCGGGAGTCGGGGGTGGACACCGGTACCGTGCTCCTGGGGCGGGCGGCGCGCGGCGCGGGACCGGCGCAGGGGAGCGGGGGACGAACGGGGGCGCCTCTTGTGCGGGACGGGCGCGAGCCGCAGGCCGGCGGCGGGGTGCGGGACGCATCCGCTGCCGCTGCCCGAGGACACGTACGCGATGACCGGACGAGGAGTGGGCAAGGCCTCGTGGAAGGACGACCAGTGAGCAAGGTGACCGCCGAGACGGTCCGTCGGGTGAACGGGCTGTCGGCCCGCTGGGCGCAGGCCCTGCCGGAAGGCACGGTCTTCTCCGCGCCCGGAGTCTGGCCCCTGCTGGCCTTCCTGGCCGACGGCGCCACGGGCCCGGCGCGGGCGGAGCTGAGCGGGGCCCTCGGCCTGCCGGCGGACCAGGCGGCCGCCGCCGCACGGGAGTTGCTGGGCGCGCTGGCGGAGGTGTCCGGCCTGGACGCGGCGCTCGGCCTGTGGGCGCACCACGCGCTCGCCCTGCGCGAGGAGTGGCGGGCGGGGCTGCCCGCCGGGACGTACGGGGTGTTCGGGGACGACCTGGTGACCGCGCAGGAGCGACTGGACGCCTGGGCGGCCGAGCGGACCGGCGGGCTGGTCGAGCGCATGCCGGTGACGTTGACCCGGGACGCGCGGATGGTGCTGGCCGGCGCCCTCGCGCTGCGCACGACCTGGCGGCAGCCGTTCGCCGAGCTGCCGCTGCGGCCCGGCTCCGGCCCCTGGCAGGGTCGTACGCTGCGCGGGCTGCACCGGCGGAGCGTGCGTCCGGACCGGGTGGGCGTGACGGGCACGCCGGACGGCTTCGTCACCGCGCTCACGGTGCCCGGCGACAACGGCATCGACGTCCATCTGGTGCTCGGCGAGGAGCGCATGGCGCCGGGTCAGGTGCTCGCGGCCGGCGTGGGTGTCGTGGAGCGGACGCTGCCGCTCACCGCGGGCGGGTCGCTGCCGCTCGGACATGTGGGGCCGGGCCTGTACGTGGAGCGGCAGCCGGCCGTCGAGCCGACGCCGCTGACGCTGGACGTGCGGACGGTGGTGTACGAGGTGCGCGCCGACCACGATCTGCTGGGCCTGGCGGGCCTGTTCGGGCTCACGGCGGCGACCGACCCTCGGCACGCCCACTTCCCCGGCGTCAGCGACTTCCCGCTCGCGGTGGGCCAGGCACGCCAGTCGGCCGTCGCCCAGTTCGGCGCCCTCGGCTTCCGGGCGGCGGCCGCGACGGCGGCCGCGGAGGTGTACGGCAGCGCGCCGCCGCAGTACCGCTACGAGTCCACGGTCGTCCGGGCCGTCTACGACCGCCCCTTCGGCTTCCTCGCCGTCGACCGCGAGTCACGGCTGGTGCTGGCGGCCGGCTGGGTGACCGATCCGGCGCCGGAGCCCGTCATGAGCTTCCCGGGCGCTGTTCCTCCAGCACTCTGACGCAGCGGGCGAGCAGCCCGGTCAGGGCGTCCCGCTCCGCGTCGGTGAACTCCGCGGCCAGGGCCCGCTCGACGCGCACGGCCGACGTGTCGGCGGCGGCCAGGACGGCACGGCCCTCGTCCGTGAGGCGGGTCTCCAGGACGTTCCTGTGCCACTCGTGCGGGCTGCGGACGATCAGCTCGCGGTCCTGGAGGTTCTTCAGGACCGTGTTCATGGTCGGCGGGGTGACCCCGCACAGCCGGGCCAGGGCGGCCGCGGAGATGCCCGGGTTGCCGGAGAGGTTCAGCAGCGCGGCGTACTGGGCGACGGTCAGGCCCGCCGGCTTCAGGACCGCCGCCTTGGTCGCGTTGAGGGCCTGCTCGGCCCGCTTGAGGTGGGAACCGAGGCGCTCGGACGCGGGCATGGAGGTCACCGGGCCACATTAATGCCTGGGTGAGGATTAATACGCTCGCGAAGATTAGGGTTCTAATCTAGATTCGTGGTCGTCATAGAGTGAGTAGCCGAACCGAGAGGCACCGCCGTGTCCCGTTCGATCCACCGCCGTACCTTCCTGACCGGCGCCGCCGCGGCGGCCGTGGCCGTCGCCGCGCCCACGGCGAGCGCGGCCCCCGGCCCGCGCATCTCCACCGCTTTCACCCTCCCCGACGAGCGCGCCTACCCCGAGGGCATCGCCCTCGACCCCCGCACGGGCGACGCGTACGTCGGCTCCTTCACGGACGGCGCGATCTACCGCGCCGCCGCCGGCAGCCGCGCGGCCGAGGTCTTCCTGCCGGCCGGCACCGACGGCCGGACCACCGCCAACGGCCTGAAGGCCGACCGGGAAGGCCGGCTGTGGGTCATCGACCACACCACCGGGATCGACGTCTACGATCTGCGCGACCGCTCCCTGCTGGCCCGCTTCGCGGCACCGCAGGACGACCCGCACTTCCTGAACGACCTCGTGATCACCGCGGACGGCACGGCCTACGCCACCGACAGCGCGCGCCCGCTGATCTACCGCGTCACCCCGGGCGACCTGGCCCGCGCCCGCGGCGGCCGCGCGCCGCTGACCGCGCACTACGACCTGAGCGGGGCCGTGCCCGCACACTCGCCGGACGCCTACACCCTCAACGGCATCGCCGCCGGCCCCGCCGGGCGCCTGCTGTTCGCCGTCGACATGACGGGCGGCGGCCTGTACCGGGTCGGCGTGACCGACGGCTCCGTACGCCGAGTCGCCCTGCACGGCGGCGACCTGAAACACGGCGACGGCCTGGAACTGGCCCACGGCACCCTGTGGGCGGCGCACAACGCGACCAACACCCTCACCCGCTGGCGTCTCTCCCCCGACGGCACCAGGGCCCGCCTGACCCGCACCCTGACCGACCCCGCCCTGCAGGTCCCCACCACCCTGGCCCGCGACCGCCACGGCCTCCTCGTCGTCCGCTCCCAGTTCGACAAGGGCGGCCCGATGGGACAGGGGGTGCCCGAGACGCCGTTCACGGTGGCCCGGGTGACGGGGATGTGATCTCGTGGCCGGGGCCCTGCCGAGTCGCTACGGTTGAACCATGACCGCACTGCCCGACTGGATGCGCCCACCGCGCGACGAAGGCTGGTTCGCGGAGGACCTGGACCGCCTCCCCGAGGCGCCCCGCCACACCGAGCTGATCGACGGAGCCCTCGTCTTCATGATGTCGCCGCAGAGGTGGTGGCACGGCCACCTCATCACGATGCTCACCGTCGCGCTCATGGAGCAGGCGCCCGCCGATGTGCGGGTCGGCCGCGAGATGACCATAAGGCTCGACGAACGCAATCGCCCGGAGCCGGACCTGCTCCTGGCGAAGGCGGACTTCGACGGCGATCGCACCTGGTTCGCCCCGGAGGAGGTACAGCTCGTCATCGAGGTCGTCTCCCCCGAGTCCGCGCACCGCGACCGCACGGTCAAGCTGCGCAAGTACGCCCAGGCCGGCATCCCGCACTACTGGTGTGTCGAGGACGAGCACGGTGCCCCGGTCGTCCACGTCTACGAGCTGGACGAGCCGACGGGGGCCTATGCGCCCGCCGGTATCTTCCGGGGCGCCCTGACGCGCCCGGTGCCGTTCGAGATCAGCCTGGACCTCGACAAGCTCGTCCCGCCGCGCGGCGCATGACCGAAGGGGCCGGGCCCGGCCGGGTGCCGTCAGCCGCCGAGCCCCGTACCCCGGGACACATGGAAGGGGACGGTGTTCCAGGGGCTGTCCGGGTGGCCGGCCAGGGCCCGGTGGGCGGCGAGCATCTCCTGGTACCAGCCGCCGAACTCCTCGTCGTCGAAGTGCAGGCAGCGGCCCAGGGCGTAGCCGGCGGAGAAGTCGTGCCACGAGGTGTGGGCGGACCGGGCGGCCTCGCTCGCCTCGACGACGGCCTCCCGCATCTCGGCGCGGGTGGCGAAGCGGGCGCCGTAGCCCCAGCGGGCCATCATCGAGGCGCGGCCGATGTCCCAGGCAGCGACCGAACGCACCGCGGCGTCCGCCGGAAGCAGGCCGTCGGCGCGGAACCTGGCCTCGTAGCGCAGCACCTTGCCGACCAGGCCCACCACGTGCGCGACGAACTCCTCCCAGTCCGGGCCGATCTCCCCCTGCGGGGCGTGCGCGGCGCGCTCGCGCAGTGTCAGCTCGACGCACTCGCGCCATGCGGTGGGGTCGACCGCCTGCAGCCGTCCGTCCGGCTGCCGGTGAGCGAGGGCCTTGCGCGCGTCGAGGACGAACTCCCAGTACCAGGGGGTGACATCACGCTCCAGGAGCCGGCGCTGGATCTCCTGCCATGCGGCCCGGTCGGTGACGTCCCACCACTTGGCGAGCCGTTCGTGCTCCATGGACAGACCCAGACCGTGGTAGTGCGGGTTGTTCCAGGCCTCGCCGTTGACGAAGCACATGTGGGCGCCGAGGGCCAGACCGTGCAGGAGCGGGCCGCGGGGCGGTGCGCCGGTGCGCAGGGTGACGAGCCGCTCGGCGCGGCCGTCCTCGTCCCAGTGCTCGTTGTGGAGCGCGCGCCATACCTGGCGCTCCTCCGCGTCGGCCGACATGAGCATGGGGCAGGGCGTCTGGTTGTTGACGGCGATGCCGGCGACGTCGTCGGGCAGGTCGTCGGCCAGGTCGCGCAGGGTGTACGCCTCGAAGACCAGGTGCGGGTGGGGGCGGGGCAGCAGGCCCCGGGTGTAGACGGCGACGATCCGTCCGACGCGGGTGTCGTAGACGTGGAAGGTGCGCTTGCCGGGATCGGGGGAGGTCTCCTCGCGCCGGAACGGCACGTACACGAGGTCACCGGCGAGTGCCTCCAGGTAGGCGAGCTGCAGGTCGCCCCGGGCCTCTTCCTCGGCTTCCGCGTCCTGCCAGTCGACCGCCGCATGGCGGGTCAGCAGTTCGTACAGGTGCTGTTCGAGTGCGGCGGGCGCCTGCCAGGTGCCGGGCTCGGCGGGCGTGGGGACGTCGGGCAGCGCCTCGTCGTGATCGTCGAGTTCCCCGACGACGTACCGTTCGGCCGACTGCCCTTCTCCTCCGCCCTGTTCGCGCCGATCCGCCCGCTTCCGTCCGCCGAACACCAGGTCCCCCGTATCCATGACCACGACTGCGGCCACACAGCCGCTACAGGGGTTCGATGGTAATACGGTCCTCGATCTCCCGAATCGCCGCGTAGTCGGCATGCACCTGCTTCGCGTCCTCGTGGGAGAGGAACACGAAGCCGTAATTCAGCGAACGGACGAGATCGGAGCTCGGCTGCACCTCGTCTCCGTCACGCACGTCCACATGAAGGCCGCCGCAGCTCACCAACTTCTCGATCTCCTCGTAGAGGTGAGCGCCTTTGATGCGCCCTGCCGCGCGGATGAGCAGGAAGACAATCATGACCGCGCGCCGCAGGGCGTAGTCGCGGTGCACATAGGGAGTATCGCCGAGGTATTCGACCAACCTCCTGATTCCGTTGTCCCCGGTGGCGGCTTCGGCACTGATCGGCATTCCGCCACCACCGAGCCGGGCACCCGTCTCGATGAGTACCGGGCCTGCCGGGGTGAGCATCACCTCCGTGTGCGCCGGACCGAACCGAATCCCCAGGGCGTCCAGGACATCACGCGTGTACCGCGCGAGTGCGGCATGTTCGGGAACCTCGGGTGACACGTATTCCAGGCTCTCGTACACCGCTATGTTGCCCGCGTTCTTCACCTTTCCGTAGCGGGCCACATCGAGAATGTCATGGCGGCCGTCGACGGAGAAGGTGTCGATGACGTACTCCGTGCCCGTCACACACTCCTGGACGACCACCTCGTCGTTGCGCAGTCCGAGGCAGTTCGTCGCCCCGATGATGCCGTGAAACGCCTCGCGCCAGCCCGCGCCTCCGGGAGCCATGGTGACGCCGTCGGTACCGGCGGACTTGGCAGGCTTGAGGATGAGGTCGGCGCCTTCCAGACCCGACCTGGCGATCCATTCCGGCACCGATTCGGGAGTCGCGGTGCACAGCGTTCTGATCGTCGCCAGACCGCTTGCCGCGACCGCCTCGACCATGGCGCCCTTGTGCCGCCGCGCGGAGGACAGCGAGGGGACGTTGGCAAGGTCCGGGGTGAGCTGTTCCGCCAGGCGATCAGCCAGTTCGACGCCTATCTCCGCACCCGGCAGCACGGCGACGGGGTTGAGGGAGCGCAGTTCCTTCACCAGCTCCGGAGTGACTTCCGTGAACCAGGAATCGAAGTCGGAACTCTCGAACGAGTCCACATAGAGGTCGGGTATGGATGAACCCGACGTGACGGCGACCACCGAATACCCTTCCTCCCGCAGCGCCGACGCGAGAAGCGTCCCGGATGAATAGGGATCGACGATCACTACCGTGCGTGCAGTCATGATTTCCTTCGCGGCTTCGATCGGGTTACTCAGGCGATGCGATACGAGAAAGCACTCGTCACTCGCCGACAGGCGTCCAGGAGGTGGGCGGCGTCATCGCCGTGCACAAGGAACTCGGCGACGAAGTTCTCGTAATCCAGGGAGTACACCCGATAGGAATCGAGAACATAGCCGTCCAGGACGCCCGGGAGTGCTTTCATTTCTTCCAGCGGAGTGATGTCCGCCACGTCTCCGACCCGGTCGGCGTCGAACGGAATCAGCGCGAGCCGGCAGTCCCGCGGTGTGTCGCGCGGCGTGCGGGACGGCTGTCCCAGCGCCACGGAGACGACGACGTCGACGGGATCGATATGACATGCGTGCCGGGTCGCCACCCGGTAGAGGCCGCCTCCGGAGCGGACGTTGATCTCCACCAGCTCCACCGCGCCGCCGGCGGCGGCCCGCCCTTCCACATGCAGCCAGCCCTGGCCGAACTCCAGATCCCGGCAGAGCGCCCCGACCTTGCCCGTCAGTTCACGGGCGGCGGTCGTCACATCCGCCGACACCGGCGGATGCAGCCGGAGTCCCGCGTCGTGGTGGCGCTGCTCGTTGTGCTGCGTCTTCTCGACGACGAAGATCCCGTGGAACACCCCGTCGACGACCGGTCCGTCGACCGAGAACTCGACGCCCTCGATGTACTCCTCGACGACCAGCTCCATCTCGTCGCCCGCGGCGTCGGCGATGGTGTCCAGGGCTGCGGACAACTCCTCGGGTGTGTCCGCCTTTCGCACCAGCCTGGACGCCCCGGTGTCCCTGGCCGGCTTGACGATGACCGGGTAGCGGGGTACCGAACCCACCTGGAAGGAACCGGCGAATCCGCCGGCGAACCAGAGGCTGGAGTATCCGTTGTCGCGCATCACCGTGCGGACCCGGGCCTTGCTCAGAAACGTCTCCCTGGCCTTCTCGCCCCCGGGCAGCCCGTACAGGCGCGCCACGGCGATCTGCCACGCCATGAGCGACTCCACGACGTTGACGATTCCGACCGGCACCACACCGGCCGCTTCCACGCCGGCGACGAGGTGCTTCAGGTCCTGCTCGTCCCAGTCGATCACCAGATGCGCGTCGCACAGATCGCGGTTCGGGTCGTCCGGACGCTCGGAAACCAGAACGGGCCGCCGCCCCTTTTCCCGGAGCACCTCGACAACCGCCCGTACCGCACCCGCGCCCCTCCTGGAAAAGACGAGTACGCCCTCGAAGTCGTTCACTGGAGCCAGCCCTCCCCACGCACCGCCCCGTCCGAAGGGGCCGCGCTCCGTCAGTTCTGTGCCAGGGACGTGTCCCTGCTGCGCGCCGTCACATGCGACAACGC
This sequence comes from Streptomyces durhamensis, assembly GCF_000725475.1. Taxonomy (NCBI): domain Bacteria; kingdom Bacillati; phylum Actinomycetota; class Actinomycetes; order Kitasatosporales; family Streptomycetaceae; genus Streptomyces; species Streptomyces durhamensis. The sequence goes on from NZ_JNXR01000007.1 coordinate 282,073, forward strand.
CGGTATCCGGGATCCGTCGGGGACCGACACGGTCACCACCGAGTGAGCGCCCACGAACGTGTGCGCGCCGATATGCACCGGCCCCAGAATGCTGGCACCCACCCCGATCACCACATGGTTTCCGACCACGGGATGCCTGAGCGCCGACCTCCCCCGCGCCGTGTCCCGCCACCAGCCCACCGAGCCCAGCGTGACCTGGTGGTAGACCATCACGTCGTCACCGATCCGTGCGGTCTCCCCGATCACCACACCGCTGCCGTGATCCACGAAGAACCGGCGGCCGATGCTGGCTCCCGGGTGGATCTCGATCCCGGTGAGCCAGCGTCCGACCAGGCTGATCAAGCGCGCCACGATCCGGTGATTCGACAGATAGAGGGCATGGGCCGGCCGGTACAGCCACTGGGCGAGCATGCTGGGGTGCAGCAGCGCCTCGGCAGCGGACGCAACGGACGGATCCTTGGCTCGCACCGTGTCGATGTCCTCGGAGAGGCGAGCGCTCCATGCCTTCACCACAACGGTCCCTTCGCCGGGTACGCCAGCTTCGTTCAGGAGAGGGTCACGGTCCCTTCCTGCTTGAGACGGCGGAGCAGCCTCTCCACCACGAGGAGGCCGACCGCGTAGGCGCACACCCCCAGCAGAAGCAGTGCGGTCAGCCTGCCGCCGAGGTCGGCCACGGGGTCCGGGCGCACGGTGGACCTGAGCAGATCGGCCGCCCAGGTCAGGTAGATCACCTTGCTCACCGGATGCAGCCAGGACGGGAGCGAGGAAACGGGCACCATCACCCCGGAGAGCAGATAGAAGGGGTACCCGAGAGCATTGGCGTAGACACGCGCCGACCTCGCCACCACGAACATCGCCGACAGCGAGGTGGCGACTCCGAACGTGGCCAGTGCGGTGGCGGCCAAGGTCATGACGAGCGGCCAGAAATGGTAGACCGAGATGTCGGCATCGAAGACCACTCGGGCGGTCGTCCAGGACTCGGCGAACATCAGGAAGAACAGCGACGATATGACGGCCACGCGGCCGCCTATCATGAAGGTGAACCGTGCGGGGGCGGACAGGAAAAGTTCGAGAGTCCCGTTGGTGCGCTCCGCGTCGATAGCCGATCCTGCCAGGTCCAGTGAAACCAGCCATACCCCCATGAGCGCCGGTGCTATGGCGGCATAGGATTCCATGTCGGGATTCCCCGCCCATCTGACCGTCGACAGAAGGATGGCGGTGAAGAGCGGTATGGTGGCGAAAATCTGCAGCTGACCGGCACTGCGCCGAAAGAGCCGGAACTGCAACCGCCCCCCTGCGATGACCTCGTTCATGCCGCGCAGCTCCGATTCCTTGCCTGTAATCGCCATCGTCCGGACGTCAGTGATGTTCCGCAGGCCCATTCCACGATACGGGAGCGCTATTCCTTGATGGAATGGCCGGATTGTGCCAAGGCCGAAAGAGTCCTCGGGTCAGGTGCCAGGAACTGCCGCACACCCGCCGTGACGGCCTCCGGGTGTTCCAGGTGGAAGAAGTGGCCCCCGGCGAACATGCGGCAGGCGAAGGACTTCGACGTGTGAAGCCGCCAGTCCGACAGCTCCGCGCGCCGGACGCCGTCGCACTGCCCTCCCATCGCGACGATCGGCACGGCGAGCGGAGCGTCGGTCCTCCACGGCGAAGCCGTCTCCCCCATCTCGAAGTCCGCCCGCAGGACGGGCAGGAAGATGTCGAGCAGGGCTTCGTCTTCCAGGATCCGTTCCGGGGTGGCGCCCAGGTTCCGCATTTTCGCCGCCAGTTCCCGCCTGTTCAGCGGATGCACCAGCGGAAGGTCGGGCGGCATGTGCGGCGGCCGGCGGGCGGCCGCGAACAGGAGCGCCGGCAACGGCAGCCCTCGCCGTTGCAGCACGGCGACCGTGCGGTGGGCCAGAAGCGCGCCCATGCTGTGCCCGTAGAAGGCGTACGGCTCCCGGCACCACGGTGCCAGGGCGTCGGCCACCGCACGGGCCATCACGTCGATGTCGCGGACCAGCGCCTCCCGCCGTCGCGCCTCCCGGCCGGGCAGGTGCAGCGGCAGCACCTGCGCCACGTCCGCCAGCAGGGGGACCCAGGGCCGGTACGCCGCCGCGCCCCCTCCGGCGAACGGGAAGCAGAAGAGGCGGATACGGCCTTCCGCGTGATCGGGGACGCGCAGCCAGGGCGTGCCGGGCACACCTGTCCCGCCGCTGCCGGCCGGACCGCTCATCAGCCGTTGCCTCCTGAGGCGACCAACTCGGTCAGGGCCGCCACATAGGGATCGCCCCACACCACCCGGGGCTGGACGTCCACCCCGAACTCGTCCTTGAGCCACGCGACGAGGACGAGGGCCTCCTTCGACGTCAGGCCGTGGTCGAAGAGGTCGGCCCAGGCCAGTTCGTCGTCCGTCAGTGCGTCCGGCACCGCCAGGAGCGACCGGACCTGCCGTCCGATGCGCCACGCGATGTCACGGTCGTGGGCTGCCTGCGGAGTGTCCATGGGGTGGGATTCCTCTCGAAGGACTCGAAGGGCTCGAAGGACTCGGAAGACCGGTCAGGAGCGTGGGGACAGGGCGTCGATCCCGGCCCGTGCGGCCTTGCGCCGGGATCGGGCGTCACCGCCGGCCCCGGCGGGGGATGTGGCCGCGCCCGCGTCGGACCGGTCGCCCTGCCGCTCCAGTGCCTCGGCCTGCCGCCGCACGGTCGAATGCTCGAAGACGAGAAGCGGAGAGACCTCGATGCCCAGTTCCGTGCGGATGAGTGCCTGCAGGCGCACCGCGCTCAGTGAACTCCCGCCCAGGTCGAAGAAGTTGTCGTCGAGGTCCCGCACGGGTCTGTCGAGCGCCCGGCCCCACAACCGGCGCAGGTCGTGTTCCAGCTCGCTCCGGCCGCGGCCGTGGCCCGGGGGTGGCGCGGGTGGCGCGGGTGGCGCGGGGGAAGACTGCGCGCCGGGAAGGTCGAACCCGCTCGGGTCGAGCTTGCCGTGGTGGGTGAGGCGGAACTCCCCGACGATGCGTACGTCCTCCGGCAGGTGACCGGCCGGGAGTCGCCGCGCCAGGGCCGCCATGACGTCGTCGCCCGAGAGCGAGGCACCCGGCTCCGGCATCACATGGGCGACCAGTCGAGTCGTACCGGAGGAGTCGTCGGGCCCGACGACGGCCTGGGCGACACCCGGCAGAGCGCGCACCTCGCCGGCCAGTTGCGTCGGCGACACCCGGTTTCCGCGTACCTTCACGAGGGATTCGCTGCGCGCCACGAACGACACGGTCCCGTCCCAGCGAAGCCGGCCGAGGTCCCCCGTTCTGAACAGTGCGCGTGCGGGGTCGCCCTCCGGGTCGGGCCGGTACGACCGCATCGTGGCCTCCGGCTCGTCCAGGTACCCGAGGGTGAGCAGGGGGCTGCGAACGGCGATCTCCCCCAGGTGGCCGACCGGCACAGGACTGCCGTCCGGGTCGACCACGAGCAGCTGCGCCTCGACCGCCCCTGCCCCCAGGCAGCCCTCGCCACCGTCGACCGGGCCGTGCTCGTGCAGGCTCGCCGCCTGGGGGGTCTCGGTCGTGCCGTACACGACCACCGTCCTGGAGCGGGGAGCGGCACGGTGCCAGGCGCCGGCGATGGCCGGCGTCAGCACGTCACCGCCGAAGCAGGCCAGGCGTACGGATGTCAGGGGTGTCCTCGCGGTCCCGGCCGCACCCGCGATCAGCGCACCGACCGGCGGAGTCAGGTGCACGACCGTGATCTCGTGGCGGGCCAACCAGTGCACCAGCCGCGTCCCGTCGAGCCGAGTCCGCGGCCCCGGGACGACGGCGGTGCCTCCGTTCCACAGCGGGAGGAGGAGATCCCGCAGCAGAGGGTCGTGCGACCGTCCCGACAGGACGGAGAACCGGTCCTGCGCGGTGATGCCGAACCGTGCCGACCACCAGTCGAGGAAGGCGACCAGGGGGGTGTCGGTGCCGAGGACCAGGCGGGGCCGGCCGGTGGATCCGGAGGTCGGCAGCACGTACCAGGGAGCGCCACGGGTGGGTGCCGGTGCGCCGACGCGCTGCTGCGGCAACGGGGCGCCCGGGTCGACGGCCCGTACGCTCGGCCCCCGCGCCCCGCACCGTACGAGCCAGTGGGGCCGGGCCGCGGCGCTGAGGCCGTCCTGCCAGGCCGCCGGTGCCTGCGGGTCGGTCGGCATACAGATGCCGCCCGCCCGCCACACCGCCAGGATCGCGGCCGGCAGGTCCCGGCCGTGGGCCTCCCGGATCTCCACCAGCTGCCCCGGGGTCAGCCCTTCCCGGGTGAGCTTCCCGGCCAGCGCCTCGACGCGTTCGGTGAGCTCTCCGTACGTGCACGTTCCCTGCTCGTCGACGACCGCGACCGACCCCCGCCGGTGGCCGAAGACCCGCTCCAGCAGCTGGGAGCCATGGGCCCGCACCGGCGGCGGTTCGGCGGGCCCCGGTATCACCCGGGGCGCCGGGCGGGACGGACCGGGCTGAGGCCGGCGCACCCAGTCCGTCACGGTCTCCACCAGCTGGTCCAGCAGTTCCCCGGCCCACGGCGGCGCGAGACGCGTGGCGTCGAACGCCAGGTCCAGGTCGATCTCCCCGTCCCGGGGAGCGAGGTACAGCGACAGGTCGAACGGCAGGCCGGGCAGCGGCGCCACCTCGCGTGCGGTGTGCACGCCGTCCAGGCGAAGCCCGCGCCGCGGGTAGCTCAGTGCGTTGAACCAGACGGAGAACAGCGGTCCCCGCCCGTGTCCGGATGCGCTGCTCAGCGCGACGATGTCGTCGAACGCCACGTCCTGGTTCAGCTGGGCGTCCACGAGCGTCCGGTGGGCGCGCCGCACCCGCTCGTCCGGTGAGGCGCCGTCCGGGACGGCCAGCCGCAGCGGGACGGTGGCGTTGAAGAAGCCCACGGTGTCGTGCACGTCGGCCTCCGTGCGGCCGCTGAGCGGCGCGCCGAGCACCAGGTCGGTCGTACCCGACCATCTGCCGAGCAGGGTGGCGAAGCAGCCGAGCAGCACCGCGACGGGGGTCGCGCGGACGCGCCTGGCCAGCCAGTCGATCCGTGCCGCCGTGTCCGCTTCGATGGTGCGCGTGCTCCGTTCGATCCTGGGCGCCGCGGACGGCGGCCCCATGGGCAGGCGCAACGGTGCGGGGAGGTCCTCCAGCGTGCGCTTCCAGTAGGCGCGCTGCTCCGGTGGCACCGGCCGGGTGGCGGAGCGTCTGCTGTGCTCGGCGAAGGACAGGGCGGCGGGGCTCGGACCGGGACCGTCACCGTTCCTGCGGGCCGCGTAGCAGCGCGACAGGTCCGCCCAGAAGATCTCCGCCGACCAGCCGTCCATGACCAAGTGGTGGGCCGCCACCACCAGTTGGTGGCGCTCCGCACCCCGCGGCACCAGGACACAGCGCACGAGCGGTCCGGAGCCGGTACGGAAGGCGGTGCATGCCACCCGCCGCACCGCTTCCCGGGCGGCGTCGGCGCCCAAGGGGCCCGGCAGGACCTCAAGCTGGGACAGGGGCAGCGGGTGCACCCGCTGGACGGGGCCGCTGTCCGTGTCGTGGACGGTGATGCGCAGGGCGTCGTGCCGGGCCATCACATCGCGTACGGCGGCTTCGAGGGCGGGGGTGTCGAGCGGGCCCGACAGGGTCCACACGTCGACGACGTTGTAGTCGACCTGCCCCGGTGCCACCTGTTCGGACAGCCACAGCCGCCGCTGGGCCACCGACAACGGAGCCGCCTCGCCCACCGGGAGCCGTGGGCCCTCCGCCGGGAGGCGTGGGCCCTCCGCCGGGGGTCGAGACCCGTCCGCCGGGAGCCGTGGACCGTCCGCCAGGTGCCGAGGCCCGTCCGCCGGGAGCCGTGGACCGTCCGCCAGGTGCCGAGGCCCGTCCGCCGAGGCCCGTCCGCCGGGAACCGTGGACCATCCGCCGAATGCCCTGGACCGCCCGCCGGGCGCCGAGACCCCTCCGCCGAACGCCCTCCACCGTCCGCCGGGTGCCGAACCACGTCCGCCAAGTGCCGAGGCCCGTCCGCCAGATGCCCTGGCCCGTCCGCCGGGTGCCCCGGGGCCCGTCCGCCGGGTGCCCCGGCCCGTCCGCCAAGTGTCCCGGGCCATCCGCCGAATGCCCTGGACCGCCCGCCGGGCGCCGAGACCCCTCCGCCGAACACCCTCCACCGTCCGCCGGGTGTCGAACCACGTCCGCCAAGTGCCGAGGCCCATCCGCCGGGTGCGCCGGCTTGTCCGCCAAGTGCCCCGGCCCGTCCGCCAAGTGTCCCGGGCCATCCGCCGAATGCCCTGGACCGCCCGCCGGGCGCCGAGACCCCTCCGCGGTGCCCCGGGCCGTCCGCCAAGTGCCCCGGGCCGTCCGCCGGGCGCCGGGGACCATCCGCCGAATGCCCTGGACCGCCCGCCGGGCGGCGACACCCGCCCGCCAAGTGCCCCGGACCATCCGCCGAATGCCCCGGCTCGTCCACCGGGAGCCCCGGACCGCCCGCCAGGTGCCGAGGTCCGTCCGCCAAGTGCCCTGGACCGTCCGCCGGGAGCCCCGGTCCGTCCGCCAGGTGCCCTGGCTCGCCCGCCAAGTGCCCTGGTTCGTCCACCGGACGCCCTGGACCACCCGCCGGGTGCCGAGGGCCGGCCGCTGTTCGGATGCGTTCGCTCATGCCGTGGACCGTGGGCTCGGACAGCAGATCGCCGATCCGGACCTCCACCCCCAGCTCGTCCCTGATCCGCACCAGCATCCGCGCCGCGATCAGGGAGTCACCGCCGCCGGCGAAGAAGTCGTCGTCGGGCCCGGCTGCGCCGTCCGCCAGCAGCTCCCGCCACAGCCGCAGCACGAACTCCTCGACACGGTCACCGGCCGGCGGGTGCGGGGCGGGCGGCTCACGCGTCTCCAGGAGCGCCAGCAGGGCCGACCGGTCGAGCTTGCCCGAGGACGCGATCGGAAGCTGTCCGACCACCTTGATCCATGACGGCATCATGCCGGGGGTCAGCCGCTCGTCGAGCCGCGCGCGGATCTCCCGTACGCCGGGCAGTTCGCCGGCGGGGTCGACGAGGAAGGCGGCCAGCCGCACCCCGCCCACCGCGTCCCGCACCGGCAGCACGGCGGCCTGCTGCACGTCCAGCGCCTCCAGCAGTTGCTGCCGTACCTCCGCCGGTTCGATCCGCTGGCCGCGCACCTTGACCTGGTCGTCGAGGCGCCCGATGTACTCCAGTGCGCCGTCGGGGCCGCGCCGCACCAGATCACCCGTCCGGTACCAGCGGGCGCCCGGCCGCGCGGGGTCGGGGAGGAAGGCCTGCCGGGTCAGTTCGGGCCGGCCCAGGTAGCCACGGCCGACGCCGGGGCCGCCGATCCACAGTTCGCCGCTCTGCCCGGCCCCGACCGGGCGTCCCGCCTCGTCCCGGATGTCGATCCGGGTGCCGGCGACGGGCGTGCCGATGCTGACGGCGCCGGCTTCGTCACCGGGCTCGTGGATCCAGCAGGTGGCGAAGACCGAGCACTCCGCCGGCCCGTAGAGGTTGACCACCCGCGCCGCCGACCACGTGCGCAGGCCGGCGAGGAGTTCCTCGGGGAGCGCCTCGCCGCCGACGACGAGGACGCGCAGCCGGTCCAGCGCGCGGAAGTCCGGTTCCTCCATGAGAACCGACAGCATGGAGGGCACGAACTGGGCCACCGTCACCCCGGAACGGCGCATCTCCTGTACGAGCCTCACAGGGTCCGCCTGCGCTCCCGGCGGCGCGACACGCAGCCGCGCACCGCACGCCAGGGTCCAGAAGACCTCGCACACCGAGTAGTCGAACGTGTAGGCGGTCTTGTGCAGGGCGACATCGCCGGTGTCCAGGGGCAGCCGGTCCGCCAGCCACCTGATCTTGTCGACGATGGCCCCGTGCTCGTTGAGCACCCCCTTGGGGCGCCCGGTCGAGCCGGAGGTGAAGACGGCGTAGGCGGCCGCCTGTTCCGGTACGTCGGGAAGGGTGCGGGGGCCGGGCGCGGCGCGGTGCAGTGCGGTGAACGGCACGACCCGGCTGCCCACCGGAACGGCGGCCAGATCGTCGCCGTCCTCCACCACGACGAGCTTCGCCCGGGCGTCCTCCAGCATGCCCCGGGTGCGGGCGGCCGGCTGGTCCCGGTCGAGCGCGAGATACGCCGCGCCGGCCCGCAGGACGGCCAGCAGAGCGGTGACCACCCGGGTACCGCGCGGCATCACCACGGCGACGACATCACCGGGCTCGGTGCCCAGGTCCAGCAGGCCGGCGGCGAGCCGCTCGCTGTCCGCCCACAGCCGGCGGTAGGTCAGGCTCCCGGTCCCGTCCTCGACGGCGACGGCGTCCGGGGTGCGCGCCACCTGCTCGGCGACCAGGCCGTGGAGCGTTTGGGCCCGGTGGCTCGGACCGCCCCGCGTCATCCCGTCGGCACCCGGCGTCGGCACCCCGGCGGCCCCCGGCGTCGCGGATTCCATGCCGGTCACCTCCTGCGCTCCGCCTCGGTGAGCAGTTCGGCCAGCGTGGGGTGGTCGAAGAGCACAGCCATCGGCAGTTCCACGTCGAGCTCCACCCTGATGCGCTCCACCAACTGGACCGCGGCGAGGCTGTCACCGCCCGCTTCGAAGAAGTCGTCGTCCGGTCCGCTGGGGGCACCGACCACCTCCGACCACAACGCGGTGAGCCGGTCGGCGAACTCGCTGCCGCCCGCTGCGGCCGGTGCCGCGTCCGTCGCCGGGAGGGCGGCGGGTGCCGCACCCGGCCCGCCCGGCCGTGCCGCGGACGTCATCGACGCGGCCGTGTAGTCGTCGGCCCTGCGCAGCTTCTCCGTCAGCCCCTCCGGCGCGATGATCACCTGCGGGCCGCGGTCCACGGCCAGGAAGGCGTCGAACAGCCGGCCGCCGGTCTCCACGTCCAGGAACGAGTCCCGGGCGACGCCCGACGAACGCAGCGGGGCCGGCTCCTGGGCGCGTGCTCCCCCGCTGTCCAGGGCGCCCCGCACCGCGTCCGTGGCCGCCGCGCGCTCGACGCGGCGCAGCGTGAACCCGGAGACGGTGACGATCTCACGTCCCGAGGCATCGATCAGGGACACGTCCCGCAGCAACGTGCCCCGGCCCTCCTGCCGACGCTCGCGCACCAGGGCGGTCACCGAGGCGGGCAGCCGGTCCCGCACCACCAGGCTCTGGTAGGCGAACGGAAGGGCGTTGGTCCCCTCGGGCAGCGGCACCACGAAGGAGGTCGCGCAGTCCAGCAGCGCCGGATGCAGCAGGTGGTCCTCGGTGTCCCGGCGGAAGGGGCCGGACAGGGCCAGCTCGGCCAGCGTGCCGGCGGCACCGGTCCTGACGCTGGTGACGTTGAACCACCTCTCCCCCACGGTCATCAGCCCGGAGCCGTCGTTGAAGCGGGGCCCTTCGGCGTGCGCCGGGTGGGCTGCCCGCAGTGCGGACAGGTCGTGCCGTGGCACGTCGCCGTCCTCCGCGCTCACCCCGCCCGTCGCGTGTACGACGGTCTCGCCCGACGCGGTGAGCGTCGTCATGCGGAACCGCCAGCCGTCGGCCGCGGGAGTGAAACGCACGGTCAGCGCCGTCGGACGCACCACCGCGAGCGGCGCCGTGAAGGTCACGTCCGTGCAGCGGACGGGCCCCGGCCGGACCAGGCCGACGGCGCGCAGCAGGAGTTCGAGGAACCCCGTACCGGGGAGCACGGGCGTGTCGCCCATCCTGTGTTCGTCGACCAGCCAGGCGTCCGGCGTGACCCGCGCCAGGAAGGCGTGGCTCTCGTCGGACTCCGCGGCGACGGGCTCGACCACGACACGTGCGGCGCCCTGCTCCTGCGGGCGCGGTCCGGAGCGCTCTGACTCGGCCCGTACGGCCATGCCCGCGCCGTCCCAGGAGGGCCAGTTCACCGAGACCGTGCGCCCCGGACGGCGGCGGGCGCGCTCGTGGGCGAAGGCGTCCAGGAAGGCGTTGGCGGCCGCGTAGTCCCCCAGGCCCAGCTGGCCGGTGATCGCGGCGACCGAGGAGAACAGGATGAACGTCTCCGGCTCGTCACCGAGGAGTTCGTCCAGCAGTACGGTGCCGATGGTCTTGGGGCGCAGCACCCGCTCGGCGGAGCCGGGATCCTTGACGGCGAGCATGCCGCCACCGGCGACTCCGGCGGCGTGCACCACGCCCTTGACCGGGCCCAGTTCGGCTCGGATCCGGTCCACGGCGGCGCCGAGTGAGGGACGGTCGCAGACGTCCGCCGCCAGGGGCAGCACGGTGCAGCCGGCCCGCTCCAGCCGGGAGACGGCGGCGACCGCCGAGCGCTGGTCCTCGGTCAGGCCGGCCGGGTCCGTCCACCGCCGCCGATCGGGAAGTCCGCTCCGGCCGAGGAGAGCCAGCTTGACCTGCCCCAGGGCACCGAGCCGTTCGGCGGCCACCAGTCCGAGGGCGCCGAGGCCACCGGTGATGAGCCAGACCCCGTCGGCGGTGGCCTCGTGTGCCGCCGCCAGCAGGTCGTCCTCGTCGATGTCGGCGTAGGACGGGGTCCAGCGGCGCGTGCCGCGCAGCGCGGTCCGGTCCATCACGGCGCCGTCGTCCCCGCACAGCAGCAGGGCCAGCGACCGGCTGGTGGCGCGATCGTGCCGTCCCGGCGCTCCCGGTACGTCGATCACGCGGGCGCGCAGCCCGCTGATCTCCCTGGTCGCCGTGTGCAGCAGGGAGACCACCGGCGCCTTGGCGGCGTCGAGCGGTTCGGTGCCCGACACGTCCCACAGCCGGTCGGCCAGCACGGTGAGGCGGACCGGCCGCTCGGCCGGGCAGTGACGCGCCAGGTCCTGGACGACCGCCTGGACGGAGCGGTAGCCGCGGTCCAGCCAGTGCTCGCACCAGGCCTCGGACCCCGGCTTCGCGGGCGGGGCCCCCTGCAGCAGGAGGTGCACGATCTCCAGGGGCTCGGTGGCGGCGCCGAGCTCGGCGACGAGGTCCTCACTCACCCGGTGCGGTGCCTGCTCGTCCGCCTTCACCAGCATCGCGTGGACACCCGCGTCGGACAGCTGGTCGAGGAGCGGGGCCGCCGCCCCGGCGTCGTCGGTGACCACCAGCCAGCGCCGGCCCCGGACGGGTTCCTGCGGTACGCGGGGCGCCTCCTGCCACACGGGCACGGTGATGCGGCCCCGGGTCGGGCCGGCGGCCTGCCGCGCGGGGGCCGCGTCGTCCGGGCGGCGGTCCTCCACCGGGTCGGGGGAGATCCAGAAGGGCGTGCGGTCGAAGACGTAACCGGGCAGGGGGATCGGCTCGTGTCGCTCGTCCTCGGTGAGCGCCCGCCAGGCGACGTCGACACCCGACTGCCACAGTGCCGCGACCGCCCGGTACAGCGTCTCCAGCGGTGCCGGCCTCCCGCCCGCCGGCGGCAGACAGGCCACCGGGCGCCGACGGCGGGCCACGACCTGCGGGGCGCGGCGGGCCAGCTGCGTGAGCGTCTGCCCGGGACCCACTTCGACCAGTACGCCGTCCTCCACCCCGGCCGCGTGCTCCAGGGCCTCGCGGAACCGGACGGGACAGCGCAGGTGCCGGCCCCAGTAGGCGGGGTCCTGTGCCTCCTCGTCGGTGATCCACCGGCCGGTGACATCCGAAACCCAGGGAATCCGCGGCCGGTTCAGGCTCATCCCCGCCACGAACCGCTCCAGTTCCGCCGCGGCGTGCTCGGTCAGCGGGGTGTGGAAGGCCCGGTCCACGTCCAGCCCGATCCAGCGCCGCCCGGACCGGGCCAGCCTGGCGGTGAGCTCCGCGACGGCCTCCGTGGAGCCGCCCACCGTGCAGGAGCGCACCCCGTTGTCGGCGCTCACCCACACGTCGTAGCCCTCCGTGAGGCGGGCCGCCTCGTCGGCGGAGACCGGAAGCCCGACCAGGGCACCGGCCGGTGTGGCGGCGAGCAGCTCACCCCGCCTGACCACCAGGCGGGCCGCGTCCCGCAGGCTGAACACCCCGGAGAGCGCGGCGGCGGTGATCTCGCCCACGCTGTGCCCGACCATGGCCACCGGCCGGATCTCCCAGGAGTCCAGCAGCCGGGACAGCGCCCATTCGACGGCGAAGAGGGCGGGCTGCGTCACGGAGGTGTCGCGCAGTCGTTCCGCCGCGTCCGGCGCGCCGCCCAGGAGCACCTCGCGCAGCGCGGTCGCCGTCGGTGTCCCGAACAGGTCCAGGCACTGGTCGAACGCGTCCCGGAACACCCGTTCCCGGGCGTGGAGTTCGCGGGCCATCTCCGGGTGCTGCGCCCCCTGTCCGGGGAACATGAACACCGCCCCGCCGGCCGTCTGCGCGGCGCCGCTCACGGGGGCGTCGGCCAGTGCCTCGGCCAGCGCGTCGGTGTCCCCTCCCACCACGGCGAGGCGATGCCGGTGGCGCAGCGGCCGGCGCTGCAGGGTACGGGCCACGGCTGCCGGGGCGGGCCGCTCCTGCGACAGGTGCTCCGACAGCTGCCGGGCCATCGCCTCCAGCGAGTCGGACGAGGCCGCCGCGAGCGGCAGCACCACCGCGGGCCGGTACGACGCCGGCCGGGGGGCCGGACGGTCCGGCGGCTGTTCCACCAGGACGTGGACGTTCGTACCACCGATGCCGAACGAGCTGACGCCCGCGATGCGGGAGCCGGGAGTGTGCCACGGAGCGGCCTCGGCGCGGACGTGGAAGGGGGTCGACTCCAACTCCATCAGCGGGTTCGGGGAGGTGAAGTTCGCGGTGCCGGGAACGATGCCGCGCTGGACGGCCAGCACGGCCTTGATGAGGCCCGCGATGCCGGAGGCCGGTCCGAGGTGCCCGATGTTGCCCTTGACCGAGGAGAGCAGGCAGTAGCCGGACCGGTCGGTGAAGGCACGGAAGGCGCGGGTCAGTGCCTGCGTCTCGATGGGATCGCCCAACGCGGTCCCGGTGCCGTGCGCCTCGACGTATCCCACCTCCGACGCGTCCACGCCGGACACGGCGAGGGCCTCGTACACCGCGGCGAACTGTCCTTCGGCGCTCGGAGCCGCGAAGCCCGCCTTGCGGTTGCCGTCGTTGTTCACGGCGGAACCCCGGATCACCGCCATGACCCGGTCGTCGTCGCGCAGCGCGTCCTGCAGCGGTTTGAGCACCACCGCGCCGGCCCCGTCACCGAAGATCGTCCCGTCGGCCGCCGCGTCGAAGGGGCGGCACAGACCGTCCCGGGAGAAGATCCCGCCCTGTACCCACCGGTGACCGCCGCCGTGCGGGAGTTCCAGCTGGACGCCGCCCGCCACGGCCACGTCGCACTCCCCGTTGCGCAGCGCCTGGCAGGCGAGGTGTACGGCGAGGAGCGAGGTGGAGCACGCGGTGGCGACGGTGAGCGCGGGTCCGCGCAGGTCGAGTTTGTAGGAGGCGATGGTGGCGATGTAGTCGTTGTGGTTTCCCGCCTGGATGCCCACTTCGCCGTAACTTCTGACCGCGGTGGCGTTCCTGCGCACGTTCAGCTCGGCGTAGCGGTTGGTCGCGCCGCCGGCGAAGACTCCGACGGAGCCCGCGCATGCCGGATCGACCGCCGCGTCCTCCAGGGCGCCGTACACCACCTCCAGGAACACGCGCTGCTGCGGGTCTCTCAGTTCGGCCTCCCGGGAGCCGAATCCGAACAGACCGGCGTCGAAGCCGGCGACGTCGTCCAGGAGGGGTGCCCGCCGGACGCGATGAGGGTCGGCGATCTCCGACTCGGACAGTCCCGCGGCCCGGAGCATGTCGTCGGACAGTTCCGTGACACTGACGGCGCTGTCGAGGAGATTGGCCCAGTACGTCTCGGCGTCGGGGGCCCCGGGGAAACGACCGGCCAGCCCGATCACTGCTATGCGGTCATCCTCTGCCGCGCGACTCATCAGATACCTCCGGAACGGGGCGCCGTGTTCGACGGCACCGGGTGCGGCCCGGTCGCCGGGCGGGGTTGCTCACGGGAAAGGTCCTCCTCCAGTTGCCGGGCGATCACCGCCAGCAGGCCGCCGACCGCGTCGCCGAGGAGGAAATGAGGGCCTGGGACGGTCAGGCGCCGGTGCTCCGAGGTGGTCCAGGGGGACCAGCCGGCGGTGCCGGGTTCCAGCACCTCGTCGCTGTCGCCGCGCACTTCGAGGACCGGGGCGGCCAGCGGCCGGGTCGCCTCGTCGCCCGGCTGCCAGGTCTCCAGGGCCTGGAAGTCCGCGCGGATCGCCGGTTCCGAGAGCTCGAACAGGGTCCGGCCCCTGTCGGTGTTCTGCACCGCGCCGTAGCGGGCGAGCTGCTGGAAGAGCGCGTCACCGCTGAGCCGGTGGGTGTCCTGGCCGACCGTCCTGTCCGGGGCGGGTGCCGCCGCGACGACCAGACGCAGGATGTCGTCGCGTCCCGTCCGTTCCATCAGCCGGGCGGCCCGATACGCCAGGACCGCTCCGAAGCAGTGCCCGAAGAAAGCCAACGGGCCTTCCTGGGCGGCGAGTTCCCCGGCGACTTCGCCGGCCGCGGCGTCCAGCGACGTGAGGGGGCTCTCCCGCAGCCGGCTCTCCCGGCCGGGCAGCCGTACCGCGATCAGGGACACCCAGGAGGGCAGGTGATCGGCCCAGCGGTTGAACGGGGCGACGCCCGCACCGGCGTGGGCCACGCACACCAGGTGGACGCGGGCAGGGCCGGCTCCGGGGAACCGGACGAGCAGAGGCCTCTTCTTGGTGACACCGTGCATCGTCTGTTCCCGTTTCATGCCGAGAGTTCGATCGTCCCGCGACGGCGTTCGCCGGCTATCGCCCACCTGAGCGCCGCCACCCCGGCCACCAGCCACAACGCCCCGATCAGCACTTCGGTGCCGAGTTCGGGGAGCACAGCCGATGCCGGGGACCCCGCCAGCAACGCGCGCAGGGCCCTCAACCCGTGGGTGAGCGGGAGGAGTTCGGCCGCGAAGGTGATGCCGCTGGGCCAGTAACCGGTCGGGACGTTGACGCCGCAGAACGCCATCATGGACAGATAGGACAGATTGAGCACCAGCCACTGCATCCCGGGACGGCGCAGCACCCATGCGCCGATGAACGTTCCCCAGCCGTACGCGGACGCGCCGATCACGCCGAGGAAGAAGGGGACGCACAGCACCCGCGGGACCGGTGCGGGCAGGGAGAAGAACACGGTGGCCAGCGCGAACACGAGCGTGCCGCTGACGATCCCGATGAGCAGGCAGTACGCACCGCGGAAGAGGTAGGTCAGCGCGAAGTCGGCCGGCGCCGCCACCTGCAGAGCCAGCGTCCCCTGGTCCCGCTCGCGGACCGTGGTGGTGATCACGACGAGTGCCTCGACACACACGATGACCGAGGCGTTCCCCACGGCCAGGTAGCGGACTCTCTCCCCCGAACCCGACAGGGAGCCGACGGCGGAGAAGAACACGACCTGTGTGACCAGACGGAGGAACCAGCCGAAGACCCAGGTCCGCCAGGTGTAGAACGAGGCGAATTCACGGAACCCGATCCGTGACGCCGTGACGCCGACACCCAGCCACCTCGCCAGGACGCCTTCGCGCACCGAGATCCCGCTCATACACTCAGACCCCGATTCCCGACGAGCTCCAGGTACACGTCCTCCAGACTGGGCAGCGAGGTGTGCACCGTCGTGACGTCGGCGTCCACCAGAGCCCTCAGCACATCCCCGGCGGCATGGGGCTGGTTCGTGGCGATCCGCGTCCATCCTTCCGGGAGTTCGTCCACCCGGATCACGCCCTTGATCCCCAGCAGCCGTTCCTTCACGGAGGCCGGAACGTCCCGGGCGTCGACGCGCTCGTACGCGCTGACCCAGCGGCCGACCTCGGAAGGCGCCTCGGTCCCCACCACCTGGCCTCGGTCGATGAGGGTCACGCGGTCGCAGACCGCCTCCGCCTCCCGCATGTCGTGGGTGGTCATGAGGATCGTGATCCCGTCGGCTTGCAGCTCCCCCACCAGATTGCGGAACTCCCGCGCCGAGACGGGGTCCATGCCCACAGTCGGCTCGTCGAGAAAGAGCACGCTCGGGCCGCCCACGAGCCCCCGGGCGAGATGGAGACGCTGTTTCATGCCGCGCGACAGCTCATCGACCTGCATGTCGCCCCGGTCGCTCAACCCCACCCGTGCCAGCAACTGGTCGACGAGCACCCGCCGGCTCGCGGCCCCGTACAGAGAAGCCCAGTAGTCGAGGTTCTCACGTGCGGTCAGGCGCCCGTAGAGACCCCGCTCACCGCCGAAGACGATCCCTATGTGCGGCCGGAGCCGATCCGGCTGGGCGACGACGTCGCGCCCCAGTACCAGGGCTCGGCCGCTCGTCGGCAGCAGGACCGTGGAGAGAATCTTGACCAGGGTCGTCTTGCCGGCACCGTTGGGACCGAGCAGGCCCCGCACCTCTCCCTGCCGCACCTCCAGGTCGACGCCGCGCAGGGCCACCGTCTGCTCGCCGGAGGACCGCCGCCAGCCTCGCTTGCGGGTGTAGGACCTGGCGAGATCGAAGGTCTCGATCGCTGCGGCCACGGTCAGTCATCTCCTTGGGGAGTCCGGGGAGAGGCGATGAAGGGGTCCGACTGCAGGTCCCCGCTGGGCACGGGAAGGGAGATCCCGCCGTCCACGGAGAGATTCACGCCCGTGATGAAGGAGGCCGCTTCCGAGCACAGGAACAGCGCCGCGGAGGCGGTGTCGTCCGGTGTGGCCAGCCGCCCCAACGGGGTGCGGCGCATCTGGATCTCGAAGGACGGCGGATGGTCGGGGCGCCCGACTGTCATTCCGTTCAGTCCGGCCTCGGTGGGAGTCGGCCCGGGACCGAGGGAGTTCACCCTGATCCCGTAGTGGCCCCATTCACGAGCCCACGTGGTGGTCAGCCCCAGGACGCCCGACTTGGCCGCTGCCGCGTGCGCGAAACCCGGAAATCCCCGGTGCGGTTCCGTCGTCGTGACGTTCAGGATGCACCCGCCGCCCTGGTCGATCATATGGGGCACCACGGCACGAGCACAGTGGAACGTCCCGTACAGATCGACTTCCACCACGGTCCTGAAGGAGCGCGCCGACATGCTCTCCGCCGGGGACCAGAAGTTCGCCGCCGCGTTGTTCACCAGCACGTCCACCGCGGCAAAGCGGTCGACCACCTGCTCGACCGCCCGCTTCACCTGTGCTTCGTCGCGCACGTCGCAGACCATCGTCTCCGCTTCGACGCCGAGCCCCAGCAGCCGCCTCTCCGCGGCGGCGAGCCGCTCTTCCTTCCGCGACACGATGACGACCTGGGCGCCGTACAACCCGAAGGCGCGGGCCATGGCGAACCCGATGCCGGTCGCTCCTCCGGTGATCATCACTGTGCGTGAGTTGTACAACCCCTCCGCGAAGCAGTGCACTCCACCAACCAGCCTCTCCAGTGCGAAAAAAGTACGAGCCCGGAAGGGATGGGGCTCCGGACACGGTCAACGGACACGACCGCTACGCCTGCTCGCGGCAGCCGGCCGTGGCGGGTTCAGCGGCTGCCTACTGGGCGGCGATCCAGCCCTGCTGGACCGCGCGTACTCCCGCCTCGAAGCGGCTACGCGCATTGAGTCGCTCCATGAGGTCCGCCGCGATCCGGCGGGCCGTGCGGTGGGACACTCCCAGCCGCGTCGCGATGGCCTGGTCCGTGAGCCCCTCGGCCAACAGCCTTATCACTTCGGCCTCTTGTCCGGACAGTCCGTGGTCGTCGAGGACGGGCTCACTGCCGAACGGCCGCGCCTCGTCCCAGATGGACTCGAAGAGCGCGCAGAGCGCCGCCACCGTCGCCTCGCTGCGGATCAGCACCGCACCGGCCCTCGCGTCGTCCCGCTGCAACGGGAGCACGGCCTGGCGCTGGTCGACGACGACCATGCGGACGGGCAGGCTGGCCGCCGTCCGCACCTCCGCCCCCCGTTCGCTGAGCCACCGCACGTGGTGCAGGGTCGGCTGATGGTTGCGCAGGCTGTTCAGGTAGACGGTGCGCATGCGGATGCCGCGCTCCAGCAGGGTCGTGTTGGGCCGGCGGCTGGCCGCGAGATCCTCTTCCGGGTGTCCCCCACCCGGCGCGAAGGTCATGACCTCCTCCTCCGCGGAGGTGCCGAAGGCCGCGAGGCGGTGCCGTATCTCCTCGGGGCCGACCAACCGCTCGAAGTCCCGGTCGTCGAGGGGCGGGCGGAGAGTCGAGTACGCGGCCAGGAGCTCGGTGGCCGCGGCCTTCGTCGCCTCCAGCCTCATGCGGGCCGTGGCGAGTTCGGACTCCTGCCGGGCCAGGAGACGGTCCACCGCCGTCTCCGGGTTCAGGACACGGAAGCCCTCCACACCCGCCGAAGTAGAAATAAGGGACAACTCACTGAGGCGCTCAAGGGCCTGGCGTACACGCACCTCACTGACGCCCACGAGTTCGGTGAGCCCGTCGATTCCTCTGTCGGGGTGCGCCAGCATCGTCCGGTATATCTCTTCACTCAGCGCATCCAGACCAAGGATGTTCAGCATCGCAACCCTTCGCCGCCGGACTGGACCACGGATTGCCTGATAGTACTGCGGCACGAAGCCACCCCCGTTGGACGGTTTGTGTCATGACCGATTCCGTCCACGAGGCTACTCTAGGCAACGCGTTTGCCAAGTAAGACGATTGCAGCATGTACCTTGTCCATGCCCGGCTGGAATCGGACGAGCACACCGAAATCCCCGCAGGCACCGTCGACCTCCTGACCCGAAGCGCGACGCCTGATGATCAACTTGAACATGTGGTCATGCATACGGGCGGTGATCCGGGGACGGTTCTCGGCTTCTTTATCCTGGCTCAGTCCCTCGAAGAAGCGGAGGGTGTGGCGGCATCCCTGTGTCAACGTGTTCTGGATGAAAACGCCGAACTTCACAGGTTTCGCATCGCGTCATGCAACGCGACCGCACCGTGGAGCTACTACGAGCGCATTCTTCGAATGCCGAGCCCAAGGCGTCGGCCGGATGAATGACAGGCACCCGCGGACGGCCCCCACTCTGCCGGTGGAAGCCGCGCCGCTGTCTACCGGCCGGCGGCCACCCGGCCACGAACCTCTCGGCAGAGTTCCCGCACGATCCGGTTCTCCAGACGGCTCTCCCCGCTGTCGGGTGGGACCACGCTGCTGGACAGGAAGGACACGACCAGGCGTTCCTCCAGGTCGGCCACGACCATTCCGCAGCCGTAGGCGGTGTGCCCCACCACCTTGCTCCCCCTCGGCACACCGAACCAGGCAGGGTCGGTGCACACACCGAATCCCCAGTCGAGGTCGATGTCTCCGAAGTTCCGGTCGGGCAGGCCGGTCCGGTAGGTGTCCGTCAGAGCCCGGACCGTCCCGGGCGACAGTCCGAGGGCCTCACCGGCCTGTGGCGCGGTCAGCCACTCGACCAGCCGTGCCAGGTCGGACGCCGGCCCCCAGGCGCCGGTCCCCGGCAGGCGGGGCGTCAGCACCCCCGGGAAGACGTTCTCGCTCGGTACGTGGCCTTCTTCGACCCGTTCGAAGAGAGCGGGTGAACGGGGAACGGGGGCCGGACCGAACACGGTGTGCCTCATGCCGAGCGGCTTGAGGACATGGTCGGCTACGTATTCCGCGTACGTGCGGCCGGACAGCCGGCGGACCACCTCGGCCACGACGACCCAGGACCCCATCGCGCTGTACCAGCCGCCCGTTCCCGGCGGCGCCGCCATCTCGACCGCACAGGACTGCGCCAGCGCCTCCTCGTCGTCCAGTCCGGAGTACGGCCGATTCGCACTCTCGGGCTCGAAGGGAAGCGCATGGGACATCAACTGGGCCAGTGTCGCCTCCCGCTTTCCGCCCACCGCGTACTCGGGAACGATGTCGGCCACCGGATGATGCGGCGTCAGTCCGTGCTCCTGGAGCTGCTGCGCCATCGCGAGGGAGCCCATCATTTTTGTGCAGCAAATCCATGGCAGAGCATCTCGCTGATGCAGAGGAATACCCGGCCGGACATGCCCGAACGCCTCGTCGGCAAGCACCTCGCCGTCCAGGGAGACATACAACTGGATGCCGAGCTGTGCGTCTTTCGATATAACATCCGCAACTCTTTTCAAACTTCCTTCGACGGCACGCAACTTGGCACCTCGCCCTTCGCCGGCTCGTGATGGGAAACGATAGTGCCAACCGCAGAGGGGTTCGTCAATGCAACACATTGTCCCGCTGGGAAAGTCCGGATGGTCTCTGTGGCGAGACGTCATGCTGCGCAGCGCGGGGTTTCCGGTTCCGCAGGTACTGCGGCTGAGCGACCCGGAATTGGCCGCGACGGCGGATGAACTCCTCGCGGGCACGGCGAGCAGGCACGCGTACGATCAGGTGTTTCTCGAAGCGACCGGACGTCTCTCCGCGAACATCCGGGCCATTGCCGGCGAACCGCTTTTCCGCGAAGCGGTGGCCTGGCAGAACCGGAGGCTCCTCGCCGAATGCCTGGACAAGGCCGCCGCCGGGGAACCCAGAAACGCCCGCGGACGCAACCACGAGCGCACCATCGCCAGTTATCTTCAGCGATACACGATGAAGAACGACACCATCGGCTTCTTCGGACCGGTGGGCTGGGCCGCCTGCACCGCCGACGCCCAGGCCGTGACCGTGACGCACGGGCCGGATCGACTGGCGCGCAGGACGGTCTACTTCGAATCCTGGGCCGTGGACGCCGTCGCGCTGTCTCTGAGCCGGCGCGAGGAGCTCCGGCCGTGGCTCATCCCCCGCATCGACACCGCGCACCGGCTGACCGGCTCCGTCGTGCTCCGCCCCGGCAAGGACCCCTTGCGTCTCACCGACTCCGAGGCCCTGTTGCTGGGGCTCTGCGACGGCTGTCGTCCGGTGCGGGAGCTGGCTCGTCTCCCCCAGGTGGCGGGGTGTCCCCACCTCGGGACCGAGGCGGAGGTCCTCGACGCCCTGGCGGCCCTGGAGGCGAAGGGGGTCCTTTCCCTCGGCTGGGAAGGCGGGGTCGAGGCACGGCCGGAAAGGACACTCCGCGCCAAGCTGGAGCGCATCGGCGATCGCGCGCATCGGGAGGACGCGCTGAGCGTCCTCGACGACCTGTGCGACGCACGGGACGAGGTCGCGGCGGCCGCCGGTGACGCGGCGCGGCTGTCCAAGGCCCTGGCCCACCTCGACGACGTGTTCGTGGCCGCGACCGGGGAAGCCGCCGTCCGCCGGCACGGCCAGAACTACGCCGGACGCACCCTCGTGTACGAGGACACCGTCCGGGCGGTACAGGTCGAGCTCGGCAGGCCCGTGCTCGACGCGCTCGCGGCGCCTCTGGCTCTCGTGCTCGACAGCGCTCGGTGGCTGGCGAACCGGATCGCCGACGAGTACACCGAGCTCTTCACGGGGCTCCACGATCGATGGACCTCCCGCAACGAGGGTCGTCCCATGCCGCTGGCGCGGCTGCTCGCCGCGGCCACCCCCCACCTGTTCTACTCGGCGCAGCGGCTGCCCTCTCCCGTCAGGACGGCGGTGGCGGAGTTCCAGTCCCGGTGGCAGCGCGTGCTCGGAGACCCGGAACCCTCCGCTCCCCGGGCGTTCACCAGCGATGAGCTCCGCGACCGCTGCTCCGCGGAGTTCCCGGCAGCGGCTCCGGCCTGGGCCGCCGCGATCCATCACTCCCCCGATGTCATGCTCGCCGCCCCCGGCCCCGAGGCGATACGCGCCGGCGACTACCTCGCGGTCCTGGGAGAGCTGCACACCGCGTGCAACACCCTGGAAAGCCGCGTCTGCGTCGAGCAGCACCCCTTCCCGGACCGGCTGCGGGAAGCCGACAGCCGAGACCACGGCGCCCGGCGGATCTACCTCGTGCCGCCGAAGGACTGGGCGACCGTCACCTCACGGCTGGCGCCCCCGTCGGCGTTGCTCGCCCCCGACTACACCTACTGGACGCTGCGATCGCCGAGTACCGACGCGCCGGGGCGCCTGCTGACGCTGGCGGATCTCGACGTGCACCGGGAGCAGGGCCGGCTTGTCGTGCGCTGCCGGTCGGGCGATTTCGAGGCTCCGCTCATCGAGGTCTTCGGTGAACTCCTTTCCGGTGTGACGGTGAACAGCTTCAGCCCGTTCCCCGCCGGCACGCATCGCCCCCGCATCACCATCGACCATCTGGTCGTCGCACGCGAGTCCTGGTCGTACTCCGCCGCACAACTCATCTGGGTGACCGAAGAGCGAGAAGCGGACCGGTTCCTCGCGGCACGTGCGTGGCGGGACGGTGCGGGGGTCCCGGAGCGCGTTTTCTATCGCACCGCCCACGAAGACAAGCCGCTCTTCCTGGATTTCAGCAGTATTTCCCTGGTGAATCTCTTCGCGAAAGCCGTACGGAAGGCGGCCGATGGTCCTGATGGGACGGTCAGGGTGACGGAGATGCTTCCCGAGATGCACGACACATGGCTGCACGATCGATCCGGAGTCGGCTATACGTCGGAACTCCGCTTTCTGGCCGTGGATCCTTCCGTCCGTCCGCTGACGGAGCCTGCGCACGAGCAGGGTTCCGCGGCCGTCACCTCGTCCCGTGCGGCACGGGATGCCGTGTAGCAACTCCACTGCCCGGGACGGCGGTTCGCCTGCCGGGGCGGCCTCCTGCACCGGTCCGCCGACGGCCGGTCAAGGCCAGTGGCATATGGCCGGAATGGTACTTTGACGTGCTCGATCGGTGTCAGCAGCATGTGGAGATGCCCCGGCGATGCCGGCCCGCCGCTCTGGACGGATCAGGCCAGGAGCGAAAACGTCCACCGCGTCGACCTTTCCCCCTGGAGGTCAGTGAGGACATAGTAGCCATGATCAGTAACGGCGGGCGGTTGACCAGATGACCCGACGGTCGCCCCGGCCTCTGCTCAAGCACAGGGGGATGCATTGACTCGCCTTACCCATATCTTTCTTCCCGCCCTCATACTCAGCGGCCTGTTCATCGTCGGGCCGGGGCAGACGGACGAGCACCGCGCTGATTCCGCTACAGGCTTTTCCGCCGCTGCACTTCCGGGCGATGTGACCTGGGGTCCCTGACTTCGGTCCGGCGAGGCCACCATGACTGGCCGACGCTTTCCATCTGATGACTTCGCCACTGTGTTTCCGTATCTCGTGTGCGGGGCCAGGAAGGAGCGCTGAAGTATGTCAGCAGGCACGGAATTGCGAATTCTCGGACCGTTCGAAATTGTGAGACGTGGCGTGAGCGTGCCGCTGGGCGGAACGAAGCAGCAGGCACTCCTCGCCTACCTCTGCCTCCATGCGAACCGGCATGTGCCCGTGCGCAGGCTGATCGATGCCATGTGGGGCGACGCGCCTCCGGCCAGCGCCCGGAAGAACGTGCAGCTCTACGTCAGCCGCATTCGCAAGCTGGTGGAGGGGGGTGACGGCATCACCCTGATGACCGTGGGTGACGGGTACGTCCTGTCCGTCACCCCGGGTCAGCTGGATCTGGACTGCTGCAGGCGTCTGTGGGACCGAGGTCAGGAGTACCTGAGAACAGGCGCCGTCCAGCAGGCCAGTGTGCTGTTCCACGAGGCCGGGCAGCTGTGGCGCGGAGAGGCGTTGAGCGGCCTGGCCACCACCGTGGCGATGCAGGCCGAGACGGCCCGGCTGGAACATCTGAGGATCTCCCTGCTGTCGGACCTCTTCGCGTCGCAGCTCCACCTCGGCCGCAACGCCGAGGTGATCCCTGATCTGGTCCGCCTGGTGGCCTTGTATCCCCACCAGGAGAGACTCCGCGGGTACCTCATGACGGCCCTGTGGCGCTCTGGTCAGCGGGACGAGGCCCTGGCCACCTATCTCAACGCCTACCACCTGATGGTCGAGGATCTCGGTATCCAGCCGGGCCGGCACCTGCAACTGCTCTACCAGGCGATTCTGGCCGACGAAGCCAGAGAGGTCTCGGTGGAGCACAGCGTGTGGCGGCTCTCCTCCCCGGAAAGGGCCCGCGTACTGCACGGTTGAGGGAACCCGGAACCGCTCCGGCCCGCCTCAGGCCATGTTCTCGATCTCGACCGCGGCATCCGGCACGGCATCGGTGAACCCGAGAACACGGCCCACGAAATACAGCTCGGCACGTATGCACCGATGGATGTTCTCGGCCACCCGGAATCCGTGCTCCTCTCCCTCGAAGGCAAGGAAGGCGCACGGCACACCGTTCTCACGCACCGCCTCGTACATGGCACGGGACTGGCCGGCGGGCACCACGGGGTCGTTCAGTCCCTGGAACATGATCAGGGGGCTCCTGAGCAGGTTCGCCGAGTACAGCGGCGATCGCTCTCGGTAGACCTCCTTGGCCTGCGGATAGGGGCCCACCAGGCGCTCGCAGTAGTGCGACTCGAACTTGTGCGTCCCCTGGTCGAAAGCGACGAGGTCGGCGATGCCGTAGTGGCAGATACCGACGTGGAACGTGTCGTGGAAGGCCAGGGCGTTGAGCACGGTGAAGCCGCCGGCGCTCTCGCCCTGGATGATCAGGCTGTTCGCGTCCACCTCGCCACGCGCCACGAGGTGCTCGGCGCCCGCGATGCAGTCCAGCGCGTCCGTCTCCCCCCACCGCCCGGCCAGCCGCTCGCGGTACGCGCGGCCGTACCCGGAG
Organism: Streptomyces durhamensis; assembly: GCF_000725475.1. Taxonomy (NCBI): domain Bacteria; kingdom Bacillati; phylum Actinomycetota; class Actinomycetes; order Kitasatosporales; family Streptomycetaceae; genus Streptomyces; species Streptomyces durhamensis. Next base: position 306,554 of record NZ_JNXR01000007.1, read on the forward strand.
CTGCCGCCGTAGTTGACGTCGAGGACGGCTATGCCCCGCGTCGTCCAGTACTGGACGGCGTAGTCGAGCATGGGGCTCGATGCCGCCGTGGGGCCGCCGTGCACACGGACCAGCAACGGGGGCAGGGTTCCGTCGGGCGCGCGGAATCCGGGGTTTCGCGGCCGGTAGAAGAACCCGAACGTAGTTCTTCCCTCACTGCCCTCGAAGGCGACCTGCTCGGGCTCCGAGAGGAACTCCCGCGGGACGGACGCCGCCGCCTGCGCCCGGCCGAGCACCTGGAACGCACCGGTCGCCGGGTCGACCTCCACCACGGACCGTGACGCGAACGGCGAGGCGGCGTCGAGCACGATCCGGCCACTCCGGGACCGCACCACAAAGCCCGCCTCGGTGTAGGGGAGAGGCAGTTCCCGCGCCGTCGCCGTCGGTGTGTCCACCACGTAGACACGCCAACGCCCTTGGTCGGACCCGGCCGCGGCGATGGTGGTCGCGTCCAGAAACGCGTAGTTGACCAGATGCAGGACCCACTGCGGCCGGCCGAAGTCCACCTCCAGCGAGGTGACGGGCTCGACCGATCCGGACCGGAGCCGATGGATGTTCCAGAAGCCGGACCGGTCGGAGACGAAGTACAGCAGTCCGTCCGGCCCCCATTGCGGCTGGATGACCGACTCGGCCGGACCGCCGGCCACCTTCCGCGCGCCCACGGGCCGTCCGCCCTCGTCCAGCTCGGCGAGCCACAGTTCCGTGCCGTCCCACGGCATCCTCGGCGCCGACCACTGGATCCAGCAGAGTTGTCCCCCGTCCGGGCTGACCCGCGGCGAGCAGAGGAACTCCCGGTCGCCGACCAGGACTTCCGGGTCCGCCGTCGCTTCCAGGGACACGGCCACCAGGCGGTGGTCGGGGTGTTCCCCGCCGTCACCGTGCACCTCGGCCAGACACACCAGGCGATCGCGCGCGCGGTCGAGAGAGAAGTCGGCGTACCGCACGCCGGGGTCCCCGGGCGTGAGCGGAGTCCTCCCGCCGTCCCGTTCGAGGCGCCACAGCCGATGGTCGCCGGCGCTGACGACATAGGCGGTGCCGTCCTCCACGAGGAAGCCGCCGCCACCGTACTCGTACACGCTGCTGCGCACGCTCAGCGTCGTGGGGCCGACGTCGCCGACGGTGCCGTCCGGACGGCGCCGTACCAGCGCGGTCCGTCCGCCCTCCTCCGGCCGCGCCTCCGTCCACCAGACGTCTTCTCCGTCGACCTGGATGTCGCCCAGCCGGAAGACGCTGTGCGCCGCATGCTCTTCGGAGACCGGCGAAGACCATGTCCCGTACGTCGCTTCCCGCACCTGCATCCCGAGCTCCTGCGCCTTCTCCGCGGCTTCACGCACTCTGCTCGACCACCATGTCGTGGACGAAGCGCCCGCCGAAGTCCACGTTCCACACAGCGCTGAGAGGCGGCAGGCCCTCCAGCACTCCTCTCGCGGCGAGTTCGAGAGCCATCTCCCGCATGACGTTCCGCGTGAGCGCGGCCCCCAGACAGGCATGCCGTCCGCGGCCGAACGCGACGTGCCGGGCCCCGATCCTGTCGGTGCGGAACGTCAGCGGGTCCGCGAACCTTCGCGGGTCGCGGTTGGCGGCCGCCAGGACGAGAACGACACGCGATCCGGCCGCCACGGTGTGCCCGTGGAGGGGCACATCGGTCAGTGCGCGCCGCGTGGCCAGATGGAAGGGGGTGGCCAGTCTCAGCGCCTCGTCGGCTGCTTCGTCGACCTCCGCCTTGAGGTCGGCCGTGGCCCACTCCGACCCCGTCACCGCCTCCAGCAGGCGCGCGACGGCCGCGGCGGCCGGCTCCAGCGCGCCGCTCACGAGCTGGGCGTACACCGCGGTGGCGTCCAGGAGGTTCAAGGTGCCCTCGGACAGCGCGCGGCTCAACGCCGTGGCGAGAGTTCCGCGCGGCGCCTCACAGCGTCGCGCGACGAGGGCGGTCAGCTCGTCCAGGGCCTTCTCCGCACGGAGCCCGACCTGAGGGTCGTACGACTCGATCGGGCCGAGGGCGAGGATCCGGGTGGCGCAGTCGGCGAGCTCCGCCAGGGCGTCGGCGGGCTCGTCGAGCAGGCGGCACAGACCGGCGGCCAGGGCCGGCCTGACCACCGCGCCGAACAGGCGGCCGGCCGGCACGCCGGGGCTCGTCGCCGCGATCGACTCGGCCATCGCGGTGACCACCTGCTGTACGACGGCGGGGGTGAACAGCGGAAGGAGCAGGCGCCGCATACCGGTGTGCCGCGGCGGGTCGGAGAACACCGGCCAGAGGTCCACGAACTCCGTCACCCGCCAGTACGTCCTGCGCTGCGCCTCCGTCAGACCGGGCGGGCAGTAGGTCTCGACCTGCGCCCCGAGCCGTGGGTCCCGGAGCAGCTCGTACACGTCGTCATAGCGCGTCACGTACCACGTGCTCGTACTCTCGTCCCAGACCACGCCACGGGACTCCCGCAGTTCGTCGAACCACTCCAGCGGCGCGGTCTGCCGGGACGGTTGAACCTGTGTCACCAGCGCGGAGCTCCGTTCCCCGCACGCGGGAAGTACGGCACGCCGGACGCGGACGGCAGGCCGAGGAGCACGGCGACGAGCCGCTCCCATCCGAGGAAGCTGGCCACCATCCCCGACGGCGCCGCCTCCAACGCGGGCAGGAGGTAGTCGTAGCGCTCGCGCAGGTTCGGCAGGCCCGCGTGCTGGAGGTTCTCCAGGAACTGAGCGTGGTCCGCGTACCCGCGGATGTGGATGACCTCCAGGCCGCCCAGGTACAGCTCCGCGTCCGCGATGCACTCGCCGCCGTCGGCGGCCTTCTCCCGGCGTGAGGTGATGGACCGCACGTCGTAGGTCGAATCGGTGACCTCGCCGGGCCGCCAGCGGAACGGCGGATAGATGTTCCACGTCGCGTTGAGACCCGGACCGGCGGCTTCCCCGGCGATCTCCTCGATCGCGGCGCGGTGGTCGGCGTCCGTCTCGATCAGGAACCGTTCCCGGGCAGCGGGTGAGCCGGTGCCGGACATGTCCGCGGATCCGTCCAGCGCGTAGACGCGGGCGCCGGCCTCGCCGAGCCTCTTGAGCAGCTGCTCGCGGCCCGAGGGCGTGCTCTCCTCGGAGAAGGTGAGGAACACGAGGGACTCGACGGCCAGGCCGTTGGTGCTGTGCTCGGGCACCAGCCCTGCGGGGCCGAGGTGGAAGAACTCCCGTGGGTCAACCCGGATTCCGGCGACCTTCGCCAGACGGATCACCAACTGGTCCGTCAGAGCCGCCATCTCTTCGACCGTCGTGCCGCTCTGCGCGAAGACCAGCTGCTCGAACTCCATCAGGTAGTTTCCGTCGGAGAACGAAGCATCCTGTTCGTAGCGGTAACAGCGGCCGAACGTGTAGCTCGGCCCCAGCCCCCTGGCCATCGCGTTGAACAACGGGAACTCGGGGGACTGGAGGAGCCTGAGGTCGAGCTCAGGGCCTTTCCTGCTGTGGGCGAGGGTGAACTCTTCGACACCGTATTCTTCGGACCGGGTCCAGACGGACGGCAGCACGATCTCCGCGAAGTTCTGCTCACGCAGCCACTTGTGCGCCTCCCACCGCAACTCGCTGATCAGCTGTCGGTGGGGTGCCAGTATTCCGGTCTCCGCCGGTACGTCCTTTGTCACAAACCGTCCCTTTCCATCCATTCGTTCGAGAAAGCGGTGGCCCAGGCGTCGGCCTGCTACAGCACGGACCGGTCGGCAAGGAGGTAGTCACTCAGTTCCTGCCGGGCTGCCGTCGACTCCGGGACAGCGGCGTATGTGGTGGTGATCTGCCGCCGGTTGTCGGCACCCCCGAACGACGCGTGATAGGAATGCGGATCGAACGCGATGAGATCGCCCGGCGAGGATTCGATGACGAAGGCCGGCACCTCGGTCGGCTTCATACCGAAGTGCTGGTCCGGATTCGCCATCTCCTCGGCAAAGGTGTCCCAGCTCCCGCCACGACGATGCGTGCCCGGGATGATCCGGAGGGCCCCGCTGTCGGGACCGAGCGGTTCCAGGTACTGCACGATCTTGAGCAGCCGGAGGTTGCGGTGGTTGCCGTCGCGGTGCCAGTAGGTGGCGCCGTCGTAGCGCACCCCGTCACCGCCGACGTAGGCCACGTTCGTACCCAGCAGCTGACGGGCGACCTGCGGGCATCGGCCGTCGGCCAGCAGTGCCTCCTGCAGCACTTCGTGGCGCTCGGCGATACGGGCCACCCCTGCGCGCCCCTGTCGGCCGACCAAGGGAAATCTCTCGAAGACGCCTTCGAAGGCATCGGCGATCGCCGGCGCCATATCCTTCTGCACCCCACGCAGGTGCAGGAACCCGAACGTCCTGAAGTGGGTGACATCGGCTTCGGTCACCGACAAGGGAGCAAGTTTCATCCGATTGGCACCGACCCGGAAACGTAGCGGTTGAGGAAATAGCGACTCGTGTCGCGTTGCTCGGTCTCGGTCACCGGTTCACCGACGCAGTTGAACGCCAACTGCCGTCGCATGCTTCCGTGCCATGCCGAGTGCAGGACGTTCGTGTCGAAGACGATGACGTCACCGGGACGGGACTCGACCACCACGCCCGGCACGCCACCGCCCTCCAGACCGAGGTCCTCCCTGTGCCTGATGACGTGCCGGGTCGGATCTCCCAGCCAGCCGTTGTCGGTGCGGTGTGATCCCGGTAGGAAGCGCAGTGCTCCGGTGTCGTGCGTGGTGGCTTCGAGGTACAGAACGAAGCGCAGGAACGGCGTGTCGTAGAACCCGTCGGAGTGCCAGTACGAATCGCCGACCAGCAGATTGGCATCGCTGGCTATGACCTGGAACTTGCGCTCGAAGAGCGCCCCGCAGACGGCGCCCACCCACTCCGATTCGGCGACGAGCCCCAGTTCGGGCATCTCGGTGAGAGCATCGAACTTGGTCACCCGCTCGGCCGGGGCGTCCCCGGCCGGCAGGTCCATCACCCGGTCGAACGCGCGCCCCAGGTCGTCGATCACGGCGGAAGCCGCCTGCGGGACACGCGCGAAGCCGAACACCCTGAGCTGCTGGGCCACCTCGTCCTCACGCGCCGACATGGGTCTCCTCGGCCGAAGCCCGCTTCCCGGCGACCGCCGTCCAGGCGGGCCCCGCCCGATAGTCGTCCAGCTGCTCACCGGTCCGGGGCCCGATGACCACGGCCTCGGGGGCGTAGGTCTCACGTATCTCGGCGATCCTGGCGGCGATCGACTCCTCTCGCCGGTCCGGCGACACGTCGTGCAGCCGGGAGCCGCCCGAGAAGAGGCTGCGCACGACGAGGCGGTAGTCCGCGAGCAGCTTCAGCGTGCGCGTGTCCCCGGGATCCAGCTGGTCCGCCTCGCACATGACCAGACTGCCGGCCGGCAGCTTGCCGGCGATCTGAGGCAGGCTCACCTCCGGCAGCAGCACACTGACGCCGATGAGATCCGCCTGGCCCGTCTGCGAACAGTGCCTGGCGAACCCGGCGAAGTCGATGTCCGAGACTCTCGTCGGCTCCGGATTGTGCACGAAGGCGACATCGACACGATCGCGCCTCAACCGCCCGAGGCTGCCCTGCAAGGACTTGGCCAGCCCGTCCAGGCTGTAGTCGAGCGTGGGGAGCGGGGTGGTGATGTCGACACCGACCTTGGTCCACACGGCCGCCTCGCGGGGAAGGTGGGCGCCGAGGTCCTCCTCCGACCCGCCGCGCGCATAGATGGGAGACGTGTCGAAGGTGGCGAAGCCCTGCGCGAGCGCTCGCTCGATGAACGCCCGTGCGTCGTCCGGGTCGCGGCCCAGAACCATCAGGCCGTTGAACGATCCCGAGCAGCGCATCGTGCCCACCACAATCGCCGGCTGATCCTCCGTCATACCCATGTGCGCCTCACCCCTCGTGCGTGTCCGAACGGCAGATCGCCATACAGGCGAGGCCTGTGGTCGGCGGTTCACAGAACGATTGCTCAAGCGCGTCGCGGATCTCCTGCCGCCCCGCGAAGACCGACACCTGCCGGGAACTGTCGTACGGGCAGCGGCGCAGGAACCCGTCGGCGGACAGATACAGCCGCTCGGACTCACAGGACCGCACGACGCTGCCGTGCAGCCATGCGTGGTAGTCCGCCACCACCGTGCGCAGCTGGTCCGACATGCCGAAGGACGTGGATATCAGCTCCAGGTCGCGCGCGAGGTCCGGGTTCTCGAACCGGAACGTCGGCGACGGCAGGAGGGGGCTGACCTCGACCGGGACCTCGGCCGTCTTGACCACGGCGGAGATCACGTCGAGGTCGTCGCCGTCCAGGGCGTAGGCGGTGACGTGCAGGCTGGCCCGGTGGTGCCCCAACGCCTCGAAGACCGGAGGCGTCGAGGCGATGGTCCGGCCCGTACGGCCCATCTCCTCCGCCTTCTGGCTGTCGGCGGACACGGTGACATGGCTCAGCATGCCGGCGACCTCGGCCAGCGCGTCGAGCCGCGGCCCGGTCCTGGCGGCCGTCACCACCGAGGCGCGGAAGCCGAACTGCAGCGCCACCCGGACGAGTCGGCCGAAGTCGGGGTGATCGGTCGGCTCACCGCCCGAGAGGCACAGCTCGTCGATGCCGATTTCACGCAGACGCGACAGAGCCCGGGAGTAGGTGTCGAGGCTCAGGACATCGCGTCCGACGTCGGCCCGGAAGCAGAACCGGCAGTTCACCGCGCAGTTGTCGGCTGTCGAGACCAGCACTCCGCTGAGTGCACCCAACCCGTCGCTCACTGCAACCCCGTGTGGTCGGTGAGGGCGAGCTCCAGGCCCACCTGGAAGAAGTCGCACATCTGGGGGTCCGGCTCGGGGTTGTTGCGCAGCGAGACATCGTTGCGGGACGGGCCGCCGCAGACGGCGGCGGCGGGGCAGTCGCCGCACTGCGGTGCCGGCAGCAGGTTCTTGGCCGCCTGCCCCAACAGCTGCGGGTTCTCGCGGAGTTGACTGATCGGGAAGACGAACGAGTCGTCACGCCAGTTGAGGTCGAGGATCGAGATCCGCCCTCGGGACAGCAGCGCGGCGTTGAGGCCGCCGTCCTGCTGGATGTGCTCGTACATCTTCGGCAGGCGCGTGTCCAATGCCTGGTAGATGCGGTCGAGCGAGGAGAACAGCATGGCGCCGTGGGACAGCGCGAGCAGGCGCGAACGGAAGACCGCGCGGCACAGCGCCTCGCCGTCGACGTGCCAGCGGCCGGAGATCGGTATCGGCGTGTTCACGTAGATGAAGTTGATACCGAGCGAGAGCACGTACTCGACCGTGTTCGGCAGATCGCTCACGTTGGCCGGCGTGGGGGTGAGGTTGCAGCCCACGTGCACGCCCGCGTCGCGCAGCCGCTGGATGTTCCGGTGGATCCGTTCGTCGGCCGGCTTCCCCGAGAGCAGGAAGCGCTCGATCTTGTTGTCGTCCGGCCGGCCGTCGAAGGAGACGCCGACTCCGTACTTGAACTCCTTGAAGTGCTCGATCATGTGGTCCTTGACCAGGACCCCGTTGGTGACCACGGTGAACTGCACACGCCCGACACCGTGCTTCTCGGCGAGTTCGAGGCTGTACTCGTCGCCGTACTTCATCAGATCGAACCGGGTGGTCGGCTCTCCGCCGAACCACTGGATGGTGACTTCGTCCTGGCCGGCGTTCTGCTCGAAGAGGTACTCGAGCCCTTCGCGCAGGTCAGGGATGGTGATGTCATCGGCACCCGTGTTGGTGTCGACGAAGCAGTACGTGCAGGTCATGTTGCAGCGATCGGTCACCACGATGCGGTAGCCACTGATGCGCTCCGGCGTACCCGTCATGCCCAGTCCGCGGACCCGGTCGAGGACGCGATCGCGCTGAGGTGCCGAGGGGGGATCCGGAGAGAAACCGAGCTTCTTCATCTCGGCCAGAATCTCGGGCTCGTTGCCGTTGAGCCGCTTCATTTCATCGGCCGTGAGACTGGCACTCTCCAGGGAGACAGGGTCGAAAACGATACCCTCAGCCCCCTGCCCAAGAAGCAGATATTTGTTCCAGAGTCGATCGGCATCGCTCTTCATGGCGACCTCCTAAAACACGCGGAACCAGCCATGCGCCAGAACGAACCGCATAGCAGAGGAGCCTGTTGCGGTGTCATCGCGAATTGCCAAGGACACCGCAACAGGAGGGGTGGAACTACTCTTCTTCCGCGATGTCCGCGGCCTTCAGGACGTCCTGAACGATCTCGGTGTAGTGCTTCTTGAGATGCTCGGTGTTCTCGGACGTGGCACCGTCGGCCAGGACGATGATGCCGGGCAGCGACGGGTTGGGCGCCATCAGCACGATGCCGGGCGGGTCAAGGCTGATCGCCATGACGGCGTTCTCGACCGGGACCCACTCGACGCGTTCCTTGACGGCGTCCATCACGCTGGTCTGCTTGGTCTTGAAGTCTTCACGCTCGCCGAACCAAACGCCCGACTTACCACGTGACGCGACCGCATCAGCGTAGAGCAGGTGGTTGTCCTTCTTTTCGCGCGGCTTGGGCATCCAAACGCCTCCTAAGAAAGGGCAGGATTTGGTCCGTGCTACCTCGGAGCGGTTTTACGATCGCTGCGCGGTGTTGTTGCGTGCACGTTGTGACCACTGAAGGCCAGCCTCACACGTCGAGCCACAATCACGGTCTATGGCCGGTATATTTCGAATATGTGCGCCGGTGACCGGCGTCGTGACCAGCGCCTTTCCTCATAAAAAAGGGCCTGCAACCGCTTCCCACGCAAAAGCGTGAGGATTCGGTCGCAGGCCGCTCTCCTGCCCTCTTCAAGGGCGGGCCCTCTTCAAGGGCGGCCCCTCTTCAGGGGCCGGGCGTCCGTCGTCAGACGAGCGCCTCCCAGTCGATGATGCCTTCCGCGAGGTCGCGCACGGCGGCGAGCAGGCCCAGCCTGTTCGCCCGGACGCCGGGGTCCTCGGCCATCACCAGGACGTCGTCGAAGAAGGTGTTCACCGCGTCGACGAGGTCACCCGTCTCCGTGCTGAAGCGGACGAGTGAGGTCTCTCCGTCGAGAACCTGCCGGCACTTGGTCAGCGCGGCGTGCAGAGCCTGTTCGGCCGGTTCCGCGAGCCGGTCCGGGTCGTAGTCCGCGGCCACTCCGGCGGGCACGATGCGCCGCGCACGCTGGAACGCGGCCAGAACCGTGGCGAACCGCTCGTCGCCCTGCAGGCTCTCCAGTTCCTCCAGCGTGCGCGCGGCCAGCAGCGGCGAGTCGGCCCGCACCAGCACCGCCCGCACATCGGTGGTGGAGTGCCCCATCTCGATGAGCTGCTGCTCGAAGCGCCGCAGTACGAACTGTGCGGTGTCGTCAAGGGTCTTCGCTTCGACCGGGACGGCCTGCTCGCGCGCCGCGATCGCCAGTCCCTCGCTGAGCGTGAGCCCGGCCAGGTCGCTCCTGCGGAGCAGGATGTTGACCACACCGAGTGCGGAACGGCGCAGGCCGAACGGGTCGGAGCTGCCCGTGGGTTCCGCTCCGATCGCGAAAAGACCGGCCAGCAGGTCGAGCCGGTCCGCCAGGGCCAGCAGGGCGCCCGGCAGGGTGGCGGGCAGGTTGTCGCCGGCGGAGCGCGGCAGTTCGTTCTCGAAGAGGGCCTGCGCCACCGCCTCGCTCTCCCCGGCACGGGCGGCGTACTCCCGGGCCATGACGCCCGCGAGGCTCGACAGCTCCGTGACCATCTGGGAGCCGAGGTCGAACTTGGTCAGCTGCGCGGCCCGCTCCAGCACCTCGCGGTCCGCACCGAAGACGCCGAGGACGTCCGCGAGCCGGCGGGCCACGGCCGAGATGCGATCCGCGCGGTCCGCCATGGAGCCGAGCCGCTCCTCGAAGGTGAGGAGGCGGATCTTCTCCCTCATCTCGGTCAGCGGCGTTTCGAGATCCGCCTTCCAGAAGAACGCGGCGTCCTCGTAGCGGGCGCGCAGGACGGCCTCGTTACCGCGACGGACGACATCGTGGTCGCAGTGTCCGTTGGCCACCGCCACGAAGTACGGCAGCATCCGGCCCTCCGCGTCCACGACGGGAAGGTACCGCTGGTGCTTTCGCATCACGGTGACGAGGATGTCCGCGGGCAGCCCGAGGTACTTCGCGTCGAAGCCCCCGAGGATCGGGGTCGGGAACTCGACCAGGTTCGTGATCTCGTCGATCAGTGCCCCGTGCCGGTCCACGTCGATACGTCCGCCCACCTCGGCGGCGAGCCGGGTCGCGCCGTCCACGACCAGCCGCCGGCGCTCCGCGGCGTCCGCGAGGATTCCGTGCTCCTTCAGAAAGGAGAGGCACGCGTCCGCCGTCGGCACCTCCACCGCGGGAGCCACCGCGTCACGGTGGACCTGCGTCGTCCGTCCCGACGTCAGGCTGGACACCGTGAAAGGGATGACCTGGTCTCCCAGCAGGGCCATGATCCAGCGGATCGGGCGGGTGAAGGAGAGCCGGGGGGCGTTCCACCGCATGTTCTTCTCACCCCGCAGGCCCGCCACGACCTCGGGGAGGAGGGACGACAGGACCTCCTCGGCCGAACGCCCGACGACCTGCCGCGTGAGGGCGACGTGTTCGTTGGCCCCGACGGTGACGCGACCGAGGTCCGCCGGATCAGCACCCTGGCTCCTGGCGAAGCCGACGGCCGCCTTCGTCGGGTTTCCCTCCGCGTCGTAGGCCGCCGAGACCCGCGGCCCGCGCACCGTCTGCTCGTAGTCCGCCTCGCGGGGCTGCACCTCGGAGACGACGGCGACGACACGCCGGGGGCTCGCGGAGACGCTGATCTCACCGTGCCCGAGCCGGGTGGTGGCCAGCTTCTCCGTCAGCGCCGCCCGTACCGCCTGCGAGGTCCGCGTGACCTCGGCCGGCGGCATCTCCTCCACGCCGATCTCCAGCACCAGCGTGGCCGGCGCCGGCCCGGCCGGTAGGACGGGCTCCGAAGCCGCCCCCGCCTCCGCCCCGGCGGACTCCCCGGCGTCGGCATGGCTCCGGGTCTCGGCCGCCTGCACGCCGGAGGTGGCGGGGCTGGTGCCGGAGCTCGTGCCCAGGGGGAAGCCGAGCTCTTCACGGCGGGCGACCCACAGCTCGGCGACCTCGTGGGCCAGCCCGCGCATCCGGGCGAAGGAGCTCGCCCTCTCGGTGGTGGAGATGGCACCCCGCGCGTCGAGCACGTTGAAGGTGTGCGAGCACTTGAGCACGTACGAGTACGCGGGCACGGGCAGGTTCGCGTCGAGCATGCGCCGCGCCTCGCTCGCATAGGCCTCGAACAGGGTCCGCTGGGTGTCCAGGTCGGCCTCGTCGAGGTAGTAGCGGCTCATCTCGTACTCGGCCTGACCGAAGGCCTCGCCGTACGTGACACCGGGCGCGTACTGGAGGTCCTTGAAGTGGTTGACGCCCTGGAGCGCCATCAGGATCCGTTCCATGCCGTAGGTGATCTCGACGGACACCGGGTCCAGGGCGATGCCGCCGGCCTGCTGGAAGTAGGTGAACTGGGTGATCTCCAGGCCGTCGAGCCACACCTCCCAGCCGAGCCCCCAGGCCCCGAGCGCGGGAGAGGCCCAGTTGTCCTCGACGAAGCGGATGTCGTGTGCCGCCGTGTCGATGCCGATGGCGCGCAGGCTGCCGAGGAACAGTTCCTGGGCGTTTCCGGGCTCCGGCTTCAGGATCACCTGGTACTGCGTGTGCGTCTGCAAGCGGTTGGGGTTCTCGCCGTAGCGGGAGTCGTCGGGCCGGACGCTCGGTTCCACGTAGGCGACACGCCACGGCTCCGGTCCCTGAACCCGCAGGAACGTGGCGGGGTTGAGCGTTCCCGCGCCTACCTCAGTGTTCATGGGCTGAACGACCAGACACCCGTGCTCGGTCCAGTACTTGTTCAGCACCAGTAGGGCTTCCTGCATAGTCAACACTGAGATCATTCCTCCACGGACGCGGCACGTACTCAGAGAACCTCCCAGCCGAAGCACAGGAGACCTTGGCCCGCCAGAGTCTACCGATCGGGGGGTCTGCGACCGGCATCAGCGGCGGACCGTCCCGGTGCTGCGCGGCGCCCGCGACGGTGGGTGTTCCCGGGCTCGTCACCGTCGCCCGAGCGGCACCCCACGGACGGCTTCAGGCCCGGCGCCTGACCCGTCCCCCGACCGTGATCACCGGCACCGGGTGCCTGCGAGAACAGGAGGGGCCCGCTTCCGAAGAAGCGGGCCCCATGACTCGTGGGGGCTAACCGGCAGGCGGGCACACCCAGGCCAGCAGGCGACGCAGCAACAGGACCTCGTCTGCCTCCCGCGGGGCCGCCAGAGCTGTGCGTAGAGCTTGTTCGACCTGGGCGGCGTTGCCGGAGGCGAGCAGCTCCTGAACAGCCCGCCAGCGGGTCTCGAGACCGGCCTCGGGAGCCGTGGTCACCTGGCACCAGAGGGGGGCCGCCGCGTCCGGCTGTCCCTCGGCGGTCAGCAGCACGGCCAGGGATACGGCCTGGCCGACTGTCAGGTGCACGGCAGCACGGACCCGGTTCACGACCTCGGCCGCCGCCTCCCGGCCTTCCACGGTCAGCCACGCTGTGACCACGGCCTGCAGTTCGCGGTCGACCAGACCGGGGTCCGCCAGAAGCTCCTGGCCCAGCGTGCGTACGGCTGCCGCCTCACCGTACTCGGCAAGCAGTGGCAGCAGCGCCGAGCGCAGGGCGGGGCCGCCGTACGGGCGGTCACGCAGGGCCGCGAGCACCTCGGCGCAGGCGCTCTCGGGCACGGACCTCAACAGCACTCGGGCGGCCGAGGTGAACTCGCTGTGTCTGCTGCCGGGATGACGGAGCAGGCGCCGTACCAGCGGCAGCAGACTCGCCGCGTCGGCGCCGGCCTCCGTCAGGTCCCGCAGGGCGATGGCGTAGGAGTCCGTCGTCGCGCGGTTCCGGTCCAGCCAGCCGAGAACCTCGTCCGCACTGTCCGGGCCGAGGGCCCGGATGAGCGCCATGACCTCCAGCGCGAGGTTGTGCCGAGTGTCGGGGGCAGGATCGTGGAGGCTGAGCCGAACCACTTCCGCCGCCTGTCGGCTGTACCCGGCACCCGCGAGGTCCATGGCGATACTCGGACGGTCGTCCGAGTTCCACACCTCGTATCCACGCAACAGCTCGACCAAGCCGTCGGCGGCCTTCTCCCCCTCCTGGTCGAGCCAGCCGTGCACCACGTCGTCGATCGACTCGTCGTCCGTGCTGTTCTGGATGGTGTGTGCCAGGAGAGGGAGTGCCTCCTCGACCAGCCCGAAGAGGAACAACACGTGCGCCAGCGCGGCCTTGGCCCAGTCCCTGGTACAGGCGCGCCCTGCCACCGCCGCCCTGACGCGTGGTGCGGCCGACGGCCCCTCCAGCTCGAACCAGAACTGGCCGGCCCTCTTCAGGGTCCCGCCGTTCTCCTCGCTGCCTGCCAGGACAGAGCACGCGAACTCGGCCAATCCGTCAGTACGCCCCAGCGCGGCGAGTTCCTCCGCGGCCGTCAGACGGCTCCATGAGGAAGCCGTCGGAGCGGCGAGTACGTCGGACAGGAGCCACGCCCGGAAATCTGTTTCCGCCGGGGCGAGCGCGGCCAGTTCCCGGCAGCACTCCAGGGCGCCTTCCACCGGAAGTCGCCGTCCGAAGTCCTGGAGCAGGGCAACCCCCTCAGAAAGAGAGGCGACCTCCGCGTAGGCCGCGGCCGCACCGATCCGCAACGAGGCGTCGAGTCCGTCGGTCTCCGCGATCCTCCGCAGTGTGGCCGCAAGGCGACGGTTTCCCCGAAGCTGAGACAGCTCCCGCAGCACCTGGCGGCCACGGCCGTGATTGCGGTCGAGGTGGTCCGAGTCGTGGCCGAGGTCCACAACCCGCTCGATCACCGCCTCCTCCAGCGCCTCCCCCAGCCGCACTCCGGAGGTGATCAGCCGCAGCGCCATGATCCGGTGATCGAGGTCACCGGCCAAAAGATGTCGTACGACGAGAGTCACATCGTGACCCGGACGCCGGGCCCACAGGGCGAAGGTGAACAGCACCCGGTTCCGGGAGGACGGGCTGCGGATCTCGACCGCCCAGTCATCGAGGCCCGGGAAGTCCGCCGGGATGCGGGCCGCCTCGTCTCTCGCGGCCAGGAACTCCGCGAACGAAAGATGCAGGAAGAACAGCTCACCGTGGTCGTGGACGAGAGCGCCGCTCTGCATGAGGAACTGGCCCAGTTCTTCGCCGGCCCCGTCCGGCCAGGCGAGGTCCGCGGGCAGAGTCGCGGCCAGCCATCGCACGGCGGCGTCCAGCAAAGGGGCAGAGGCACTCGTGGTGCGGATGCGTGCCAGATGGGTGACCAGGCGATCCCGGTGGTCGAGCAGCCACTGGGCGAGCCGCCCCTGCCCACGCCGCTCCCAGCGGGATCGGAACCCCTTGTCCACCTCGTCCGCGCTCTCCCGGGCGGTGGCGACGTCGGCGAGGAACTGCTCGTACAACGCGACGCGCCCTCGGGGCAGCGGTGCGCCGGGGTTCCGGCTGCGATGGGCGGCGGCGATGGTCGTCAGCAGCGGCACCTGGAGCACCTCGCCCAGGCCGGCGTGCCCGACCTCCTCCAGGAATGCGCGGGCTTCGAAGGCGGGGTCATCGACTCCCTGAGCGGAGAACCAGCGTTCGGCGAAGGCCAGTTGCTGCACGGAGTCGAAACCGGCGAGTGTGTAGAAACCCATGGACGGCTGGTCACGCAAGGGTGCCAGCTCGTCCTGGGGAAGCGGCCGCGAGGTGATCAGGAGCCGGAAGGCACCGTGCGGCCGGATCTCCCGGGCCAGGTTGTTCAGGATCAGCTTCCGGTCGTCCGGGGAAGCGACCTCGTCAAGACCGTCGACGATCACCAACCATCGCACCCCGTGCGGCCGCACGGCGAACCGGTCGGCGGGCACAGCGCTGCGCAGGGTCCCGGTGCGGCCGGCGGCGTCGCTGAGCTGCTGGTGGAAGGGGCGGCGGGTCTGCAGGTCGGTCGCCGTGACCCGCAGCGGGACAACCGCCTCGCGGCACCAGGGGTCCTCCGCCCCCTCGACGCGCAGCCAGTACCGGGCGATCTGCCGGACCAGATGGCGGCCGAGGGTCGTCTTGCCCGCGCCGGGGCCTCCGGTGACGAACAGATGGTCATGGGAGGACAGGGCGACGGCCAGGTTCGGTACCGGGCCCTTGGTACGCGGCGCGTGGCGCGCCGCGTCCTTGGAAAGCGGCTGGAGGTCCTGCTCGACGTGGATATGGGACAACGGGGGTTTACGCACGCCCAGAAGGTCGTACGGGAACTGCTCGGCGGCCTCCTCCTGGCTGGCCAACAGGTCCTCGAGCCAGTCATCCGGCAGCGGGATCTCGGGCCAGGCCGCGGAAGCGCGGCCAGACTCGGCCCGCCTCGCGGCCAGCTCCCGCCGCTCCATCTCGAACCGCGCCCGTCCCCATACGTCAGCGACCGCCTGCCGGGGCAACCCCAGAGACTCGGCGAACTGCTCGGTGGTCGACAGCTTGTGAAGGCGGCGGGCACCGATGATGTCGTACACCGCGTTCTTGTGAGGCGACGGAACCCGGCGGGCGGAGAGAAAGGCATTGGCGGTCTCGTACCCGGCCGCACGCAAGGCCGCACGGAACCACTCTGCCAGTTCCCGGAGTTCGGGTCGCGCCCCGACACCGTTCGTGGCGGGCCGTCCACCCCCCATGTCCCCCCCCGTGCGGTGATCGGTTTCCCCTGAGTTTCCCCACGCTAGAGGGAAACCCTGGCCGACGCGAAGAGTTGGCGGCACCGGCTCACCTGCCGGGAAGGACTCGATGGCTCGACGACACAGGGAGAACGGTCGCGATGGTCGGTGCGGTAAATGCGGCTACGGGCTCGACAGGCGAGTACGCGTGGCCACTAGTGGCCCTCGTGGTGCTCGCCGGGGTGGTGCGGCGGTGGGTGCGCCACCGGACGGAAGAGCGCCGGGAACGGGAGCGCGAGCGCGAGTACACCCGGCGGGTCGAGGCAGCCGTGGCCGGTACGGAGTCCCGTCACCGTGCCGAGGTCGTGGCCGCCTGTGTCCGCCTGACGCGTCAGATCAGTAGTGGTAGCGAGCGGCAAGGATGACGGACTCCTTGTCCGTGACCAGGTACGGCAAGGGGTCGCCTTCTGGAGGAGCCGACCCCACCTGACCTGCATGTTTACCAGGTGCAGACGCGGTGTTATTTCATCCGCTCAGACGGAATGTCTGCGGCTCGACCCTGACCTGCGGCGGAGCCCCTTCCAGGGCTTGACCTGCGATTTTCCGGTTGGCATGCGTTGGCTCCCGACGGCCGTTTACGGGTGTCCTGCGGACTGGCTGCGGACTGGCCGTGTCCGCCGGGAAACAGAAATCCATAGCTCGTCGGTCACGGTGAACGAGACTGCACAAGTGAGCCACCGCCCCATGACCCCGCTGCGGACACCGCCACACTCCGCCGACAGCCACCCAGGTCTCATGAGGATCTGAGCCGCATCCGCCAACCTCGCAAGCGAGAGGGCGCTACCCCCTATCCTTGCTGCGGGCAGGCTTGCTAGGACTTGATCACCTCTGTAATCGCCTCTAGCACGGGCGCCCAAGCATCCCGCTTCTCGTCTAGGGTCGTCACACCTTCTCGCGCTTTACCGCTGTAGCGCTGTGCGTCCCAGTCCGGGGACAGGTGGATCATCGGACCATCCATCACGATGACGCCATGCGACTGCAACACCGAAAGAACCCTGCGGAATTCATCCCCCTTAATCGACTGTCGCCCTTCGAGCTTCTTGTCAAAGACCGCAGCTGATCCCCTGTGGCCGTGGTTCCGGAGGAGATTCATCATCATGTTCACGAAGCGGACCGCTCGGTCATCAGGCTTCGGCAGCGGAGGTTCGAGAACCCTCTGATAGGAGACCCACGGGTACATAAGCTTGTATTTATCGGGCAGATGCAACTCGAAACTGCCGACAGAGGGTGATCCCGTCAGCGTAGCATTGCACGAAAATTGGTCAGTGATCTCGAGAACCACGTTGGACTCATCCGCCTCGCCATCCAACACATTTTCGGATCGCAAGCGTCGAGAGATCTGCACGGTGTCACCCTCTACACGCAGATTCGCACACCTGATAAAACAATCCGGACCGAGGCTGACAGAACTTCCCGAAGCGACGGATACTGTTGCGGGGAACAGCACCGACAGCGAGGCCAGCGGGCCCTTCAACGCAACGGTATCGGGCAGGTCGAGTGTGAGCCGGAAGCTAGTTCTACGATGGACCGATTCTCCTTCGAATAGAATCAATTCACCAGAAGCTTCCTCGACGGACAATGCATCAGCCCGATCGTACGGATCCGACTCCGCGATCGACGCGCTCGCCTCGACAGCTCGCCATTCAGCGGCCAGCAGTGATGCATGCAGGGCCGCAAACTGCCATTCATCGATCTGCAGCTCCTCTTCACCAGCCGAGACGAACTCGAAAAGAAGCCCCGTCTCCTCGCCGATGGGCCGCAGTGCCGGCCGCAGCCTCGTGTCACCGAACCGCTTCGCCGTAACATACGCAGAGAATACGGGACTCGCCCAACGCATCTCCGATCGGAAGGGGTGATCCCGGAGAAATTCCTGAACCTGCCTGACGTAATCCGCCTTGTGCACATCAGGACACCATTTGAGTGCGGGCTGATTACCGCTCATCAACTCCGAAGCAAGCCACTCCATCTGCTCATCGGGCGAGTAGACCTTGGCTCGGTCCAATCCGAACTGGTCTGCAAGCTGTTCGGTCTTGGACCGCTCGCGCTCCAGCAGCCTGTCCAAGACATCCGCCAATACGCCAATACGTCGCCCATCTTGCACAGAGGAGGCGAACGCATTCCGTGTTTCGAGCAGGTTGCCCTTCCGGAGAAGCTCGGCCACGGCATCTAGAACCGGAGCGTATCCAACAAAGGATTCAGCCTGCTCGCCATCGACCGTACCCGCCAGCGCCTCGAGGACCGTCGATCGAGCCGATACGTAGGCTTCGTTCTGAACATCGCGGTCCTGATTAATGTGCAGGTCTACGTAGCTGATGCGCTGTTTCGCGTCAAAATGGGAAATCTCAAACCAGTTAAGCGCGATACCATCACCTGCCAGGCTGACCCACATATCTTCAAGGACTCTCTCCCTGCCAAGAAGCACAAGTGAATGACCTGCTTCAGCAACCGAGACGAGTGACTCCACGTACTCGTTCCACGAGACTCCAGAAACCCGCATCCTTGCCTCGTCCAGGGCGTCAACGACTACAAACGCGCCTTCCTTTCGACTCAGTTCACCCAACCCATCCGCACTATTCAGGTAGTCATTCAATTTCGCGCGAAGGGCGTGACCGCTAACACTGAGATCCTGATTCAGCTTCCACAGCGGCGCCTCCTTCCTTGCCGAGATTGTTTCGGCCAGAATGGACTTACCGGTCGCACCGCGTGCCGAGATAAGAGTGACTGCGGGGTTTTCCTCGCGCTCCACGATCGTGAGCGTCGGAGGGATAAAAATGTTAGGCGGAGTCGCAACACCGAACGCTTCGCTATTACGCCCGATGAACTGCCCTCGCGGTAGCCGGTCAAGCAACTGGTCGAACGAAATCGAGTCGGTCATTCGTACCCCTGCCCTAAAGCCATTTGAGAGAACGTCAGTCTAGTCCGAGAAGCCTCGACTAGGCGGGTAATCGGCGCGCCTCAACACCATCCGTCGAGAGAGACGTGCGCTCCGCCGTCGAGGTACCGGTGAAGGGCGCTGGCGGTGGTGTCCACGAAGTTCTCGGGGATGGCGTTGGCGTCGACCCAGCGGACCTGGGAGTGCTTGCGAGGCTCGCGGTTCTCGGGTTCGCCGGTCCATTCGTGGGCGGCGAAGACGACCGTGAGGAAGCCGTTGGGGGCCTCCACGCCCCAGGCGCCGTGGATGATGTGGGCGACCTTGAGGGACTCGGGCTTCACCGTGAGACCGGTCTCCTCGCACAGCTCGCGGACCGCGGTTTCGGTGATGGGTTCGCCCGGCTCGCTCTTGCCGACGGGGAGGTCCCACATACCCTGGGCGAACTTGGCGTTCTCGCTGCGCTGGAGGAGGACGACGCGGTTGGTGGCCTTGTCGTGGACGATGACGGCGGCGACCAGCAGGGTCATGGATTCGAGCGCCGGCTTGAGGGCCTTCGGCTGATCGTCGGTCTGCTGGGCCACGGTGTTCCCTTCGTCGGGCGGGTTGTTGGGCATGTTAGGCGAGCGCCTCACGGGCGCGGCGGGCGAGATCGGCGGCACCGGGAACGCGGCGGCGCTGGTAGACCGCGAGGGTGGAGCGGATCGAGGTGATCGCCTTGCGGGTGCGGTCGGAGGTCATGCCCTCCATGAGGACCAGGGCCTGGGTCCAGGCGGCGACGGCCTCGTCGGCGCGGGCCTGGACGGCGAGGCTGTCGCCGAGGTCGGCGTGGGTGAGGGCGTGGACGCGCTTGTACTTCTCCGGGTCCCAGCGGGTGAGGGCGTCTCGGTGCTGCTGTTCGGTGCCGCTGTGGTCGGCGAGGTCGGTCAGGGTGCGGGCGGTGTGGCTGGCCACGGTGCCGGCGGCCGGGCCGCTGACGCGGGAGTAGGTGGGCTGGGGGCCGTCGTCGCGGAGGAGGGCGTCTTCGGCAGCGAGCAGGGCGCGCGCGGCCAAGAGGTGCTCATCGGTGGCTGCGTAGGCGCGGGCGTGGGTGATGTGAAGGAGGGCCTCGGTCTGGCCGTCGACGTGGCCGAGACCTGTGCGGAGGGCGCCTTCGACGAGGTCGACGCAGTGGTGGGGTTGCTTGAGGCTGAGGGCTTGGTGGGCGAGCGCACGCATCATCCAGGCGGCGTGGCCGTGAGGGTCGGCTTCGCAGGCGAGCCTGTAGCCGACCTGGTAGTAGCGCTGGGCGGCGCCTTCCTGGCCGAGGTCGTGGTGCTTCCACCCTGCGAGGTAGGCCAGTTCGGCAACGGCACCGAAGGCGGCCCGGCGTAAGGCTTCGCTGGGGAAGCGCCCGCGCAGCATGGGGGCGGCGGTGTCGGCGAGGTACGCGGTGACGGTGGTCAGTCCGTGCCCGCCGCCGAGGCGCTCGTCGGCGGCGCTGAAGGCCGCGGTGATCTGCCGTACGACGTCCACGTCCTCCGCGCCGACCAGGGACATGCCGGTGCGGGCGCGGAGCATGCGGGCGGTGGCCTCGTGGTCGTATCCGAGCGGCATGGCGACGCCGGCGGTGGTGAAGGCCGCGATGGCGAGGAAGCGGCGGCGCTCGACGTCGGCGCGGCCCAGGTCGGTGACAGCGAGGACGGGGTCGGATTCCGCCGGCTCTTCGTCATCACCGGCCTGCAGGCCAATCTCGGTCTGGGTGATCGTGCGTCCCGCTCGGCGGGACAGCGCCTCGGCCAGGTACTGACCTACCCGGCCCGACGGGGCACGGGTGCCGTTCACCCAGTGCGAAATTGCCGACTTGTTGGTCTGGAGGATCTCGCCGTTCTCGGCGGCAATGCGCCGTACGTCTCTGGCGAGGGCCTCGTATGTGCAGCCGACCGCATCGATGACGTCGCGCAGACGGGAGTTGGGGTCTCTCTGCGCCGCCACGATCGCCTCCACTCCGGAGCTGTAAACCGCGTATACCGCTTCAACTGCCCTCCACCGTACCCACTGAGCGTGACCACCGGTTCACTTATCAGCAGCCGCCCGGAACGGCACGACCGTGATCCAGGCTCCCCCTTGGTCCGGGCGGCACCCCGAAATTCCGTACGCCCACACCAGGCTCGGGCATTCCTGTGCCCGAATCTGGCCGATCAGAGACGGAGACACGGTGACCACCATCGACACCACGGCCATCACGGTCGAGCTGCCCGAGGCGTTCGACCCGCGATGGAGCCGCCTGCCCGGCATCCAGGTCGACGGCCGGCGCATCACGATCGACCCGGCCAAGTACTTCTTCCGCTTCGAGTCGAACACGTGGCTCGTCGCCGACTGGGAGCTCGTCAAGTCCCAGCTCCTCGGTGTGGACGAGACGACCGAGAGCACGGTCGAGCAACTCGCGCTCGACTTCGTCAAGAACCACGGCGAGTCCACCTCCGACGCGGCGCGCGTCCTGGCCACCGCGTACGAGGTGTACGCGTACCTGTTCCGCGGCGAGCACCTCGCAAGCCTCGGCCTGCCGCAGATCACCGCCGACCACCTGCGGATGCTCCGCGAGGCGGCCACGCTCATGGCGCTCAACAAGGTCGAACTGGACGGGCACATCTCCAACGTCGGCCCGTGCTGGTTCTTCCCCGCCGCCACCTCCGTCGTCTTCGACCTGGACGACGAGATGGGCGGGATGCTCGACGAGGTCTACCACGGCGGCTGGTTCAACGAGCACCGCCGGATCGAGTCCATCAAGGCACACGCCGCGCTCGGCGGTCGGCTCGTGCACGGCTGCCAGTCCGTGCCGGACCAGACCGGCGGCGTCGTCGCGCCCTACGGTGCCTCGATGACCAACTTCCGCGACGACCTCGCGGCCTTCAAGGCGGGCTGGATCGAGCAGGTCTACGCCCACCGCGTGAACCACGCCGCGTAACCCCAACCGATCAGGCTCCGGGGCGGGCCGGCATCTCTCACCCACCCCGGACGCCACCATCCCCCCCGGAGCACTCCCGTGACCATGAACCCCAGCGCTGAACTCCTCGACAACCTGCTCACCGTGGCTGGTCAGACCACCGCCGTACAGGAGGAGGTGCGCGTGTGGTCCATGTCCGGAGTCGAACGTGTGACCTTCGCCGACGGCACCACGGCCATCTTCAAGTACGCCAAGAAGCCGTTCGCCAGCGAGGACCAGGCCCTCCGCCTGGCCGACACCCTCGGCGTTCCCGTCCCCCGGGTCCACGCTTCCGCCGTTCTGGACGGCTGGCTCGGCATGCTCATGGACGACCTCGGGCCGTCAGTCCGCGAGGCCGATGACCTGGACGGCGTCGCCGCGGCTGTGGTCCTGCACGGCGCCCGTACGGCTCCTCCCTTGCCCGTCCTCGACCAGGAGCGCTTGCGTACGCTGCCGGCCCGGGCGCTGGAACATCTCGAACGGCTGCGCAAGGCCGACCGGTGGCAGGACGCCGACGACGTCGAGGACGCGCTCGACCGGATCGCCCAGGCCGCCGAGGCCCGTTCGGCCAGAGCGACGCTGGCGCCCTTCGGCTGGGTGCACTCCGAGTTCCACCCCACCAGCCTCCACATCGGGGAGCGCGGCTGGCGGCTGCTCGACTTCGCCCGCGCCTTCACCGGTCCCGGCCTGCTCGACCTCGCCAGCTGGCACGGCACCACCGAACCCCCGCACCCCGTACGCCTGCGCGTCTTCCTGGAGCAGTACGTCACCGCCGGCGGCACCCCCGACGCCCTCGCCCCGCGCGGCGGGCTCACCGCCGAGAACTGGGCCCTGGGCTGGCACCGCATGTGGGCCGTCGAGTGGTTCATGGAGCAGTCCATCCGGTGGATCAACGACCCGGCCACCGACCCCGCCTACATCAAGGCCGTCCGCCGCCACCTCACCGACGTCCTCCACCTCCTGGAGATCTGACGTGCTCGCTCAGGCATCCCCATGGCACGCCCACGCCCGCCAACGCACCGCCGCCGGACTCGCCGAACCTCTCTCCGTACCGGCCCGGATGGAATGGACCACGAGACCCGGCCAAGGTCCCAGCGCCGAGATCCTCGGCCCCGACCTGCGCGGCAAGCGACTGCTTGAACTCGGCTGCGGCCCCGGCCATAACGCCGCCCACCTCGCAACCCGCCACGGCTCCCACGTCACCGGCGTCGACCTGGTCGGCCTCCAGGTCCGCCGCGCCCGCTCCCACTACGGACGGCTGAACAACCTCACCTTCGTCGCAGGCCACGCCCTGCACTACCTGCACACCTCCGACGAGCAGTTCGACGCGATCTACTCCGTCTTCGGCGCAGTAGGGCTCGTCGCCCCTGAGCTCCTGCTGCCGGCCATCGCCCAACGCCTCATGCCCGGACGAGTGCTCGCCTTCTCCGCCCCCCACCCGCAGCGTGTCGGCCGAAGCCCCTCGGGCGACGACCGACCCCGCCGCGACTTCGTCACCCTCCCCGACCGTACCCGGCTACCCATTGCCCGCTGGGAGCTCGACCCCGACCGCTGGGAGAGGCGTCTCAGCCAGGCCGGCTTCTGGCTCACCTCGGCCCAGGAGTTCCACGATCCCCGCATGGGCCTCTGGCCCACCACCTTGCTGATCCGCGCTCGCAAGCTCTGACCAGCCATTCGCCCCGGCTTCCCCGGAGGAACTGATGCGCCCGCCCTACCTGCTCCTCGACATCGACGGCGTCTTCATACCCTTCCCCAACGCGGACGGCTCGACCCCGGCCACCCACGCCTGCCACAACGTCGTCCCCACCGGCCGGAGCGCCGACAACCCGGTCACCGTCTGGCTCCACCCCGACCACGGCCGTCTGCTCATGGACGTGATCCGTACCGACCTGGTCACCCCCGTCTGGTGCACCAGCTGGCGGCAGGACGCCACCACCCTCATCGGACCGCTCCTCGGCCTCCCGGACCTGCCGCACGTCGACCTGCCGCGCCCGCAGATCACCACCAGCCACCCCAACGGCTACCTCTGGAAGCGCGACCACGTCGACGCCTGGCTGGCAGACGCTCCCGCCGTCTGGATCGACGACGACTTCATCAGCCTCGACCACGCCTGGGCCACGGAGCGCACCGCCAAGGGAACGCCGACCCTCCTCGTTCAGCCCGACCCACACCTCGGGCTGCAGCCCAAGCACCTGACCGAGGTCGCGACGTGGGCCTCGCAGCTACCCAGAGCCCGCGCCGCCTGACGCCTGATGCCCCCGCTGCCAGGAGCAGCGGGGGCATCAGGATCCGCTGTGGGGATCAACGCTCATCTAAGCGCTGAGCGAGGTCTGTTCCTACGTTGCGCGTGATCGTTTCCCACTCCGAGCGTACCCCGCGGAAGCGTCATCAATGGGACATCCAGGCTGGCCGGCCGCGGCGTGCTGTCTGTGGCGACTGGCATGATCAGCTGCGTGATTCGACTCCTTCCTCCAGCATCGTTCCGTCGGGCCGTAGGAGCCGTCGCAAAGGTTGCTGGGTGAATTCGTGGGAAAGCGACCCGGCGTACCGGGCGGTGGTGCGGGCGTTCGTGGACAGGGATCCGCTCGACCAAGTGGGTGGGCCCCTCGACGTTCGCGCGGTGGTGGCGGGTATCCGTCCGGGCGCCAAGGACGGGTTTCTGCTCGAGGAGGTGCCATGGGACCGCTTCCCAGAGGGGGCCAGGGTCCGCGAGGCCATGGAGCGGTTGCGCTCGGGCGACGCCGCCGCCGTTGTTAGTGCGCTCGGCACGCTGATCGGCCTGTGCGCCAACGATATGAGGGCCGCGGCCGCGCCGACGGTGCCTTTCCTGATTCGAATCGGCACCGATCCGGAGGACCGCCACCATACCGAGGCCCTGACCGTGGTGGGCGAGGCGGCGCGCATGCAGCACCAGGGCGTGTGCACGCGTGCCGACATGCTGCGGTTCCGCGGCGATGACGAATGGTTCTTCGAGGTCACCGGCTACCTGCAGAATTGGTCGGTGCAGGCCGCCCGCGAAGCGATCGCTGCGGACACCGATCTTCTCCTGCCCCTGCTCGAAGACCCCGACCCCGCAGTGCGCATCGCCACCGCTTACGCGTTGGCGGCCGCCTCCGACCGCGCGCAGGACATCCTCACCGCTTTCCACTCCCGCCTGCTCACCGAGCACAATCCGGCCGCACGCGCGGGCTTGGTCCTGGCGATCACGCAGCTGGCCCGGGCGCACCAGGACCAGGGGACGGTGGTGTGGATGCGGGCCCGCTGGTCCGACCCGGCGCGACCGCCCGAGGTACGCGTGAGCGCCGCGCTGGGGTGGATGTGCCTCACCGACCTGCCGGTCCCGGACGAACTGCGCGCCATGCTGGACACCCTTGCTACCGACGAGACAGCTCGGTTGATGGCACCGTTGCCGTGGATGCGCGCGGTCGAGACCGCCAGGGTCAGCGGCCTTCACCGTTGCCTGCGCACCATGCTGCACCCCGGCATGGCTGATGTCGAAGACTGCGACGACCCGTGGTCCTGGACGGGTCCTGGCGGCCCGCCTGCTCGAAGGCCGGCATACCGAAGGGCACCGGACCCCACGCCCTCCGGCATCACTACGCCAGCCTGCTGATCAAGCACGGCGAGTCCGTGAAGACGGTCTCAGAGCGCCTCGGCCACACCAACGCGGCCATGACGCTGAACATCTACACCCACCTGTGGCCCGACTCCGAGGAGCTGACCATCTACACCCACCTGTGGCCCGACTCCGAGGAGCGGACCCGGGCCGCGGTCGACCAGGCGTACGCGGACCAGTCCGCCGATGCCCAGCTACAGGTCGACAAAGCGGCGTTGCCGCTCCCCCGCGCGCTGACCGAAGCCAGCACGTTGCGGACTCTGTGCGGACCACAAAGGCCGCCCCAACCCACTCCGTCGCAGGTCAGACGGCCTTTTGCCGAACGTATTAGACGTTGAAGCGGAACTCCACCACATCCCCGTCCTGCATGACGTACTCCTTGCCCTCCATGCGGGCCTTGCCCTTGGCGCGGGCCTCGGCGACCGAGCCGGTCTCGACCAGGTCGGCGAAGGAGATCACCTCGGCCTTGATGAAGCCCTTCTGGAAGTCGGTGTGGATCACGCCGGCCGCCTCGGGGGCCGTGGCGCCCTTCTTGATCGTCCAGGCGCGGGACTCCTTGGGGCCGGCCGTGAGGTAGGTCTGCAGGCCGAGGGTGTCGAAGCCGACGCGGGCCAGGGTGGCGAGGCCCGGCTCGTGCTGGCCGACGGACTCCAGCAGCTCCAGGGCCTCTTCCTCGTCCAGCTCGGCGAGGTCCGCCTCCAGCTTGGCGTTGAGGAAGATCGCCTCGGCGGGGGCGACCAGGGCACGCTGCTCGTTCTTGAACTCCTCGTCGACCAGTTCGTCCTCGTCGACGTTGAAGACGTAGAGGAACGGCTTGGTGGTCAGCAGGTGCAGGTCGTGCAGGAGCTCGTTGCGCTCGGTGCCCTGGACGATGCCGTGCGCGAAGAGCGTGTCGCCCTTCTCCAGGATCTCCTTGGCCTCCTCGACGGCCTTGACCTTGGGGGCCACGTCCTTCTTGATCCGCGACTCCTTCTGCAGGCGCGGGAGGACCCTCTCGATCGTCTGGAGGTCGGCGAGGATCAGCTCGGTGTTGATCGTCTCGATGTCGTCCTTCGGCGAGACCTTGCCGTCGACGTGGACGACGTTCTCGTCCTTGAAGGCGCGGATGACCTGGCAGATCGCGTCGGACTCACGGATGTTCGCGAGGAACTTGTTGCCGAGGCCCTCGCCCTCGGAGGCGCCGCGGACGATACCGGCGATGTCGACGAAGTCGACCGTGGCCGGAAGGATGCGCTCGGACGAGAAGATCGACGCCAGCTTCGCGAGGCGGCCGTCGGGCACGCCGACGACGCCGACGTTCGGCTCGATCGTGGCGAACGGGTAGTTGGCCGCCAGCACGTCGTTCTTGGTCAGGGCGTTGAACAGGGTCGACTTGCCGACGTTGGGCAGGCCGACGATTCCGATCGTGAGCGACACGTTGCGACTTCCCGTAGATGAGTGGGCCAGAAGGCTGCCAGGGGCCAGAGACCGACACTGGCCGATCCACCAGTCTACGGCGTCCGCGCCAGGGGGCTCCCGAAGGCGTCGAACACATGACCGAGCTCTTTCCCTCGGCGTGTCTGATGGCCTATTCGGCACATAAACAGACCTAAGTTGGTCCAGTGGAGCAACGCAGAACGCGACCCCCGAACGACGGAGCGCGACGCGGCTCGCCGAAGCCCTCGCACCTGCCTCCGCAGGCGCGGCGCAGGCCCGGCGGCGAGCGCAGGCCCGGCCCGGGGGCGCGGCGGCCGGGGCGCCGGGAGCGCGCCGCACGGCCGGTGCCGCCCGGTCCGCCGCCTGCCGGTGCCCGGCTCACCGGGCTCGGCAGTGGTCTGTTCTGTGCCGTGGTGATGTTCCTGCTGGGCTGCCTGGACTCGCTGCTGTTCGGCGCGTCCCTCACGGTGTACGGCGTGCTGTTCCTGCCGGTGTGCGTCCTGACCGCGCTGTGGGTGCGGGCCGGGGACGTGCTGACCGCTCCGGTGGTCATGCCGATCGCGTTCGCGGTGGGGCTGCTGCCCGTCGCCGACGGCAGTGAGGGGCTGCTCGGCCGGCTGATGGGGCTGTTCACCGGGCTCGCCACCCAGGCCGGCTGGCTGTACGGCGGGACGCTCGCCACCGGGCTGATCGTGCTCGTGCGCCGGGTGTGCTGGGTACGGGGGCGCCGGCGCCGCGCCTGACCCCGCGCACGCGGCCCGGCAGGATCCGGAAGGGGAGCCCTAAGCCTGCTGGGCCGCTCTCATCGCCGCCCCCACGATCCCCGCGTCGTTCTGCAGCTGGGCGGGGACGATCTCGGCCTCGACGCCCTCGATGAAGTGCAGGAACTTGTCGGACTTGCGGCTGACGCCGCCGCCGATGACGAACAGCTCCGGCGAGAACAGCATCTCCACGTGCGCCAGGTACTTCTGGACACGGCGCGCCCACTGCTGCCAGCTCAGGTCGTGGTCGTCCTTGGCCTTGCTGGAGGCGCGCCTCTCCGCGTCGTGGCCGCCCAGTTCCAGGTGGCCCAGCTCCGTGTTCGGGACGAGGACGCCGTCGGTGAAGACGGCGCTGCCGATGCCGGTGCCGAAGGTGAGCAGGATGACCGTGCCCCTGCGGCCTCGGCCGGCGCCGAACTGCATCTCCGCGACTCCCGCCGCGTCCGCGTCATTCACCACGGTCACCGGGAGGCCGCCCAGCTTGCCGCTGAACAGGGCGCGCGCGTCGGTGTCGATCCAGCTTCTGTCGACGTTCGCGGCCGTACGGACCGTGGCACCGCCGGTGACCACTCCGGGGAAGGTCAGGCCGACCGGGCCGGTCCAGCCGAAGTGGTCGACGACCTGCTTGACCCCCTCGGCCACGCCGTCGGGTGTCGCCGGATGCGGGGTGAGCACCTTGCGGCGTTCCTGGGCCAGGGCACCCCTGTCCAGGTCCACAGGGGCGCCTTTGATCCCGGATCCACCGATGTCCACACCGAAGATCTGCATGGCACCACGTTACGACGGGCGACTGACAGTCACGCCTCGGCGGTGCCGGACCCGCCGCGCTCGGCGACCAGGGCGGCCGCCTCCTCGCGCAGGTCACGGCGGAGTTCCTTGGGCAGCGAGAAGGTGATGGACTCCTCGGCGGCCTTGACGATCTCCACGTCGGCGTAGCCGCGCTCGGCGAGCCACTGGAGGACCTGCTCGACCAGGACTTCGGGGACGGAGGCGCCGGAGGTGACGCCGACCGTCGTCACGCCCTCCAGCCAGGCCTCCTCGATCTCGCTGGCGAAGTCCACGAGGTAGGCCTCGCGGGCGCCGGCGAGCTTGGCGACCTCGACCAGCCGCTTGGAGTTGGAGGAGTTGCGCGAGCCGACGACGATGACCAGCTCGGCCTCGGCGCCCATCTGCTTCACGGCCAGCTGGCGGTTCTGCGTGGCGTAGCAGATGTCGTCGCTGGGCGGCGAGACGAGGCCCGGGAACTTGGCCTTCAGGGCGTCGACGGTCTCCATGGTCTCGTCGACGGAGAGGGTGGTCTGGGACAGCCAGACGACCTTCGACTCGTCACGGACCTCGACCTTGGCGACGTCTGCGGGGCCGTCGACCAGCTGGATGTGGTCGGGGGCCTCGCCGGAGGTGCCGATGACCTCCTCGTGGCCCTCGTGGCCGATCAGGAGGATGTCGTAGTCCTCGCCCGCGTAGCGGACGGCTTCCTTGTGGACCTTGGTGACCAGCGGGCAGGTGGCGTCGATGCTGGCGAGGCGGCCCTGCCTGGCCTCCTCGTGGACGACCGGGGCGACGCCGTGCGCGGAGAACATGACGATGTTGCCCGGTGGCACCTCCTCCGTCCGCTCGACGAAGACGGCGCCCTTCTTCTCCAGGGTCTGCACGACGTACTTGTTGTGGACGATCTCGTGCCGGACGTAGATCGGGGCCCCGTACTGTTCGAGGGCCTTCTCGACGGCGATCACGGCGCGGTCCACACCGGCGCAGTAGCCCCGGGGGGCGGCGAGCAGGACACGGCGGCCAGGCGAAGCGGTCATACGTCCCATCGTAAGGGTGCGTCCGGCGGCGTTTCCCACGGCCGCGTCCGGCGCAGCTCCTCCTGTCGGTACCCCCCGTTACCCTCAAGCGCATGGCTGCGAAAACCACTCCCGAAGCCCCCCTCCCCGTCGGCGAGGTCTCCCGGCTGATCGGGGGCTGGATCGAGCGGCTCGGCGCGGTGTGGGTCGAGGGGCAGATCACGCAGTTGTCGCGGCGGCCCGGCGCCGGCGTCGTGTTCCTGACGCTGCGCGACCCGTCGCACGACATCTCCGTGAGCGTGACCTGCTACCGGCAGGTGTTCGACGCCGTCGCGGACGTCGTCGGCGAGGGCGCCCGCGTCGTCGTCCTGGCGAAGCCGGAGTGGTACGCGCCCAGGGGCCAGCTGTCGCTGCGCGCCGCCGAGATCCGGCCCGTCGGCGTCGGCGAGCTGCTGGCCCGGCTGGAGCGGCTGAAGAAGACGCTCGCGGCGGAAGGGCTGTTCGCGCCGGAGCGGAAGAAGCCGCTGCCCTTCCTGCCGCAGCTGATCGGGCTGGTCTGCGGGCGTGCCTCGGCCGCGGAGCGGGACGTGCTGGAGAACGCCCGGCACCGCTGGCCCGCCGTCCGCTTCGAGGTGCGCAACGTCCCCGTGCAGGGCGTGCACGCCGTTCCGCAGGTCGTGCAGGCGGTGAAGGAGCTGGACGCGATCGAGGACGTGGACGTCATCGTCGTCGCGCGGGGCGGTGGCAGCGTCGAGGACCTGCTGCCCTTCTCCGACGAGCAGCTCGTGCGGGCCGTGGCCGAGTGCCGTACGCCGGTCGTCTCCGCCATCGGGCACGAGCCGGACAATCCGCTGCTGGACCATGTCGCCGACCTGCGTGCCTCCACCCCGACCGACGCGGCCAAGAAGGTCGTCCCGGACGTGGGCGAGGAGTTCGAGCGGGTGCGGATGCTGCGGGACCGGGCCCGGCGCTGTGTGAACGCGTATCTGGAGCGGGAGGAGCGGGGCCTCGCGCACGCGCTGGCCCGCCCTTCGATAGAGGATCCGCACCGGATGCTCGACGAGCGGGCCGACCACGTGGCCTCCCTGGTCGGGCGGAGCCGCCGCACCCTGGGCCATCTCCTGGACCGCGCGGACTCGGAGCTGACCCATACGCACGCGCGCGTGGTGGCCCTCTCCCCCGCCGCCACGCTCAAGCGCGGTTACGCGGTCCTGCAGAAGCCCGACGGGCATGTGGTGCGGGGCCCTGACGAGGTGACGGAGGGCGAGGCGCTGCGTGCGCGCGTCGCCGACGGTGAATTCACGGTGAAGGTGAGCGAATGACCAGCAAGGTGGACGAGGCGCTCTCGTACGAGCAGGCGCGGGACGAGTTGATCGAGGTCGTACGGCGTCTGGAGGCGGGCGGTACGACGCTGGAGGAGTCCCTGGCGCTGTGGG
This sequence comes from Streptomyces durhamensis, assembly GCF_000725475.1. Lineage (NCBI taxonomy): Bacteria > Bacillati > Actinomycetota > Actinomycetes > Kitasatosporales > Streptomycetaceae > Streptomyces > Streptomyces durhamensis. The sequence continues at coordinate 337,095 of NZ_JNXR01000007.1, forward strand.
AGCGCGGGGAGGAGCTGGCCAAGGTGTGCAGGCGCTGGCTGGAGGGGGCGCGGGCCCGGCTGGACGCGGCCCTCGCCGAGGAGGAAGAGGGAGCGGGAGAGGGCGTCGGGTAGGCGCGGAGGGGGCGGGGGCGTCGGGGAGGCGCGGGCGGGCTGTGAAGCGGGTCACCCCACCCCGCCTTTTGTTGAAGGTTGAACTTCACTGTCGTAGGGTCGGTGTCGTCAGCAGAACCGGACCGTGGTCCGGTACGCCGGAGCACGACGCCCCCTAGGAAGTCCACGCATGTCTCTCGTTCTTGACCCCGCCGCCCAGGACCTGCTGTTCCGCGAGGCCCGCACCGCGAACGCCTTCACCGACGAGCCGGTGACCGACGAGCAGGTCCAGGCGATCTACGACCTGGTCAAGTACGGCCCCACCGCCTTCAACCAGAGCCCGCTGCGCATCACCCTGGTCCGCTCCCCCGAGGCCCGCGAGCGCCTGGTGCGGCACATGGCCGAGGGCAACCAGCCGAAGACGGCCGCCGCCCCGCTGGTCGCGATCCTCTCCGCGGACAACGAGTTCCACGAGGAGCTGCCGACCCTCTTCCCGCACTTCCCGCAGGCCAAGGACCTGTTCTTCAGCGAGCGTCCGGCCCGTGAGGGCGCCGCCGCGCTGAACGCCGCCCTGCAGGCCGCCTACTTCATCATCGGCGTCCGCGCCGCGGGCCTCGCCGCCGGCCCGATGACCGGCCTCGACTTCGAGGGTGTCCGCAAGGAGTTCCTCGACGACGACCACACCCCGCTGATGGTGGTCAACATCGGCAGGCCGGGCCCGGACGCCTGGTTCCCGCGCTCGCCGCGCCTGGCGTACGACGACGTGGTCACGACCGTCTGAGCCACCGGAACACGACGAAGGCCCCCGGCACCGCCGGGGGCCTTCGCGCATGGCGCCCGTGGCTCACCGCGTCCTCAGCGCCGCCGCCACCTTCGTCAGCTCCGTGAAGGACGCCGTGCCGGCCACCACCGTCGTGGAGCCGTGGGTGCCGTTCAGGACGAGGGCGTCGTAGCGGCCGCCGGTGTAGCGGGTCCAGGTGCGGCCGCCGATGGTCTCGGTCTGCTTCGTGGCCGACGCGCCCTGGCTGGCCTCGTCGATGAAGTCGGCGGGCTTCTGCGTGGACTGCTCGACCTGCACGTACTGGCTGTCCGGCGTCTGGAGGCCCAGGTGCCAGCGGTCGGAGTTCTCGCCCTGGTAGCGGACGGAGGTCGCCTTCCACGCGCTCGGCAGGCCCTCGGGCGCGGCCACCGGGTAGCTCGCCGCCCGACGGGCCGTGCTCAGCTCGACCCGGTAGTCGACCCGCTTGAGGTCGGGAGTGTGATCGTCGTGCGGGATGGCGAGGAGGTAGACGACCGCCGCCGCGATACCGATCAGGGCCAGGGAGAGGATCATGTCCCGGGCCGTCTTCTGCTTGCCGTTCGAACCTGCCACGCCCTCTATCGTCGCAGGTGCCCCATCCGCTCATCCGTGGGGTCCCCTGCTCATTTTGTCTGTCCGGCGATAGAGTCAGGGTCCAATACCCTCATCCGGCCGTCGTCGTATCAGAAAGGTGCGCTCCGATGACCGAAAATCATCACCTTCCGTCCGAGCTCGATGTTCCCTCCGAGGCTCCCGACCGTAACCTCGCCCTGGAACTCGTCCGGGTGACCGAAGCCGCCGCGATGGCCGCGGGCCGCTGGGTGGGGCGCGGTGACAAGAACGGCGCCGACGGTGCCGCGGTGCGCGCCATGCGGACCCTCGTCTCCACCGTGTCGATGAACGGCGTCGTCGTCATCGGCGAGGGCGAGAAGGACGAGGCCCCGATGCTCTTCAACGGGGAGCACGTGGGCGACGGCACCGGCCCCGAGGTCGACATCGCGGTCGACCCGATCGACGGCACCACGCTGACCGCCAAGGGCATGCCCAACGCGATCGCCGTCCTGGCCGCCGCCGAGCGGGGCGCCATGTTCGACCCGTCCGCCGTGTTCTACATGGACAAGCTGGTCACCGGCCCGGAGGCCGCCGACTTCGTCGACATCGACGCGCCCGTGGCGGTCAACATCCGGCGCATCGCCAAGGCCAAGAAGTCCTCGCCCGAGGACGTCACCGTCGTCATCCTCGACCGGCCGCGGCACGAAGGCCTGATCAGGGAGGTCCGGGAGGCCGGCGCACGCATCAAGCTGATCTCCGACGGCGATGTCGCCGGCTCGGTGTACGCGCTGCGCGAGGGCACGGGCGTCGACCTGCTGCTCGGCATCGGCGGTACGCCCGAGGGCATCATCTCGGCCTGCGCGGTGAAGTGCCTGGGCGGCACCATCCAGGGCAAGCTGTGGCCCAAGGACGACGAGGAGCGGCAGCGCGCCATCGACGCCGGCCACGACCTGGACCGGGTGCTGACGACCGACGACCTGGTGTCCGGGGAGAACGTGTTCTTCGTCGCGACCGGTATCACCGACGGTGAGCTGCTGCGGGGCGTGCGCTACCGCTCGGAGACCGCGCTGACCGAGTCCATCGTGATGCGGTCGAAGTCCGGGACGGTGCGCAGGATCGACTCCGAGCACCGGCTGAGGAAGCTGCGGGCCTACAGCGCGATCGACTTCGACCGGGCCAAGTAGCGGCCCCGCGCCCTTCGAGGCAGGCGGGCGCCCTCTGTGCGGAGAGGGCGCCCCACCTCCGTGGTCCTAACCCGCTATGCGGTTGGCCGTCGTCGCCCTCGCGGCCTTCTTCAGTTCCATCTCCCGCCTGCGGCGCCTCGCCAGGACCACGCGGCGTTCGGCTGCCGTGAGGCCGCCCCAGACGCCGTACGGCTCCGGCTGGAGGAGGGCGTGTTCGCGGCACTCGACCATCACGGGGCAACGCGCGCAGACACGCTTTGCGGCCTCCTCGCGGGAGAGCCGGGCGGCGGTCGGCTCCTTCGACGGGGCGAAGAAGAGACCAGCCTCGTCGCGTTGGCAGACCGCCTCGGTGTGCCAGGGAGCGTCTTGGTCCCTGTCGCGCGCTGGCATCCGCTGGGCCGGAACGGCAGCGACCTGCAGGGACGAATGCGGCGGTTGCAGCACGGTCTACTCCTGACGACGGCTTCGCGAGCGAGAGACGATGCAGCAAGGCCTACCCGCTGTGCGCGCGCCTATGCACAGCGTTCCCAACGGTAGGCTCGCGTCGGCTCGTTCACGCCCCCACCGCGGGAGCACGGGAGGACGGGGCCCTTCCGGTCACCGGCGGATTCGCGACCGTCAACGCCCCAGGTGTTTGCGCAGCTTCCGGTCGACCTTGTCCTGGACACGATCCAGCTTGCGGTCGACCTTGCTCTGCACACGGTCCAGGATGTCCGCCACCCGCTTGCCGCGCTTGGCGCGCGCCTCGATGTTGCCGAGGACGGACAAGCCCTCGACATAGACGACCGGGGCGTCGGACTCGACCGAGTCCAGCGTGTCCACCTCGAAGTTGCCGAGGACGCCACCTCCGGTGCCGCGCAGCGACACGTTCTCCGGGACGCGGATCTGGACGTCGCCGAAGACCGAGACGGCCTTGATCACGACCTGCTGGTACTCGAAGATCGCCTCGCTGAGGTCGATCTCGACACTGCCGAAGACCGAGTACGCGTGCAGCCGGCGCCCGGCACGCCAGCGGCCCCGGCGCACCGCGCTGCTGAAGACGGCGACCACGTTGGCGTCGGCCTCCGGCGGGATCGCGCCGGGCGCGGGGCGGGGCGGCACCGGTATGTAGGCGGGGGCGGACGGCTGCTGGTGGGCGGCGGGCAGGTCCCGGATGAAGGCGTCCAGCTCGCCCACGGTCTTGGCGTTCAGCACGCCGTCCACGCGCTCGGCGTGCTCGTCGGCGGTCAGCCGGCCCTCGGCGAGGGCCTCGCGGAGGATGTCGGCGACCCGGTCGCGGTCGGCGTCCGAGGCGCGCAGTTCGGTGACGCCCGGTGCGGCGTCCTGGGCACGGGCGGGCTTCTGAAGGTCCACGACAGCAGCGTACCGAAACGCGATAGATCGCGACTAGGGGTGTGGAGAACCTCGGGCGTGTCGCCACCGGGCCCCACTGAGCCCTACGTCACAAACACTGAGCCTCACCTCACAGGTTCCGTGTCGGTGGCAGGTTCTAGGCTGGTGAGGCCCGCCAGCGTCGGCGGGCGGCCGTCCGTCAGAGTGAGGAATGGGCTGAGATGCCTGAGTTCGCGTACACCGATCTGCTCCCCCAGGGCGAGGACACCACCCCCTACCGGCTGGTGACCTCGGAGGGCGTGTCCACCGTCGAGGGACCGGACGGACGGACGTTCCTCAAGGTGGAGCCGGAGGCGCTGCGCAAGCTGGCCGAGGAGGCCATCCACGACATCCAGCACTACCTGCGCCCGGCCCACCTCGCCCAGCTGCGCCGGATCATCGACGACCCGGAGGCGTCCGGCAACGACAAGTTCGTCGCCCTGGACCTGCTGAAGAACGCGAACATCGCGGCGGCGGGCGTGCTCCCGATGTGCCAGGACACCGGCACGGCGATCGTCATGGGCAAGCGCGGCCAGAACGTCCTCACCGAAGGCGCGGACGAGAAGCACCTGTCGCACGGCATCTACGACGCCTACACCAAGCTGAACCTGCGCTACTCGCAGATGGCTCCGCTCACCATGTGGGAGGAGAAGAACACCGGCTCCAACCTGCCGGCCCAGATCGAGGTGTACGCCACCGACGGCGGCGCCTACAAGTTCCTGTTCATGGCGAAGGGCGGCGGCTCGGCCAACAAGTCCTTCCTGTACCAGGAGACGAAGGCCGTCCTGAACGAGGCCTCCATGATGAAGTTCCTGGAGGAGAAGATCCGTTCGCTCGGTACGGCCGCCTGCCCGCCGTACCACCTGGCGATCGTCGTCGGCGGCACCAGCGCCGAGTACGCGCTGAAGACCGCGAAGTACGCCTCCGCGCACTACCTGGACGAGATCCCGGCCGAGGGCTCGCCGCTCGGCCACGGCTTCCGGGACAAGGAGCTGGAGGAGAAGGTCTTCGAGCTGACCCAGAAGATCGGCATCGGCGCGCAGTTCGGCGGCAAGTACTTCTGCCACGACGTACGGGTCGTCCGCCTGCCCCGGCACGGCGCGTCCTGCCCGGTGGCCATCGCCGTCTCCTGCTCGGCGGACCGCCAGGCCGTCGCGAAGATCACGGCCGAGGGCGTCTTCCTGGAGCAGCTGGAGACCGACCCGGCGCGCTTCCTGCCGGAGACCACGGACGAGCACCTCGACGAGTCGTCCGACGTGGTCAGGATCGACCTCAACCAGCCGATGGACACGATCCTCGCCGAGCTGACCAAGTACCCGGTCAAGACCCGCCTCTCCCTCACCGGCCCGCTGGTCGTGGCCCGTGACATCGCGCACGCGAAGATCAAGGAGCGGCTGGACGCGGGCGAGGAGATGCCGCAGTACCTGAAGGACCACCCGGTGTACTACGCCGGCCCCGCGAAGACCCCCGAGGGTTACGCCTCCGGTTCCTTCGGCCCGACGACGGCCGGCCGCATGGACTCCTACGTGGAGCAGTTCCAGGCGGCGGGCGGCTCCAAGGTGATGCTGGCCAAGGGCAACCGGTCGAAGCAGGTAACCGACGCGTGCGACGCGCACGGCGGCTTCTACCTCGGTTCCATCGGCGGCCCCGCCGCCCGCCTCGCCCAGGACTGCATCAAGAAGGTCGAGGTCCTGGAGTACGAGGAGCTCGGCATGGAGGCGGTCTGGAAGATCGAGGTCGAGGACTTCCCGGCGTTCATCGTCGTGGACGACAAGGGCAACGACTTCTTCCAGGACCCGGCCCCCCAGCCGACGTTCACGTCTATTCCGGTGCGCGGTCCCGGGCTGGCGTGACGACCCAGGTCGCGAACGACGACCAGGCCGACCGGCCGAAGACGACGGCCGGACCGTGCGGGACCTTCGAGTCCCGCACGGGGAGGCCGTGGGGGTGGTGGTCGAGGACTTCGAGGCAGCTGCCCTCGTCGCCGCCGCTGTGGGACGACTTGCGCCAACCCTTCAGCACAGAGGCGTCCGGGACTATGCGCTGCTCAGTCATAATGGCCGTATTCCTTCGCGATCGACCGCATCAGAGCAAGTGACTCCGTCTGCGGCAGGGCGTCCCCCAGCACGAGAGCGTAGGTCGCCTGGAAGCGTTCGACCAGGGCCGGTTCGTCGTGCACCGCGCCGGTGTGCAGGGCTTCGACGTAAGCCACGGGAGGCTGGTCCTCGAACCACATCAGCGAGAGCATGCTCACCATGAGGGGATGCCCGCCGAGGCCGAGCGGCACTACGTGCACCCGGATCCGCTCAGCCTCCACCAGCCGCACGAGGTAGCTGATCTGATGGGCCATCACCGCTGCGCCGCCCACCGGTCGCCGGAGCACGGCCTCGTCGATCAGGGCCCAGACCACTGGGTTGACGGGGTCGTTGAGGATCCGCGCCCGGTCGAGCCGCGTGGCAACGGCCTTGGCCCGCTCCTCTTTGCCCAGCGGCGGGAACGCCCCGTCCCGCAGCACCGCATCGGCGTACGCCTCCGTCTGGAGGATGCCGGGCACGAACGACAGGGCGAACTCCCGGATCACCGATGCCTGTTGCTCCAGCGCCAGCGCCGCTTCGAAATGCGCCACCACCGGCCTGCGGTCATGACCCGGCCGGAACTTGATCAGCGCCCCCCTCGTGTTGAGCACCTGGTCCAGGCGCCGTGCGTCCTCCTTCGACGGCACCCTTCGCCCCGCCTCGATGTGCGCGATGTGCGTGCGCGACATGATCGCCGCCTCCGCCAGCTGTTCCTGCGTCATCCCCGCCGCCTCCCGCTGCTGCCGGAGCCAGTCCCCGTATGCCGTCCCCATGAGGCGCCCCTTCGCAGTCGGCGATCGTTCGCTCACTCAGCGTAACGCCCGGGAACAACTCCGCGTGCCCGATCGCTATAACTCCCATGAGCGACTACCGCATCGAGCACGACTCCATGGGCGAGGTCCGCGTCCCCGCCACCGCCAAGTGGCGCGCGCAGACCCAGCGCGCCGTCGAGAACTTCCCCATCTCGGGTCAGCGTCTCGAACGCGCCCACATCGAGGCCCTCGCCCACATCAAGGGTGCCGCCGCCAAGGTGAACGCGGAGCTCGGTGTGGTCGACAAGGAGGTCGCCGAGGCCATCCAGGAGGCCGCGGCCGAGGTCGCCCGGGGACAGTGGGACGAGCACTTCCCCGTCGACGTGTTCCAGACCGGCTCCGGGACCTCGTCCAACATGAACACCAACGAGGTCATCGCGACCCTGGCGAGCGAGCGGCTGGGCCGGGACGTGCACCCCAACGACCACGTCAACGCCTCGCAGTCGTCCAACGACGTCTTCCCGTCCTCCCTCCACATCGCCGCCACCGCCGCCGTCACCCAGGACCTGATCCCGGCCCTGGAGCACCTCGCCGCCTCCCTGACCCGCAAGTCCGAGGAGTTCGCCGACGTCGTCAAGTCCGGGCGGACCCATCTGATGGACGCCACACCCGTGACCCTCGGCCAGGAGTTCGGCGGATACGCCGCCCAGATCCGTTACGGCGTCGAGCGGCTGCGGGCCTCCCTGCCCCGGCTCGCCGAGCTGCCACTGGGCGGGACCGCCGTCGGCACCGGGATCAACACCCCGCCCGGGTTCTCCGCCGCCGTCATCCAGGAGGTCGCCCGGGCCACCGGGCTGCCGCTGACCGAGGCCCGCGACCACTTCGAGGCGCAGGGCGCCCGGGACGGGATCGTGGAGACCAGCGGGCAGCTGCGGACCATCGCGGTCGGGCTGACGAAGATCGCCAACGATCTGCGCTGGATGGCGTCGGGGCCGCGGACCGGGCTCGCGGAGATCCGGCTGCCCGACCTCCAGCCGGGCTCGTCCATCATGCCGGGGAAGGTCAACCCGGTGGTGCCCGAAGCCGTGTTGATGGTCGCCGCGCAGGTCGTCGGCAACGACGCCACCATCGCCACCGCCGGCGCCGCGGGCAACTTCGAGCTGAACGTCATGCTGCCGGTCATCGCCAAGAACGTGCTCGAATCCGTCCGGCTGCTCGCCAACGTCTCGCGGCTGCTGGCCGACCGGACGATCGACGGCATCACCGCCGACCGGGAGCGGACCCGCGAGTATGCCGAGTCGTCCCCGTCCGTGGTCACCCCGCTCAACAAGTACATCGGGTACGAGGAGGCCGCGAAGGTCGCCAAGAAGTCCCTCGCCGAGCGGAAGACGATCCGCGAGGTGGTGCTGGAGAGCGGGTACGTCGACCGCGGTGAGCTGACCCTGGAACAGCTCGACGAGGCGCTGGACGTCCTGCGGATGACCCACCCCTGACCTCGGCCCGGCCTTTTCCGGCCACGGCCCCCGCCCGGAACCGTGACGTGCGCCGCAGCGTCGTATGCCTACGGCACCTAATATCTCTCCATGACGGACGACGGAGCGATGACACGCGTGGACGCGGAACCTGCGACCTACTGGAACCCCGGGGACCAGATCCTGTGGCGGTACCGGGAGAACGCCGGTGAGCACTTCCACATCGCCCGGCCCGTCACCGTCGTACGCGACGACGCCGAACTGCTCGCCGTGTGGCTGGCCCCCGGCACCGACTGCATGAAACCCGCCCTGGCCGACGGCACGCCCGTGCACCAGGAGCCGCTGGAGTCCCGCTACACCAAGCCTCGCACGGTGCAGCGGGACCGCTGGTTCGGCACCGGTGTGCTGAAGCTGGCCCAGCCGGGCCGGCCCTGGTCGGTGTGGCTGTTCTGGGACCCGGGCTGGCGGTTCAAGAACTGGTACGTCAACCTTGAGCAGCCCCTGGCCCGTTGGGCGGGCGGGGTGGACTCCGTGGACTACTTCCTGGACATCTCCGTCCACCCCGACCGCAGCTGGCACTGGCGCGACGAGGACGAGTTCGCGCAGGCCCAGCGGGACGGGCTGATGGACGCGGCCACCGCCGAACGGGTCCGGGCGGCCGGGCGGGACGCGGTCGAGGCGATCGAGGCGTGGGGACCGCCGTTCCCGGACGGCTGGCAGCACTGGCGCCCGGATCCGTCCTGGCCGGTACCTTCTCTCCCCGAGGACTGGGACCGTACGCCCGCGCACGTGTCCTCATGAGACCCTTGATGCGCCCCCGGGCAAGAAACGTAGGATCGTCCTCCGCAAGGGCGCACATAAGCAACTCCGGGAGCATGGACCCGGCTTGACCGATCGTCACCGAGGGGCGGCAGGACGTGAGCGAGGGGTACGACGGCGTGACCACCGCGATCGGTGGCGGCACAGGAACCACCTCTGAGCACGCGGGAATTCTGTTCCTGGGGCACGTATTGCGGGTATCGGGACTTCTGCGGGAGCAACTGCGCGCCCGGCGCGCAGTGCCGTACGGATGGATGCGACACGCGTGACGGAGCAGCCCACCTCCTTCGAGCGCCCCCAGGGCGCCGACCCCGCGGAGGCCCGCGGGGCGCTCCGGCGTGCCCCGAAGCAGCTCGGCGGGTCCGCCGCCTTACCGGTCCAGGCCCGGACGGACGGCACGCCCCCGGGCCCGGGGACGACCACGCCCTGCGGCAAGGGGAACAAGGGGAAGGAGCCCCCAGTCAACGGCCCCGAGCACTCCCAGCCCGCCACCACCGAGCCCGGCGCGCACCGCCCGCGCCCCGCGCCGGAGGCCATTCCGCCGCAGCCCGGCACCGAGCAGGAGCGGACGTCGGGCGGCCAGGAGCGCCGTAGCGGACGCGGTCTGCCGCCGGGCCGGCCGATGCCGATGCGGCGCGACGGGGACCGGCTGAGGTTCGTGGGCGCGGCCACCCGGCGGATCGCCCGCGGCCTCGATCTGGACGAGATCGTGATGGGCCTGTGCCGGGCGACGGTGCCGACGTTCTCGGACGCGATCCTGGTCTACCTGCGCGACCCGCTGCCGGTCGGCGACGAGCGGCCCACCGGTCCGGTGGTGCTGCGGCTGCGCCGTACCGACCGGGTCCCGGAGGAGCGGGACACCGACGGTGTGCTGCTGCCGCCCGCCTTCGAGCCGGAGCCGGAGCCGGAGCCGAGCGCGCTGGCCGAGCTGTCCGCGCTCACCACCGAGCTGTGCGAGGTGCGCCCCGGCGGCGCGCTGAACGAGGTGCTGCGCGGGGTGCGCCCGGTGTTCGCCGACGCGCCCGCCGCCCGGGCCGCGCTGCCCGAGCTGCTCGGCGAGGGCGGTGAGGCGGTCGTACCGTCCGGGCAGCACGCGATCCTCGCGCCGCTGCGCGGCCGGCGCCGGGTGATCGGCGCGGCCCTGTTCCTGCGCCGCCCGGAGCGGCTGCCGTTCGAGGCCGACGACCTGCTGGTGGCGGCCCAGCTGGCCACGCACAGCGCGCTCGGCATCGACAAGGCGGTGCTGTACGGCCGGGAGGCGTACATCGCCGACGAGCTGCAGCGCACCATGCTGCCCGAGACGCTGCCCCGGCCCACGGGTGTGCGGCTGGCGTCCCGGTACCTGCCGGCCGCGGAGACCGCGCGGGTGGGCGGCGACTGGTACGACGCGATCCCGTTGCCCGGCAGCCGGGTCGCGCTGGTCGTCGGTGATGTCATGGGGCACTCCATGACCTCGGCGGCGATCATGGGTCAGCTGCGCACGACGGCGCAGACCCTGGCCGGGCTCGACCTGCCGCCGCAGGAGGTGCTGCACCACCTGGACGAGCAGGCGCAGCGGCTGGGCACCGACCGGATGGCGACCTGTCTGTACGCCGTCTACGACCCGGTCACGCACCGCATCACGATCGCCAACGCCGGTCATCCGCCGCCCGTGCTGCTGCACCTGGGCGGCCGGGCCGAGGTGCTGCGGGTGCCGCCGGGCGCGCCGATCGGCGTCGGAGGGGTCGACTTCGAGGCCGTCGAGCTGGACGCGCCCGCCGGGGCCACGCTGCTCCTGTACACCGACGGGCTGGTGGAGTCCCGGCTGCGGGACGTGTGGACCGGTATAGAGCAGCTGCGGGAACGGCTCGCCGCGACCGCCCAGTTGACCGGCCCCGACCATCCGCCGCCGCTGGAAGCCCTGTGCGACGAGGTGCTGGACATGCTCGGGCCGGGCGACCGGGACGACGACATCGCGCTGCTCGCGGCCCGCTTCGACGGGATCGCGCCCAGCGATGTCGCGTACTGGCGGCTGGAGCCGGAGGACTCCGCGCCGGGGCAGGCCCGCCGGCTGGCCCGGCACGCGCTCGCGCGCTGGGACCTGGAGGAGCTGACGGACTCGGTGGAGCTGCTGGTCAGCGAGGTCGTGACGAACGCCGTACGGTACGCGTCGCGGCCGGTGACGCTGCGGCTGCTGCGCACGGACGTGCTGCGCTGCGAGGTCGGCGACGATGTGCCGCAGCTGCCGCGGCTGCGGCAGGCCCGGGCCACGGACGAGGGCGGGCGCGGTCTGTACCTGGTCAACAAGCTGGCGCGGCGCTGGGGTGCGACCCGGCTGAGCACGGGCAAGGTGGTCTGGTTCGAGCTGAACCGGGGCTGAGGGCCCCGGACATGAGGGAGGGGCGCCCGGCTGATGCCGGGCGCCCCTCGCCTGTGCCCCTACTGTTTGCCGGGGTCGAGCGGGTCCTCCGGGGTGATGTCGTCCGTGGGTTCACTCGGGGACGGCGACGACGAGTGAGTCGGGGACGGCGACGACGAGTGACTCGGCGAGGGTGACGACGAGCTCCGGCTCGGGGACGGCGACGACGAGTGACTCGGGGACGGCGACGACGAGCTGCGGCTGGGGGACGGCGACGACGAGTGACTCGGCGCCGGCGACGACGGTGGCGGTGCGACGGCCGCGCCCTGCGTGGTGTTCAGGTCGAACTTGGCCCGTTCCGTCACGCCGAAGGTGTACGCGGCCCAGATCTGCGCCGGGAAGCCGCCGCCGTTGACGCGGCCGGGACCGCCGGTGGAGTCGAGCAGGCCGGCCGCACCCGTCAGGGAGACATGGGCTTTGCTCTTCGGGTCCTCGCCGAACAGACCGACGGAGGTGACCAGGTCGGGCGTGTAGCCGGTGAACCAGGCGGACCTGTCCTCGTCGGAGGTACCGGTCTTGCCCGCCACCTGCTGGCCGTCGCGCAGCGGGTTGTCGGCCACGCGCTTGGCCGTACCGTCGTCGACCACGCCGGTGAGCACGGAGGTCACCGTGTCGGCGGCGGTCCGTGCGATCACCGAGCCGCCGATCGGGTCCGGCATCTTCACCGTACGTCCCTGCCGCTCCGCGGACTTGACGATGGTCGGGGTCACCTTCTCGCCGTGGTTGGCGAAGGTGGCGTAGATGCCGGCCATCTCCAGCGGGCTGGCGCCCATGGAGCCCAGTGTCTGGGCGGGCACGGGCTCCATGCCCTTGGTGTCCATGCCGAGCTGCTTGGCCGTCTCCATCACCTTGGCCATCCCGACGTCCATGCCCATCTGCGCGAAGACGGAGTTGACGGAGTTGTTCATCGCCTGCTGGACGGTGATCGGGCCGTAGTCCTTGTGGTCCTCGTTCGGCGGGCCGAAGTCGACCTTGCTGCCGTGGTCGATGACCTGGCGGCCGCTGGTGCCGTCGTAGACCGTGTTGGCCGTGATGGGATCGCCGTCCTGCGTGGTCGCACTGTTCTGGAGCGCGGCGGCCAGGATGACCGGCTTGAACGTCGAGGCCGGCTGGTAGTCCTTGCGGGTGGCGTTGTTGTAGTAGTGCTTGTAGTAGTCCTGGCCGCCGTAGAGCGCGACGATCTTGCCGGTCTTGGGGTCGACCGAGACGGCGCCGGGCTGGACGGCGCCGTCGACCTTGCGCTTCTTCTTGTCGAGCTCGCCGGTGAGCTGGCTCTTGACGGCCTTCTCCAGCGCGGCCTGCTTCTTGCGGTCGATGTTGAGGGTGATGGTCCAGCCCTTGCCGACGACCGCGTTCTCCGCCTCGGACTGGGTCAGGCCCTGCTCGGCCATGAGCTGCTGTTCGAGCTGCTGGTTGGCGAGCGCGACCAGGTAGCCCTTCTGCCCGCCGAGGCCGGCGGCGGCCTTGGGCTCCTTGATCTTGGGGAAGTGCATGGCGTCGCGCTGGGGCTTGGACAGCCAGCCCTCGTCGACCATGTTGTTCAGGACGTAGTTCCAGCGCGCCGTCACCAGCCGCTTGCCGGTGTCCGTGGCGACGGCCCAGTCGTACTGGCTGGGTGCCTGGAGCAGCGCGGCGAGATAGGCGCCCTGCGCGACGTCGAGTTTCTCGGCGTCGGTGTGGAAGTACGCCTGGGCCGCGGCCTGGATGCCGTAGGCGTTGCGGCCGTAGTAGCTGGTGTTGATGTAGCCCGCGAGGATGTCGTCCTTCTTCTTCTCGCGGTCCACCTTCAGCGAGATGACCAGTTCCTTCAGCTTGCGCGTGACGGTCTGGTCCTGGTTGAGGTAGTAGTTCTTGACGTACTGCTGGGTGATCGTCGAGCCACCCTGCTTGCCCTTGCCGGAGACCGTGTTGAGCAGGGCGCGGGCGGTGCCTTTGAAGTCGACGCCGGCGTCGTGGTAGAAGCTCTTGTTCTCCGCGGCGACGAAGGTCAGCTGGACCTTGCGCGGCACCTTCGAGAGGTCGACGATCTCACGGTTGACCTTGCCGTCACGGGTGAGGACGGTCCGCCCGTCGCTGAACTTGTAGACGTTGCTCTGCTGTTGGGCGGCGATGTTGGCCGCCGGGACGTCCACGTACAGGTAGAGCCCGATGAAGGCCGCGATGATCAGCAGGCAGAAGCCGAAGAAGGTGCCCAGGATCTTCTTCCAGGTGAAGAGCCGGCGTATGAGGCTCTTCTTGGCGGCTGTGCCGCCGGCCCCGGAGCCGGCTGCCCCCGTCTCGGGCGTGGAGCGGCGGCGCTGGGGCGCCGCGCGGCGGCCACCGCGCTGTCGCGCTCGTCTCTCTTCCGCTCGTCCCATGGGTCCCTACGCTCGCTTCCGTCTCGGGGTCAGCTCCGAAAGCTAACACTCACCTATATGACAAAGGGCGTCTGATCCGTTCTTTTACGGACGTGAGAATCAGCACCTGCCCCCTGGGAACCGACGACTCTGGAAGTCACGGGGTTGCTTCCACCGCTAAAAGTGATATCACTTAGCTAGAAGCACGCTAGGGCCTGCCGCGCCAGGCCTCATGAGAAACGGGGACCACCATGTCCGCACTTGACCCGGCCGCCACCGCCGACGTACCCGAGATGCCCGCGCCACGGGTGCGGGAGTTCGCCGCCCACAGCATCGGCGGCGGGCTCGCCCTGCTGCTCGGCCTGCTCGGGCTCGGCGCCACCGTCGCGCTGCTCGCCACCGCCTCGGCCGTCTCCGCCGCCGGCCCCAAGGCCGGGCTCATCGTCGGCGGGATCGTGGTCTTCCTCGCCGCGATCATCTCGCTGCGCGGGCTGAACACCGTCTCGCCCGGTGAGGCCCGGGTCGTCCAGCTCTTCGGCCGCTACCGGGGCACGATCCGGCAGGACGGCCTGCGCTGGGTCAACCCCTTCACCTCGCGGACCCGGATCTCCACCCGGGTACGCAACCACGAGACGGCCGTCCTGAAGGTCAACGACGCCTACGGCAACCCGATCGAGCTGGCCGCGGTCGTGGTCTGGAAGGTCCAGGACACCGCGCAGGCCACCTTCGAGGTGGACGACTTCACCGAGTTCGTGGCCACGCAGACCGAGACGGCCGTACGGCACATCGCGATCGAGTACCCCTACGACGCCCATGACGAGGACGGTCTGTCGCTGCGCGGCAACGCCGAAGAGATCACCGAGAAGCTGGCCGTCGAGCTGCAGGCGCGGGTGGAGGCGGCCGGCGTGCAGGTCGTCGAGTCGCGGTTCACGCATCTCGCCTACGCTCCCGAGATCGCCTCGGCGATGCTCCAGCGGCAGCAGGCGGGCGCGGTCGTGGCCGCGCGGCGCCAGATCGTGGACGGCGCGGTCGGCATGGTCGAGGCGGCGCTCGGCCGGATCGCCGAGGCGGACATCGTGGCACTGGACGAGGAGCGCAAGGCGGCGATGGTGTCCAACCTGATGGTGGTGCTGTGCGGCGACCGCGCCCCGCAGCCGGTCCTCAACACCGGGACGCTCTACCAGTGACGGATCCTTCGGAGGCTCCGAAGCGACGGCCGCAGCAGCGCAAGCAGGTGCTGCTGCGGCTGGATCCGTCGGTGTACGAGGCGCTGGCCCGCTGGGCCGGTGACGAACTGCGGTCGGCCAACGCGCAGATCGAGTTCCTCCTCAGGAAGGCACTGGCCGAGGCGGGCCGGCTGCCGAAGGAGACGGGACCGCTGCCGCGCAGGGGAAGGCCGCCCGTGTCCGAACCGTGACAATGGCCCCCCACCTGCACCGCCGCACACCCCGCCACGATCATCACACTCCGTGTATACATCCGGCGTATACACCGTGTGTAGAGTGCTCTGCATGTCCATCGGTCACACCCTCCTAGGGCTCCTGGAGTCCGGCCCGTGCCACGGCTACGACCTCAAGCGGGCCTTCGACGACAAGTTCGGTCACGACCGGCCGCTGCACTACGGCCAGGTCTACTCCACGATGTCCCGGCTGCTGAAGCACGGCCTCGTGGAAGTCGACGGGATCGAGGCGGGCGGCGGCCCCGAGCGCAAGCGGTACGCGATCACCGACGCGGGCATCACCGACGTCGAACGCTGGCTCGGCACCCCGGAGAAGCCGGAGGAGTACCTGCAGTCGACCCTGTACACCAAGGTCGTCCTCGCCCTCCTCACCCACCGCGACGCCTCCGTCATCCTCGACACCCAGCGCGCCGAGCACCTGCGCAGCATGCGGATCCTCACCGACCGCAAGCGCAAGGGCGACCTCGCGGACCAGCTGATCTGCGACCACGCACTGTTCCACCTGGAGGCCGATCTGCGCTGGCTGGAACTGACCGCCGCGCGCCTGGACAAGCTCCGTGCGGCGGTGACCGCGTGACCAGCGTCCCTCCCCCCGGCTCCCTGCTCGCCGCCGAGAACCTGCACAAGGTCTACGGCCCCACGGTCGCGCTCGACGGCGCCGAGTTCTCCATCCACCCCGGCGAGGTCGTCGCCGTGATGGGCCCCTCCGGCTCCGGCAAGTCGACGCTGCTGCACTGCCTCGCCGGCATCGTGCCGCCCGACTCCGGGACCATCACCTACAACGGCCGTGAACTGACCGGCATGAGCGACACCGAGCGCAGCGCGCTGCGCCGCAGCGAGTTCGGGTTCGTCTTCCAGTTCGGGCAGCTCGTCCCGGAGCTGACCTGCGTGGAGAACGTGGCGCTGCCGCTCCGGCTGAACGGCACCTCCCGCAGGCAGGCCGAGCGGGCCGCGCTCGGCTGGATGGAACGGCTGGAGGTGGACGACCTCAGGGACAAGCGGCCCGGTGAGGTCTCCGGCGGCCAGGGGCAGCGGGTCGCGGTGGCGCGGTCGCTGGTCACCGGGCCCCGGGTGGTGTTCGCCGACGAGCCGACCGGCGCGCTCGACTCCCTCAACGGCGAGCGGGTGATGGAGCTGCTGACCGACGCGGCCCGCTCCACCAACGCGGCCGTCGTCCTGGTCACGCACGAGGCCCGGGTGGCCGCCTACTCCGACCGCGAGATCGTCGTGCGCGACGGCAAGTCCCGCGACATGGAGCGCGCCGTATGAACGTGCGGCAGTGGTCCAGGGATCTGGGCATGGGGGTCCGGTTCGCCTTCACCGGCGGGCGCGAGGGCTGGATCCGGGTGCTGCTGACGGCGGTCGGTGTGGGGCTGGGCGTGGCGCTGCTGCTGCTGACGACCGCGTTCCCGACCGCGCTCGCGGTACGGGACCAGCGCAACGACGCCCGCCAGGACTACACCTACGGCCCGAACCGGCCGAAGGCCGCGAACACCCTGGTGATCTCCGACGAGGACACGACCTACCACGGCAGCGATGTCCGTGGCCGGCTGGTGGAACCGGAGGGGCCGCGGGCACCGCTCGCACCGGGCCTGTCGAAGTATCCGGCCCCGGGCGAGATGGTCGTCTCCCCCGCGCTGAAGGACCTCCTCGACTCCGATGCCGGCAAGCTGCTGCGTGAGCGGCTGCCGTACCGGATCGCCGGGACGATCGGCGAGCCCGGGCTCATCGGTTCGCACGACCTCGCCTACTACGCCGGGGCGAAGAACCTGGCACAGCACCTCGACGGCTGGCGGACGGCCCGGATCACCCGCTTCGGGTCGCCGCAGGTGACCCCGCCCGACAAGACGGACCCGGTCCTGCTCCTGTTGGTCCTGGTCGTCTTCGTGGTGTTGCTGACGCCGGTCGCGGTGTTCATCGCCACGGCCGTACGGTTCGGCGGCGAGCGGCGCGACCGCAGGCTGGCCGCGCTGCGGCTGGTGGGTTCCGACAGCCGGATGACCCGGCGGATCGCGGCGGGCGAGGCGCTCGCCGGCTCGCTGGTCGGACTCGTCTTCGGCACCGTGTTCTTCCTGCTCGGCCGGCAGCTCGCGGGCTCGGTCGAGATCGTGGGCATCAGCGTGTTCCCCAGCTACCTCGACCCCTCCCCGGCGCTGGCCGCCCTGGTCGCGGTCGCTGTTCCGGCGGCCGCGGTGCTGGTCACGCTGTTCGCGCTGCGCGGGGTGGTCATCGAGCCGCTGGGCGTGGTCCGTACGGCCAGGCCCAGGCGCCGCCGGCTGTGGTGGCGGCTGCTGCTGCCACTGGGCGGACTGGCCTGCCTCACGCCGATGATCGGGAACGGCCACACCAGCGACTTCAACGAGTACCTGGTGGTCGGCGGCGTCCTGCTGCTGCTCATCGGCCTGACCGCGCTGCTGCCGTGGGCCGTCGAGGCGGTGGTGGCCCGACTGGGGCGCGGCGGAGTTGCCTGGCAACTGGCGGTGCGGCGACTGCAGTTGAGCAGCGGGTCGGCGGCCCGCATGGTGAACGGCATCGCGGTCGCGGTGGCCGGGGCGATCGCGCTGCAGATGCTGTTCGCCGGCGTCCAGGGCGACTTCACCAAAGCCACCGGGCAGGACACCGACCGCGTGCAGATGCAGGTCAACCTGTCGCGGGGGCTCCCCTTCACCCAGGCCGCCGAGAAGTTCGCCGCGACCGAGGGCGTACGGAGGGCGGTCGCGCTGGGCAGCACCGAGCTCGGCGACCGGCGCTTCCGTTCCGGCCGGGGGCCGGAGAACTCCGTAGGCCTCACCGTCGGCACCTGCGCCGCGCTGCGCGAGGTGGCCGACCTGCCGAGCTGCCGCGACGGGGACGTCTTCGCGGCGACCGGCGGGGACCGGGACGCCGACGTGGCGAAGCTCGCCCGTCCGGGCCGCACCCTGCACGCCAACACCAGCGACGGCCTGCGCGACGGCCACGATGTCGTGTGGACCGTACCGGGCGGGCTGAAGCGGGCCCGCGCGATCACCAGCCCGAACGGGATCAAGGAGAGCGGCGTGCTGATGACTCCGGCCGCCGTGTCCGCCCGGATGGGCAGCGCGCTGACCGGGGCGATGTACCTCTCGCTCGACGAGTCGGTGCCGGACGTGCACGAGTACGTCCGCAACACGGCGGCGCGGATCGACCCCTTCGCGGACGCGATGGTGTACGCGGCCAACGACCGGTCGGCGCAGTTCTCCTCCATCCGCACCGCCACGTTCGCCGGCGCCGTCTGTGTGCTGGCGCTGATCGGTGTGAGCCTGCTGGTCTCCCAGCTGGAGCAGTTGCGCGAGCGCAGGAAACTGCTGTCGGCGCTGGTCGCCTTCGGCACCCGGCGGCGCACCCTGGGGATGTCGGTGCTCTGGCAGACGGCGATCCCGATCACGCTCGGCCTGCTGCTCGCCCTGACCATGGGGCTGACGCTGGGCACGGTGCTGCTGAAGATGGTGAAAACGACGGTGTCCGTGGACTGGCCGAGCGTGCTGTCGATGACCGGCGCCGGCGCGGCGGTGGTCCTCACGGTCACCGTACTGAGCCTGCCTCCGCTGGTCCGGCTGATGCGGCCGGAAGGGCTGCGCACGGAGTAGGCGGCGTCGCCGCCACTCCAGGAGTGCGGGGCGCTGGTCAAGGCGCGCGCGGCGCTAGTCCAGCACCCGCACCGGCAGCGGACGCAGCGCCTCGCGGAGGGCGGAGGCCAGTTCCTCGTACTCCGCGGAGCGCGCCGCGCCGGCCCGCATGGCGAAGGCGACGCGGCGGCTGGGTGCCGGCTCGGCGAAGTAGCCGGTGAGCAGCTGGCTGCTCCGGGTGGTCTCCAGCTTCAGCGCCGTACGCGGCAGCAGTGTGCAGCCGAGGCCGCCGGCCACCAGCTGGACCAGCGTGGACAGTCCGGCGGCCGTCGTGGTGACCGGGGCGTCCGCGCGGCCGGCCTCCCGGCAGATGTCGAGGGCCTGGTCGCGCAGGCAGTGGCCCTCGTCCAGGAGCAGCAGGTTGAGCTCCTTCAGCGCCTCGCGCGGGATGCCCTCGCGGCCGCCGAGCCAGTGGTCGAGCGGGGTGACGAGCACGAAGTCCTCGTCGAACAGGGGGAGTTCGACGACTCCGGGCACGCCGAGCGGGACCGCCAGCAACAGCAGGTCGAGGCGGCCGGAGTTGAGGCCCTCGATGAGGCTGGCGGTCTGCTCCTCGTGCACCTGGAGGTCGAGGTGCGGGTAACGCTCGTGGACGAGCCGCAGTACGGCCGGCAGCAGATACGGTGCCACGGTCGGGATCACCCCGAGGCGCAGGACGCCGGTGAACGGCGCACGGACCGCCTCGGCCTCCTCCAGCAGCGCGCCGACCGCGTCCAGTACCGCCTTCGCGCGCACGGCGAGACGTTCACCGGCGGGCGAGAGCAGCACCTTGCGCGTCGTACGCTCAAGGAGGGTCACCCCGAGGGTCTCCTCCAGTGCCGAGACCGCGCCGGACAGGGCGGGCTGGCTCATCCCGATGGCGGCTGCCGCGTCCCTGAAGTGCAGGTGCTCGGCGACGGCGGCGAAGGCCCGCAGCTGTGCGAGGCTCGGCTGCCTTCGCTTGCCGTTACTCGTGGTCACTGATAACCACCTCCGATCAACCTGACCGAGTGTAGCTATTTCCCTAATCAATGCACCCTGTGCCAACATCGACAACGTCCAACCCATGGGAAAGATCCTCAAAAGGGGTCTTTCTTCGCTGCAAGGAGAGCATGTGCTCACTGTCGGTGACAAGTTCCCCGAGTTCGAACTGACCGCCTGCGTCTCGCTGGAGAAGGGCAAGGAGTTCGAGCAGATCCACCACAAGTCCTACGAGGGCAAGTGGCTGGTCGTGTTCGCATGGCCGAAGGACTTCACCTTCGTCTGCCCGACCGAGATCGCCGCGTTCGGGAAGCTGAACGACGAGTTCGCCGACCGCGACGCCCAGATCCTCGGCTTCTCCGGTGACTCCGAGTTCGTCCACCACGCCTGGCGCAAGGACCACCCGGACCTGACCGACCTGCCGTTCCCGATGATGGCCGACTCCAAGCACGAGCTGATGCGCGACCTGGGCATCGAGGGCGAGGACGGCTTCGCGCAGCGCGCCGTCTTCGTCGTCGACCCGAACCGCGAGATCCAGTTCACGATGGTGACCGCCGGTTCCGTGGGCCGTAACCCCAAGGAGGTCCTGCGGGTCCTGGACGCCCTGCAGACCGACGAGCTGTGCCCGTGCAACTGGAGCAAGGGCGAGGACACCCTGGACCCGGTCGCGCTGCTGGCTGGTGAGTGACCCATGTCGCTCGACTCGCTGAAGTCCCGCGTCCCGGACTACGCCAAGGACCTGAAGCTCAACCTGGGCTCGGTCATCGGCAACTCCGACCTGCCCGCGCAGCAGCTGTGGGGCACGGTGCTGGCGACCGCCATCGCCTCCCGTTCCCCGATCGTGCTGCGTGAGCTGGAGCCGGAGGCGAAGGCGAACCTCTCGCCGGAGGCGTACACGGCCGCGAAGTCGGCCGCCGCGATCATGGCGATGAACAACGTCTTCTACCGGACGCGCCACCTGCTGTCGGACCACGAGTACGGCACGCTGCGCGCGGGTCTGCGGATGAACGTCATCGGCAACCCCGGTGTGGAGAAGGTGGACTTCGAGCTGTGGTCGTTCGCGGTGTCCGCGATCAACGGCTGCGGCCTGTGCCTGGACTCGCACGAGCAGGTGCTGCGCAAGGCCGGCGTGGAGCGCGAGGTGATCCAGGAGGCGTTCAAGATCGCGTCCGTGGTTCAGGCCGTCGGCGTGACGCTTGAGACCGAGGCCGTCCTGGCCGAGTAGGCCGTTCCGCGAGGACCCCGCTCACCCTTGGTGGGCGGGGTCTTCCGCGTTCTCACCGGTGCTCGCCGGGGCGGGTTCGTCCGCGAGCGCGGCGGCCTTCTGGGCCTGGAGCTCCACCGAGTACTGCCGCAGATACCCGACCACCGTGTTCGTCACCGCCACCAGCGGTACGGCCACCACCGCGCCGCCGATGCCGGCCACCATGCCGCCGGCCGCGACCGTGAGGACGACCGCCAGCGGGTGGACGCGGACCGCGCGGCCGAGGATGAAGGGCTGCAGGACGTGACCCTCGATCTGCTGCACCGCGAGGACGACGACCAGGGTCATGACGGCCGTGAAGACACCCTGGGTCACCAGCGCCACGATCACCGCGAGCGCGCCGGAGGCGACCGCGCCGACCAGCGGGATGAAGGAGAACAGGAAGATGAAGACGGCCAGCGGGACGGCCATCGGCACGTTCAGGAAGTAGATGCCGATACCGATGAAGATGGCGTCGATCAGGGCGACCAGGACCGTGCCGCGCACATAGGCGGTCAGGGTGCGCCAGGCGCGCGGGCCGGCACCGGCCACGCCCGGGCGCGCGGCGGTCGGCACCAGCCTCAGGAACCACTCCCAGATGCGCTTGCCGTCGTAGAGCAGGAACAGCGTCGAGAAGAACACCAGCAGGATGCCGGTGAGGGTCTCGATGATGACCTGAACGCCCTCCAGGCCCGCGGACGTTATCTGGTCGGCGTTGGCGCCGATCGCCTCGCGGAGGTTCTTCGCGATCTGGTTGATCTGCTTGTCGGTGACGTGGAAGGGGCTCTTCAGCAGCCAGTCGCGCAGGTCGTCGATGCCGGACTGGATCTGGTTGGAGAGCGTGTCGATGTTCTCCATGACCTGCCAGGTCACGAACCAGCCCATGAGCCCTATGACGACGAACCCGCTGATCGCGGTGAGCGCGGTGGCCGGGCCGCGCGGCACCCCGCGGCGGGTGAGCCGGGCGACCGTCGGCTGCAGCAGCGCGGTCACGAGCAGCGCGATGACGAAGGCGAACACCACCAGCTGGACGGCGCTGATGACCCGCATCAGGACCCAGACCGTGCCCGCGAGGACCAGCAGCCGCCAGCCCGCCTCGGCCGCCACCCGTACGCCCCAGGGCACGGCCTCGGCGGGATCGGGGCGGGGGCCGGCCGGGGGCGCGGGCCGGTGGACGGGGGGTGCGGCGGCGGCAGCCGCGGCAGCTGTGGCGGGGTCGGCGGCGCCGGATTCGGGCGCGGTGTCCTCGGCGGCTGTGCTCTGCTCGCGCTCGACCTCCGCACGGCGCTGGTCCAGGCGCTCGCTCATCTCCGTGAGACGGGCACCGACCCGGCCGAGCCACCGTGGCACTCGCGACATGATCCGTCCTCTTCCCCCGCGTCCCCGCGTGCTCGCCACCTCTCCTCCCCCTGGAGGCATTCGGGTACGACCGTACAGGGCGAAAGCCCCTCCCCTGAGGACGGGGAGGGGCTGCGCGTGGTCGAGCGGGCCGGGCTGGTCCCCCAGGGGACCGGCAGGCCTAGTACCAGTGGTTGGCCGCCCAGAACGACCAGGCCTGGCAGGGGCTGCCGTAGCGGCTGTTCATGTAGTTGAGGCCCCACTTGATCT
Source organism: Streptomyces durhamensis (assembly GCF_000725475.1). Taxonomy (NCBI): domain Bacteria; kingdom Bacillati; phylum Actinomycetota; class Actinomycetes; order Kitasatosporales; family Streptomycetaceae; genus Streptomyces; species Streptomyces durhamensis. Next base: position 359,859 of record NZ_JNXR01000007.1, read on the forward strand.
GGGTGGCCGGGTTGGTCTGCCAGTCGGCACCGGCCGAGGCGTACTTGCCGGCGGGCAGAGCCTGGAAGAGACCGTAGGCGCCGGAGGAGGCGTTGGTCGCGTGGTAGTTCCAGCTGGACTCGTGGTCCACGATGTTGCTGAAGCACTGGAACTGGTCGCCGGCCACCATCTGACGCGCCATCGCCTGGATCTGCGCGACCGTGTAGCTGGTCTGGACCGGGAAGCTGGAGGAGTCGCGCGCGGCGGAGCGGGTGGCCGCCTGCTTCTTGGCCTCGGCGCGCGCCTTGGCCTCCTTGGCCGCCTGCTCGGCCGCGGCCTTCTTCGCGATGGCGGTCTCGGCGGCTGCCTTGCGGGCCGCCTCCTCGGCATCCTTCTTGGCACTCGCGTCCGCGGCGATGGCCTGTGCGTCGGCCTGCTGCGTCAGGGACGCGGACTGCACCTGGGCCTGCTGGCCCGCGGGTATGTCGGCGAGGAGCGTGGTGTCGGCTGCCGTCGCCTCAGCGTCGTTGTTGTTCTGCGCGACGCTGCCCGAGGCAACTCCGACGACGCTTCCGACGGCGGTGACCGCGGTGGCCGAGGCCACTGCGAATCCCCGGACCGAGATCCGGCTCACACGGTTTCCTTCCAGCATCGCCCGCTTCGGTGACCCTGGCGGACGCAATCGTGCCCCTGACACTGGCCTCCCAACTGCGGGGTCACGGGAGGCGCGGGCCCGGTGGGCAACTCCCCTGGAGGGAGCGCCGCGTGGTGCGCGGGCGGCATACGACGAACGTTATGGAGTTGGTGGTGCTTCTGTGGCGCTGTACCGCTGGGGGTACGGCTGTGTCGTATGCGGGGCCTGACAGGAACGAGACTCTGCCGTAACCGGACGCCGGGTGGCAATTCTGTGTTGCGTGGGAAACGTCACATGCCGTTTGACCCCAGGGATTTCAGGAAAGCTCCCCACACCAAGGCGCCGCCCGGCTAGGCTCTTGCCCTTTGCCGGACGGCGCCAACCGCTTTGCCCAGTGGGTCAGATATGACCGTCTTCGAGCATTTCGGTCACAAGCGCGGCAATCTGCGACCTCTCGGACCGGGTCAGCGTGACGTGCGCGAAGAGCGGGTGTCCCTTCAGCTTCTCCACGACGGCGACCACACCGTCGTAGCGACCGACGCGCAGATTGTCCCGCTGTGCCACGTCATGGGTGAGAACCACCCGTGAGTTCGCGCCGATGCGGGACAGAACGGTGAGCAGGACGTTCCGCTCCAGCGACTGCGCCTCGTCCACGATCACGAACGCGTCGTGCAGTGAACGGCCGCGGATGTGGGTGAGCGGGAGCACCTCCAGCATCCCGCGCGCGGTGACCTCCTCGATGACCTCGCGGCTGGTCACCGCCGAGAGCGTGTCGAAGACGGCCTGCGCCCACGGGCTCATCTTCTCCGCCTCGGAGCCCGGCAGATAGCCCAGCTCCTGCCCGCCGACCGCGTACAGCGGCCGGAAGACCATCACCTTCTGGTGCTGACGGCGCTCCAGGACCGCCTCCAGGCCCGCGCACAGCGCCAGCGCCGACTTGCCGGTGCCGGCCCGGCCGCCCATCGAGACGATGCCGACATCCGGGTCGAGCAGCAGGTCGAGCGCGATGCGCTGCTCGGCGCTGCGGCCCTTGATGCCGAACGCCTCCCGGTCGCCGCGCACCAGCCGGACGTTGCCCTCGGCGGTGATGCGGCCGAGCGCCTTGCCGCGCTCGGACTGGATGGTCAGGCCGGTGTGCACGGGGAGGTCGGAGGCCTCCGGCACATACACATGGCCTTCCTCGAAGAGGATGTCCACCTGCTCGCCGGACAGCGTCAGTTCGGACATACCGGTCCAGCCGGAGTTCTCCGTGATGGCGAGTTCGGCCCGGTACTCCTCGGCGAGCAGCCCGACGGAGGACGCCTTGATCCGCAGCGGCAGGTCCTTCGACACGACCGTGACGTCGTACCCCTCGGCCTGCAGGTTGCGGGCCACCGCGAGGATGCGGGAGTCGTTGTCCCCGAGGCGGTAGCCGGTGGGCAGCACGCTGGGGTCCGAGTGGTTGAGCTCGACACGGACGGTCCCGCCCAGCTCCCCGATCGGGATGGGGGCGTCGAGGCGACCGTTCTTCACCCGGTAGTCGTCCAGCAGGCGCAGCGCCTGGCGGGCGAAGTAGCCGAGTTCCGGATGGTGCCGCTTGGCCTCCAGTTCCGTGACCACCACGATGGGGAGCACGACCTCGTGCTCGTCGAAGCGGGTCAGGGCGTTCGGGTCGGCCAGCAGGACGCTGGTGTCGAGAACATAGGTGCGCCGGTCTGGCTTGTGGCGCTTTGCGCTGGTCACCACGGAAGGACGTACCCCCTCGGATGAGGTCGGGGAGCGACGGAGTGGAAGCTGGGCCGGGAGAAGGGGAGATTCCCGGCCCGGGAGGGCGGGAAAATCCAGGCCGGTCGACGGCCCGTGCGCGTGGCGGGCCGTGAACCGGCCCTCCGCGGCTGCTTCCGTGCAGTGACCGCACGGTCGGGCTGGTGCAAAGGGCCTCCCGGGCGGACGGCCCCGTGCCGCCCGCTGAGATCCGACACCCGTGGTTCGGGTGTCGACCTGTTTGGCTTATGCCCTCGAACATGCACCGCCATGCAAAAGCGGCCACCGGCGTGCCGGTGAACTCCTTGTTACATCCGCCCGAACCGGGGTAAGCGGAACGCCCCGCCGGCGTCGGGGCCGGCGGGGCGTTCGATGCGTCTCAGCCGCCGTAACGGCGGTGACGTGCGGCGTAGTCGCGCAGCGCGCGCAGGAAGTCGACCTTGCGGAAGGCCGGCCAGAAGACCTCGCAGAAGTAGTACTCGGAGTGCGCGGTCTGCCACAGCATGAATCCGGACAACCGCTGTTCGCCGCTGGTGCGGATGACGAGGTCCGGATCGGGCTGGGCGCCGGTGTAGAGGTGACGGCCGATCATGTCGACGTCGACGGACTCGGCCAGGTCCTCCATCGTCACGCCCTTGTCCTGGGCGTCGAGCAGCATGGAGCGCACGGCGTCGGCGATCTCCTGCCGGCCGCCGTAGCCGATGGCCACGTTGACGACTATGCCGTCGACGTGGGCGGTCCTCTCCTGGGCTTCCTTCAGGGTGCGCTGCATCCCGGCCGGCAGCAGGTCCATCGTGCCGACGTGGTGCACGCGCCAGCGGCCGTCGGCGGCGAGCGTGCGGACGACGTCCTCGATGATGCCGAGCAGCGGGACGAGTTCGTCCTGGGGCCGGTCGAAGTTGTCCGTGGACAGCAGCCACAGGGTGACGACCTCGACGTCGGTCTCGGTGCACCAGCCGAGGAACTCCTCGATCTTTTCCGCGCCGGCCCGGTGGCCGTGGACGGTGGTGGAGCCGGACGCCTTCGCCCAGCGGCGGTTGCCGTCCATGATGACGCCGATGTGCTTGGGCACCTGAGCGTGGTCCAGGTGGCCCTCGACCCGGCGTGCGTAGAGCCTGACGAGCAGGCTGCGCAGGTTGTCGCGCAGGTTCACGTGGCCCTCCGGGGGTTGGCGGCGGGGTGTCGACGGGGGGAGGTGCTGAGCCTACCCCCGCCGCAGGCCTGGTTCGGGCCCGGGGTTTGGGGATCGAGGTCGAAAGGCGGGCGGTGCCGCCGTCGGATGCGGCCGCGCGGGGGCTGATCGCGCCCACGCGGCGGAGCCGCACACCGAGCGCGGACCCGTGCCCCTTCTAGGACGCCGGACCGGCGCCGGGAGGTTCCCGAAGCCGGCGCCGGGAATCGCGCCGGCGCCCGGAAAGAAAAAACGGGCCGGTCCGTGGGGGGGAGACGGACCGGCCCGAGGGGGGGTTTCCACCATAACCCTTCGTAAGGGATCGTGGGTGCATCGGCGTGACACAACTACTCTCCGGAATCATCCGGCGACGCCCCGGTGGGCGCGGAATGCTGCGTTCGGGGGTGTTTCATGGCCGGTTCACAGCGGATTCCCAGGGAGAACCAGCCGGATACAAAGCCATTCGGAGGGTATCCGGCGGTTTTGCGCCAACTTGGGGACATGGTGGCGATTTGATTTCGGGTCCCCCCGACGGGCTACCCCGTCAGCGAATGCCGACTTGACGGTTCCACTACGGGACGCGCGGACGATCACCCGGTTTCACGGCACCGCGCAGCCCCCTCCACTGCGCGGTACCGCCCGCACAGCTTTGCTGGCGCGAATAACCTTGGTCTGAACTTACGTGACGGGTGGGGCGGATGTGAACCGGGACCGATAACAATGTGGAAACCTCCGGCGGCCTCCAGGTGAACCGCGCCGGTTTTGCGCTGTTTCGTCCGGCTCGCCGATGCCTCAGCGGGCCGGCTTGCGAACGTCGAAGAGGTGCCGGGAGCTGTACGCGACGAACGGGCCCTGCTTCTCGATCCGCTCGTGCAGCGCACGGAGTTGGCGCTCGTACCCCTCCACCGTGAAGCCCGGGACCATCCACACCACCTTGCGCAGGAAATGGACAACCGCGGCGATGTCGTGGAACTCCATCCGCAGCCGCTCCGCCCGCAGCCCCGCCACCTCCAGGCCGGCCGCCTCGGCGCCGGCCCGCTCCCGCTCGGGGTCCCGGCCGGCCCGCACCTCCTCCGGCTGCGGTCCGAGGAAGTACTCGACCAGCTCGAAGACGCTGGCCGGTCCGACGTGCTGGGCGAAGTACGTGCCACCGGGGCGCAGCACCCGGGCGATCTCGTCCCAGTACGGGCGCACCGGATGACGGCTCAGCACCAGGTCGAAGGTCTCGTCGGCGAACGGCAGCGGCGCGTCGTCCGCGGCGGCGACGACCACCACGCCGCGCGGCCGCAGCAGGGCGGTGGCCTTCGCCACGTTCGGCGGCCAGCCCTCCGTCGCCGCGGCCAGCACCGGCCGGGCCGGCTCCGCCCTGCCCAGCGCGAAGTCCAGCACCTCACCGCCGCCGGTCTGGACGTCGAGCACGGCCCCGGCCCCGGCCAGCCGCTCCCCCGCCGACACGGCATACCCCCACGAGGGCCGCTCCTCGCTCGCCCTCCCCTCGAACCAGGAGAAGTCCCATCCCTCGGTCGGTACGGCGACGCCCTCGGCCAGGAGGTCTTCAAACGAACGATGCACTGCCACGCGCATCATGATCGCAGGGCTTTCTCGGCACGGCCTCCCGATTTCCGCGCCCCCTCATCGGGGGGCGGGGGCCCCGCCCCCCGGGCGCCCGCGGTGACCGTGCGCACGGCGGAGCCGGGGCCGCCGAGGATGCGCGGCGGTGGGACAGCGGGCCCGACAACGCCTCGCCACCCGCGGCTACGGATACGGCTACGGCACCAGCGGGCGGACTTCCTCGGCGGCGAACCGCACGAACCCCTCCGGGTCGGGTTCGTCCCCGGTCGGCTGCAGCACGACGGTGTCGGCACCGGCCTCGGCGAGGCGCCGTACGGCCGCGGCCACGGCACCCGCGTCCCCCGCGACGCCCACGCCCGGCGCCGGCTCCAGGCCCTCGGCGGCGAGTTCGGCGTGCAGCCGCGCGTCCGCGTCGGGGCCCGTCGCGGCCAGCAGGTAGACGACGACCTTGTGCGGCCCGCCGCGCCCCGCCTCTCGCTGCCCCTCCTCGATCAGCCTCCGGGCCCGCCGTACGCCGTCAGGAGAGGTGGAGGCGGTGAGGAGCGTGCCGTCGGCCCTGGCGCCGGAGAGGCGGAGCGTCCGCGGCCCGGTGGCGCCGGCGAAGACCGGCACGGCGCCCTCCGGCGGCCAGTCGAGGGCCACGTCGTCGAGGGTGACGTACCGCCCCTGCACGGTGAGCTTCTCCCCGCTCAGCAGGGCCCGCAGGGCGTCGAGGTGCTCACCCAGGAGGGTGAGGGGCGAGGCGGCACGGGCGCCGACCTGCCCCATCCAGTCCTGCACCCCGTGCCCGACGACGACGGTCGCGCGGCCGGGGAACATCCGGTGCAGCGACGCGGTCTCCATCGCGGTCACGGCGACGTTCCTGAGGGGCACGGGCAGCAGCCCGACGCCCACGCGCACGCGCTCCGTCCACGCGAGCGCCGCGGCGGCCGTCGAGATCCCGCCCTCCAGGAAACAGTCCTCCCACAACCACAGCTCTTCGAGTCCCACCTCGTCCGCGGCCCGGGCGACGGCCCGCAGACGCTCGGGCGGCAGCTGGGGGCGGAAGACGACACCGAGTCCAGTCATGGGTCCCTTCCTAGTGGGGAGGAGGTGGGGTGACAACTGGTTTTCCCGGGCGGAGAGTTGGCACCGGGGGATGAGGGAGGGGACATGGGAGGACGCTGGCGGGACGGGACCGGGCAACTGGTCGTGCCGGGGCCCGGGGGTGCGGACGGCCCGGTGGTCCTCCCCCTGGAGATCGCGGCCTCCTACCGGGCACGGACACGGGGGCTTCTGGGCCGGGACTCGCTCGCCGGGGCGATGCTGCTGTCCCCGGCGAGCGGGGTGCACACCTTCGGCATGCGCATCCCGATCGACGTCGCCTACCTGGACCGCCGCCTGACCGTCCTCGCCGTCCGGACGATGGCCCCGGGCCGCCTGGGCCTGCCCCGGCTGCGGGCCCGGCACGTCCTGGAGGCCGAGGCCGGGTCGATGGCTGGATGGGGTCTGCGGGCAGGGGTGAGTGTCCAGGTCAAGGGTGATGTCAGTGGCTCGGCCTAGCCTCGCGGCGCCGACTTCCTGGTGATCGTGCCGGGCCGCGGGACGGGGGCGCTGGCCGGGATCCGAGGGGCCGGCGCTCTGCGGACCGACGCGGTCGGCACCCACCGGATCCGGTTCGAGTACGAGGTGGGCGCGGAGGGGCTCCCGCGGGTTCGGTCCCGACCCACTCCGGGCTCACTCCTTGGTGCGGGGGAAGGTCACCTCGACGCGCCGGTTCTTCCGCCGGCCCTCCTCCGTGGAGTTGTCGGCGATCGGGAACTGCTCGCCGTAGCCGCGGACCTCGAAGGTGACGTTCGGGTCGTTCAGGTCCTGGTCCAGGACCGCCTGTACGGCGTTGGCGCGCTGCTTGGACAGGATGTCGCCGTGGGCGGAGGAGCCGAGGTCGTCGGTGAAGCCGAAGACGCGGACCTGGGTCGCGTTCTGCTTCCTGATCTCCTGGGCGATGGCGGAGATCCGCGCCTTGGCCTCGTCGCCGAGCCTGGAGCTGTCCTTGCCGAACAGGACTTCGGCCTGGAGGGCGAAGGTGACGTCGGCGTTGGTGTCCTCGCGGCGCTCGTCCCCACTCTGGTCCTCGACGACCGACTTGATGTCCAGCACCTTGGGCGCGGCGAGGGTGGCGCCCTCCGGGAGCTTGAGGTCCGGGTCGGTGGGGTCGATCTTCACGGGGGCCACGGCGGAGGGTTCGGTGACGGGGGGCTGGCTCGGGTCCGTGTCGTCGGCGTGGGCTTGGGCGGCGGCGGCGAGGAGGAGGGTGGCTGCGGCGAGGGTGAGGGCGAGACGGGTGGGGGTCACTTGGGCCTCACCCGGAGATCTTGATGGTGGCCGAGGAGAACGTCGGCAGCTGGAATTCCACCTCGGCGGTGTTCGTGGGCGGGGCCGGGAACTGCATGAACACCGCCAGGGTGGCACCGGCCCTGAGGGCGGAGAAGCCGGTGGTGGTCAGCGGTCTGCCCTCGGTGTCCCGCAGCACGTAGTAACGCTTCTTGCCCTGGGAATCGACCAGTGTGGCACCACCGAGAGACTTTCCGTTCTTGATGATCTCTGTTTCGTTGCCGCTCAGCGCGGAGGGGATCACCATGGTCTGAGCCCCGTCGTTCTTCAACGTGCCGTTGACCGTCACGAAGCCGCCCGCATCACGTTGAGCGGAGGTGATCTGGAGAAGCAGGCCGTCCGACCCCTTCAGTTCGGCCAGCGGCTGGCCCGACTGTCCTTCCTGGGTGCTCGGGTCGGAGCCGGTTGTCCGGGAAGCGGTCGCGGAGTGCTCCGGCTTCTCGTCATCGCCGCCGCCTCCACCGCAAGCCGCCACACCCATGGCCAGACCAGCCGCAACGGTCAACGCGACCATCCCCTTGCGGGCCTTCGCAGTGAACCGCATGCTCATCGCTCCGCTTCCTTCGTCATTGATCGTGCGCCGGTGAGTCGGCAAGGTGGACGTCGAAGAGGTCTTCCGGCTTCGGGAGGCTCGTGGAGTCGTCCGGCTTCGGATGCCAGACCTTGTGGTCCTTGCAGGTGAGTGCAGGCGGGTCAGCGCCCACGGCGCCTTCGGTGCCCTCGTCGGGCGGGGGCGTACAGAGGGGTTCGATCACGGCAGTCGCGTGCGCCGTCGATCGCATGTCTTCGGTGCCGGGCACGACGGAGTGCCCCACGCCCTTGATCGTCGTGGCCTCGACCACGTAGCTCAGCGGACCGTCGGGCGCGCAGTGCTCCGTCGCGCCGTTCAGCGCGGCGAGCCGGTCGGCCCGCAGGCAGAAGTCGCCGCCCCCGTCCCCGGCGAAGATGGCCTGCCACTTGGCGGGGTCGCGTACGTTGGCCAGCCACAGGCCCGCAAGTTGGTCACGGGTCTTCTGAGCCGCCGCCAGTGCCGCCGCGTCCGCCGCCGTCTGCGCGCTGCTCCGGTTCACCGCGGCCTGACCCACGGCGAGATAGGCCAGCGCAAGAAAGAGCAGGCCTGCCACCACCGTGATGTAGATGGGAAAGGCCTGCCCTGTGTCGCTCCGTGGAGCAATCAGCCGCCGGTCACCTCGGTGATCTTGTTCGTGATCGCATCGAAGATCGTCTGACCGATGCTCGTCCCCGTGATCGCCAACACGATCGCCACGACCACCGCGATGATGCCGAGGTACTCCACCGCTGTCTGCCCCTTGTCGCTTCGAGCGACACGGGCCTGCAGGTACGCGACGGTGGTGTTGAACCAGTTGCTCATGGTGGTCCCCTCCGGGTTCGCCTCCGATCCGGAGAACGTATGCCCGGGCAGCGCGCCGGGCAGAGGGCCCCAGGGCCCAACACCGGACCCATTCGCGGCCCTTCCCGCTCGCCCGTGTCCCCACTTCAGGCCACCCCCAGCCACTTCGCGGCCGCCTGCGAGCGGGTGGTGGTCTGGAGCTTGGCGAAGATGCGGTTGATGTGGTTCTTGACCGTCTTCTCGGAGATGAAGCAGGCGGCGGCGATCTGCTGGTTGGTCATGCCGGACGCGATGAGGTCCATGATCTCCGCCTCCCTCGCACTCAACCGGAAACGTGAACGGAATGACTGTCCCACAGATGATTGCAGTTGCGAAAGCGTTTGGCCTGAGCTTTCCCCTAAATCGTCCGGGATTTGGTGGTCAATGTGTGCAGGTGCACTTGCCCGCAGTTCCACCAGTAACGCCTTCGCCGCCCCCGGCGTCACATGCGGCCGGCCCTCGCGGACATCCCGCACCGCCCGCACCAACTGCTCCGTCGTGAACTCGCCGTGCACCAGGTATCCCCCCGCCCCCAGCCGCAACGCCTCCCGCACGGTCTCCGTCTCGTGGCTGTAGGTGAGCATCATGACCGGCGCCAGCCGCACCAGGTGTGGCAATGCCGAGATTCCGTCGACTCCGGGCATGCGGACGTCGAGGAGGATGACATCGGGGCGGTGTCGCAGGGCCGCCTCGTAGGCCTCGCGGCCGTCCGCGGCCTCTGCCACCACCGTGGTGTCGGCGCGGCCCGACAGCAGGGCCGTCAGGCCCGCCCGGACCACCGGGTTGTCGTCGGCCACCAACAGCCGCAGCGGAACAGGAGCCGGCGCGGGGGCCTGGGGCCAGGGATGACCGTGCTGCATGAGCTGCCTCCTCTCAGGCGTTCCGGGGGGACGGGCCGGAGCGGTCCAGGGCCGACAGGGGAAGTTCCACACGGACCTCCGTGCCCCGTTCGTGACCGCCCCGGCCGATACGGATGCGGGCGCCCGCCTGCGCGGCCCGCTCCACCATGCCGAGCAGGCCGAAGTGGCCGCACTCGCGGAGCCGTTCGAGCGTGGTGCCGGGCGGAAGACCCCGGCCGTCGTCGTGGATCGTGAGGCGCAGCAGGTCGCCGTACACCGCCGCGTGGACGTCGACCCGGGTCGCGCCCGCGTGCCGGTGGGCGTTCTCCAGCGCTTCCGTGGCGATGGAGAAGAGGTTGCGGGCCACGGGGGCGGGCAGCGGGGGAAGCACGGGATCCGCGTCCGCCGCTCGCACCGCCTCCGCCGCCCTCACCGGTTCCGGCGCGTCCCGCCAGGAGCAGGTGACGTGGAGGCCCGTACGCCGCGCGAAGTCGTCGGCGGCCGAGGACAGTTCGGTCCAGGGGGCCGCCTCCCCCGGGGTGTCCGGCCGCTCCCGCCGCAGGTCCGACAACAGTTCCCTCGACTCCGCCGCCGCCCTGCGTGCCGAGCGGGAGACCAGTTCCGCCTGTTCCCTGATGCGAGCCGGGTCCAGGGTCTGGGCGGAGGCCGTCGCCGCCAGGCCGTCCGCCGCGAGGGCGACGCCGTAGAGGGTCTTGGCCACGGAGTCGTGCATCTCGCGGGCCAGCCGGGTGCGTTCCGCGCTGACCGCCTCCGCCGCGGCGAGGCGCGCCTGGACCGTCGTGAGGGCCTGGGTCGCCGCGCCGAAGCGGAGCATCAGGTTGCGCAGGGTCGAACCCATGGCGCCGGCGATGACGCACAGGCCGGGCAGGAGCAACGCCTCGGCGACCGGTGCGTGCCGGTCGGCCTTCAGGGTGGCGTGGACCAGGAGCAGGATCAGGGACTGGAGGGAGGCGAAGCAGGCCGCGCCGCGCCAGCTGTAGACGAGGCCCGCGAGCAGCGGGGTGCACACGCTGACGTAGGCGAGCGTGGTGTCCGGGCCGGCCGAGACGAGGAGGAAGGAGCCGAAGAGGGTGTCGGCGGCGAGGAGGCTGGGGTGGCGCAGCAGGAGGGGGCCGAAGCGTTCCCAGTCGCGGAAGAGGACGTAGGACACCATGAAGGTGACGACCACCGCCGCGCCGACCAGGCGGACGCCCAGGCCGGGGGCCGCGTTGAGCAGGGCGGCGGGGGCGGCCACGGCGATCATGGCCAGGCGGAAGCCGAAGACCTGCCGGCACATCGCCTGCAGCGCGCTGACCTGGATCTTCTCCGAGGGTTCGGCAGGGGCCGTGGCGGGACGCGGCGCAGCGGAGGTCGGCCTCCGGCGCCATGAGAACCGCCCTCCGGTCCCCTTCAGGCGGCTCAGACGGCCCTCGAAGACCGAATTCCCCGCACGCCCCGTCCACCCCGTCACCGTCACGTCCGCCTCACTTCCCCGTGAGGGAGCCGAAGTCCACTCCGGAGCCGAGGATCAGGCCCGCCCCCAGCAGCAGCATCGTGGCCGGGACCATGAACGTGGTGATCATCAGGGTGGCCTTGGGCACCGCCCGGGCCGCCTTGCGGCGGGCGTTCTGGGCGTCGGTGCGGCGCATGTCCTTGGCCAGGGAGACGAGGGTGTCGACGATCGGCGCCCCCAGTTCCTCCCCCTGCTGCAGGGCCGTCACGAACATCGCCACCTGTTCCGAGTCGTTCCTGCGCCGCAGCTCCGCGAAGGCCTGGCGGCGGCTCATGCCGAGGTCCATCTGGCGCAGGGTGATGCGCAGTTCGTCCGCCCACGGGCCCTCGTAGCGGGAGGCCACCCGGTCCAGGGCCTGGCGGAAGCCGAGGCCCGCGCTGACCACCACCGCCAGCACGTCCAGGAAGTCGGGCAGGGTGCGCTCGATGACGTCCTTGCGGACCCGGATCGCCGACCAGATGCCGACCTCCGTCCAGAACGCCCCGAACAGCAGCAGGAGTACCGCCACGAACCACTGGCCGCGCAGCAGGAAGACCAGGAAGCCGACCGCGCCCAGCGCGCCGTAGACCGCCCGGCGGGCCGCGTAGCGGTCGATGGTCAGGCCTCCGGGGTTGCCCGCGAGGTCGATCTTGCGGCGGTACCTGGCGACCAGGCGCGGGCCCATCAGGCGCAGCACGGCGGGGGCGTAGCGCATGCCCATCCGGTCGATGACCGAGCCGACCGCGCCGGCGCGGGTGGCGCCGACCTCCAGGGCGAGGGCGAGGTCGCCGGGGAGCCTGGCGTCCGCGCGGTACATGCGGACGCCGGTGAAGGCGCCCCAGACGCCTAGGCCCGTCAGCAGGGCGAGCAGGAATGCCACGGGGACCTCTCCCTCACACGTCGATCCGGCTCAGGCGGCGGATGAGGACGAAGCCGACCGCGTACATCGCGAACGCGATGAGCACACAGGCCTGGCCGACCGGTGAGCCGGTCATACGGGCCAGCGCGCCGTCCTTGACGCCGTTCATCAGGAACAGCGCGCCGACGCCCAGGACGGGGACGGCGTAGGACGTCATGGTCACCTGGCTCAGCTGGGTGCGGATCTCGCGCCGGGTCTCCTTGCGTTCCTCCAGGGTCTCGGTCAGGTTCCGCAGGGCGGACACGACCTGGCCGCCCGCCCGGTTGGAGAGGACCAGGGTCGTGACGAGGACGACCAGTTCACGCGACGGCAGGCGCTCGGCGAGTTCGCCGAGCGCGTCGTCGAGGGACTGCCCGATGGCCAACTGGTCGGCCACCTTGCCCAGTTCCTGTCCCGCCGGGGCCTCCAGTTCCTCCGCCGCCATGCCGATCGCGGTGCGCAGGGCCAGGCCGGCCTGGGTGGCGTTGGCCAGGATGCGGGCCAGTTCCGGGAGCTGGTTGATGAAGCGCTCGATGCGTTTCTGGCGCTGCCAGTTGAGGAACTGGACCGCCGCCCACACGCCGAGGAGGCCGGCGAGGGGTCCGAAGAACGGCGCCAGCGCGGCCTGGCCGATCAGCCAGAGCGCGGCCACGGCGGCGAGGATGCCGACGAAGAACTCGCCCGGGGTGACGTCCAGGCCGGTGGCCGCCAGCCGCAGTTCCAGCCAGCGGCCCAGGCGGGTACGGCGCAGGCGCCGGTCGAGGTCGCGGAAGCGGCGTCTGCGGCCGGTCGCCGGGGCCGGGCCGGTGTGCGAGAGGCGGTCCACGAGCGCCGCGCGCTGGGCCCGGCCCGAGGCGTAGGCGTGCACGCCGGCCACCGCCAGGACACAGGTCAGCAGCGTCACGCCGGCGGTGAGCTGGACGAGGGTGTGGAGTTCCATGGGTGGCCTACCTGGCTTCTCGGGTGGCGAGCTGGTCGGTGGAGTGGGCGACTCCGAAGGCCTGCGGGACGGGCTGGCTCGCCATGTAGAGGCGGTCGGCGGTACGGCGGGGCAGCGGGAAGTACTGGAAGGCGCCGTAGACGCGGCCGTCGGGGGTCAGGGGCTGGGCGTCGAACCGGGCCACGGTCGCGAGCCGGTACGGCTCCCCGCCGTGGCTGTCGAGGAGCGCGATCTCGGTGATCCGGCGGGCGCCGTCGGCGAACCGGGTGAGCTGGACGATGACGTCGACGGCGCTGTTGATCTGGTCGTGCAGCGCGACGAAGGGGACCTCGACGTCGGACATGGAGGCGAGGGTCTGGAGCCGGGTCAGGGCGTCCTCGGCGCTGTTCGCGTGGACCGTGGCGAGCGAGCCGTCGTGGCCCGTCGACATCGCCTGGAGCATGTCGAGGGACTCGCCGCCGCGGACCTCACCGACCACGATCCGGTCCGGGCGCATCCGCAGGGAGTTGCGGACCAGGTCGCGGATGGTGACCTGGCCCTTGCCCTCGACGTTCGGCGGCCGCGATTCCAGGCGGACCACGTGGGTCTGCTGGAGCTGGAGTTCGGCGGAGTCCTCGATGGTGATGATGCGCTCGTGGGACGGGATGAGTCCGGACAGGGCGTTCAGCAGGGTGGTCTTCCCGGTGCCGGTGGCTCCCGAGACGATGATGTTGAACTTCGCCTGCACCAGGCCTGCCAGCAGGTACACCATGTGCTCGTCCAGCGAGCCGAAGGAGATCAGCTCCTGGAGGGTGAAGGAGCGCGGGAAGCGGCGGATGGTGAGGATCGGGCCGGTCAGGGACAGCGGCGGGATGATGACGTTGACCCGCTCGCCGGAGGGCAGGCGGGCGTCCACCATCGGGTTCGACTCGTCGACCCTGCGGTTCACCGTGGAGACGATCCGCTCGATGGTCTGCATCAGCTGGTCGGCGGAGACGAACCGGAGCGGCAACTGCTCGACGCGGCCGCCGCGTTCCACGAAGACGGCGTCGGGGCCGTTCACCATGATCTCGGTGATCGACGCGTCCTCCAGCAGGGGCTCCAGGATGCCGAGGCCCAGCGCCTCGTCCACGACCCGGCGGATCAGCTGTGAGCGTTCCACCGTCGACAGCACCGGGCCCTCCCGGCTGATGATGTGCCCGAGCACCCGCTCCAGTCGCGCCCGGCGCTCGGCGGCGGCCAGCGCGCTCATCTCCGCGAGGTCGATCTCCTCCAGCAGCTTGGCCCGGTAGGAGGCGACGAGATGCCCGTCCTCGCCCCGGCTGCCGTGCTCCTCGGGAGTGCTGATGCGTGCCCGCAGGCTCATGGGGTCGCCTCTCCTCGGTCAGTGGTCGCGGGGCATGGTGGCGGTCTTGGTGGCGTCCCCGAAGTCCCAGAAGATCTCGGGGATGTGGACGGTGGCGGTGACGGTGACCGAGTCGTCCCCGCCGTCGCTCTGCGCGCACCGGACGGTGAGCGGGCCGCTGACCGCGCCGGCGCAGGCCTGCTGCGCGTCCTGCCGCAGGGAGGCCGCCCGGGCCCCCGCCCGCGCCGCCGTACCGGCCTGCTCGGCGGCGTAGGCGATCGCGCCGATCTGGATGCCCGCCATGGCCACGATCAGCAGCACCGGGATGAACCCGAGGTACTCGATGGCCACCTGACCGCGGTCGCCACTCCGGCGCGGGGACATCTCAGCGCTTCACCTCCTCGACGGCACCGGCGTGGCCGTGCACGGTCGCGGGGAAGGAGAACAGTCCGGGGAAGAGGGCCGGGACCCGGAGGGAGACGTCGGCCGTCACATAGCCGCTGCCGCCGCAGTGTTCCACCTTGGCACCCCCTTTCCACGCCTTCGACAGATGCCTCAGCGCGGCCTCCTGGCACGCGTCGAAACGCTCCCCCGAAGGCACCGCCGTCCCGGCCCGCACCCCCTCGTCCGCGGCGTTCCCGGCGAGCGTGAAGGTGTACCCCACCAGCACGGCCTGCCACACGAGCACCAGGGTCAGAATGATCAGCGGGGTCATGCCCAGGAACTCGATGCTCACCTGTCCCCGGTCCCCACCCGGCCTCCTCATGGGGCGCTCACTCCTTCCGCCGCCGGAATCCGACCGGGCCCCGCCCGCTCCCGCGGTGCGTCCCCTCGGCCGCCTTCACCAGTCCCAGCTCCCCGGCGAGCGCCCACAGTGCCTGCTTCACGGAGCTTCTGCCGTCCAGCTCGTGCAACCGTCCCGCGTCCACCACGCCCTGCAGTTCCTTGAAGTTGGCGGGGACGGCGGTACGCGCCAGGGCGGTCCCGGTGATGCGCTGCACCAGCGCCGGCTGGATCTCCGTGCTGCGCGTGTGCCGGTTGACGACCGCCGTGGTCTCCTCCGCCTTGCGGATCTGCAGCCGGTCCCACATCCGTACCGTCCGTTTGGCCGCGCGCACGGCGATGACGTCCGGCGTGGTGACGAGCACCGCGGTGTCGGCCGTTTCCACCGCCGCCGCCCCCGCGGCGCTCAGCTGGGCGCCGCAGTCGACGACGACCACCTCGTAGCGGGAGCGCAGCGCGCTGACGATCTGCCGGGTGGCGCGCTCGGTGACCTCCTCGCCGCGTTCCCCCTCGGCGGGGGCGAGGAGCAGGGCGAGCCCGGTGTCGTGGCGGAAGACGGCGTCGGCGAGGACGCGGGGCGAGATGTCGGTGATGGCGGCGAGGTCGACCACGGACCGGCGGAACTGGATGTCCAGGTAGGAGGCGATGTCCCCGGTCTGGAGGTCGAGGTCGACCAGGACGGTGGGACGGCCCGAGGCCTGCGCGGCGAGGGCCAGCTGGATGGCCGTCAGGGTCGCTCCCACGCCCCCCTTGGCGCCGCTGACCGTGACGACCGTACCGCCGGCTCCGCCGAAGGCGTCCGCGCCGTGGCCGAGATGGCGCCGTACCCCCGTGGACCACTGGGCGACGACCTGGACGCGGCTGGCGAGTTCCTCGTACGACAGCGGGAGCGCGACCAGGCCGCGGGCGCCGGAGTCCATGGCGGCGGAGAACAGGCCGGGGCTCGCGTCGGTGGTGACGAGGATGACGCCGACCGCGGGGAAGCGCAGTGCGACCTCGCGGATCAGTTCCAGGGCCGGGACGGGCCCGATGCGTTCGTGTACGACGACGACTTCCGGGAGTTCGTCCATGGAGTCGGCGGCGAGGCGGGCGAGGGTGTCGACCAGCTGCGTGGAGTCACCGACCGGTGGCTGCGGTTCGGCGTCGGGCAGCTGGCTGAGCAGGGTGACGAGGGAGCGGACGGCATCCGGGTCCGCGCCGGCCGGGAGGATCCTGGTGGGCATGCGGGCCGCCTCTCACTTGTCCGTCGCGAGTTCGTAGGTGCGGTCCTTGTCCGGGACGCCGGTCTCGCCGCCGGGGGCCACCAGCGCGAGCCGGACGCGCTGGGCGAAGGACTCGGCGTAGGTGATGCGCTGGGCGTCGAGGGTGGACAGCGCGAAGGTGATGGGGACGGCCTCGGTGGGCTGCTGCTGGTTCTTTCCGCTGTCGGGGTCGAGGGCGGTGATCCGGCCGACGTCGAGGACGCGGGCGTCGGTCACGATGATCTTCGACTGGTCGGGGTCGCCGTCCTTCTTCCCCTCGAAGGTGGCGTAGACGTTGACCCGCGCCCCGGGGGTGATCTTCCCCGCCACGCCCGTCGCCGCGTCGATCATGATGGCGACCTCCTGCTGCCCGGGCTGGAGGGCGGGCTGGTCGACGATCATGTCGGTCTGCAGCAGGGACCCGGCGCGCAGGGTGGTGACGGCGATCTTGCCCTGGATCTGGCGAAGGTCGGTGACCGCGGTGCCGGACAGCCAGCGCTTCGGCATGGAGGTCTTCTCGAACTGGGTCGCGTCCAGCGCGGTGTAGGGCTGCACGTCGGACCGGACCCGGTAGGCCGTGACCTCGGGCCCGACCTTGGAATTCACGTCATGGACGACGGAGAGCACACCGGCGAACGCGCCGAGCGCGCACAGGACCGACAGGACGAGCAGTATCACGCCGCGGCGCTGACGGGAGTTCATGAACCGTGCAACCTCATTGGGGGAATCGGTCGAGCGGGATGTGAGTCGGGTGCGTGCGGTCAGGCGGGCGTGCGCTGTTCCAGGGCGCGGGGCGCGGCGGGTTCGCGGGCGGGCGGGGTGGCGGAGCAGAAGACACAGCGGTCGCCTATGACGTCCAGGCCGCACCAGTGGCAGCCGGTCTGCCGCACCGAGGTGACGAGTTGGTACAGGACGGACAGGTCGGCGAGGTAGCTGCAGAACTCGGTCATCCGGCCGGTGCCCCACCACACCGGGGACTCGGCGGGCAGGGGGACCTCGCGCAGACCGTGCACGCTCCACTGGCCGGCCAGTCCGGCGACCCAGTCGCCCGGCAACTGCTGGCCCCTGGCGACGAGCATCCAGGTGTTGAACTCGGGCCCTTTGAGGGTGGCGCCGGGCCCTGTGCGCACGAGCTGCGGCTCCGGATGGGCGAGGACGGCGAACTGACTGCCGGGCACCCAGGACTTGGCGTGCGCCTTCAGTCCGACCGGCACCCGGTCCAGCTTGGCGACCGAGCCGAGGACGGCCCCGGCGTGGATGTAGTGGGTGAGCAGGCGCCCAGCGGAGGCGAGGATTCCAGGGCTCAGGTCGCAGGAGGCGAGCTGGCGGAGCTGGCGGGCGAGCACGGCGACGCCGAGGGGCGGCAGTTCGGGCCGGAACAGGGCGATGCGGTCGCTCTCCAGCAGCGAGCGCAGGGTGTGCAGGCGGCGTACGACGGGTTCCGGGGTGGCGGCCGAGCAGACGACGACCACATAGCCGTACTGCTCGGTCAGGGTGTGGAGTTCGGTGAGCGACTGCTCCAGCGGGCGCTGGTCGAGGCCGCCGAGCACGACGGCCGGCACGGTCCGCTCGTCCTGTGCCGGCAGCGCCATGTCGGCACTGGTCACGGCAATGGCAGTTGGCACGCGCAGCTCCCCGCTCTTCACACCCGCCGGCCCACCGGGGTGACTCCCGTGCGCCAGGACGACTTCACTGCGTGACTACGTGAGCACTGTATCCACGGCCGTCTGGCCGGAGAACAGCGTTTGTGAAGCTCGCGTGGAACTCTCTCGGCGCAAGTCCCGCCAAATCCGGACAGCTTGAACGGCGATCCATGAACAGAGTTGGTCTGGACCTCTTGACACCCGGATTGGTCTGGACCAACTTGTAGGCCAACGGTGGCCACCGTCCCTCACCCCTCCCCGCGGAACTCTCCTGTTCCGGCTCCCTCGCCGCACTCCCCCACCGGAGGCCCCAGTGGACCATGCACCAGGCATACCCAGACCCCGCGGACGCCGAATCACGCTGTGGTCCGCCGCCACCGCCCTGGCCCTCTCCGTCGCGGGCCTGACCGCGGCCGCCGGCCCGGCCTCCGCCGCGGACGTCAACAACGTCAGGAACGCGGGCTTCGAGTCGGGCCTGGCCGGCTGGACCTGCACCGCGGGCAGCGGTACGACGGTCTCCTCCCCGGCGCACGGCGGGTCGGCGGCGCTGAAGGCGACCCCGGCCGGCCAGGACGACGCCCGATGCACCCAGACGGTCGCGGTCAAGCCCAACTCGACGTACTCACTGAGCGCGTGGGTGCAGGGCGGCTACTCCTACCTGGGCGTGACGGGCACCGGCACGACGGACGTCTCGGCCTGGACCCCCGACACGACGGCCTGGAAGCAGCTCTCGACCACCTTCACCACCGGCGCGTCGACGACCTCGGTCACGGTCTACACGCACGGCTGGTACGGCCAGGCGGCCTACTACGCCGACGACGTCTCGGTCTACGGCCCCGACGGCGGCGGAGGCGGCGACCCCGCCCCGACGGTCCCCGCCGCGCCGGCCGGCCTGTCCGTCTCCGGTACGACGTCGTCGTCGGTGTCGCTGTCCTGGACCGGGGTACCGGGCGCCACGGGCTACACCGTCTACCGTGACGGCACCAGGGCGACGACGGCGACGGGAACGTCGGCGACGGTGACGGGCCTCGCGGCGTCGACGTCGTACGGCTTCCAGGTGACGGCGACGAACGCGGCGGGCGAGTCGGCGCGGTCGGCGTCTGTGACGGCCACGACGTCCCCCGCCGGCACGGGCGGCGGAGGCGGCGGCTCCCTGCCCAGGCACGCGGTGACCGGCTACTGGCAGAACTTCGCCAACGGCGCGCGGGTCCAGAAGCTCTCGGACGTGCCGTCGTCGTACGACATCGTCGCGGTGGCCTTCGCGGACACGGCGTCGTCGCCGGGAGCGGTGACGTTCAACCTGGACTCGTCCGGGCTGGGCGGCTACACGGTCGACCAGTTCAAGGCGGACGTCAAGGCGAAGCAGGCGGCCGGCAAGAAGGTCGTCATCTCGATCGGCGGCCAGAACGGCACGGTGTCGGTCAACGACTCGACGTCGGCGGCGAACTTCGCGAACTCGGTCTACTCGCTGATGCAGACCTACGGCTTCGACGGCGTGGACATCGACCTGGAGAACGGCCTCAACGCGACGTACATGACGCAGGCGCTGCGCGCCCTGTCGGCGAAGGCGGGCTCGTCCCTCGTCATCACGATGGCCCCCCAGACGATCGACATGCAGTCGACGTCCAACTCCTACTTCCAGACGGCCCTGAACATCAAGGACATCCTCACGGTCGTCAACATGCAGTACTACAACAGCGGCTCCATGCTGGGCTGCGACGGCAAGGTCTACAGCCAGGGCTCGGTCGACTTCCTCACGGCGCTGGCCTGCATCCAGCTCCAGGGCGGCCTCTCCCCGTCCCAGGTGGGCCTCGGCCTGCCGGCCTCCACCAGCGCGGCGGGCAGCGGCTACGTCTCCCCGACGGTCGTGAACAACGCCCTGGACTGTCTGGCGGCGGGCACCAACTGCGGCTCGTTCAAGCCGTCGAAGACCTACCCCGACCTGCGGGGCGCGATGACCTGGTCGACGAACTGGGACGCGTCGGCGGGGAACGCCTGGTCCGGCGCGGTAGGAGCGCATGTGCACGCGATGCCGTGACCTGAGCGCCCACCGACCCGCGGCGCCCGGGGCCTGCACGGCTCCGGGCGCCGCGTCCGCATGACCCGCCCCGCCCATTTTCAGCCGAGCCGCTTTTACCTTCTTGACCTGACCATGACATAGCCGGACCATGAGGCGCCCGCACCCCACGCACGTCGCACTGAAGCACCCCACCTCCACCCCAAGGAGTTTTCATGCGACTTCGCACCCGCGGCTCCGGCGCGCGCGGCGGCAGACGTGCCGCCGGCCTCGGCGCCCTGCTGGCCCTCGCCCTGGCCGCCCCCGTGGCGGCGACCGCGCCGAGCGCCAGCGCCGACAGCATCCGCAAGGCCGCACCCTCCGGACAGGACGTCCGGCAGTACGAGATCCACCAGAGCACGACTCCCGTGACCCGTACGGCCATCCAGGCCGCGGGCGTCACCGTGGACGAGGCCGACGAGGAGACCGTCGTCGTCTCCGGGCGTGCCGACCAGATCCGCGCGCTGCGCAGACTCGGCTACGAGGTCAGCCCGTTGGGCGCCGCCCCCGTGCGGTCCGGAGCGCGGCCGTACGACTTCCCGAGCGCCGACTCGAAGTACCACAACTACGCCGAGATGAACGCCGAGATCGACCAGCGGCTGGCCGCCTACCCGGGCATCATGAGCAAACGCGTGATCGGGAAGTCGTACGAGGGACGGGACATCGTCGCCATCAAGGTCAGCGACAACGTCGGGACCGACGAGGACGAGCCCGAGGTGCTCTTCACCGCCCACCAGCACGCGCGCGAGCACCTGACCGTGGAGATGGCGCTGTACCTGCTGCGCGAGCTGGGCGCGGGGTACGGGAAGGACTCCCGGATCACCAACCTCGTCAACAGCCGGGAGATCTGGATCGTGCCGGATCTGAATCCGGACGGCGGGGAGTACGACATCGCCACCGGCTCGTACCGGTCGTGGCGGAAGAACCGGCAGCCCAACCCCGGTTCCTCGGCCGTCGGTACGGACCTCAACCGGAACTGGGACTACAAGTGGGGCTGCTGCGGCGGGTCCTCCGGCAGCAAGTCGTCCGAGACCTACCGCGGTGCCTCCGCCGAGTCCGCGCCCGAGGTGAAGGTCGTCGCCGGCTTCGTCCGCAGCCGGGTCGTCGGGGGCAAGCAGCAGATCAAGGCCGGGATCGACTTCCACACCTACAGCGAGCTGGTGCTGTGGCCGTTCGGGTGGACGTACGACGACACCGCGACCGGCATGACGGCCGACGACGCCGCCGCCTTCAAGGCCGTGGGGCAGAAGATGGCCGCCAGCAACGGGTACACGCCGGAGCAGTCGAGCGATCTGTACATCACGGACGGGTCGATCGACGACTATCTGTGGGGTACGCAGAAGATCTTCGACTACACCTTCGAGATGTATCCGACGTCCGCCTGGGACGGCGGGTTCTACCCGCCCGACGAGGTGATCGAGCGGGAGACCTCCCGTAACAAGGACGCCGTGTTGCAGCTGCTGGAGAACGCCGACTGCATGTACCGGGCGATCGGCAAGGCCGCCCAGTACTGCAGCTAGCTCCTCAGGCCTCCTCGAAGTAGGCGTCGAGCACCGCGTCCAGCTGCTCGTCCCACTCCTGGAAGCGCGCCCTGGCCGCCGCCTCGATCTCGATCGGGTACCAGCGGCGGTCAGGGGTGTGCACGGTGACCGTGAAACGCTTGCCGAAGCGGGGCGACTCCGTCTCGACCGCGGCGATCTCGTCCCAGCGGAACTCGCAGGACTCCTCGTCCAGGCTGAGGCGGACGCCCTTGCGGTCGGCCACGATCCTCGCGCGGCGGTCGGCCGCCTCGAAGACGGGGCCGCCGGCCGGGCCTTCCTCGTCCACGGACTCCGTGACGTCCTCGGCCGCCGCGGTCGTCTCGGACACCTTCGCGTCCTCGGGCTCCGCCGGCTCCGCCGCGTCCTGAGGCTCCGGCTCGCCGGACACGGCCTTGGCCGGGGCCGTGATGCCGGGGATGAACGCCGGGTCGAAACCGGCGCCCGTCACGGGCTCGGCCTTCAACGGCTCGGCCTTGGACGGCTTGCTGCTCGCTCCTATGCGCTGCTCCACGGCGGCAGTATGGACGACTTCCCTGTGCCGGAACCAGTCAGCCCGCTCATCCCCGGCTTCACTCACGTCACGTTCACACGAACACGCTCACCACCGCGGCCGCCCCGAACCCCGCCACCGACAGCACCGATTCCAGGACCGTCCACGTCCGCAGCGTGTCCCGTTCGGTGATGCCGAAGTACTTGGCCACCATCCAGAACCCACCGTCGTTGACGTGCGAGGCGAAGATGGAGCCGGCCGAGACGGCCATGATGACGAGGGCGACGAAGGCCTGGGAGTGGTGGCCCTCCGTCAGCAGGGGTGCCACGATGCCCGCCGTCGTGACGATCGCGACCGTCGCCGAGCCCTGCGCCACCCGCAGGACCAGGGAGATCAGGTACGCCAGCACGATCACCGGCAGGCCCACGCCGTGGAACGTGTCGGAGAGCGCCTGGGCGACCCCGCTCGCCTTCAGTACGGCGCCGAAGACCCCGCCCGCGCCGACCACCAGCAGGATGTTGCCGACCGGCCTCAGGGACGCGGTCGACACCGCCTCCAGGGACTTGCGCGACCAGCCGCGCCGGATACCGAGCAGGTGGTAGGCGAGCAGCAGGGCGAGGGCCAGGGCCACGAAGGGGTGACCGAAGAACTCCAGCACCGAGCGGCCCGGGGAGGGATCGAGCGCGATCGAGGAGAAGGTGGCCGCGAGGATCAGGATCAGCGGCGTACCGATGACGGCGAGGACCGTGCCGAGCGGCACCGGCCTCTCCCGCGGTTCCACGCCCTGGGCGCGCTGCTCGGCGACGACGGCCCGCCGGGCCTCCTCCGCGGCCTCGGCCATGTCCTGCGGCACGGCGACGAAGACGCGCTTGCCGATCCAGGCGGCGTACGCCCAGGCGGCCAGGACGGCCGGGACGCCGCAGACGACGCCCATGAGGACGACCCAGCCGAGCTGGACGTGCAGCAGTCCCGCGGCGGCGACCGGGCCGGGGTGCGGCGGCAGGAAGGCGTGGGTCATGGACAGGCCCGCGAGGAGGGGCAGGCAGTAGAGCAGGATCGACCTGCCACCGCGCTTGGCGGCCGCGTACACGAGCGGCGCGAGGACGAAGATGCCGACGTCGAAGAAGACCGGGATACCGAAGATCAGGCCGGTCAGGCCCATGGCCAGCGGGGCGCGCCGCTCGCCGGACAGGCCCAGCAGGCGGGAGGCCAGCACCTCGGCGCCGCCGCTGACTTCGAGGATCGCGCCGAGCATGGTGCCGAGGCCGATGATGATCGCGACGTGGCCGAGGATGCCGCCCATGCCGGACTCGATGGTGGAGACGGCGTCGGAGCGCTGGACGGTGCCGAAGAGTTCGGTGACGGAGAGGCCGGCCAGCAGGCCCACGGCGACGGAGACGGCGAGCAGGGCCACGAAGGGCTGCAGTCGCACCTTGATGATCAGGAAGAGGAGCAGTGCTATGCCGAGGGCGGCGACCGTGAGGAGGCCGGGGGTGCCGTCGAGGAGGAGGAGCAGGCCTCCGGTGCGGGGTGGGGTCGCGGGGGCGGATACGGCAAGGGCGGAACGCGACATACGGGGGTCCTCTGCGTAAGAACATGGTGCTTTCGGGCAGGGGGGATCGCGGCACGGCGCGCCGGAGGGCGCCGTGCCGTGTGCGGCGGGCCGGGGACGCGTCAGGAGGTCAGCCGAGTACGGCGAGCGCGTCGATCTCGATGAGGAGGCCGGCCGGGAGGCCGACGTAGACCGTGGTCCGGGCGGCGGGCGGCTGGGTGAGGCCCTGCTCCGCGAAGTAGGCGTTGTAGAGGTCGTTCATCTCGGCGAAGTGGTCCACGTCCGTCAGATAGACGCGGATCATCATCGCGTCGTCCCAGCTCGCGCCGCCCTCTTCGAGGATCGCCTGGACGTTGGCGAGGGTCTGCAGGGTCTGTTCGCGCAGGGTGGGGCCGGCCGGCGTCGGGGGCTTGCCGTCCTCGGCGGGCAGGAAGCCGACCTGGCCGGCGACCTGGAGGATGTTGCCCTTCTTCACGCCGTGCGAGAACTTCGCGGGCGGGGTGGTGTGGGTCTTCGGGGTGAGGGCGGTCTTCTCGGTCATACGGCGTCCTTGTCTGTCATGCGCGGTCCTTCGCGGGGTCCGTCACCGGCGTCCTTCCGGAGTACTCGCCGCTGATCGCGTCCGCGGTACTGCGGACCTGCGGGAGCAGGGTGAGGAGTTCCTCGGCGGTGACGACGACGTTCGGCGCGGACACCGACATCGCGGCGACCACCCGTCCGTCGGCGCCGCGGATGGGGGCGGCGACGCAGTTGATGGACTCCTCGTGGCCACCGAGGTCGGTCGCCCAGCCCTGTTCGCGCACCGTGGCCAGCTCCTTGCGGAACGCCTCGGCGTTCGGGGTCGAACGGGGCGTGTACAGGGGGTAGTCGAGCTTGTCCGCGAGGGCGCGGCGCTCGGGTTCGGGGAGGTCGGCGAGGAGGAGTTTCGCGACGGCCGCGACCGTGATGGCGACGGGTTTGCCGATCCGCGAGTACATGCGGACGGGGTAGCGGCTCTCCACCTTGTCGATGTAGAGCACCTCGCCCTCCTCGTACACGGCGAGGTGCACGGTGTGGCCGCAGGCCTCGTTGAGCCGCGCGAGGTGGGGGTGGGCGATCTCGCGGATGTCGAGGTTCTCCATCGCCTCCTGGGCGAGGGCGAAGAGGCGGGCGCCGAGGCGGTAGCGCTGGTCGGACTGGCGGTAGACCAGGCCGTGTTCGTGCAGGGTGCGCAGGAGCCGCAGCGCCGTGGACTTGTGGACGCCGAGGCGGTCGGCGACCTGGCCGAGGTCGGCGGGGCCCTCCGCGAGCAGGGGCAGGATGCTCAGCGCGCGGTCGACGGTCTGGCTCATGGGGTGTTCGCCTCCTCGTTGGCCCGCTCGGCCTGCGTCCAGCCGGGGGCGAGTCGAAGTCTCCCCCATGCGCCGTGGTCCAGGGCGGACAGGCGGTCGGCGTGGTCCCTGGCGGGTGGGGTGGCCAGGTCGCCGGGGGTGGTGAGGGCGGCCGCGGCGAAGAGATGGCCGTACCTGAGCCGGGCCGCGAGGGGCAGGCCGCGCAGGGTGCCGGAGAGGAAGCCCGCGGCGAAGGCGTCTCCGGCGCCGGTGGTGGCCACGACGTCCACCTTCGGGGCCGGTTCGAAGGTGACCGCGGGAGAACGCCGGAGCGGGCGCACGCCGTCCGTCTCCGGCCCGGTGGTGGGGCGTTCGAACGCCGTTGCTCCTCTGCCGCCCTGCTTCACCACCAGTACCGCCGGCTCCGGCAGCGCCCTTCTGATCGCCTCGGGGCCGCCCGTGATGCCCCATGCCTCCTCCGCCTCGTCCTCGCCGACGAAGACGAGGTCCGCTCGGCGGGCCAGGTCCAGCAGCACCAGGGGACCCTCGGCGGTTCGCCACAGGGCGGGGCGGTGGTTGACGTCGAAGGAGAGGACAGGGCGCCCGGGGCGGGGGGCCGTCAGGGTGTGCAGCAGGGTGCGGCAGGACTCGGACAGGGCCGCCGTGATGCCGGACAGGTGCAGGATCCGGCCCGCTCGCACCGCCGTCCGGTCCACGTCCGCCACGGACATCGCCGACGCCGCCGAACCCGCCCGGTAGTACGCGACCTCGTGCGCGCCCGTGCCCCGGTCGCCGGCCGTGCGGAAGTAGACACCGGTCGGGCGGGCCGGGTCCCGGTGCACGAAGGAGACGTCGACGCCGTACCCGGCGATCCGCTCCACCAGGTGGTCGCCGAAGCCGTCCGCGCCGACCCGGCCGACCCAGCGGACGCTGTGGCCGGCGGCGGCCAGCACACAGGCCACGTTGGACTCGGCGCCGCCGATCGCGCGGTCGAAGGAGGGCACGTCCGCGAGGCGGCCCGGCCGGCTGGGCAGGAAGGTGACCATGGACTCGCCGAGCGCCACGACGTCCACGTTTGCCACGCGGTCGTGCGCAACGGGCGAGACGTAAGCAGCGTCGTTGATGATGACTCCTGTCCGATGACCGGGTGACGGCTCCGTTGACCCGGTGTCGGCGAGATGCTAGACACCAGTTAGCACCACATGCAATGACTGTTGCAGAGGATGCAACAGCCAGGAGAGGGGCTCCATGAGCACCGAAGCGCTCGCCCGGCTGGCCGAGGAACGCGTCGACCACCGCTTCAAGGGCCTGCCGCCGGACGCCGACGGCCGCACGGTCGGCGAGCTGGCCGCCCAGCGCCGCAACCTCTTCACGGACGACTTCCCCACCCCCGTGCTCGCCCTGTCCGCCGAGCGCCTGGAGCACAACCTGGCACTGATGGAGACGTACGCCGCCCGGCACGGCCTCGCCTTCGCGCCGCACGGCAAGACCTCCATGGCCCCGCAGCTCTTCCACCGCCAGATCGAGCACGGGGCCTGGGGGATCACCCTGGCGGTGCCCCACCAGGTGCGCGTCGCCCGGGCGTTCGGCATCCAGCGGGTCTTTCTCGCCAACGAGCTGATCGACACCGCCGCGCTCCGCTGGATCGCGGGCGAGCTGGCCGCCGACCCCGGTTTCCGGTTCGTCTGCTACGTCGACTCCGTGCGCGGTGTCGAGCTGATGGACTCCGCGCTCAAGGGCTCGGCCCGGCCCCTGGACGTCGTCGTCGAGCTCGGCGCCGGCGAGGGCGCCCGCACCGGTGTGCGCACCGAGGCCGAGGCCCTGGCCGTCGCCGGCGCCGTGGCGGCCACCGGGACGCTGCGGCTCGTCGGCGTCGCGGGGTACGAGGGCGAGGTGCCGCGGGCGGATCCGGCGCGGGTGCGGTCGTATCTGCGGCGGCTGGTGGCACTCGCCGTCGAACTGGACAAGGAGGGCCGGTTCGGGGAGGCCGAGGAGGTCATCGTCAGCGCGGGCGGCAGCGCGTGGTTCGACGCGGTGGCCGAGGTGTTCGAGGAGATCCCCGGCCTCTCCCTGCCCGTGCTGAAGCTGCTGCGCTCGGGGGCGTACGTCTCGCACGACGACGGGCACTACCGCAGGCTCACCCCCTTCAGCCGGGTCCCCGAGGAGGGCGCCCTGGAGCCCGCCTTCCGGCTGTGGGCGCAGGTCGTCTCCCGGCCCACCCCCGAACAGGCCTTCGTCAACGCCGGCAAGCGCGACGCCGCCTACGACCTGGACCTGCCCACCGCCCAGGTGGTACGCCGGAACGGTGTCGAGCGCGCGGCCACCGGCGTCACCGTCACCGGCCTGTCCGACCAGCACGCGTGGCTGCGCACGGAACCGGGCGCGGACGTCGAGGTCGGCGACTGGATCGGCCTCGGGCTGTCCCACCCGTGCACGTCCTTCGACAAGTGGCAGCTGATCCCGGTGGCCGAGGCGGACGGGACGGTCGTCGACTACATCCGTACGTTCTTCTAGGAGCCGGTGAAGGGAGGGCGGGACATGGAGGGCCTGGTCATCCGGGACGCCGACGTCGCCGACGGCAGCGGCGAGCCGTCGTACCGGGCCGACGTGGTGATCGACGGCGGCCGGATCGTCTCGATCGTCAAGGAGGCCGCCGCGGCCGGCTGCCAGCGCCCGCGCGCCGTGCGGGAGCTGGACGCGGAGGGCCTGGTCCTCTCCCCCGGCTTCATCGACATGCACGCCCACTCCGACCTCGCCCTGCTCCGGGACCCCGATCACAGCGCGAAGGCGGCGCAGGGGGTGACGCTGGAGGTCATCGGCCAGGACGGGCTGTCGTACGCGCCGGTGGACGACCGCACCCTGGAGGAGGTGCGCCGGGCGATCACCGGGTGGAACGGGTACGGCGACGACCTCGACCTCGACTGGCGGTCGGTGGGCGAGTACCTGGACCGGCTGGATCGCGGGATCGCCGTGAACGCGGCCTATCTCGTCCCCCAGGGCACGGTCCGCGCCCTCGTCGTCGGCTGGGAGGACCGCGCGGCCACCCCGGAAGAGCTCGCCCGGATGCGGCGGTCGGTCGCGGAGGGGCTGGAGCAGGGCGCGGTCGGGATGTCGTCGGGGCTCACCTACACGCCCGGCATGTACGCCCCGGACGCCGAACTGACCGAGCTGTGCCGGGTGGTGGCGTCGTACGGCGGCTACTACTGCCCGCACCACCGCTCCTACGGCGCCGGCGCCCTGGAGGCGTACGCCGCGATGGTCGCCCTCACCCGCGAGGCCGGCTGTCCGCTCCATCTGGCCCACGCGACGATGAACTTCGGGGTGAACGAGGGACGGGCCCCTGAGCTGCTGGCCCTGCTCGACGACGCCCTGGACGCCGGTGCGGACATCACGCTGGACAGCTATCCCTACACCCCCGGCTGCACCACCCTGGCCGCGCTGCTGCCGAGCTGGGCGAGCGAGGGCGGCCCGGAGGCGGTCCTGGCCCGGCTGACCGACCCGGCGGCGGCCGAGCGGATCCGGCACGACCTGGAGGTGACCGGCTCGGACGGCTGCCACGGCGTGCCCGTGGACTGGGGGACGATCGAGGTCTCCGGCGTCACCGACACCGCGCTCGGGGACCTGGTGGGCCGCACCGTCCGGCAGGCGGCCGGCGCGCGCGGCGAGGCCCCCTGGGACACCGCCCGGCGGCTGCTGGTCGAGGACCGGCTGGGTACGACGGTCCTCCAGCACGTCGGCCACGAGGACAACGTCCGCGCGATCATGCGGCACCGCACGCACACGGGCGGCTCCGACGGGATCCTGCGGGGCGACAAGCCGCACCCGCGCGCCTACGGCACCTTCCCGCGCTATCTCGGCCACTACGTGCGCGAGTCGGGGATCCTCTCGCTGGAGGAGTGCGTCGCCCACCTCACGTCCCGGCCCGCGGCCCGGCTGCGACTGCCGGACCGGGGGCTGGTACGCGAGGGGTACCGGGCCGACCTGGTGCTGTTCGACCCCCGGTCGGTGGCGTCCGGCGCGACCTTCGCCGAGCCGCGGACGCTTCCCACGGGGATCCCGTACGTCCTGGTCGACGGCCGGTTCGTCATCGAGGACGGGAAGCGGACGGACGTGCTCGCGGGCCGGTCCGTCCGCCGTACCCCGGTGTGACCCCTACGGCTTGGGCAGGGTGCAGCCGGACGCGCTGAGGTCGAGCTTGTTGCCGGTGGTGAAGCAGGCCGGGATGTTGTACGTCTCCTCGGCGTAGTTGATGCCCTTGCGGACGGTGACGTTGCCGCTCTCGTCGACCTCGCAGGGGTTGTTCTCGGTGCAGCGCTCGCCGTCCTCGTTGCCGGTGTTGTTCACCGCCACGACCTTGCCGGTGGCCGTGTCGATCACCGGGGAGCCCGAGGTGCCGCCGATGGTGTTGCAGGAGGAGGTGTAGCGCAGCGAGTCCTTCCAGGTCCAGTCACCCTCCTTGAGCCGGTACACGAACCCGTCGACGTTGCAGCTGTAGGTGCGCTTCCAGTAGCCGGAGACGACCTTGATGGCGGTGCCGGCGGTCGGGTGCGTGTCCTGGACGGTGAGCGGGGAGATCCCGTAGGAGTTCTTGATCGCCGCGTACGTGGTGGTGGTGCGGTAGATCGTGACGTCCGTGTCCGTCATGGTCGAGTAGACGACCTGGTTGGCACGGAGGGTGGCGACCTTGCTGCCGCTGGCGTTGAGCAGGCCGAAGCTACGGCTGGAGGACTGGCCGGTGATGACCTCGCCGGGCTCGGGGAAGCCCGTCTCCAGGCAGTGGCCGTTGGTCAGCACGAGCGCCGGGTCGGTGTCCGCGGAGTTGGGGAAGCGGATGACGGAACCGGAGCAGTTGCTGAGCGAGACGGTGCCGGCGAAGTTGACGGTCACCGCGGGCTTGGCGGCGGTGTGCGGTGCGGCGACTGCGGGGGCCGCGCCCAGCCCGGCTATGGCCACGGAGGAGAGTGCGGCAAGGAGAGGCTTGTTCATGTGGGGGTCCCCTCTGACGACTTGAGCGACCGGACATCTTCCGGCCACCCTTGATTTGTCATGCGCATTCTCAATGCTGCGAGGGGTGGCGAACAAGGAGCCACGTCAGGTCATAGGGGTTTCCCTGTGCGGGAGGGCCGCGCCGGCTCGCCGGTCAGCGGAACGTCTTGCCCAGCGCCTTCGGCTTGGTGACGACGGCACCGAACAGCGCCAGCCCCCTGATCACGACGCGCGGGGCACCGGGCCACCGCGCCCTGCCGGCGCCACGCCTGCCGAACACGCCGAACAGGCCCAGGCCCCTGACCTCGACGTCGATGTCGTCCGGGACGACGATCTCGGTGCCGCCCCAGAGCGCGACCGCCCGGATCTCGGTCTCCCGGGAGGCGAAGCGGGCCTCGGTCAGGTCGAGTCGGCCGCCGCCCCACATCGACCAGGAGGTGAACCGCTCCGGGACGACCCAGCGGCCCTCGCGGGCGAAGCCGCCGAACACGCCCAGCGCGCAGCGGGAGTCGGGCACCCGGTCCACCACCAGCGCGTCCCTGGGCCCCGGTTCGGGCAGGCCGCGCACGGCGACCGCCAGCTCGCCGAGCGTCCGGGCGCTGTACACCCGGCCGAGCCGGTCGTCCAGCTCGGCCAGCGGCAGGCGGCCGTCGGCCACGGCGGCGCGCACCCGCTCGACGGCACGCTCCCGGTCCTCGTCACAGGCGAGCGTGCCGGCAGCGGTCGGCGGCTGTTCCGCCGCAGGGGGCTGCTCTGTCATGGGGCAACCCTCGCACGGGGGACGCGACTTACGGCAGGCGGCGCGCCAAACGGCTGGGTGGACAGGGGTGTTGACGGCAAAGAGGCCGCCGGCCGGTCAGTGCGGGTGTTTGGTGGCGCCGCGACCGTGCCCCCGGCCGCCGGGCAGGCCCGGGGCGGAGGAGGCCGGGCCGGCCGCCGTCGCGGTGGGCGTGGGCGCGGACACCGACGCCGACGTGGCCGGAGCGGAAGGCGAGAGGGACGCGGCGCCGCTCGGGCCGCCGGCCGTCCGGGACGCGCGGGCGGCCGGGGAGGCGGCCGAGCCGGACGGCGCCGCCGCGGCGGGGCCGCCGGCGGCCGTCGAGACGGTCGCCGCCGGGGAGCCGGTGCCCGTACGGGGGCTCACGCCGGCCGAGTCACCGGCGGCGACCCGCCCGGTACCGGCCGGGCGGGACCCGTCCGGGGGCGCGGCGTCCGAGCCGCCCGCCAGAGCGGCGATCACCGCGGCGGCGCCGGCCACGCCCAGCACCCCGGCGACGGCCGCCACCCGTCGGCGGCCACCCGTGCGCCGCCCGGCACGCCGCCGCGCGGCCCTGCCCTCGCCCGGCCGGACCGGCTCGGCCGGCCGGGCGGCCTCGGTCAGCGGGGGCAGCTCACGCGTCTCGTCGTACGCGTTCTGCCAGCCGTGCGCGGCGGCCGGGTCGGCGTAGTCGTCGTACGCCGGCGCCGGGGCCTGCCGGAGGTAGACGTTCGGCGGCACCGAAAGCGCCGGCTGGGCGGGTGGCGCGGGCGGTCGTTCCCGCTGCTCACCGCCCGGGCCCTGCGCGCCGTACGCCCCCGTCTCATGCTCCCGTTCGGTGGACATGACAGCGGATTCTAGGGACGCAAGTGGCTCCTGAGACAGCCTTCGGCGATATCCGGGCAAACCCCCGGTCTCACGTGGTGGAAAACACGACCCATGAAGCGTTACCGGGCCGTAAGCTCACGGGCATGCAGGTGATCCAGTCGACCAAGCTCGCCAACGTCTGTTACGAGATCCGGGGTCCGGTTCTCGAAGAGGCCATGCGGCTTGAGGCGGCGGGCCACCGCATCCTCAAGCTCAATACCGGCAACCCGGCCGCCTTCGGCTTCGAGTGCCCGCGCGAGATCCTGGAGGACGTCCTCCGCAACGTCTCCACGGCGCACGGCTACGGCGACGCCAAGGGCCTGCTGGCCGCCCGGCGCGCGGTCGTCATGCACAACCAGACCCTCGGCGTCGAGACGGACGTCGAGCACGTCTTCATCGGCAACGGCGTCTCCGAGCTGATCGTGATGGCCATGCAGGGCCTGCTCGACGACGGCGACGAGGTCCTCGTACCGGCCCCGGACTACCCGCTGTGGACGGCGGCGGTCTCCCTGTCCGGCGGCACGGCCGTGCACTACCGCTGCGACGAGCAGTCCGACTGGATGCCCGACCTCGCCGACGTCGAACGCAAGGTCACCGACCGCACCAAGGCCATCGTCGTCATCAACCCGAACAACCCCACGGGCGCGGTCTACGACGAGGCGGTGCTCAAGGGCCTGACCGACATCGCCCGCCGGCACAACCTGCTGGTGTGCTCCGACGAGATCTACGACAAGATCCTCTACGACGGCGCCACCCACACCCCGACCGCGAAGGTCGCCCCCGACCTGCTCACCCTCACCTTCAACGGCATGTCGAAGGCGTACCGGGTGGCGGGCTACCGGGTCGGGTGGATGTCGATCTCCGGTCCGCGCGCGCACGCGCAGTCGTACATCGAAGGCCTGACGATCCTGGCGAACATGCGGCTGTGCGCCAACATGCCGGGCCAGCACGGTGTGGTCGCCGCGCTCAGCGGACGCCAGTCGATCAACGACCTGGTCCTGCCGGGCGGCCGGCTGAAGGAGCAGGTGGACACCGCGTACGAACTGCTGACGCAGATCCCGGGCGTGAGCTGCGTGCGGCCCAAGGGCGCGCTGTACCTCTTCCCGCGCCTCGACCCGCAGGTCTTCAAGATCAAGGACGACCGGCAGATGGTCCTGGACCTGCTGCGCCAGGAGAAGATCATGGTCGTCCAGGGCACGGGCTTCAACTGGCCGGAGCCGGACCACTTCCGGGTGGTGACGCTGCCGTCGGTCGGCGATCTCCGGGACGCGATCACCCGGATCGGGAACTTCCTGGACGGATACGGCCAGCCGTAGCGGACGGACACGGCGGGGTGTAGTCGATGGACTCCCTTCCGTGACTCGACTCAACTTTAGACGAAATCTAAGCTAGGATGGCTTCCTGTCAGAGCACAGGAGGCCGTCCCCATGTACGAACCGATCCGCACCAAGTCGGTCCACAGCACGACGGCCGGCACCGCCTCCGACTTCCCCCACCGGTCGCGCGAGGAGGAACTGGACATCCAGCTCGCCGGGCACCTCGCGGCCCTGCTCGCCGTGACCGACGAACTGCGCGGACCGGCCCCGTCGGCCGACCTGGAGACCGCCGCCGAACGGCTCGCCGAGCAGGTGACCCGGCTCCGGGGCGGGCGGGCCCCGCTGCGGGCGACGCCGTCCGCCGCCGCCGACCTCACGGCCCTGCACCGGCGCGCGCACGCCCTGGCCGGACGCGCCCTCGTGGTCGCCGCCTCGCGCGCGGACACGGCGGCCGCCATCCTCGCGGCCGAGCGGATGGACGCGCACGGCGCCGCGCTGTCGGCCGACCCGAAGGAACTCAGCGCGGCCCACTGACCCCCGACGAGGGGTCCCCGATCGGCCCCGGTCCGCGTGCACCCGCAGCGACGCGCGGACCGGGCGCCATGACATCGCGCGCGACAAAGGAAGGCGGGGCCCCGCACGCCGTTGTGCGGGGCCCCGCCGGGGTGGTCACCACGGCCGGCCGTGACGATCGCTGGTCAGGGCATCCGGACCGGCCGTGGAGTCTGGGACGGGCTTGTTCAGCCCAGGCGCTCCACCAGCGCGCGGTACTGGTCCCACAGCTCCTTGGGGGTGTGGTCGCCGAAGGTGTTGAGGTGCTCGGGGACCAGGGCGGCCTCCTCGCGCCAGACCTCCTTGTCCACGGTGAGCAGGAAGTCCAGGTCGGACTCGGACAGCTCCAGGCCGTCGGTGTCCAGCGCCGCCTTGGCCGGCAGGATGCCGATCGGCGTCTCGACGCCCTCGGCCTTGCCGTCCAGCCGCTCCACGATCCACTTCAGGACACGCGCGTTCTCGCCGAAGCCGGGCCAGACGAACTTGCCCTCGTCGTTCTTGCGGAACCAGTTGACGTAGTAGATCTTGGGCAGCTTCGACTGGTCCTTGCCCTTGGCCACGTCGACCCAGTGACCCATGTAGTCGCCCATGTTGTAGCCGCAGAAGGGCAGCATCGCGAACGGGTCGCGGCGCAGTTCGCCGACCTTGCCCTCGGCGGCGGCGGTCTTCTCGGAGGCCACGTTGGCGCCGAGGAAGACACCGTGGTTCCAGTCGAAGGACTCCGTCACCAGCGGCACCGCGCTCGCGCGTCGGCCGCCGAAGAGGATCGCCGAGATCGGCACGCCCTTGGGGTCCTCCCACTCCGGCGCGATGATCGGGCACTGCGCGGCGGGGGTGGTGAAGCGGGCGTTGGGGTGCGCGGCGGGCTCGGCGGACGCCGGGGTCCAGTCGCGGCCCTTCCAGTCCGTCAGGTGGGCGGGAGTCTCCTCCGTCATGCCCTCCCACCACACGTCACCGTCGTCGGTGAGGGCGACGTTGGTGAAGACCGAGTTGCCCCACAGCGTCTTCATCGCGTTGGCGTTGGTGTGCTCACCGGTGCCGGGCGCGACACCGAAGAAGCCGGCCTCGGGGTTGATCGCGTACAGGCGGCCGTCCTCGCCGAAGCGCATCCAGGCGATGTCGTCACCGATGGTCTCCACGGTCCAGCCGGAGATCGTCGGCTCCAGCATGGCGAGGTTGGTCTTGCCGCAGGCGCTCGGGAAGGCGGCGGCGACGTACTTGGACTCGCCCTGCGGCGGGGTGAGCTTGAGGATCAGCATGTGCTCGGCCAGCCAGCCCTCGTCACGCGCCATGACCGAGGCGATACGCAGCGCGTAGCACTTCTTGCCGAGCAGGGCGTTGCCGCCGTAGCCGGAGCCGTAGGACCAGATCTCGCGGTCCTCGGGGAAGTGCGAGATGTACTTGGTGGAGTTGCACGGCCACGGGACGTCCTGCTGGCCCTCCTCCAGCGGGGCGCCGAGGGTGTGCACGGCCTTCACGAAGAAGCCCTCGTCGCCGAGCTCGTCGAGGACCGGCCGGCCCATGCGCGTCATCGTGCGCATGGAGACGGCGACGTAGGCGGAGTCGGTGATCTCCACGCCGATCGCGGACAACGGGGAGCCGAGGGGGCCCATGCAGAACGGGACGACGTACATGGTGCGTCCGCGCATGGAGCCGCGGAACAGGCCCTTCTCGCCGGTGAAGATCTCCCGCATCTCGGCGGGGGCCTTCCAGTGGTTGGTGGGGCCCGCGTCCTCCTCCTTCTGCGAGCAGATGAAGGTGCGGTCCTCGACGCGCGCGACGTCGGTCGGGTCGGAGGCCGCGTAGTAGGAGTTGGGGCGCTTGATCGGGTCGAGCTTCTTGAAGGTGCCCTTGGCCACCAGCTCTTCGCACAGCCGGTCGTACTCGGCCTCGGATCCGTCACACCAGACCACGTCGTCCGGCTGCGTCAGTTCGGCGATCTCATGCACCCACGAGATCAGTTCCTGATGGTTGGTGGGAACGCTGGAAGCCGAGTTGTCGCGCGCCACGGTTGCTCCTAAGTGAGGGATTTTGTCCTGGTGGCCCCGTGGGGGCTGCGACCCGGACGCTTCGTGATGCTCATCCGGTGCCGACTGCACTCATTTGATCGTATCCGACACGAGTGCCCATATGTCCAGGGGGCCTCACAGGTGAGCACGTGAGGAAGGCCACGGTTTCCAGCGGGGTTTACGTTTCCTTTGCGTCCAGGTATGCGCCACCTGAAGGTCTTTTTGCGTTCGATCGACCAAGAGCCGCGCGGATACCCGACTTACGGCGTCGTAGGTACCATGCCCCGCATGACTGCGTCCGCCCCTGACGCGCCCACGGAGACGCCGGCCAGCGGCCGCGGTCCCGTCGCGCTCTCCTTGCCGCACCCGGTCAAGCCCAGGCTCCGCGGCTGGCTGCACCTCGGCATGTTCCCGGCCGTACTCATCGCGGGACTCGTGCTCACCGCCCTCGCCGACTCCACCAGAGGCCGTGTCGCCTGCGGGATCTACGTCCTGACGGCCTGCCTGCTCTTCGGCGTCAGCGCGCTGTACCACCGGGGCAACTGGAGCCCCCGGATGGACGGCGTCCTGCGCCGTCTGGACCACGCCAACATCTTCCTGATCATCGCGGGCACCTACACCCCGCTGACGATGCTGCTCCTGCCCAGCGCGAAGGGGCAGTGGCTGCTGTGGGGGATCTGGGCCGCCGCCGCGGCCGGCATCGTCTTCCGCGTCTTCTGGGTCGGCGCCCCGCGCTGGCTCTACACGCCCTGCTACATCGCGATGGGCTGGGCGGCCGTCTTCTTCC
Source organism: Streptomyces durhamensis (assembly GCF_000725475.1). Taxonomy (NCBI): domain Bacteria; kingdom Bacillati; phylum Actinomycetota; class Actinomycetes; order Kitasatosporales; family Streptomycetaceae; genus Streptomyces; species Streptomyces durhamensis. The sequence continues at coordinate 396,104 of NZ_JNXR01000007.1, forward strand.
TGCCCGACTTCCTGCGCACCGGCGGCATCGCGGTCCTGGTCCTGGTGATCGTCGGCGGTCTGCTCTACAGCGTGGGCGGCGTGGTCTACGGCATCAAGCGGCCGAACCCGTCCCCGCGCTGGTTCGGCTTCCACGAGGTCTTCCACTCCTTGACGCTCGCCGCGTTCGTCGTCCACTACGTCGGCATCTCGCTGGTGGCGTACCAGCACGCATAACCCCGCACCCCCTTCCCCTTCCGGCCACGGCTCACCAGCCGTGGCCGTTTTCGTGTGCCTGACACCAGCTCGCCATTGACAGTCACATGTTTTTGAGAGTTACTTTCATTTCATGGTTACTGTCACTCCGAACCCTCGGCGTTGGTGGGCCCTGGGGGCCCTGGTCGCGAGCATGCTGGTGCTCGCCTTCGACTCGACGATCCTCAACGTGGCCCTGCCGACCATGGCCGGGCAGCTCGGCGCCACGACCGGTCAGCAGCAGTGGATGGCGGACGCGTACGTCGTCGTCTTCGCCGCGCTGATGCTCCCGGCGGGCCTGCTCGGCGACCGGTTCGGCCGGCGCCGGATGCTGATCACCGGACTCGGCGTCTTCCTGGCGGGCTCGGTCCTGGGCTCCCTGGCCTCGGACGTGAACGCCGTCGTCGCGGCCCGCGCGGTGATGGGCGTCGGCGCCGCGCTGATCATGCCGCTGTCGCTGGCCGTGCTGCCCGCGATGTTCACCCCCGACGAGCGGGGCAAGGCCGTCGGCATGATCTCCGCCGCCTCCGCCCTCGGCATGCCGCTCGGCCCGCTGGTCGGCGGCTTCCTGCTCGACCACTTCTGGTGGGGGTCGGTCTTCCTGATCAACATCCCGATGGCCGGGCTCGGCATCGCCGCCTGCCTCCTCCTGCTGCCCGAGACCCGCGACCCGGCGGGCCCGAGGGTCGACACCGTCTCCACCGCGCTCACCGCGACCGGCCTCGGCGCCCTCATCTACGCGATCATCGAGGCCCCGGACCGCGGCTGGACCGACCCGGTGGTGCTGGCGACGTTCGCGGCGGCCGCCGTCCTGCTCACCGCGCTCGTCCTGCGCGAACGCCGGATGGTCCGGCCCATGCTCGACATGACCCTGCTGACCCACCGCGGCTTCCTGCTCAACACCGTCGCCGCGACCCTCGTGATGTTCGTGCTGTCCGGCCTGATGTTCACCGTGCCGACCTACCTTCAGGCGGTGCTCGGCCAGGACGCCTTCGCCACCGGGGTGCGGCTGCTGCCGCTGTCGCTCGGGCTGTTGGTCGCGGCCAGGAGCGCCCAGGCGGCCGTCGTCCGGTTCGGGGCGCGCGCGGCCGTCAGCGCCGGCCTGGTCGTCCTCGCCTTCGCCGCCCTGCTCGGCACCCGTACGACGGCCGGCTCCGGCTACGGCTTCACGGCCCTGTGGCTGTCGCTGGCCGGCCTCGGCTTCGGCTTCGCGGTCGTCCCGGCGATGGACGGCGCGCTCGGCACCCTGCCCGCCGACCGGGCCGGCAGCGGCTCCGGACTTCTCATGACGCTGCGCCAGGTCGGCGGCGCCGTCGGCATCGCGCTGCTCGGCAGCCTCCTCGCCAGCGCCTTCCGGGACCGGCTCGACGTGACCGGGCTGCCCGGTCCGGTGGCGCACACGGCCGGGGAGTCGGTGGTCGCCGCGCACGCCGTCGCCGCACGGACCCACTCCGCGCACCTCGCGGCCTCCGCGGACACCGCCTTCGTCCACGGCATGACCCTGGTCCTGCTCGTGTGCGGCATCGCCTCCCTCGCGGCGGCCCTGCTCGCGGCCCTGTTCCTGCCCGGCACCCCCGTCGTACGGCGCACCGAGCCGCGGCAGTCCCCGGCCGTGGCCGCCCCCGCCGGGGATGCCGGACAATGACCGGCATGACGGCCGCACGCACCCCCAGCACCTCCCCCGCCGACCGGCCCCATGTCGGCCTGCGGGAACGCAAGAAGATCAAGACCCGGGAGGCGATCCGCGCGGCGACCTACGCGCTGGTCGAGGAGCAGGGCTACGACGCCACGACGATCGACCAGATCGCCGAGCGGGCCGAGGTGTCACCGTCGACCGTGTTCCGGTACTTCCCGACCAAGGAGGACATCGTCCTCACGGACGAGTACGACCCGCTCATCCTGGAGGAGATCCGGGCGCGGCCCGCCGACGAACCCTGGTCCGAGACCATGCGGTACGTCCTGCACCGGGCCATCGAGTTCGGCATGGACGACGACCTCGCGGTCTCCCGGCTGCGGACCCACCTCATGGTCCAGGTCCCGGCGGTGCGCTCGCGGATGATGGAGAGCATGTCGGCCACCGGCCGCATGCTCTGCGAGGCCATCGGCGAGCGCACCGGCCGCGACCCGGACGGCCTGGAGGTCCGCGTCTACGCCATGTCCCTGATCGGCGCCCTGATGGAGACGTCCATGTACTGGGCGGAGAACGACCACCGGGACGACTTCGCGGCCCTGGTCGACCGCACCCTGGACGTCATGGAGCACGGCCTCCCGCACGAAATCCGCTGAGGTCCGGGCGGCCCCCCATGCGATCCTGACGTCGTGAACCGACCCGAGATCCACGTCGAAGTCGCCCCCGCGCTCCACCTGTTCGTACCGGCCGCCCGACGCGCCGGCGCCACGCCGCTGGCCACGGACGGCGTCTCGACGCTCGGCCATGTCATCGAGTCCCTCGGCGTCCCGCTGACCGAGGTGGGCGCACTGGTCGTGGACGGCCGCGAGGTGCCGGTGTCGCACATCCCGCGGTCCGGCGAGACGGTGCGGGTACGCCCGGTCGACCGCCCCCAGCGGGTCCCCGGCGCCCCGCTCCGCTTCCTCCTCGACGTCCACCTCGGCACCCTGGCCCGCCGGCTGCGTCTGCTCGGCGTGGACACGGCGTACGAGTCGACCGACATCGGCGACCCGGCGCTGGCCGCGCGCTCGGCGGCCGAGAAGCGGGTGATGCTCAGCCGCGACCGGGGCCTGCTGCGCCGCCGCGAACTGTGGGCCGGTGCCTTCGTCTACAGCACCCGCCCCGACGACCAGCTGCACGACGTCCTCGACCGCTTCGCCCCCGACCTGACCCCCTGGACCCGCTGCACCGCCTGCAACGGCCTGCTGCGGCAGGCCACCAAGGCGGAGGTCGCCGACCAGCTCGAACACGGCACCCAGCGCTCCTACGACGTCTTCGCCCAGTGCACGGAATGCGGCCGCGCCTACTGGAAGGGCGCGCACCACGACCAGCTGGAGGCCATCGTGGAGCGCGCCCTGGCGGAGCACGGTTAGCACCTAGCGCCTGCCGGTGTCCGCCTTCTCACAGGCGACGCCGTTGCGGTTGCGGTCCAGCCCCAGGGGGTCGTCGCCGCCGTTGACCTTCAGACGGCCGTAGTGGTTCTGTCCGAGCCAGGCGCAGCGCGCCGCCGGCGTCTTCCTCACCTGCGCCGGGAACACCGTCGGCACACAGACGTTGAGGGAGCCGTAGTGCCGGTCGCAGCCGGAGATCGTCGGGCTGACCGCCTGCGAGGTGCGCTTCGGGCCCGGTCCGGACTCCTTGCCGGACAGGGAGTCGGCGAAGGCGTGGACGTGCGGGGCGGCGGTGGTGGGGCTGAGGGCCGCCGGGCCCGTCAGGTGCACCCACCTGGCCACCGACGGCACCCCGTTGGCGTCCACGGCGAAGAGCATGTACCAGCCGGGCGGGGCGACGTTCGGGTTGTTCGTCACGTTCAGGTCGACGTTGTTGCCGTCCACCGACAGCGGCAGGTCGACGAAACGCTGGTTCGGGTCGGAGGAGTGGGTGACCGCGGCGGGTCGGATCAACTCGGCCTTGGCGACGGGGTGGTCCACGGTGATCCGCTGGGTGTCGCCGTACTTCCACTCCTGGTTGATCAGTGAGGTGATCGTGGGGCGGGTGCCCTTGTAGAGGTAGGGCGGGGTGTAGATCGACACGTTGCGGTTCCAGCTGCCGTTGCCGGGGTTGTCGCCGGTGGCCATCACCCGGCCGTCGGGCAGCAGGAACGCCGAGGAATGGTAGCCGCGGGACTCGGGGTCGGCGGTGACCGGGTCGAAGGTGCCGGTGCCGGGGTCGTAGATCGAGGACTCGTAGACCGGGTTGGCGCGGTTGTGCAGGGCGCCGCCGGTCTCCAGCACCTTGCCGTCGGGCAGCAGGACGGCGGAGACGTACATCTTGCCCTGGGCGCCGGTCTCGGCGACCTTGCCGGCCCCGAGGTCGACCGTACCCTGCGGGAGCGGCGGACCGGCGACGTACGACGGGTTCGGCTGCTTGAGGTCGATCACGTCGGTCAGCCGACCCGCGTCCGGGTTGGAGTCGATGTTGCCGCCGCCGATGGTCAGCACCCTCTGGTCCTGCGCCGGGGGCAGCAGCACGCTCGCCGACTGGTCGCGCTCGTCCTTGTTCCGCAGCCCCGGGATCTGGGTGATCGTGTTGGCGTCGTAGTCGTAGACCGCCGAGCCCGTGCCGGGGATGTTGTTGCCGAAGACATGGCTGCCGGAGTAGAAGAGGCGGCCGTCCTGCATCAGGATCATCGACGGGTACAGCCCCCAGAACGACCAGGTCTGGTTGACCTTCCAGGTGGGCAGCCACTGCTGGTCCCGGTCCGACCAGCGGTCGGCGGTCACCGAGCCCGTGGAGTCCTCGCGCAGCCCGCCGAAGGTGATGACGTCACCGTTGCCCAGTTCCGTGGCCGACGGGTACCAGTGGGCGTCGTTGAGGTCGTTGGTCCTGGTGTAGGTCTCGGTGCTGGGGTCGAACAGATACGAGTCCTTGAACCCCTCGTAGCCGTGGCCGCCCGCGACCGGGTACGCCTTGTTGCCGCTCAGCACGAGCACCCGGCCGTCCTGGAGCTGCACGTGCCCGGCGCAGAACAGGTCCTTCGGCGTGGGGATCACCTTGTACGTCCCGTTCGCCGGGTCGTACACCGCGGAGGTGAACGTGCCCGCGGCGAAGGCGTCCTCGCTGTTGCCCGAGCCTGCGATCAGCAGCACCTTGCCGTTGCTGAGGACGACGGAGTGCATGGAGCGGACCGGGTTCCGGGTCGGCAGGACCGACCAGCTGCCGTCGGCGCACTGGTCGTTCGTGCCCGTGCAGGCGGCGGGCGGGAGCGGGTCGGCGACCTGCTCCATGGTGTAGTCGTCGGTGGTGGCCGAGCCGGTGCCGTAGACGGAGACGCCCCAGGTGATGCGGTCGGTGCCGGCCGGGACCGCGGGGGTCCGGACCGTGGCCCGGGTCCAGGCCGACGCCATGTCGAGGGTCTTGACGTCGGTCCAGTACTGCCAGCCGGTCGTGCTGTCGTGCCGGAACAGGGTGACGTTGGCGTCCGGGGTCGTGGTCTTGTACCAGAGCCCCAGGTCGTACTGCTTGCCGACGCTCACCCCGGGCGCGCAGTCGGTGGACTCGGTGAGCATCGCCTTGCGGTCGCCGTCGACCCGGCGGGTCAGGGTGACCTTCATGGCCTTCGTGCCGGAGTGCGCGTCGGAGGTGGTCTCATAGGTGAAGTCGTTGTCTCCCCAGCCCGCCTTCTCCCAGCAGTACGGCATGTCGCCGGTGCCGGCGGTCTCGAACCCGGGGTTCTTGACCAGGTTGGCGGCCTCGGCGCTCTGCGGCGAGGTGAGGAGCAGACCGGCGGTCAGGGCGCCCACCCCGACCAGCGCGGTCCGTCTGCGGTACGTGCTCAAGCGGCTCTCCTTGCGGTCGTACGGCTGTGCTTCAACGGGCGGACGCCGGAGAACGGCGCCGTCGCGGGAGATAGACCAGCGCTTCGGTACCGACGAAGCGCAGGACGAAGGTCAGCACCAGCGCCAGCGCGGTGGCCGGCAGCGGGCCCATGCCGAACCGGCCGACGAGGAGCGCGATCAGCGGGATGCGCAGCACCAGGTCGGCGTTGGCGAGGAACGCGAACCGGCCCATCCGGTCCCACCAGCGGCGGTGCGCGCGCCGGTCGCGGAACAGCAGGTGCTCGATGAGCAGGAAGTTCCAGGCGACACCGAACTGGTTGGCGAGGATCTCGGCGGGCACGTAATGCATGCCAAGGGCGGTGAGGGCGTACAGGCCCACCAGGTTCGGTACGAAGCCGCTCGCTCCGATCAGCCCGAAGCCGACCATGCGGGCGCCCGGCGAGGCGGTGCGCAGGCCCGCCAGGTGGCGCAGGAAGCGGAAGCCCTCCCGGGCGGTGGACTTGGACTCGCCGGCGAACCGGTCCTGGAAGACGAACGGCACCTCGGCGATGCGGCGGGGGCGGCTGCGGACGGCCAGCTCCAGCAGGATCTTGTAACCGAGGGGCTTCAGCACCTCGGCGGTGACCGCGCTGCGCCGGATGGCGAAGAAGCCGCTCATCGGGTCGCTGACGCCGCGCAGCCGGCGCGGGAAGAGGGCCTTGGTGAGCCAGGTGGCGCCACGCGAGACGGCCACCCGGTAGCCGCCGGCGAGGCCGGCCCGGCTGCCGCCCGCGAGGTACCGGGAGGCGACGACGAGCCCGGCGTTCGCCCGCTCGCCGGCGGCCACCAGCTCCGGTACGAGCGACGGCGGATGCTGGCAGTCGCCGTCCATGACGACGATCCACTCCGAGGTCGCCGCCCTCAGTCCCTCGACGACCGCCCCGCCGAGCCCGCCGACGGGCTCTGCGCGGTGCAGCACGGCCACCGGGAACGGGCAGTCCTGGGCGGCCTCGCGGATCACCTCGGGGGTGTCGTCGGTGGAGTCGTCCACGAAGACGACCTCGCAGGGCAGCCGTGCGGGGACGGACTCGGTGATCCGGTGCAGCAGCTGCCGGATGTTCGCGGACTCGTTGAAGGTCGGTACGACGATGGTGACGGCACCGGGTTCGGGTACTTCCGCGGCGTCGAGGCCGGGTACCGGGGCGGTGTACTCGCTCATCGGGCGCCCCCCGCGGTCGCGGCCCGGATCCGTCGGATCTCGATGCGGTCCTCTCCGGCGCCGAAGGTGGCGACCGGCGTGGAGTGCTGGATGGCGGCCCTGACGTTCGGCAGGTTCTTGGCGTCGCGGCGGACGGTCGGCGAGGCGACGACGTAGTCGATGTCCCGCCAGCCGTGCGGCATGGTCCTGGTGACGGCCGGGTCCAGGTCGGCCTTGTAGAACCAGATGGCGCCGAGCCCGGGCCGGTAGCCGGCGTGCACGAGGTCCAGCCAGAGGGCGTCGTCGACGAGGACGCGGGTGTGCTCGGGGTCTGCCACCTTGGTGCCGAGCCAGTGGGAGGCCTGCCGGTAGGGCCGGTTGGCGTCGGCGGTGACGGCGGTGCGGTCGCCGTCGTACCAGTGCGGTACGACGTAGGCGCCGGCGGCGAGGGCGAGGGCGGCGGCGAGCGCGTACCGGCCGCCGGTGAGGTACCGGCGCTCGCTCTCCTTGCGCCACCTGCTGGTGACCGCCCGGGCGACGGAGGCGGCGCCGCCGGCGAGGACCAGGGCGAGGAAGGGCAGCGCGCCGATGACGTACATGGCGGGCAGATAGCCGCCCGGGCGCAGGGCCACGGCGGCGAGGACGGCGACCGTGAGGGCCGGTCCGGCCAGGGCGCGGGCGGTGACCGACCAGCGCCAGGTGAGCAGCAGGAGCAGGGCTCCGGCGAGGCCGCCGAGGGGCAGGACGCGGTCGTAGTACAGCCACGCGTGCAGGACGCCGTACGAGCCCGAGCCCTTGTCGAGGATGAATCCCGAACCCGGCCTGGACATCTGGTACGTGATCCCGTCCCAGAGCGAGACGTGTCCGGCGCCGGGCAGCAACTCGCCCTTGAGCAGGGCGAACAGCGGGTACGAGAAGCCGGTCAGGGCGCAGGCGGTGACGGCTCCGGTGAGGGCGAACTTGCGTGTGTCGCGGTGGCTGTTGCGCCACATGGCGACGAACAGGGCGGGCAGGACGACGAGCATCGTCTCCTTGGTGAGGACGCCCGCGGCGGCGGCGAGGCCCGCGCCGAAGTGGTGCCAGAGGTGGCGGCTGGGCGAGGCGGCGAGGCAGAACGCCAGCAGCAGCCACATCACCGCGATGTTGTCGAGGAAGATCTCCCGGCTGAGGACCACCGCGAGCGGGGAGAGCCCGAACAGGGCCATGCCGAGTCCGGCGGCCCAGCGGGGCAGGGAGAGCCGGCGGCCGAGGACGTAGACGAGGACCGCGCTGGCCCCGCTGATCCCGAGCATGACGAGCCGCATGGTGGCGACGGTCATCGAGCCGGGGCTGAGGGCCGAGGGGAGCCGGCTGAGCAGGGCTATCTGGATCCAGCCGAGCGGCGGGTGGTCGTACCAGTAGGTGTAGTGGGCCAGGCCCCGGCCCTGCTGGACGGCCCAGGCCTGGGCGAGGTAGGTGCCCTCGTCGTCGCTGAGGGTCGGGTAGTCGGCGATGTTCCAGCCCTGGACGACGAGGATCGCCGTGAGCAGGACACCGCACAGCAGCAGGTCAGGACGGGAGGAGCGGAGCCGCACCGGCGGCTGTGTTCGACCGGTCGAACGTGTCGTGGGCGCAGGTGGGTGCTGCGCGGGGACCTTCGCTGCGGTCACCGCGGGAAGTGTGGAGGTCACGCAGGAAGGTCCTCTCGGAGGGGCTCGGCCGCGGTGAGGTGCGCGCCGACGTGCGTGGTCAGCTCCCAGTCGTTGCGGCCGCGTTGCTCACGCCACACGGCGCGGATCGCGGCACCGGCGAGGAGGACCTGGTAGAAGGGGCCGCCGACGATGAGCTTCACGTAGTGGACGAGGCGGACCCGCAGGTCGTACTGCTTGCCGAAGTCGTGCAGCCCGACCACCTCGAAGACGAAGGTGACGGCGGCGGTGACCAGCGGCAGGAAGGTGAGGAAGGCGACGCCGACGGGGACGTCGAGGAAAAGCGCGACGGCCGCGTTGAGCGGGATGACCACGCCGGAGAAGGCCTGCAGGAACGGCGTCATCAGCGTGTAGCGGGCGAGCAACCGCTGTCCGAACGCGGGCAGTTGCCTCCAGTCCTTCTTCCGGTACACCTGCAGGAAGCCCTGGTTCCACCGGGTGCGCTGCTTGAGCAGCGACATCAGGGAGCCGGGTGTCTCCTCGCGGGTGACCATGTCGGAGTCGTAGGCGACGACGACCTTCTTGCCGACGCTGGACAGCCGTACGCCCAGGTCGCAGTCCTCGGCGAGGCAGTCGGGGTCCCAGCCGTCCGCTTCCCTGAGGACGTCGGTCCGTACGAACACGGTGTTCCCGCCGAGCGGGATGAACCCCTTCTGCGCGTGCAGGTGCAGCCGCGAGCGGAACCAGAAGAAGTACTCCAGGCAGTTGCGCAGGCTGTACCAGCTGGAGTGGAAGTTGATGAGCTGGACCCCGCCCTGGACGACGTCCGCCCGGGTGGTGCGGAAGGCGTGGTCGACGTGGGCGAGCAGCTCCGGATGGACCTGGTCCTCGGCGTCGAAGACCCCGACGACGTCACCGCGGCAGTGCGGCAGCGCCGTGTTCATGGCCTTCGGTTTGTTCTTCTTCTCGTGGGTGTCGACGACGACCCGGACGCGCGGGTCACGGGCGGCGGCCTGCTCGGCCACCGCCGTGGTCTCCGGATCGTCGTGGCCGACGATCACGATGATCTCGAAGTCGGTGTGTGTGGACTCCAGCAGCCGCTGGATGGTGTGGTCCAGCACCGCCTGCTCGTGCCGGGCCGGCAACAGCAGCGAGAACGACAGGTGTTCGCCACCGTCCGGTCTGCCGAACCGGGTGGAGGCCAGCACCTCGGGCGTACGCCACGCGTGCATCTGCCACCACAGGGTGAAGGCTGCCATCCAGAACAGGGCCAGTGAGACGGCAGCGATGAAGACAGAAGTGAGCAAAAAGATCCCCCCAGATCCCCGAAACCCCCTGTGCGCGCCACGGTGTGTAACTCCGTCGCGTCGCCGTGAAGAGACTAGGGAAGATCTGTGAAGCCCGTGAACCGTTCCGATAAATAGCCTGTTTCGGAACGGTGGTGCGGGTAGTGGGATCTATCCGAACACCTGCTCACATTCGGACAGTTCGGGCTTTGTCGATCCGAGGTGTTCGCCCAGCTCAGCGCCTGGCCCGGGGCGGGTCAGTGACGGTTGAGCACGTCCCGCAGCCGCTCCGGATCGGTCGTCGGCGCGTCACAGGTGAAGTGACGGCAGACGTAAGCCGCCGGTTGACCGGCCACCAGCGGACGGCCGGCGAGCAGCGGGAACTCGTCACCCTCCGCAGCGCCGACGGCGACCACGGCGCCCGGGGCGGTGCCCAGAAGTGCCGCACGGTGCAGGGCGGTCGTCCCGGCGTCCGCGGGGTCGGGTCCCACGACGGCGACCTCCCTGGGCCCGTCGAGGAGGGCCTCGGCGACGGCGAGTCCCCAGCCGATGAACCGGGGCACGCGCGGTCCGAGGGTCTTCACCACCCCCAGCGCCCGTTCGGCGGCGGTGCGATGGGCCTCGGAGCCGGTGTGGGCGGCATAGCCGAGCAGGGCGCCGGCCGCCGCGGTCCAGCCCGACGGGGTGGCGTTGTCGGTGGGGTCCTGCGGCCGGCGGATGAGCTGCTCGGCGTCGGAGGCGGTGTCGAAGAGCGCCCCGGTCTCCGGGTCGGTGAAGCGGTCCAGCACATGGCCGAGGAGCAGCCCGGCGAAGTCGAGCCAGACGCCCTCGCCGGTCACGGACGCGAGTGCGAGGAAGCCCTCGGCGACGTCGGCGTAGTCCTCCAGCACGCCCGCGTTGGGGCCGACGCGGCCGTCCTTGCTGGTGCGGGCGAGGCGGGCGTGCTCGTCGAGGTGGACGCGGACGACGAGGTCGGCGGCGCCGAGGGCCGCCTCGATCAGGTCGGGCCGGTCGAAGTAGGCGCCGGTCTCGGCGAGCGCGGCGACGGCGAGGCCGTTCCAGGCGGCGACGACCTTGTCGTCCCGGCCGGGCGCGGGGCGTTCGGCGCGCTCGGCGAGCAGCCGCTCCCGGATGGAGGCGATCTTCCCGGCGTCGAACACGCGGTCCGTCGGCGGCAGCTGGAGGACGGACCACCCGTGCTCGAAGGTGCCCTCGTCGGTCACGCCGAAGTACCGGACGGCCAGGTCACCGTCGGAGTCCCCGAGGACGGCGCGCAGCCGCTCGGGCGTCCACACGTAGTACGCGCCCTCGACGTGCCGTCCGCTCCCGTCGTCGCTGTCGGCGTCGAGCGCGGAGGCGAACCCGCCCTCCTCGGTGCGCAGTTCCCGCACCAGGAAGTCGGCGGTCTCCAGGGCGACGCGGCGGGCGAGCTCCGAGCCGGTGGCCCGCCAGAGGTGGGCGTACACCCGGCAGAGCAGGGCGTTGTCGTACAGCATCTTCTCGAAGTGCGGCACGATCCAGTCGCGGTCGACGGAGTAGCGGGCGAAGCCGCCGCCGAGCTGGTCGTAGATGCCGCCGCGGGCCATGCGCTCGCAGGTGTCCTGGGCCATCTGCAGCGCGCCCTCGGCGCCGGTCCGGGCGTGGTGGCGCAGCAGGAACTCCAGCGCCATGGACGGCGGGAACTTGGGCGCCCCGCCGAATCCGCCGCGCTGCGGGTCGTACTCGCGGGTCAGCCCGAGGAGGGCCTGGGCCAGTTCCGGATCGCCGGGCGGCTGCGGGGCCTGCTGGACGATCTCCCGCTGGGCGAGGTCGCGGACGATCTTCCCGGCGACCTCGGAGACCTCGTCACGCCGGGTGTCCCAGGCCTGCCGCACGCCTTCCAGCACCTGCCGGAAGGAGGGCATCCCGTGGCGCGGCGCGGGCGGGAAGTAGGTCCCGAAGTAGAACGGCTCGGCGTCCGGGGTGAGGAACACGGTCATGGGCCAGCCGCCCTGCCCGGTGGCGGCCTGCACGGCCTCCATGTACACGGCGTCGACGTCGGGCCGTTCCTCACGGTCGACCTTGACGCTGACGAAGTGTTCGTTCAGGTAGGCGGCGGTCTCCTGGTCCTCGAAGGACTCGTGCGCCATGACATGACACCAGTGGCAGCTGGAGTACCCGACACTCAGCAGCACCGGTTTGCCGGCCGTCCGGGCCTCGTCGAAGGCCTCGGCGGACCAGGGCCACCAGTGGACGGGGTTGCCTGCGTGCTGGAGCAGGTACGGGGACGTCTCATCGGCCAGTCGGTTCACCGTTCCACTCTCCCACGGGCTCGGGCGCGGCGTAGAAGCGCAGGTTCACGTGGCGTGCCCCCTCGGGGGCGTCCTCGCGGGTGTGGCCGTAGCGGTCGAGAAGTTCGTGGTAGGCGCGGACGAAGGCGTGCAGGTTCTCCTTGGTCATCCAGGTGCCGCTGCGCTGCACCTGGGCCCAGCCCTCGGGTCCGCGGTACTCCTCGTGGGCGCGGTGGAAGAGCCGGGTGTCGGCCTCGATCTTCAGCAGGGCGAGCTGCTCGGCGGCCGCGTACTCCTCGGGGCTCATCGTGGCCGGGTCGGGCGTGGTGTGCCGGAAGGGGAGGCCCCGCCACCACCTCTCGCGCCCGCCGGACTTCTCGGGGATCTCCTCAATGAGCCGCTGCTCGGCGAGTTTGCGCAGGTGGTAGCTGGTGGTGCCGGAGCTCTCGCCGAGTTCGCGGGCGAGCACGGTGGAGTTCGCCTCGCCGTGCCGGCCGAGGTAGTCGAGGATCCGGCGGCGCAGGGGGTTGCCGAGGGACTTGTAGAGAGCGGTGCGCTCCAGGCTGGACATCTCGGGCATGCCGTCGGTCATGCGGCCACGGTAACCCTGAGAACCCTGAGAAGCCCCGGAGGTGTGCCGATTTTTCTTTGCAGACTTTTCTCTGCGGTCTACGGTGGAGGCAGTCGATCGGAGGCTGTCGGCGCGCGACGAGAGGGGGCGGACGTGAGGAAGAAGTGGCCCTGGGTTCTCCTGGGAGCGACGGCGGTCCTGCTGGTGCCGTGGATGGTGGTGCTAGCCGTGACACTGCCGGGCAGCACCCAGGTGGACCACTGGCCACTGGCCTGGGTCGGCCTCGACGTCCTCATGGCCACGGGCTGCGCGGCGACGGCCCTGCTCGGCCTGCGCGGCGACGCCAGAGCCCGCCTCACGGCCTCGGCGACGGCGTCGATGGCGGTGCTGGACGCCTGGTTCGACATCACCACAGCGGGCACCGGCACCCCCCTGACCGAGGCCCTGCTGTGCGCGCTGGCCGAGGCGGGCCTGGCCGGGGCGTGCGTGTACCTGGCGGTGGGCGGCTGCCCGGACCGGCGCCGGACGAGATGACCTCACCGGCCCCGATCGCTTCGGCGATGCGGCGAGGTCGGCACATGCGTCGGCGCCCGGCCCGGGAGAGCGCCCCCTCCACGCACACAGGGCGGTCGCGGCAACTCCCCGACTCCCCACCGAGAACCACCCCTCCCGCTTCCGCGTCCTGGGAAGGACACTCATGGACGACGGAGTTGCCGCCGGAGGGGGACGGGACATGCGGGACGGGCATCGGGCGGAGGCCGAGCGGCTGCTCGTGCGGGCTGTCGAGGAGGAGGTCCGGCGCTCGGGCGGGCGGATCGACGGGCAGGTGCTGCTGTCCCGGGCGCGCGGCGCGCTGGACGAGCTGGCGAGGGCGGCCGGCGAGGAGTACGAGACCTACACCCGCGCCCTCGACGAGACCGAGGCGGGCACACTCACCTTCGGGCAGCGGTACGCCCGCCAGGGCGCCCGAACCGCCTTGCTGGTGGCGGCCGTTGCCGCGGTGGCCGCCACCGTGGCCGACCTGTCGCTCGGCACCGGCGCCGGTACGGCCGTCGGCGCGGGCCTCACCGCCGGCGTGGCCGGTGCCGCCGCGTCCGTGGCGAAGGCGGCCGGAGCCCATGTGCCCGCCGCTCATCACCACGCGGGCGCCGCCGGACAGCCCGGCGGACCCGAGCAGCTGCGGCTGCAGTGGCTGACCGCGCTGGAGGTGCGCGGCATCCGGCCGTTCCTCGACCAGCAGCGGGTGCTGAGCGCCTCCACCGGCCCGAAGAAGACCGGCGGACCCACGCTGCGCGGCGCGGACAAGAGCGCGGCCGCCCGCCGGCGCACGGTACTGGAGCAGTCCTTCGTGCAACTGCCGGACGCGGACGACCCGTTCGCGGGGCGCCGGGCGGAGCTGGCGCGGATCCGGCAGTGGGCACAGGCGGCCAGAGCGGCCACGGAGACACGGCCGACCGTGGTCGTCCTGCACGGCGAGCCCGGCTCCGGCCGGACCACGCTCGCCGTGCGCGCGGCGCACGACCTGCGCGACCACTTCCGCGGCGCGGTGGTCGTGGACCTGCGCGGCGGCACGCGCGAGGAGGCGCCGCTGCCGACGCGGGACGCCCTGCTGCATCTGCTCAACCGGCTCGGCGCCCCCCGCGAGCAGCTGCTCTTCCGCGAGCGCTCCTCCCCCGACCAGCAGGTCAAGCGGCTCGGCGAGCTGTACCACCAGCATCTGACCGGCCTGCCCGTGACGATCGTCCTGGACGACGCCTCGGACCCGGAGCAGGTGCGGGCGCTGGTGCCCGAGCGCTCCGACAGCCTCGTGCTGGTCACCGCCCGCACCGCCCTCGACCTCCCCGCCGACCTGCCGGCCTGGATCCACCACCTGCCGGTCGAGGCACTGGACGCGGCCGGTGCCGAGGAACTGCTCGGCGCGGCCGCCGAGGACGCGTCGGGCCCGTACGACGCCGAGTCCGCCGACCGGATCCGCGCGTTGTGCGCCGGGCTGCCGCTGGCGCTCAGGGTCGCGGGCTCCGCGCTCGGCCCCCGCTCGCCCCGGCAGCTGGCGGCGGACCTGGACGCGTACGGCCCGGTGGAGCCGGTGGAACGGGCCCTGTGGCTGCGCTACACCGACCAGCCGGAGCCGGCGCGCCGGCTGCTGCGCAGGCTCGCGCTCGCGGGCCGGGCCTCGCTGGGCGCCGCGGCCGCCGCCGCCCTGCTCGCCACCGACGAGGCGGAGGCCACGCGCCACCTCGCCGCCCTCGCCGCGGCCGGCCTCCTCGACCATGTGCGCGGCAGCCGCTACCGGCTGCACGACCTGGTGCGCGCCTTCGCCCAGGCCCGGCTGCTGGACGAGGAGGACCCTGCCGAGCGCACCGCGGCGCAGGAACGGCTCATCGTGAACTACGCCGAGCTGGCCGACTCGGTGCTGCGCCTGGTCGACGGGAACATGTCGACGCGCTCCCACCAGTTCGGCTCGCACGGCTTCACCTCGCTGGACGAGGCGCTGCGCTGGCTGGACGACGAGTCCAGCTTCATCACCGCGGCCCTGCGGCACGCGGAGGGTGTCGACCAGTCGGCGGTGCTGAACCTCCTGGGCGCGCTGTGCGACTACTGCCTGCTGCGCGGCGACCTGTACCGGCTCGGCGAGATCAGCGAGCTGACGCAGGCCGTGGACCAGGGGCTGCTGGTGCGCTCGGTGCAGTGGCGCACCGGTATCGCGGCCCGGCAGCTGGGCGAGCTCGACAAGGCGCGCACCACACTGGCCTCGGTGGTGGACCTGTACCGGGAGGCGCACCACGACGCCGGTGCGGCCCGCGCCCTGTGCTCCCTCGGGATCACCCTGCACCACCAGGGCAACCTCACCGAGGCCGCCGCCAGGCTGCAGGAGGCACTGGACCTGCAGGCGGCGCCGGAACTGGCGACGGACCGGGCCTGGACGATGCACGCCCTGGCCGCCGTCCAGCGCGACCGGGCCCGGCTCGCCGAGGCGCTGGAGCTGCTCACCCGTTCCCTGGTCCTGCACCGCGAGGGAGGCTCGCTGCACGGGGAGGCCTGGGCGCACTTCCAGCTCGGCCAGCTGGCACTGCGGATGGGCGACGCACCGCGCGCGGAGACCGAGCTGCGCGCCGCCCTGGAGCGGTACGGCCGCACGCACGACGCGCGCGGCGAGGCATGGGCGCTGACCCAGCTGGCCCGGGCCCGCATGGTGGCCGGTGACGCCTCACCGGCCGCCGAAGGCCTGCGGCAGGCCGCCGCCCGGCACCGCGAGAACGAGGACGCGCGCGGCGAGGCGTGGACGCTGTACTACCTGGGCCAGGCGCTGGAGGAGAGGGGCGACCTGGACCTGGCGGTCCGCGACCTGGAGCGGTCCCGGACGATGTTCTCCCGGATGCGGGACGTCTACGGCCTCGCCTGCGCCCGGCACCACTCGGCCCGGGTCACCCGCGACCAGCGGGCCGCGCAGACCGGCTCGCTGCGCAACTCCGGCTTCGCCCGGCAGCTCCTCGTGGACGCCCGCACCGACTTCCAGCGCATCGGCGTCGCCCACGGCGAGGCGTGGACCTGCCTGGAGCTGGCGGTGGTCGACGCGGGCAACGCCCGTACGCAGGCGGCACTGGCCCTGTGCGACGAGGCGCTCGACCTGTTCCTCTCCTACGGCGACCGGCGCGGCGAGGACTGGGCCCGCTTCCTGCGCTGCACGCTGCTGCCGTACGCGGCGCCGGGCGGTCTTGAGGTGGGCACGGCGGTCTCCCAGGAGGAGCTGGCCCGGCTCGCCCGTGCCGACCACGCCCTGCGGGACGACAAGCTCGCCGACTACGTCTCGGCGTACGCCCTGCTGCTGGAACGCGGCGTCAGCCTGGAGGACGGCTGGCAGGCCTGGCGCCTGCGCATGACTCCGGACCGCCACGCCCGTGAGGTGATGGGGGTGGCGGTACCGGCATGGCGCTGAGGCCCGGCGTCAGACCTGCCGTGCCGTGGACTCGGCCTTCCCGGCCTGCTGCTCACCGGGCTCCGGGGCCTCCTTGAAGTCGACCCTGCGCATGTGCTTGCTCATCGACTTCATCAGGCCCCACACCGCCAGAGCCATCACCGCGAAGACGATGAAGCCGAGGACACCGGGGGTGACCTTGTTCTGGTCGACCTCCTTGGCGAGGGGGACGAGGTGCGTCACTGCCAGGCTCACGCTTGCACTCATGTCAGGCATTGTCCCGGATGCCCGCGAAGAGGTCGTCCTCGGGGAGGGAGGTGTCGACGAGGGACTTCGCCAGCTCGTACTCCTCCGTCGGCCAGACGTCCTTCTGCAGCTCCATCGGCACCTTGAACCAGCCGCCGTCGGGGTCGATCTGCGTGGCGTGCGCGATCAGTGCCTTGTCGCGGATCTCGAAGAAGTCCGCGCACGGAATGTGCGTGGTCAGCGTGCGCTCGGTGCGCTCCGTCTCGCTCCAGCGCTTGAGCCACTCCCCGTACGGCGACTCCAGGCCGCGGTCGAGCATCGCCTGGTGCAGCGCCTCGGTGCGCGGGCGGTTGAAGCCCTGGTTGTAGTACAGCTTCAGCGGCTGGTAGGCAAGGCCGTACTCGCTCTCCGGGTACTTCTCGGTGTCCGCCGCGCCCTCGAACGCCACCATGGAGATCTTGTGCGTCATGATGTGGTCGGGGTGCGGGTAACCGCCGTTCTCGTCGTAGGTGGTGATCACCTGCGGGCGGAAGGAACGGATCCTGCGCACCAGCTCGCCCGCCGCCTTGTCGACGTCCTCCAGGGCGAAGCAGCCGTCGGGCAGCGGCGGCAGCGGGTCGCCCTCGGGGAGGCCGGAGTCGACGAAGCCGAGCCACTCCTGTCCCACGCCGAGGATCTCCCGGGCCTCGTCCATCTCCTTCTTGCGTACCTCGTGGATGTGCTCCTCGATGTACCTGTCGCCCTGCAGCTTGGGATTGAGGATGGACCCGCGCTCTCCGCCGGTGCACGTCACCACCAGCACGTCCACCCCCTCGGACACGTACTTCGCCATGGTGGCCGCGCCCTTGCTCGACTCGTCGTCGGGGTGCGCGTGAACGGCCATCAGTCGCAGCTGGTCAGTCAAGACTCAATCCTCGTTAAGTCGGCGCCCCGTGTCTTCGGTGCGATCGGCGGCTTCTATAGTGACGGAATCGGGGGGCGAATAATTCCGGGTCCGGTTCTGCCGAGAGGACGATCATGAGCACGGCGAGCACGCGGCTGCCCGAGGGCCGCTACGGCCGCTCCTCGGACGAGCGTGCCGACCGCAAGCTCAAGGTCGCCGGCGCGGTGCTCGGCGCGGTGCTCCTCGCCCTGGTCGGCTACTTCGCCTACCACTACGTCGTGCAGACCAGGATCAGCGCCCAGGTGATCACGTTCGACGCCACGGACCACGCGGTCAAGGCGCATCTGGAGGTCCACAAGGACTCCGGCACCGCGGGCTACTGCACCCTGCGCTCCCAGGCGGCGGACGGCTCCGAGGTGGGCCGGGCCGACTTCCGCTTCACCGGGCCGGCCACGCGTATCGACAAGGTCGTCACACTGCGTACGACGGCGAAGGGCACCACGGCCGAGCTGCTCGGCTGTCACACCGGCTGACGAGGGGCCGGACACTCCCTGGTTTCACCAGGAATGCGTAGGCGCTGACCTGCGTTGATGTGATTCTGATGGCTTATGTCCTCCCCCTTTCGGCCTTGAATTGTTAGGCTCGTGGTTTCGCCCATCCAAGAGGGAACATGCTTCTGGCAGGGCGATGCTTTTGTATTCCCAGTACCGACGAGGAGCACCCTGTGACCCAGACCAGCGAGAACGTCACCTGGCTGACCCAGGAGGCGTACAACAAGCTCAAGGTCGAGCTTGAGTACCTTACTGGTCCTGCGCGCACGGAGATCGCCGCCAAGATCGCGGCCGCGCGCGAGGAGGGCGACCTGCGCGAGAACGGCGGGTACCACGCGGCCAAGGAGGAGCAGGGCAAGCAGGAGCTGCGCGTGCGGCAGCTGACCCAGCTTCTCGAGAACGCCAAGGTGGGCGAGGCCCCGGTCTCGGCCGATGGTGCCGTCGCGCCCGGCATGGTCGTCACGATCGCCTTCGACGGTGACGAGGACGACACGATGACGTTCCTGCTCGCCTCCCGCGAGTACGCGAGCGCCGACATCGAGACCTACTCGCCGCAGTCGCCGCTCGGCGCCGGCGTCATCGGCCACAAGGTCGGCGAGGACGCGGAGTACGAGCTGCCGAACGGCAAGAAGGCCTCGGTGACGATCCTGAAGGCCGAACCGTACTCGGGCTGATCCACCCACCGACAGGACCTTGAGCCCCCGGTGTCCACCGGATTCCACCGGACACCGGGGGCTTCGCCGTGTCCGGGACCGTCAGGCGCCGGCGGAGCGGTACTTGCGGACCGCGAGCGTGCGGAAGACGGCGACGATCAGTATGGAGTAGATCAGCGAGGCCCAGACCGGGTGCTCCATGGGCCAGGCGTGTGAGGTGGACCGGCCGGGATTGGCGAAGAGCACACGGCAGGCCTGCGCGGTGGCGCTGAAGGGGTTCCACTCGGCGATGTGCCGCAGCCAGGGCGTCATGTGGCCGGGGTCCACGAAGGCGTTGGAGATGAACGTGACCGGGAACAGCCAGATCAGCCCGCTGGACGTGGCCGCCTCGGGAGTGCGGACGGACATGCCGATCAGGGCGCCGATCCAGGTGAAGGCGTAGCCGAGCAGGAGCAGCAGCCCGAAGGCGGCGAGCACCTTGCCGGCGTTGGTGTCGCCGTTGGAGCCGACGCGCCAGCCGACCAGCAGGGCGACCACGGCGAGGACGACGAGCGTCACGGCCGTCTGCACCAGGTCGGCGAGCGTACGCCCGGTCAGCACCGCGCCGCGCGCCATCGGCAGGGAGCGGAAGCGGTCGATGAGCCCCTTGTGCATGTCGTCGGCGATACCGGCGCCGGAGCTGGCGGTGGCGAAGGTGACGGTCTGCGCGAAGATGCCCGCCATGAGGAAGTTCGTGTAGGCGACGGGACTGGCGCTGCCGCCGATCTGCATGGAACCGCCGAAGACGTAGGTGAACAGCACCACGAACATGATGGGCTGGATGAGCCCGTAGATGATCATCTCGGGAATTCTGGACATGCGAATCAAATTGCGTTTCGCAACGACCATCGAGTCGCGGAAGGACCGGCCGATGGGATTGCCGGGCGGTGCCACGCGCACGGCTTCGCTGACGGCACTCACTTGACGGCCTCCTTGCCGTTCGCCTCGCTCGGGTCGGCTGTCTCAGCGACGTGTCCCGTCAGCGACAGGAAGACGTCGTCGAGGGTGGGGCGGCGCAGTCCGATGTCGTCTATCTCGATCCCGCGGGTGTCCAGCTCGCGGATGATCTCGGCGAGCAGTTTGGCGCCGCCGGTGACGGGGACCGTGAGCCTGCGGGTGTGCTCCTCGACGGTGACGGCGCCGTTGTCGAGGCCACGCAGGCTGTACCGGTCCAGCAGGGCGGCGGCGTCCGCGATGTGCTCGCGCTCGTGCACCACGACCTCGACGCGCTCCCCGCCCGTCTGGGCCTTGAGCTGGTCGGAGGTGCCCTGGGCGATGACGCGGCCGTGGTCGACCACCGCGATGTCGTGGGCGAGGTGGTCGGCCTCTTCCAGGTACTGGGTGGTGAGCAGCAGGGTCGTGCCACCGGAGACGAGCTGTTTGATGACCTCCCACAGCTGCTGGCGGTTGCGCGGGTCGAGTCCCGTGGTCGGCTCGTCCATGAACATCACCGGCGGCGAGACCACGAGGGCCGCGGCGAGGTCGAGCCTGCGGCGCATGCCTCCGGAGTAGGTCTTGGCGGGGCGGTCGGCGGCGTCCGCGAGGTTGAACTGCTCCAGCAGCTCGGCCGCGCGCTGCTTGGCCGCCTTGGCCCGCATCTGGTACAGCTGGCCGACCATCTGCAGGTTCTCGCGGCCGGTCAGGTACTCGTCGACCGCCGCGAACTGGCCGGACAGGCCGATGGAGCGGCGTACGGCGTCGGGATGCCTGAGCACGTCCACGCCGGCGACGACCGCCTTGCCACTGTCGGGGCGCAGCAGGGTGGTCAGGCAGCGGACGGTCGTCGTCTTGCCGGCACCGTTCGGCCCCAGGAGGCCGAGGACCGTGCCCTCGGGCACGTCCAGGTCGACACCGTCGAGAGCCCTTACGTCGCCGAAGGTCTTCACCAGGCCTTCGGCATGGATGGCGCCTGGCATGTCTGTCTCCACGTCATCGGGGATGTCGGGCGGCACTTTTTTCTTCTGAGCGGGTTTCTTCGCAAAGGCTAGGTTTGATCGCCCTGCCGCGCCCGCCCTTTCCGCGGGTACGGCGGCGCGGGCCGGCGACCCCACCTCCCACCATAACGCGATGTATCGCGTTCTACAATGCGGTTCACCCGGACGGGTGGCGAGTCCTGCCCGGCGTCAGCCGATGACCGTGTATCCCGCGTGCCGCAGCGCCTGGCCGACCTCGGCGCAGTGCGCCGGGCCCTTCGTCTCCAGGTGCAGCTCGACCTCCACCTCCGTGAGCCCGAGCCGCGGGTCGGTTCGTACGTGACTGACGTCGAGGACGTTGGCGTCGACCGCCGACAGCACCCCGAGCAGTGTGGCGAGGGCGCCCGGGCGGTCCGTCAGCCGGAGCCGGACGGCCAGGTAGCGGCCCTGCGCGGCCATGCCGTGCCGCAGCACCCGCTGCATCAGCACCGGGTCCACGTTCCCGCCGGAGAGCACCGCGACGACGGGGCCCTCGAAGGCGTCCGGCGCGCCCAGCAGCGCCGCGACCGGGCTCGCCCCGGCCGGCTCCACGACCAGCTTGGCCCGCTCCAGGCACAGCAGCAGCGCGGCCGACAATTGGTCCTCGCTGACCGTGCGCACCTCGTCGACCAAGTCCGCGATGATCCCGAACGGCACCAGGCCCGGCCGCCCCACCTTGATGCCGTCGGCCATCGTCGCCGGGTTCTGCACCGACACCGGGTGGCCGACGGCCAGCGAGGGCGGATAGGCGGCCGCGCCCTCCGCCTGCACGCCGACGATCCGGACCTCGGGCCGGATCGCCTTCACCGCGACCGCGATCCCGGCCGCGAGCCCGCCGCCGCCGACACCGACGACGATCGTGCGAAGCTCCGGGCACTGCTCCAGGATCTCCAGGCCGACCGTGCCCTGGCCCGCGATGATGTCGGGGTGGTCGAAGGGGTGGATGAACACCGCGCCCGTCTCGGCCGCGTACTCCTCGGCGGCGGCCAGCGTCTCGTCGACGACCTGGCCGTGCAGCCGCACCTCGGCGCCGTAGTCCCGGGTCGCGCTGACCTTCGGCAGCGGCGCGCCCTTCGGCATGAACACCGTGGAGTGCACTCCGAGCAGCGACGAGGCCAGCGCCACGCCCTGCGCGTGGTTCCCGGCGCTCGCGGCCACCACACCGGCCGCCCGCTCCTCCGGCAGCAGCCCGGCGATGCGCACATACGCGCCGCGCAGCTTGAAGGAGCCGGTGCGCTGGAGGTTCTCGCACTTGAGATGCACCGGCGAGCCGACCAGCCGGGACAGGTACCGGCTGCCTTCCATCGCGGTCACCCGCGCGACACCCGAGAGCATCCTCTGGGCACCGCGCACATCGTCGAGGGTGACGGAACGCAAGGAGTCAATCGTGCCGTAGCTCATGAATCCAGGATCGCAGTTCACGCTCGTACACGACTCGTGTGACCAAGCTGCGAGACCGGTTTGCGCAGCGCCGGTACGGCTTGGCGCCGGGCCGCGTACCCTGTCCCCCAACCCAGCAGCCCTTCATGAAGCGAGCCTCCGGCCATGCCCACAACACCTGAAATGTCGATGGACATGACGACCGTCGGTGACACCGGTCTTCTCGACACGCTCCAGCACGAGGTGGCGGTGTTCGCCCGCCGTGCCGAACAGACGCGGCTCGGCGGTGTCGGGCAGGTGCGCAACTCCATGGACCGCGCGGCCTATCTGCTGCTCAACCGCCTCGACAAGGAAGGCCCGATGGGCGTCAAGGCGCTCGCCGCGAGCATGGGCATCGACTCCTCCACGGTCACCCGGCAGGTGGCTCCGCTGGTCGACACCGGGCTCGTCAAGCGCACCTCGCACCCGGAGGACGGGCGTGCGGTGGTGCTCCAGCTGTCGCCGCGCGGGGTCGCCCGGCTGGAGGAGGTGCGCTGTTCCAGACGTCAGCTGATGGCCGAGCTGACACACGACTGGGCACCGGAGGAGCGCGAGCAGTTCTGCACGCTCCTGACCCGCTTCAACACCGCGCTCTCCGCGCGGATGACGGTGCAGGGGACCGGTCCGGTGGAGCAGTCGCCGGCGTCCTGAAGGCGGACGGCCGCCTCGGCACCGGCTCGCCGGGCGCCCGGCGGTACTGGTCGGTTCCGGAGTCTTGACCCCGGGCCGCCGCTGGCCTCATATGAGACCGGGTCCTGTGTGGTACGCGGTTCACCTGTCCCGTACCGGACAGGGCTCCTCCAGGAGGAGGCGCGGTGCGTGATCGGCAGGTGTCCCGAAGTGCCCGCCGGGCCCGGGAGTTCGAGGCGTTCGTCGCGGGCGCGGCCGGACGTCTGCTGCATGCCGCCACCCTGCTCACGGCGGAGGCCCCGCAGGCCAACCCCCGCGCGCGGCGCCTTCTGACGCTCGCGCTCGCCCACACCTACGCGCGCTGGGACCGGCTGCACGGCGAGGATCCGTACGACTGCGCCCGCCAGTACCTCGCCACCCGGTTCGCACGCGCGACCTGGCAGCGGTACGCCGTCTTCGGCCACGCCCGCCCGGATCCACGCGCTCCGCTCGCCGCGCTCACCGCGCAGGAGCGGCTGATCCTCGTACTTCGCCTGTACGAAGGCGTCGCCGAAGAGCAGGCGGCGGCCCTGCTCGGCCTGCCGAGGGAACGCGTCCACACCATCTGCGACCGCGCGACCGCCACCCTGCTGCACCCGGCCCGTCCCGCGGACCCACGGACGGCGGGCCGGAAGGTGGTGCCGTCATGAGGGGGCGGGGCGGCAAGAGCACTCGGGGTGGTTCTCGCGGCCCGGTGACATCGGCACCGCCACGCGAGGGGAGGCCGGGGTGAACCGGGCCGAACGGGAGGGCGCCGCGCGGCAGATCATGGAGCGGGTTCCGCCGCCGGTGCCGCCGGACCTGTGCGGGGAGGCGGTGCGCCGTGGCGAGCGCCTGCTGCGGCGCAGGCTGCTCGTCCGCCGGGTGCTGTGGCTGCTGGCGTGTGCCGCGGCCGTCGCGTTCAGCGTCTGGGCGGCGCGTGTGCACCCGTGGGCGGAGCCGCCCTCCCAGACGACTCCGCCGATCACCGGCTGGTGAGCCGGCGCCGTTTCGGTTAACCCAGGGCCTGCTGCAGGTCCGCCAGCAGGTCGTCGACGTTCTCGATGCCCACGGACAGGCGCACCAGGTCGGCGGGGACCTCCAGCGCGGAACCGGCCGCGGAGGCGTGCGTCATCCGGCCCGGGTGCTCGATCAGGGACTCGACGCCGCCGAGGGACTCGCCGAGGGTGAACACCTTGGCCCGGTTGCACACCTCGACCGCGGCCTCCTCGCCGCCCTCGACGCGGAAGGACACCATGCCGCCGAACGCCTTCATCTGCTTGGCGGCGACCTCGTGGCCGGGGTGCTCGGGCAGGCCCGGGTAGAGCACGCTGGTCACGCGCGCGTGCCGGGTCAGCATGTCGGCGATCTTCGTGGCGTTCTCGCTGTGCCGGTCCATCCGCACCGCGAGGGTCTTGGTGCCGCGCAGCACAAGCCAGGAGTCGAAGGGGCCGGCGACGGCGCCCATCGCGTTCTGGTGGTAGGCCAGCTCCTCGCCGAGGCCCTGGTCGGAGACGATCAGCGCACCGCCGACCACGTCCGAGTGACCGCCCATGTACTTGGTGAGGGAGTGGACGACGACGTCCGCGCCGAGCGACAGCGGCTGCTGGAGGTAGGGCGTGGCGAAGGTGTTGTCGACGACGAGCTTCGCGCCCGCGTCGTGCGCGACCTGAGCGAGGGCGGCGATGTCGGTGATGCCGAGCAGGGGGTTGGAGGGGGTCTCCACCCAGACGGCCTTGGTCTTCGGGGTGATCGCGGCCCGTACGGCGGCCGGGTCGCTGGTGTCGGCGACGGACCACTCCACGCCCCAGCGGGTGGCGACCTTGGCGAAGAGCCGGAAGGTACCGCCGTAGGCGTCGTTCGGGATCACCACGTGGTCACCGGGGGTGAGCAGCGTGCGCAGCAGGGTGTCCTCGGCCGCCAGACCGGACGCGAAGGCGAGGCCGCGACGGCCGCCCTCGAGTGCGGCGAGGTTCTCCTCGAGGGCGGTACGGGTGGGGTTGGCGCTGCGGCTGTACTCGTAACCGCCGCGCAGCCCGCCGACGCCGTCCTGCTTGTAGGTCGAAACCTGGTAGATGGGCGGGACGACCGCGCCGGTGAGGGGATCCGCGGTGTTGCCCGCGTGGATCGCGAGGGTCTCGAAGTGCTGACTGATGTGCCTGTCGCTCATGTCCACCGAGCGTAATGCGCTCGGCCGGATGCTGGCGCCCGCGCGGCTCACACGCCGCCGAACCGAGGGATTTCCCCGCATCGCCCCGGCGCTCAGCCGTCCTGTCATGGACGGGCCCGGAGTTTTCCACAGCCCGGTGGTGGGGTTCGCCAATTGTCGGCGGCGTCTGGTTCGCTTGGGGCATGGCGATTCTCTGGCTGCTGATGGCGCTGCTCATGCTGAGCTTCGTGCTGCTCCCGCTCATGCGGCGCAGGCGCGGGGTGATCGAGCAGGTTCCCCCGGGGCACCCGGACGCCGCCGACCCGGCGGCCTACGGCTTCGTGCGCCAGGAGGAGCTGGATGTGCGCATGCCGGGGCCGGACCAGGATCTGCTGGACGTGCTGGAGTTGGTGCAGCGCACGCAGGACTATCGTGCGGCCTCCCAGCTGCTGGCCGGCACCGGCGCCGAGGAGGAGCAGCGCTGGCAGCGGGTGCAGGCCTTCGCGGGCGCCGCCGCGCTGGAGCTGCAGCAGCGGCCCGGCGGGGTGCACGAGACGCCGGGCGGCCAGTGGCTGCGGGTGTGGCGGGCCGAGCAGCCCAAGGACGCGGGCGGCGCCGCCGTCTACGCGGAGTTCCTGGTGCAGCAGGCCTGGCGGACGTCGACGCCCGGCACGGACGACTTCCGGATCATCATGGAGGAGGCCCGGGACGCGTGCGCGCAGGCGGCCCTGCTCGCCCCCGGCGACCCGGTGCCGTACGTCATCGAGCTGTCCGTCGCCCGCGGACTCGCCTATCCGCAGGCCGAGTTCGACCAGCTGTGGCTGAAGATCCTCGACCGCGCGCCGCACCACATGGGCGCGCATCTCGCCGCGCTGCACCACTGGTGCGAGAAGTGGCACGGCTCGCGCGAGGAGGCCTACTCCTTCGCGGAGGCCGCCGCGGCCCGCGCCCCGCAGGGCTCGCTGCTCGCCGCGCTGCCCCTGTTCGCGGTCTTCGAACACCTCCCCGAGGTGAATCTGGTGGCGAGCTTCTACCAGAGCGAGGTCGTCACCAAGGCGATGCACGGCGCCCTGCACGCGGTGCACTCGGCCCACCCCGACGACCCGATGCTCGCGCACGTCCGCCACCTGCTGATCTTCTTCCTGGTCCGCGCCGAGCGCTGGCAGGAGGCCATGCACCAGCTGATACACGTCGACGGGCACATCGGCGCGCTGCCCTGGACGCTGTCCGCCGACCCGGCCGCCGAGTTCGCCGTCTACCGCGCCCTGGCGGTGGCCGGTTACGAGGCCAACGGCGGCAGCCCGGCCGCCCTCCCCGGCTGACCGGCCCACCCTGCTCGCCCGGCCGACCCGGCCGCCCTGGTCGACCCTGCCGACCCGGTCCACCTGGCTGACCCGGCAGCGCACCCACGCCCCCACCCCCGTCCGAGCCGGCGTCGCCCGGTATCCGCATTGCCCTCCTGACCTGCGGTAGGGCATACTCCGGCATCCCCCCACACCGCACCACCCGCACCACGGCACCACCCGCGCCGACCGGCCGTCGGCCCGGCCCGGGCCGCGTGCTGCCCTGGCCGTCATGTCCTGTTTCTGAGGTCCTGTGGGGGGATCTGCCCGATGGGCGCAACTCTGCGCGCGCTGCGCGCTCTCGTTCTGCTGCTCGGTTTCTATCTGCTGAGTCTCGTGCTGCTGGCGGCGCTGTTCGGTCTCGACGTCGTCCTGTTCACCTGGGGGCACGGCCCCGTCGCCGTGAAGCTCGCCATCATCTCGGTGCTGCTCGCCGTCCCCGTCGTCCGCGGCATGTTCATGCTGCGCACGCCCAGGGGCGAGGAGGGTCCCGGCATCCCGGTCACGGAGGCCGAGGAGCCCCGGCTGTGGGCGCTGGTCCGGGATGTCGCGGCAGCGTCCGGCACCCGCGTCCCCGACCGGATCCTGCTCACCGGCGACGTCAACGCGTCCGTCAGCGAGGAGCCGCGGCTGCTCGGCCTGCGCCCCGGCCCGCGCCGGCTGTACCTCGGCGTACCGCTGCTGACCGGTCTGACCGAGGCCCAGCTGCGGGCCGTACTCGCCCACGAGTACGGCCACTTCACCGGCGGCGACACCCGGCTGTCCGCGCTGGTCGTGCGCGGCCGGGTGCAGCTGGCCCGGGTCATCGGGCAGTTCCACGCGAAGGCGGACGGCAAGGTGGCCGCCGAGCGGGCGCGGCAGGAGGAGGCCGCCGCCAAGCGGATCGCCAGGGGCAAGAAGGCCAAGCAGGTCGACACCGCCGGTTCGGGCGCGACGTACCGGACGATGGCGAGGATCTACACCGCGTACGCGAAGCTCTACATGCGCGCCTCGCTCTCCACGGCGCGCGGCCAGGAGTTCGCCGCCGACCTGGCCGCGGCACGGATCGCCGGACGCGAGGCGACGGCGTCGGCGTTGCGCGAGATCCCGGTGCTGTCCGCGTCCCACGGCTTCTATCTCGACTCCTACGCCACCCTCGGGCTGAACGCCCGGCTGCTGCCGCCGCGCGGTGAGTTCTTCGGGGGCTTCGGCAGGCTGCTGACGGCCCGTGAACCGGAGCTGGTGAAGCTGCGCTCGGAGCTGCCGGAGGAACCGGCCTCGCCGTACGACTCGCACCCGCCGATCGCCGAGCGCGTACGCCGGATCGAGGCGCTGCCCGTGGACGGCCGCACCGAGGAGGCCAAAGGTGCGGCGCTCGCCCTGCTCACCGACCCGGAGCGCACCCTGGCGACGCTGGAGGACGCCGTCCTGACCGACGAGGTGCTCGCGTTCGGACGCACGGCCGGCTGGGCGGAACTGCTGGACGCCTCGATGGCCACGGGCCTGTCCGCCGCCCACACCCCGCTGCACCGGGCGCTGGCCGACCACACCGGGCAGCCGCCGACGTTGGTCGCGCTGCTGCAGGTCATCGACGAGGGCGGGCTGTGGCGCCTGGCCGAGCGGGTGCCGCTGTCCCAGGAGGCGGCCGCGGCGAAGGGGCGGGTGTTCCGCGAGTTCGCACGGCCCGTGCTGGCCAGGTCGCTGCGGACGATGGTGCTGGCGGAGTTCAGCGCCCGTTCGCTGCTGCACTGGGAGTTCTCCTGGTCCCGCCCGGCCGCCGTACGACTGCCCGGCTGGAGCGCGCAGACCGCGCAGGACGACGGTCCCGAGGCGGCGCTGGACGCGGCGGTGGACGCGGCGCTCGCCGATCACCCCGACACCGCCCCGCTGCGGGCGCTGCTGCCCCCGGCGGCGCAGCACGCCTGACGGCCGGCCCACGCCCCGCGACGCACGGCAACCGCCAACCCCCAACCAGCAACCAGCAACCAGCAACCAGCCGCGAACGACGGCCGACGACCGGCAACGACCGCCGACCCACCACCCACCACCCACCACCGACCACCGACGAACGGATCGAACCCTGCGATGACCGTCCTCCTGTGGATCCTGGGGATCCTGGCCCTTCCCGTCGTGATCGCCGCCGTGTGGTTCACCGGCGTGTTCGTGAAGGAACTCTTCTCGCCCAGCCCTCCCGGCCCCGACGAGGCGGAACAGGCCGCGCAGCGGCTCGGCCTGCTGCCCGCCGAGGAGCAGGACACCGAGCACGCCGCGCCGCTGCCCGAGGAGTGGTCGGCCGCTGTCACCGCGGTGCGCGGCGGCGACTGGCGGCCCGCCGCCGAGCTGCTCGGCGACATCGGCCGGGACTGGGAGCGCCGTTCGACGGTCACCGCGCTGCTGGGCACGATCGCGGCCGAGGAGGACGCCTGGCTCCTGGCCTGGGAGGCGGCACGCCCCGAGGACCCGGACGCGGCCGTGGTCAGGGCACAGAGCACCGTGTACCTGGCCTGGGAGCTACGCGGTTCGCTGCTGGCCGAGAACACGACGCGAGAGCAGTTCGACGGCTTCCACCGCATGCTGGCCGCCGCGCGTGAGGAGATCGCGCGGGCGGCCGCGCTGAACCCCGACGACCCGACGCCGTACATCGTGGAGATCTGGGTGGCGCTGGGACTCGGCTACCCGCACGCGGAGATGGACAAGCTGTGGGCGCAGATCACCACGCGTGCCCCGCACCACTACGGCGCCCACTACGCGGCGCTGCAGTACTGGTGCGCGAAGTGGCGGGGGTCCGAGGAGCTGGCGTTCGAGTTCGCCGAGCGGGCGGCGGCCGAGGCGCCGGTGGGCAGTCTGCTGACGGTGCTGCCGCTGGTCGCGCACTACGAGCACGACAGATCGACCGATGTCGCGGCCGACGGCACGCCCGAGATGGTGGCCCGGGTCGACGCGGGCCTCGCGGACGCGGCGGCAGCGGCAGCCGTGGATCCCGGCCGGCCGGGCCTCGCCCAGCTGCGCCACCTGCTGGCGTTCTACCTGCACCTGCAGGACCGGCACGAGGCGGCGCTGGAACAGTTCAAGCTGGTCGACGGGTATGTGGACGCGGTGCCGTGGAGCTACCGGGGCGACGGGGCGGCGGCGTACTACTGCCGGGTGCGCAACGAGACGGCGCGGGCCGTCGACCTGCTGTGATGTGTCCCACCCGCTCTTGTCACGACGGGAAGGCGTACCTATGTTCGCCATATGTCCGCCCAAGACACCCCCCTTCCCGCCGAACCGGTCGACTTCGCCGTCGATCTCACCGGCCATGAGATGACCCGGCGGGCCCACGTCATGGAGGCGCTCGGGGCCGGCTGGGACCCCGTCGAGGCACTGCGCGGCGAGGAGGAGGCGTACGACATGCTGTACTCCGGGCTCGACCCGGAGCAGCAGCGGCTGTACGACGACCTCGTCGCGGCCGGTGTCCTCCCGCGGCGCGGGGACGGCCGTGCTTCCGCTTGATCCCCAGGCGGACATCGGGCGCCGCGCCTGGGTGACCTGCCCGAACTGCGCGGACCACCGGGGCTGCGCCACGTGCGAGCAGCGCCGCAGGTGCTCGCGGCACTGGCGCTATCTGCTCACCAACACCGGCAGCCTCCTGCACCTGCAGTGCCCCTCGTGCAGGCATGTCTGGGACCACGAGACGGGCTTCGGGGCCACCCGCACCCGCTGGGCGCGCAGGAGCAGCGGTCTGCGCCCCCAGTGAGGAGCCCGCCGTCGCGCGCCGTGTGCCGTGCGCGTGTGCCGGGCCGACGTGCCGGTGCGGTCGTTGCCTCCGGCAGGGGTGGTGATCACCGTGGACGGGATGATCCTCGTTCCGGGCTGGATCTGGCGACGGGGGCCGACGGACGACCCCTGACCGCGAGCCAGCGGACTCCCCCTGACCGGGAGCCGGTGAACGCCCCCTGACCGGGCGACGACCGACGACCCCCCGAGCGCAGGACCACGGACGCCCCCCGGCGGCAACGCGGCCGCGCTGCTGGGGGGCGGCGGCGCGGACCGGCCGGTAAATCCGGCGACGGCGGCGGCCTCTCCCCCGTACATTCGCCGCTCGCGGAACGACAAGGGGAGGCAACGGGGATGAGCACGTTTCTGATCGGCGGCGGATGGAACACGGCCGAGGTGTACGAGCCGTTCGTCCGTGCGGTCGGCGAGGATCGGCGCGTCGGGTGTCTGATCGTCGACGAGGGGGACGGGGCGGCGCAGTTCGAGCGGTACGCCGGCGCGCTGCGGAAGGCGGGGCCGTGCACGCCCGTGCCGTTGTTCGTGCCGCTCGGCGGCCGGTTCGAGCCGGAGGAGGCGCTGGAGGACGCGCCGGACGCGATCGGCGGACTGCTGGTGTGCGGTGGTCTGACGCCCGCCTATCAGGAGGCGCTCGCGGACTGCCGAGAGCGGCTGGCGGGGCTGCTCGCCGGTCGCGGGATGCCGTACGCGGGCTTCTCCGCCGGTGCCGCCGTGGCCGCCCGACGGGCGGTGGTCGGCGGGTGGCTGGTGGACGGGGTGCCGGTGTGCCCGGAGGAGACCGGGGAGGATCTGGCGGAGGTCGAGGTGCGGGCGGGGCTCGGGCTGGTGCCGTTCGCGGTGGACGTCCACGCGGCACAGTGGGGGACGCTGGCGCGGCTGGTCGGGGCCGTCGCGCGCGGGGAGGTGCCGTACGGGGTCGCCGTGGACGAGAACACGCTGGTCACCGTGGAGGGCGGGGAGGCCCGGGTCGCCGGCCGGGGGCGCGTCCATGTCGTACGGCCGGACGGCGGCGGGGGTGTGCTCGTGCGGGCCTGCCGGGCCGGGGAGGGGTTCGCCGTGGAGTAGGGGGCCGGGTCGGACGGGAGCCCGGGGTGAATCCGGTCAAGAGCAGCCAAGGTGGGCCTTGGCAAGTGATCGGAGTGCGCGTCGTGCGTGCGCGAGTCCGCCGGCGACGGACACGGCGGGCAGGGCGCGGGGGGAGTCCGCCACGCCGGTGGACGGCGTGGCGCCGACCGCGCCCTGCCCGCCGTCTCACCCGCACCCGCACCCTGCCGCCGCTGGAGATGCCGGTCGGCGCGCTCACCCCCTGGTCGGCGGGCCGTATCTGCTGTGACTGCCGGGCCGCCGGCGCACGCCCGCCCGAGGCGTCAGATCGTGGCCGTGTCGATCACGAAGCGGTAGCGGACGTCGCTGTTCACGACCCGCTCGTACGCCTCGTTGATCTGGTCGGCGCGGATCAGTTCGATCTCGGCGCCCAGGTGGTGCTCGGCGCAGAAGTCGAGCATCTCCTGGGTCTCCGGGATGCCTCCGATGCCGGAGCTGCTGATGCTGCGGCGGTGGCCGAACACCGAGGAGAGCAGGATGTTCACCGGCTCCTCGGGGATGCCGACGTTCACCAGCGCACCGTCGGTGCGCAGCAGGGACAGGTAGGCGTCGAAGTCCAGCGGCGCCGAGACCGTGTTCAGGATGATGTCGAAGGTGCCCTTGAGGTCCTCGAAGGTCTTCGGGTCGCTGGTGGCGTGGTAGTGCGTGGCGCCCAGCTTCAGTCCGTCGTCCTTCTTGCGCAGGGACTGGGAAAGGACCGTGACCTCCGCGCCGAGGGCGGCGGCGATCTTCACTCCCATGTGCCCGAGGCCGCCCAGGCCGACGACCGCGACCCTCTTGCCCGGACCGGCGTTCCAGTGCCTGAGGGGCGAGTAGGTGGTGATGCCGGCGCACAGCAGCGGGGCGGCCACGTCGAGGGCGAGGCCGTCGGGGATGCGGACGACGTAGTTCTCGTCGACGACGATCTTGTGCGAGTAGCCGCCGTAGGTGGGCTGCCCGTCCTTGCCGACGGAGTTGTACGTCCAGGTCGGGCCGCCTCCGGTGCAGTACTGCTGCAGACCGGCCCTGCAGTTGTCGCACTCCCGGCAGGAGTCGACCATGCAGCCGACGCCCACACGGTCGCCGACGGCGTACTTCGTGACACCCGGGCCGACCTCGGAGACGACGCCCGCGATCTCGTGACCGGGCACCATCGGGAAGATCGCGGTGCCCCAGCCCTCCCGGGCCTGGTGGATGTCGGAGTGGCAGATACCGGCGAACTCGATGTCGATGAGGACGTCGAACTCGCCGACCGCGCGCCGCTCGATCGTGGTCCGCTCCAGCGGGGCCTTCGCGGCAGGCGCGGCGTAAGCAGCAACAGTGGTGGTCATGCCGGGGTTCTCCTAGCGATGTCATCGTGGCCGGCTGCCTTTCCGCCGGACACGCAATCACTCTCTCTCACGCTACGGCGCCCACCCAGACCACGCCTCTGCGTACGACTGCCGTGCCTACCACTGGCGGGGTCAGGCTCCCGTGCGTACGACCATGAATACTGGACGTATGGAGAACCACCCCCTGCCCGCCTCCCCGCCGCTGGACCGGCGGGCCGAGCTGAGCGAGTTCCTGCGCAGCCGGCGGGCCCGCCTGAAGCCGGAGGACGTCGGACTGCCCGACTTCGGCCGGCACCGGCGCGTGCCGGGGCTGCGCCGCGAGGAGCTCGCGCAGCTGGCGGGGGTCTCGGTGGCGTACTACACCCGCCTCGAACAGGGCAACGGGCGGAACGTCTCGGCGGAGGTCCTCGACTCGATCGCCCGGGCGCTGAGGCTGTCGGACGCCGAGCACGCGCACCTGACGCATCTGGCCAAGCCGAAGTCGCACAAGAAGAAGCCGTCGGCGCGCCAGCAGCAGGTCCGCTCCTCGCTGCGGCAGCTGCTGGACACGATGGACGGCGTGCCGGCGTACGTCGTGGGGCGCCGCTCGGAGATCCTCGCCTGGAACCGGATGGCGGCGGCGCTCTTCGGGGACTGGGCGGAGCTGCCGGCGGCGGAGCGCAACTGGGCCCGGCTGGTGTTCCTGCGCCCGGACTACCGCGACCTGTTCGTCGACTGGGAGCAGAAGGCGATCGACATCGTGTGCGCCCTGCGCATGGACGCGGGGTGCTATCCCGACGACCCGCGGCTGTCGGCGCTCGTCGGTGAACTCTCCGTCAAGAGCGAGGAGTTCCGCCGGCTGTGGGCGACCCACGACGTCAAGGAGAAGAGCCACGGCGTCAAGCGCCTGCACCATCCGCTGGTGGGCGACCTGTCCCTGAACTTCGAGTCGTTCCGCCTGACGGACGACACGGACCAGTCCCTGCTGACCTACCACGCCGAACCGGGCTCCCCGTCCGCCGACTCCCTGCGGCTGCTGGCCAGCTGGGGCACGGACGCGGCCCACGCGGTGCCGTCGGCCTAGCGTCCCGCCTCCGTACGGAAGGGGCACCCGAAGTCCATGACTCCGGGTGCCCCTCACCTCGTCAGGGAGCGCTGCGGCTCACTTGCCGAAGTACGCGTCGTAGATCGTGATCTGCGACGTGTCGCCCTTCCTGTCGGTGATCTCGGAGCGGAGGGAGAGGGACTTGCCCTTCGCCGGGTTCTCGACGGTGATCCTGCCGTGACGGACGTCGACCTTCGTGAACGTCCTGCCGTCGTAGGAGACGTACACGGCGAGGGACTTCAGGTTGCCGCCCGCCGCCGCGCCCTCCACGCCGACCGGGAAGGTGACGGCCCTGCCGGCCGTGACCCGGCTGTCCAGGCCGGTCGCGATGCCGTAGTGCGGGACGGAGGCGGGGAGCTGGACGGCGGTGCCGGAGGTCCTCCTGGAGCGGAAGGTCCAGGTCGCGTCGATCCGCGAGGAGGCCCGGGCGACCTTCGCCGAGCGCCGGACCGAGGTGGTCAGCTTGTACACGGCGTCACCGGCCGGAACCTTGAAGGGCGTGTCGCCCGACAGCGGGTCGCCGGTGGAGCCCACCTTGGTGCCGTCGCGGTACAGGGTCGTGTGCACCGAGGTGAAGGCCGAGGACCCGGCGTGCCTGGCGGAGTCGGCGAACAGCGGCAGCGCGCCGTAGATCTCGTTGCCGCTGCGGTAGAGGCCGAAGTCCTTGTTGACGTGCGGGCCGAACACCGCGGTGGCGACCTTCTTCGTGTAGCTGCGGCCGGCCTTGAAGGAGGACTGGCCGAGCGTGTACGCCGCGTCCGGCAGCGGGAAGCCGTCCTGGTCGACCCCGCCGTACTGGGTGAACTGCAGGTCCCACAGGACCCCGCCGCCGGCCGACAGGTGCAGGGTGCGGGTGCCGGGCAGCCGCTGCGGCAGGTCGATGGACGAGGCGCTCAGGCTGCCGGGCAGCCAGCCGGTGGCGCTGAGCGAGCCGGTCTTCCCGCGCGCGGAGGCGCCGAGCCCGGCCTTGACGGTGGCCAGCTCGCTCGCCCTGTAGTGCCGGGTGTAGCCGGTGGCGAGCCGTGTGACCGGGCCGCCGCTGGTGACGTCGTACTGCTCGCTCGTCCCCTTGGTCCAGTGGCCGTCCCACTGCTGGAACAGCTGTCCGGCGGGGAGCTTCGGGCCCAGGTGGGCGGTGCGGAAGTTCTTGTACGTGTCCAGGAACCAGCTGTAGCCGTACTCGTTGTCGCCGATCGTGAGGGTGTACCCCGGCGAGGCGAACTGCGAGGTCGCGCCCGGGGCCGGGACGGTGACGTCCACCGGCTCGGCCTCCCGCGCGTCGATCGTGAGGGTCTGCTTCCCGGCGACGGTCAGCTTCGGCCGGACGATCCAGTCGGTGCCGCCGGTGCCGTCCCGGTTCCCGAAGACGGAGGAGTTGAGCAGGTACGTGCCCTTGGGCACGCGCACCTTCACCGTGCCGGACGGGTCGTACGGGTTCAGCTCCGTGCCGTACGCGAGGCCGCCCACGCCGCTGAGGTCGGCGTTGTAGTACGGGGCCGGCTTGCCGTCACGGCCGATGAACTTCAGCGTGACGTCGTACGACTCCACCTCGCGCTGCACCGCGGCGGCCGTGCGGACCGTCTGGCCGGCGCCGGTCGCGGTCACGTACGCGGAGTAGGCGCCGTCGAGGGTGCCGCCCAGCCTGGTGTCGACGGTGAGGCCGACGGCGGCCCTGCCGTGCGCCGGGACCGTCACCTTCGTCGCGCCGAGCGTGAAGAAGCCCGCCGGGGCGGCGTGCCCCTCGGGGTCGGCGGCGGTGCTGCTCAGGGTGAGCGTGACGGCCTTGTCGCCGAGGTTGCGGTACGTCACCCGGCGGGTGACCGGCTTGTCGTCGGTGTGCGGCCACTGCTGCACACCGAAGTTCACCGAGACCGGGTCGGCGATGACGGTCTGCCGGTAGGCCCTGTCGACCGCGATACGGCCCGCACCCTGCTGGAACGGCGTGTAGGCGCCGCCCTTGGCGGAGCCGGTCAGCGCGCCCTTCAGCTCGGCGTAGCCCCAGCCGGGGTGCTCCTGCTTGAGGATCGCGGCGGCGCCCGCGACGTGCGGGGTGGCCATCGACGTGCCGGAGAGGGTCAGATAGCCCTCGGGCTTCTCACCGGCCTCCTTGTCGATGACGCTGCCCTTGGCCGCCGCGGCGGTGATGTCCACGCCGGGCGCGGTGACGTCCGGCTTGATGGCACCGTCGCCGATGCGCGGGCCGGTGGAGGAGAAGTCGGCGAGCCTGTCCTTCTTGTCGACGGCGCCGACGGTGAGCGCGGCGTCCGCGCTGCCCGGTGAACCGATCGACCGCGGTCCGTCGTTGCCCGCGGCGATCGCGAACAGGACGCCCTTGGTGGCGGAGAGCTTGTCGACCTCGGCCTCCAGGGGGTCGGTGCCGGGGCTGTCGGAGCCGCCGAGGCTGAGATTGACGACGGAGGCGCCCTGCGCGGCGGCCCACTCCATGCCGGCGAGGATGCCGGAGTCGTCACCGGAGCCGGTGTCGTCCAGGACCTTGCCATTCAGGATCTTGGCGTCCGGGGCGACACCCTTGTACGTGCCGCCCGATGCGGCGCCGGTGCCCGCCACGATGGAGGCGACGTGCGTGCCGTGCCCGAAGTGGTCGGTGGCGTCGGCCGCGGAGGTGAAGTTCCGGGACGCGGTCACCTGGTTCCTGAGGTCCGGGTGGCGGGTGTCCACACCGGTGTCCAGGACGGCGACCTTCACGCCCTTGCCGGTGTAGCCGGCCTTCCACGCGACGGGAGCACCGATCTGCGGCACGGACTTGTCGAGCGAGGCCCTGCGGACGCCGTCGAGCCAGACGTGCGCGATGCCGGAGGCGGCCCGGTCGCCGTGGGTGACGGCGTGCCACAGCCCGGCGGTGTCCGCGACCGGCGTCTGCACGGCGTCGGCGTCCAGGGCGGACAGGCTGCGGCGCAGGTGGCCCGCGTCCCGGACGGCCGCCTTGGCCGCCGCGGCGGGACCGCGGTAGCCGATGATGACCTTCAGGCCGTCCTTCTGGGCCCTGCGGGTGGCGGCCTTGTCCAGCTCGGTGACGTCGAACAGGCGCTGGTCCAGCGTGCCGGAGGACAGCAGGCGGGCCGCGTCGGCCGGGACGACCAGGGTGTGGCCCTTGGTCCTGCGGACCTGGAAGGGTATGTGCTCGCGGCCCTTGGCCCGCTGCAGGCCGACGATCCGGCCCTTGGCGTCCAGGGCGACACGGTCACCGGTGATGAGGGTGACATGGGTCCCGGCGGTGAGCGCGGAGACGGCGGTCGGGGTGCGCTCCGCGGGCCTCGCCGACGCCGGGCTGGTCATACCCGCGGCGAGGGCGACGGCTGCGGCCGTGGCGACACCGGCCGCAGCAGCTCTTTTCACTTGTCTGGGCAAGTTCTCCCCCTGGAGACGGAGTACCGGGCGAATTTCCCGTTCACCCGGCGGGGGGGTGGTGTCGTACATCCGCACGCCACCCCCCGGGCCACGCAGTATGCCGGGGGGTGATCAGACGGCTCAACCCCGCGAAGTTCCGTGCCGGCGCGGGGCGTTGAGAGCGGCAGGCGCCGGCGTTCTCCTTCGCCGTGATCCGTCCCCTGGATGAGAAGGCTGTGGCCCCACGCACAAGGGGCCCGGAAACGCCGGTGCCGCCCCCCGAGGGGGGCGGCACCGGAGGGATCGAGAGGGCGTCAGACGGCCGAGCCGGCCTTCCACTGGGCCCAGCTCATGTTCCAGCCGTTGAGGCCGTTGTCGGGGGAGACCGTCTTGTCGCCGGTGTTCTGGACGACGACCACGTCACCGATCAGCGAGTGGCTGTAGAACCAGGCCGCCGGCGTGTTCGGGTCGTCCGCGCCCTTCTTGTCCTGCAGACCGACGCAGCCGTGGCTGGTGTTGACGCCGCCGAAGACGGACGGGGCACCCCAGTAGTTGCCGTGGATGAAGGTGCCGGAGTTGGTCAGGCGCATGGC
The DNA here is from genome assembly GCF_000725475.1 of Streptomyces durhamensis. Lineage (NCBI taxonomy): Bacteria > Bacillati > Actinomycetota > Actinomycetes > Kitasatosporales > Streptomycetaceae > Streptomyces > Streptomyces durhamensis. The sequence goes on from NZ_JNXR01000007.1 coordinate 433,708, forward strand.
GTGCGGCACGTCCTTGATGTCGTACTCGCCCTTGCCGTCGCCGTCCTTGAAGCCGACCGTCGCGCCGTTCATGCGGGTCTGCTTGAACTTCTCCGAGATCACCATCTGGCCCTGGTAGGTGGTGTGCTCGGGGGCGCCGGCGGAGATCGGGATGGTCTTGACGACCTTGCCGTCCTGCGTGACCTTCATCTGCTTGGTCTTCGCGTCGACGTAGGAGACCTGGTTGCGGCCGATGTGGAAGGTGACCGTCTTCTGCTGGATGCCGGTGACGCCGGGCGCGCCCTCGACGCCGTCGAGCGCGAGCTTCAGCGTGACGGTGGAACCCGCCTTCCAGTACTGGTCCGGGCGGCAGTCCATGCGGTTGGCGCTGAACCAGTGGCAGGCGACCTCCTGGCCGCTGCTGGAGGTGACCGTGACGCCCTTCTGCACGGCCGCCTTGTTGGTGATCGCCTTGTCGAAGTTGAGCGAGACCGGCATGCCGACGCCGACGGTCGCGCCGTCGTCCGGGGTGAAGGTGCCGATGAAGCTGTTGGCCGGGGAGACCGTGGTGAAGGACGCGTTCTCGTTGGCTATGCGGCCCTCGGAGTCCTTGGCCTGCGCGGCGATCTTGTAGGTGGTGGAGCGCTGCAGCTGGACGGTCGGCTTCCAGCTCTTCCGGTCGGCGGAGAGCTGCCCGGCGACGGCCCTGCCGTCCTGGGTGGTCATCGTGACGCCGGTGAGCGTGCCCTTGGCGACCGTGACGCCGGCCGAGTTGTTGATGGAGGCGTTGTCCGAGCCGTCCCTGGGCGTGATGGTGATCTGGGCCACGGACGACTTCTTGGCCGCCGCCTCGTCGGCCTTCGCCTGCGAGCTGCTTCCCTTGTCGGACGCCTTGGCGTTGCCGCCGCCGGAACAGCCCGTGAGTGCCAGCACACCACCGAGCAGCGCGGACGCGACCATCAGGCCCCTGGTCCGCTTACTGTCCGTCATCACACGCTTCTCCATCGTTGCCGAAATCGTGAAACCCCCGAGGCCCCCGTTGCGAACCCTCCACGCTACGGGCGATCCATCCCTTTTCACATGGTTCACATGTGTTAGGCGCACCACGCCGGCCACGGTGGCCCGAGGCGGGTGGTGCGGAGTCGTCCGTGCGCCCCCCTGGGACGACGAAACCCCGGACGGCGGTTGCCGTCCGGGGTCATGGGTGCCCCGGGACGCTCAGCCGATGCCGTCCTCTTCCTCGTCGTCCTCCCCATCATCCTCGTCTAGATCCCAGTCGGGCGAGTCCGGGTCGTAGTCGATCCGCTCGCTCGACCAGGAGGCCTGCTGGAGCTCCACCCCGGGCACCTCGCTGACCAGGTCGAACGGGTCCACGAGATACGCAAGGGCCTCGGCGGTGTCTTCCGTCACAGCCGCCTCGGCCTGCGACCGCTCCGCCTCCGGAAGCTCCGGATCCCGGGCGAGCCGGCGCAGCGCGGCCTTGGTCACCTCGTCCTCGTCCTGCACTTCGAGGACCACATCCACGCGAAGCCGTACAAAACGTGATGTCTCTTCAGCGTTCATGGCGGGAGAGTACGACCGAAACCTCCCGTGACTTTCCTGTGACCCGCTACTTTCACTAACATCGCCCCCCACGGCCAATTCGCCAGCGTCACAAGGGGATCGATATTCCGTGTCACCCGCTCGCCGTCCGCTGCTGACCGCCACCGCTGCGGGCACCCTGCTGTGCGCGCTGTGGTTCGTCCCGTCCGCGAACGCGTCGCAGGACTCGGCCAGAGCGCATGCGGAAACCTCCACGACCCGTATGACACAGCAGGCCAGGGCGGTGTCGCAGGCGGCCGCGGACAGCGCACGGGACGCGGCGGACGACACCGAACTCGCCGACACCGGAAGCCCGGACACCACGCCGTACGTCGTGGGCGGCACCCTCTTCCTCGGGGTGGGCGCCGGCTTCGTGCTCTATTCGGTGCGCCGCGAACGCATGGGCTTTTAATTCTCCTTGACGATCCTTTGACGGCCCGCACATAGTTCGCCCATGAAGAGATCATCGGGCGTACGGCTGTGCGCCGCCGTGGCTGTGAGTGCGCTGTCGTTCGCCCTTGTCACCGGCTGCTCCCAGGGGGACGCGGAGAAGTCCGGTACGGCCGCGAAGGCGCTGAGCGCCGCGGAGTTGAAGAAGCGGATCATCGCCGCGGGCGAGGTGCCCGGGTACCAGGTGGGGCCCGTGCCGGCCGCCCGCGCCAAGGCGATCACGACCGACAGCGCGCCGTGCCGGCCCCTGGTCCGCGTGATGAGCGCGCTCCCGCCGGCCGAGGCGGCGGCGAAGACCGACCGGCTGGCGATGGAGAACCCGAAGAAGTCCCCCTCGGCCAAGCCGACCTCGCTGGACGACCTCGACGGGAAGAAGTTCGAGGAGACGATGCACAGGTCCCTGGACCGGGACGTCACCACGGTCACCCTCGCCTCGTACGACGGGAACGGCGCGGAGCAGGCCCTCGCGTCGGTCTCCGCCGCGGTCAAGGCCTGCGGAAGCGGCTTCCCCGCCCAGCAGGCGGGCACGAAGGTGCGGTTCACCAAGGTCGCCGCGGAGAAGGCGGTGGACACCGGGGACGGGGCGGCGGCGTTCACCGCGACGATGGGCTCGGACGACGGGGACGCGGCGCCCGTCCACGCCGAGGTCGTCCGGCTCGGGAACACCCTGTCGGTCTACTTCACGTCGAACCTGGGCGCGATGATGGGCAAGAAGGCGTACGCGGTCTCGCCGGAGGTCGTCAAGGCCCAGCAGGCCAAGCTGAAGTGACACGAGGACAGGGGCCCCGCACGCGGCGGGGCCCCTGTCTGCTGCGCCGGGACGTTACTGCAGCGGGCCGGTGACCGACTCCGCCGCGGTGACGAGGTGGCCGCCGCGCACGAACGCGTCGGCGGCGGCCAGGTCGGGCGCCAGGAACCGGTCCGGGCCCGGGCCCTGCACACCGGCGGCGCGCACGGCCTCGATGACGGCCCGGGACGCCGGCGCCGGGGTGAGGCCCTCGCGCAGCTCGATGGCGCGGGTGGCCGCGTACAGCTCGACGGCGATGATCCGGGCCAGGTTGCCCACGGCGGTGCGCAGCTTGCGCGCGGCCGACCAGCCCATGGAGACGTGGTCCTCCTGCATGGCGGAGGACGGGATGGAGTCCGCGGAGGCGGGTACGGCCAGCCGCTTCATCTCGCTGACCAGCGCGGCCTGCGTGTACTGGGCGATCATCAGCCCGGAGTCGACGCCGGCGTCGTCGGCGAGGAACGGCGGCAGGCCGTGGCTGCGGTTCTTGTCCAGCAGCCGGTCGGTGCGGCGCTCGGCGATGGAGCCGAGGTCGGCCGCGGCGATGGCGAGGAAGTCCAGGACGTAGGCCACGGGCGCGCCGTGGAAGTTGCCGTTGGACTCCACACGGCCGTCGGGCAGCACGACCGGGTTGTCGACGGCGGAGGCGAGTTCCCGCTCGGCCACGAGGCGGGCGTGCGCCATGGTGTCGCGTCCGGCACCGGCGACCTGCGGGGCGCAGCGCACCGAGTAGGCGTCCTGGACGCGCGGCGCGTCGTCCTGGTGGTGCCCGGTGAGCTGGGAACCCCGCAGCACGGCGAGCATGTTGGCGGCGGAGGCGCCCTGGCCCGGGTGCGGACGGATGGCGTGCAGCTCGGGGGCGAGCACCTTGTCCGTGCCGAGCAGCGCCTCCAGGCTGAGCGCGGCGGTGATGTCGGCGGACTTGTAGAGGGTGTCGAGGTCGGCGAGGGCCATGACCAGCATGCCGAGCATGCCGTCGGTGCCGTTGAGGAGGGCGAGGCCCTCCTTCTCGCGCAGCTCGACGGGCTGGATCCCGTGCTCGGCGAGCAGCTCACCGGCGGGCCGGACGGCGCCGTCGGGGCCTTCCGCCTCCCCCTCGCCCATGAGGGTCAGGGCGCAGTGGGACAGCGGGGCCAGGTCGCCGGAGCAGCCGAGGGAGCCGTACTCGTGCACGACCGGGGTGATCCCGGCGTTCAGCACGTCGGCCATGGTCTGCGCGACCTCGGGCCGGACGCCGGTGTGCCCGGAGCAGACCGTCTTCAGGCGCAGGAACATCAGGGCCCGTACGACCTCCCGCTCGACCCTCGGTCCCATGCCGGCGGCGTGCGAGCGGACGATGTTGCGCTGCAGCTGGGCGCGCAGTTCCTGGCTGATGTGCCGGGTCGCCAGGGCGCCGAAGCCGGTGGAGACGCCGTAGACCGGTTCCGGCTTGGCCGCCAGGGCGTCCACGATCTCGCGGGCCGCGGCGAGGGCCGCCACCGCCTGCGCCGACAGCTCGACGCGGGCACCGCCGCGCGCCACGGCGAGAACGTCGGACGCCGTGACACCGGACGTCCCCACCACCACAGTGTGCATATCCATATTCAGGAGCGTACGCATTGAATGCGGGGATGTCACTAGTGGCGGACGGGAGTGCCCCTTACCGAAGCGTGTGGGCTTCGCCTCACGGCCGGCGTCCGCGGAACCGGCGCCGCTCGGCCTGCGACGGCGGCGGCTCGTCGGCCAGCCGGACGACCGGATCCTGCGGCCCCTCCCGGCCCGCGACCACCGGCCGGTCCACGCGCAGGGCCTTGGCCCGGTACTGGGCCGCGTCGGCGAGCCGGAACAGCCGCCGGGCGTCGCGCACCTCCCCGATCGGGTCCTCGGTCGAGGCGATCCCGCACGCCACACCTTCCCCCAGCTCCAACTCCCCCGCCCTGCGGCACAGTTCGTCCGCCGCCTTGACGACGTCGTCGGCGGGCGGCCCGACCGCCAGCAGACAGAACTCGTCCCCGCCGAGCCGCGCGGCCAGCGCGCCCGGCACCATCGCCCCGCACAGCGACAGCACCGAGCCGAAACGCTCCAGGAGCCGGTCGCCCACGGCGTGCCCGAGGGTGTCGTTGACCCGCTTCAGCCCGTTGAGATCGCAGACGACGAGGCTGACGGCCGCGCCCTGTGTGCGGTGCCGCTCGACGGCCTCCTCCAGGCGCACGTCCACGGCCCGGCGGTTGGCGAGTCCGGTGAGGGCATCGGTGAACGCCAGCCGGCGGGCCTCCTCCAGCCGCTCGGTCTGGGCGAGCCCGGCGGCGACGACGGAGGCCAGCACGGTGGCGAAGTCGGCGTCGGCCCGGTCGAAGACGGGGGCGTCGACGGGACGGGCGACGTACAGCTCGCCCCAGGCCCGTCCGTGCAGCACGACGGGTGCGACGACACAGCAGCCGCGCCCCCTGCGGCGCAGGGCGGCGACGCGCTGGTGGAAGTAGCCGGGGGTGCCGGCGGCAGTCCCCTCGGCGGTCTCCACCCAGGCGTTGGCCCCGCCGCCGCCGGCCCACCGCTCGTGCAGGAACTCGGTGATCTCCGGGAACTGGTGCACCGGGTAGGCCTCGGACTCCGGGAACTCCTCCTCGTCCGGGCGCCGGTCCCCCACGTTCACGAGGACGCGCAGACGGCCCAGCTGCCGCTCCCACACCGACAGTGCGGCGAACCCGCCGTCCAGCGCCCGGCAGGCGCCGAACGCGGCGGCCTGCCACGTGTCACGCGGGGTGTGGGCCGCCGCCATCCCCTGCGCCAGCGCCACGACCGCGGCCAGCCGCCTGTCCTCGCCCATTACTCCAGGTTAGGGATGATTTGCGGGATTCGGGACGTGGGTGCGGCGATCAGGTGGCAGGCCCTCGCGGAACGCCGCCTGCGGGTCCCCCGTGGCCGCGGCGCGGGGCGCCCTACTCGCCCGGCCACTGCGGCTCGCGCTTCTCGTTGAACGCCGCCACGCCCTCCGCCCGGTCGCCCGAGAACGCCACGGAACGCCACGCCGCGTCCTCGACCTCAAGGCCCGCCCGCAGATCCAGCCCGTGCCCCAGGCGCAGTGCCCGCTTGGCGGCCCGCAGCCCGACCGGCGAGTTCCCGGCGATACGGGCGGCCAGCGCGAGGGCCTCCTCGCGGTCGCGCCCCGCGTCCACGACCTGGTCGACCAGCCCCAGCCCGGCCGCCTCCGCCGCCTCCACCCGCCGCGCCGAGAAGATCAGCTCCGCCGCCCGCGCCGCCCCGACCCGCCGCGGCAGCAGCTGCGTACCGCCGCCGCCCGGAATCACGCCCACGGACACCTCCGGCAGCCCCACCACCGCCGTACGGTCGGCCACGATCAGATCGCAGGACAGGGCCAGCTCGAAACCCCCGCCCAGCGCGAACCCGTGCACCGCCGCGATCGTCGGCATCGGCAGCTCCAGCACCCCGGTGTACGCCCCGCGCGCCACCGGCCGCTGCCGCAGCAGGTCCGCGTCGCTGAAGGAGTTCCGCTCCTTCAGGTCCGCCCCGACACAGAACGCCCGCTCATGGGACGAGGTCAGGACCACCACACGGGCGTCCCGGTCGGCGGCCAGAGCCGTGCACGCGCCGGCGAGGGAGCGGGCCATCTCCGTCGAGACGGCGTTCATGGCCTTGGGCCGGTCCAGCACCAGCTCCGCGACGTACCCGTGCCGCCGCACCAGCACGAACTCCCCGAACCGCTCCTCGCTCATGACACCCTCCGGCTGACGTGTTAACGCGTGTTAACGCACTGTCGGGCCGATCATCGCAGCCGTACCCGACCTCGGGAAAGCCCATGGGGCTACGCCCGTTCGAGTGACATCCCACCCGTCCCGCCCCACATCGCCCACAGGACCGCATAGCGTGCGTCCGCCACGGCACGCCCGGGGCACGGCGGGGAGGGGAACCATGTCAGAGGGGCCGGAGGGGCACGGCGAGCCGGCCGGGGCGTCCGCCGTACGACGCGGACGGCACCGCAAGCCACGCCCCCGCAAGGTGCTGCTCGCCGCCGGTGGGCTCGCCCTGGCCGCGGGCGCGCTCAGCCTGCTCCGGGTCACGCCGGACTCGGGGGTCGGAGTCCCGGGCACGGCGGAGGCCGAACCCCGCCCCGACGGGGGCGCCACGGACCACGCGGGAAACACCGCCGCCGCGGTCGCCGCGAGCCCCACCGCGCTGCCCTCGGCGACCTCCGTCATGGGCGGCCGCGCGCTCGTGCCGGCGGCCCCCGCTCCGGGCGGGGCCCGCACCGGCCCGGCCACGCCCACGGCACCACCCGGCAGCACCGCCGCGCCGAACGCCGCCCGCACCGGGCCGGCCTCCGCCCCGGGCACCCCGGCGCGCCCCTCGCCGACGACGTCCGCCCCGCCCCCGGCCCCGACGCCCTCCCGGCCCGCACCGGCCACCCCGGCGCCCACCCACGGCTCCGCGGACCCCGGCCCGGGCGGGCTGTGCGTACCGGTGCTGGGCCTGTGCGTGGACGCACACGGCCACTCCGGCCACTCCGGCCACTGAAGCGCTACGACGCTACGAAAGGACGGCCGGAGGCCGCGGGAGGCCTACGGCATCACGGCTGGCCGTCGCGGCGGGTCAGCAGCCAGGGCTCGACCACACCGAGCCCGCGGACCGGCCGCTGCCACATCGGCTGCAGCGCGAAGCGGTACACCGGCGGCTCCTCGCCCTCCTTCTCGGCGGCCGCCGCGGCCTCGGCCGCCTCGGCCTCGGAGGCGGGCGCCTCACCGGACCGGATCAGCTCCTCGGCGAAGGCACTGTCCACCAGCACGGCGTCCCGGGGGGCTATCGAGGTCAGCCGGGAGGCCAGGTTCACCGTCGTACCGAACACATCACCCATACGCGTGGTGACCGTGCCGAACGCCATGCCGACCCGCAGCTCCGGCATCGTCTCGTCGTTCGCCAGCGTCTCGACCAGCCGCAGCGCGATGTCCGCGGCGACACCGGAGTCGTCCGCCGCGTACAGCACCTCGTCGCCGAGGGTCTTGATCAGCCGGCCCCCGCGCGCGGCCACCAGGTCGGCGGCGGTCGTCTCGAACGCCTCGACCAGCTCGCCGAGCTCCTCCTCCTCCATCCGGCGGGTCAGCCGAGTGAACCCGACGAGGTCGGCGAAGCCGACGGCGAGCCGCCGGTCGACCATCTCCTCGTCGTCCGCCGACTGCACGACCCGTCCGGCCGAGGCGGCGAGCTGGCGGCGCCAGACGTAGACCAGGAACTCCTCCAACTCGGGCAGGAGCAGCTCGACGATCGGGTACGTCACCTCGGTGCGGGTCATTCCCGGCTCGGGCGGCTCGGTCAGGCCCTCCAGGAAGGAATCCATCTGCCACTCGGCCAACCGGGCGGTGGTCTGCCCGGTGGACCGGGCCACCTGCACCGCCATGGCCTCGCTCAGCAGCCCCGCCTCCACCAGACCGGCGAGGCGGCGCAGGGCCAGTACGTCGGCCTCGGTGAGCGCCTTCGCCTGGCCGATGTCGGCGAAGCCCATGGCCCGCCAGAACCGTGAGGCCAGCTCCATGGAGACGCCGGCGCTGCGGGCCGCCTGGAACGGGGTGTAGCGGCGCTCGGCGCCCAGGATGAGCTGTTCGAGGCGCAGGGCCAGCGGGTTCTCGCCCGGATCGGCGGCGTCCGCGTCCGCGCCCGCGCCGGAGCCCGTGTCGTCGACGGTCACGCCTGCTGCCCTTCCGATCTGCCGCGGTCACGTTTCGACCGGCCTCAACTCTACGGCAGGTGTGCGCCAGCTCACTCCGTAGGGTTCGGCCGACGGTTCACTTCCCGGTACCGGGTGCGCTGACCGGCGTCGGCGCCAGCCACCATGGGGGCTGCGGCCCCCAGCCCCCCGCATCGGCGCAGGTCCGGGATGCTCCCGCCCTTGCCGACCGCGGGTCCCGGGGGCTGATCGCGCAGTTCCCCGCGCCCCTGCGGGGGCGCTGCAGTCGCCGCATGCCTGAGCCGCGCCGCGGCTGCGGGCAGCGTCAGGCGGGGCGCAGATGGACGATGTCTCCCGCTCCCACCGGCTCCCGCGTCCCCTCCTGGGTCGCGAGGACGAGCCGGCCGTCCCCGTCGACCGCCACCGCCTCGCCCACGATCGAACGCTCCCCCGGCAGCTCGGCCCGCACCGTGCGCCCCAGCGTCGCGCACCCCGCCGCGTACGCTTCCTGAAGGCCACTGGCGGCAGGGTCCCCACCCGCCGCCCGCCAGCGCCCGTACCAGTCCTCCAACGACCGCAGCACCGCCCGCAGCAGCGGATCCCGGTCCGTGCCCGTCGCCCCGGCCAGCACCAGTGACCCCGCCTGCGGCACCGGCAGTTCGTCCGCCCGCAGCGTGACGTTGATGCCGACCCCGACGACCACCCCGTCGGTGCCGGCCCGCTCCGCGAGGATGCCCCCGGCCTTGCGCTCCTCGCCCTCCACCGTCACCAGCAGGTCGTTCGGCCACTTCAGGGCCGTGTCCACGCCCGCCGCCCGGGCCAGCCCGGTCGCCACGGCGACACCGGTGAGCAGCGGCAACCAGCCCCACCGCGCCACCGGCACCTCGACGGGCCGCAACAGCACCGAGAAGAAGAGGCCCGAGCGCGGCGGCGCCGTCCAGCGGCGGTCCAGCCGGCCCTTGCCCGCCGTCTGTTCCTCCGCCACCAGCACCGCGCCCTCACCGGCCCGGCCGGCGGCAGCCCGCGCCACCAGGTCGGAGTTGGTGGAGCCGGTGCGCTGCACCACGTCCACCTCGCGGTACAGACTTCCTTCCCGGACCAGTGCGCGCCGCAGTGCCACGGCGTTCAACGGAGGGCGGTCCAGGTCGGACCAGCGGCTGTCGTCTGATGCATTGTGCGGCGTCATGCAAGTCACCCTAGGTGTGGGAAACGCCGCACTGCCGACGCCCTGGCCCAGCACTACTCTACGGATGAGTAACCGTCCCCCCTTTTGAGCAGGCAGGGAGCCGCATCCCGATGTCCGAGCCGGAAGAGCGCCACGAGATCCAAGGGATCGACATTCACACGACCGCGGGCAAGCTCGCGGATCTCCAGCGTCGCATCCATGAGGCGACGCACGCCGGCTCGGAGCGCGCCGTCGAAAAGCAGCACGCCAAGGGCAAGCTGACGGCCCGTGAGCGGATCGAGCTGCTGCTGGACGAGGGGTCGTTCGTCGAACTCGACGAGTTCGCCCGGCACCGGTCCACGAACTTCGGGCTGGAGAAGAACCGGCCGTACGGCGACGGTGTCGTCACCGGGTACGGCACGGTCGACGGACGGCCGGTCGCCGTGTTCTCGCAGGACTTCACCGTCTTCGGCGGGGCGTTGGGCGAGGTCTACGGCCAGAAGATCGTCAAGGTGATGGACTTCGCGCTGAAGACCGGCTGCCCGGTCATCGGCATCAACGACTCCGGCGGCGCCCGGATCCAGGAGGGGGTCGCCTCCCTCGGCGCGTACGGCGAGATCTTCCGCCGCAACACCCACGCCTCCGGTGTCATCCCGCAGATCAGCCTCGTCGTCGGCCCCTGCGCCGGCGGAGCCGTGTACTCCCCGGCGATCACCGACTTCACGGTCATGGTCGACCAGACCTCGCACATGTTCATCACCGGCCCGGACGTCATCAAGACCGTCACCGGCGAGGACGTCGGCTTCGAGGAGCTGGGCGGCGCCCGTACGCACAACGCGACCTCCGGTGTGGCCCACCACATGGCCGGGGACGAGAAGGACGCCGTCGAGTACGTCAAGCAGCTGCTGTCATACCTGCCGTCCAACAACCTCTCCGAGGCCCCGGTCTTCCCCGAGGAGGCGGACCTCGCCGTCAGCGACGAGGACCGCGAGCTGGACACCCTCGTCCCGGACAGCGCGAACCAGCCGTACGACATCCGCACGGTGGTCGAACACGTCCTGGACGACGCCGAGTTCTTCGAGACGCAGGCCCTGTTCGCGCCGAACATCGTCACCGGGTTCGGGCGGGTCGAGGGCCACCCCGTGGGCGTGGTCGCCAACCAGCCGATGCAGTTCGCCGGCTGCCTGGACATCGACGCGTCCGAGAAGGCCGCCCGGTTCGTGCGCACCTGCGACGCGTTCAACGTCCCGGTGCTGACCTTCGTGGACGTCCCCGGCTTCCTGCCGGGCGTCGACCAGGAGCACACCGGCATCATCCGGCGCGGCGCCAAGCTGATCTACGCCTACGCGGAGGCGACGGTCCCGCTGATCACCGTCATCACCCGTAAGGCCTTCGGCGGCGCCTACGACGTCATGGGCTCCAAGCACCTCGGCGCCGACCTCAACCTGGCCTGGCCGACCGCGCAGATCGCCGTGATGGGCGCCCAGGGCGCGGTCAACATCCTGCACCGCCGCACCATCGCCGAGGCCGAGGACGTCGAGGGCACCCGCGCGCGGCTGATCCAGGAGTACGAGGACGCCCTCCTCAACCCGTACGTGGCGGCCGAGCGCGGCTACATCGACGCGGTGATCATGCCGTCCGACACCCGCTCCCACATCGTCCGGGGCCTGCGTCAGCTGCGTACGAAGCGGGAATCCCTGCCTCCGAAGAAGCACGGCAACATCCCCCTCTAAGGAGCCGCTGTGACCATCAGAGTCGTACGGGGCAACCCGACCCCGGAGGAGCTGGCCGCCGCACTGGCGGTGGTCCGCGCCCGCGCCGCGGCGGCTGCGGCCACGCCGTCCGGCGCGGAGGGCCCGAGGGACGCGTGGGCGGACCCGGGCAGGATCGCTTCGGTCCGCTTTCCCAAGCCGGGCCCGGCGTCGTGGACGCGGACCTACTGGCCGAGCTAGGGACACCCCCTGGGGGGCGCAGGGCACCGCGTACAGGGGCACAGCTCAGGGCGCCAATTGAGTACCGGTACTCAGGCACCCCGCCCGGCCGAGGCCCCACGCTGGTGGAATGCTCTGGTCAGACCCCGAAGACGAGCCGCCGAAGGACCTGCGCGACGCGCAGGACATGCTCCGGCGGCTCGGCTTCGTCATGGCGCTGGCCATGGTCCTGGCCATGCTCGTCCTCGGCCTGAGGTAGCGCGGCCACGCGGCTAACCTGACGGCATGACTGCCAAGCCACACCGCCGCTTGATCCTCGCCTCCCAGTCCCCCGCCCGCCTGGGTCTGCTGAGGCAGGCCGGCCTCGCCCCGGAGGTGATCGTCAGCGGGGTCGACGAGGACGCCGTCACCGCGCCCACCCCGGCGGAGCTGGCGCTCGCCCTGGCGGAGGCGAAGGCCTCGGTCGTGGCGGCGAAGCCTGAGGTGCAGGGCGCCCTGGTGATCGGCTGCGACTCGGTACTGGAGCTGGACGGGCAGGCCCTCGGCAAGCCCGCCGACGCCGAGGAGGCCACCGCCCGCTGGAAGGCCATGCGCGGGCGGGCCGGGACCCTCCAGACGGGTCACTGCATCTGGGACACGGCGGCCAAGCGGTACGTGTCCGGGACCGCCTCGACCGTCGTCCGCTTCGGTGAGCCCAGCGACGAGGAGATCGCCGCGTACGTGGCCTCCGGCGAGCCCCTCTACGTCGCCGGGGCCTTCACCCTGGACGGCCGTTCGGCGCCGTTCATCGAGGGCATCGAGGGCGACCACGGCAACGTGATCGGCATCAGCCTGCCCCTGGTGCGCAGGCTGCTGGCCGAACTGGGCGTCGGCATCACGGAGTTGTGGTCGCCGGACCGGTGATCTGGGCGGGCACCGAGTCGCGCGGCTCGTCGTGCCCGTCGTCCCGGCCACCCGGCTCGTCCGTACGCGGGCCCGGGACGGGCGCCGGGCCGGGCACCGCGGCCGGCTCGCTCTCGCCCTTCGGATCACCGTCCTGCCCCGCCCCACCGCCGGCGGGGCCGCGCTGCGGGCCGCCGTCACGGTCGTGCGTCATCAGGAGCAGGACGACCAGGCCGCCCACGACCACCATGGACAGGAACGCCGTCCAGCCGACCAGACCCCAGGCGAACGCGCCCAGCAGGCCGTGGACGACCGCCACGCTGATCAGCAGGACGCGGCCGAAGCCCGCGGGGGCGCGGTCGCGTATCGCGACCAGGACGGCCACCAGCGCGCACAGCGCGAAATAGAGCCCGAAGACGACACCGCCGATCTTCGAGGACGTGGCCATCACGGACGGGTCGAGGCCGGCCAGGGACATGTCCTGACGGTCGACCACCACCCCGAGGAACCAGTTCAGCGCGGCGATGATGACGCCCTCCGCCAGAAGGACGACCGCCACGACCCATGCCACCGGCCTGCGCACCACCGGTCCCCACCCACTCTCGAGCCAGCTGCTTGTTACCCCAGGTACGTTCGAGCCATGCGAACGCTACTAACGGGTAAACCCTGGGACAAGGGTTCGCGCGCCAGCAAAGAATCATTGGGCCATTCGTAGGGACTCGACAAAGAAACTGAGTGGGCCGCAGCACGCTCTTACAGAGACCTTGACCACACGACGGGGCTAGGGTTTCCCGCAGGAGTCCTGCACACCGAGGCGCGACAAGGGCTTTCGCGGGTCGAGCGAGCCTCGAATCACGCTCCGTGTGGGCAAGCTCACCATTGGGGACGGGTCGAAGTGCCGTGTCGGCAGTCCCTAAACTCGGCTTGTTTCAAGGAGGGAGCCTCAATCGTGCGCAAGGTGCTCATCGCCAACCGTGGCGAAATCGCTGTCCGCGTGGCCCGGGCCTGTCGGGACGCCGGGATCGCGAGCGTGGCCGTCTACGCCGACCCGGACCGGGACGCTCTGCATGTCCGCGCCGCGGATGAGGCGTTCGCCCTGGGCGGTGACACCCCGGCCACCAGTTATCTGGTCATCGACAAGATCTTGAACGCGGCGCGCGAGTCCGGCGCGGACGCCGTCCACCCGGGCTACGGCTTTCTCTCGGAGAACGCCGACTTCGCGCAGGCGGTCCTGGACGCGGGCCTGATCTGGATCGGCCCGCCGCCGCACGCCATCCGCGATCTGGGTGACAAGGTCGCCGCCCGGCACATCGCCCAGCGGGCCGGCGCCCCGCTGGTGGCCGGTACCCCCGATCCGGTGAGCGGCGCCGAGGAGGTCGTGGCCTTCGCCGAGGAGCACGGCCTGCCGATCGCCATCAAGGCCGCCTTCGGTGGCGGTGGCCGCGGCCTGAAGGTCGCCCGGACCCTCGAAGAGGTCCCGGAGCTGTACGACTCAGCGGTCCGCGAGGCGGTCGCCGCCTTCGGCCGCGGCGAGTGCTTCGTCGAGCGCTACCTGGACCGTCCGCGGCACGTCGAGACCCAGTGCCTGGCCGACAAGCACGGCAACGTGGTCGTCGTCTCCACCCGTGACTGCTCCCTGCAGCGCCGCCACCAGAAGCTGGTCGAGGAGGCCCCCGCGCCGTTCCTGTCCGACGAGCAGGTCGCCGAGCTGTACCGCGCCTCGAAGGCGATCCTGCGGGAGGCCGGCTACGAGGGCGCGGGCACCTGTGAGTTCCTGGTCGGCCAGGACGGCACGATCTCCTTCCTGGAGGTGAACACCCGCCTCCAGGTGGAGCACCCGGTGACCGAGGAGGTCGCCGGCATCGACCTGGTCCGCGAGATGTTCCGCATCGCCGACGGCGAGGAGCTGGGTTACGACGACCCGGCGCTGCGCGGACACTCGTTCGAGTTCCGGATCAACGGCGAGGACCCGGGCCGCAACTTCCTCCCGGCGCCCGGCACGGTCACCCGTTTCGACGCGCCGTCGGGCCCCGGTGTCCGGCTGGACGCGGGCGTGGAGTCCGGCTCGGTCATCGGCCCGGCCTGGGACTCGCTGCTCGCCAAGCTGATCGTGACCGGCCGCACCCGCCGGGAGGCCCTGGAGCGGGCCTCCCGCGCCCTGGAGGAGTTCCAGGTCGAGGGCATGGCGACGGCGATCCCCTTCCACCGCGCGGTCGTCACGGACCCGGCGTTCGCCCCCGAGCTGACCGGCTCCGAGGACCCGTTCACGGTCCACACCCGCTGGATCGAGACCGAGTTCGTCAACGAGATCAAGCCCTTCACCGCCCCCGCCGATGTCGAGGCGGAGGAGGAGACGGGCCGCGAGACGGTCGTCGTCGAGGTCGGCGGCAAGCGCCTTGAGGTCTCACTGCCCTCGTCCCTCGGCATGTCCCTGGCCCGCACGGGCCTCGCGGCCGGGGCCAAGCCGAAGCGCCGCGCGGCCAAGAAGTCCGGCCCCGTCGCCTCCGGTGACACGCTCGCCTCCCCCATGCAGGGCACGATCGTGAAGGTCGCGGTCGAGGAGGGCCAGGAGGTCAAGGAGGGCGACCTGGTCGTCGTCCTGGAGGCCATGAAGATGGAACAGCCCCTGAACGCCCACAAGGCGGGCACGATCAAGGGCCTGAGCGCCGAGGTCGGCGCGTCCATCACGTCCGGCGCCGCGATCTGCGAGATCAAGGACTGACGTCAGACCACACAGTGACGCCCGGTGGACCGACCCGTTCGGCCCACCGGGCGTCACTCTTTTCCAGCTCTTCCAGGGTGCGACATACCGTCACCGCGCCCTCAGTGCACTCTCAGCGCGTCCTCACCGCCGCCGCAGGTCAGCGACGCGCCCCCGCTCGGCTCCCGCCGGCTCCCCGTACCCCGCCCCCGAGCGGAGCGCCATGCCCCTGCGCGGCCCCGGCAGCGGGGCACGCCGCGCCGGGGCCTGCTCACCCCCCGGAGGGGCTCCGTTCGCGCCGGACACGGCGATCTGCACCCCCTGGTCGGCGAGGGCCTGCAACTCGGTGGCGGCGCGGTCGTCGTGCGCGGGGGGCTCGTCGGTGACCAGACGGGTGATGACGTCGGTCGGCACGGTCTGGAACATCGTGTCCGTACCGAGCTTGGTGTGGTCGGCGAGGACCACGACCTCCGCGGCGGCCTGCACCAGCGCCCGGTCGACGGACGCCGAGAGCATGTTGGACGTGGACAGGCCCCGCTCGGCGGTGAGCCCGCTTCCGGAGAGGAAGGCCTTGGACACGCGCAGCCCCTGCAGGGACTGCTCCGCGCCGGAGCCGACGAGGGCGTAGTTGGAGCCGCGCAGGGTGCCGCCGGTCATCACGACCTCCACCCGGTTGGCATGGGCCAACGCCTGGGCGACCAGGAGGGAGTTGGTGACGACCGTCAGGCCGGGCACCCGCGCGAGCCGGCGGGCCAGCTCCTGCGTGGTGGTACCCGCCCCGACCACGATGGCCTCGCCTTCTTCGACGAGGCCGGCGGCTAGGTCGGCGATGGCCGTCTTCTCGGCGGTCGCGAGGTGGGACTTCTGCGGGAAGCCCGACTCGCGCGTGAACCCGCCCGGCAGTACCGCACCGCCGTGGCGACGGTCGAGG
Organism: Streptomyces durhamensis; assembly: GCF_000725475.1. Taxonomy (NCBI): domain Bacteria; kingdom Bacillati; phylum Actinomycetota; class Actinomycetes; order Kitasatosporales; family Streptomycetaceae; genus Streptomyces; species Streptomyces durhamensis. The sequence continues at coordinate 449,771 of NZ_JNXR01000007.1, forward strand.
AGTCCTTCTGCCTCCAGTGCCCGCACGTCCCGCCGTACGGTCACTTCGGAGGTCTGGACGACGCGGGCGAGCTCACGGAGCGACACGGCACCGTTCGCTCGCACCATTTCGAGGATCAGTTGGCGACGTTCAGCAGCGAACACGAAACTGACAGTAACCCCAGCGACCGTCTGGTTTCAGCAGTTTGCGCCGAATAACAGAAGTTGTTCGTACGGCAGGGGCGGAAGTGGTATAGGACCCGACCGCCCCGACTATGCCGTACGCACTCGCGGCAACTCCCCGTGACCAGCGGGAAGTTGATTTCGGCCGTCAGGCCTCCGCGCCGGCCTTGCGGGTGTGCAGCTGCCGGGCCACCTCGGCGATCGACCCCGAAAGGGAGGGGTACACCGTGAACGCGTTCGCGATCTGTTCGACTGTCAGATTGTTGTCGACGGCGATCGAGATGGGGTGGATGAGTTCCGAGGCGCGGGGCGCGACGACCACACCGCCGACGACGATGCCCGTACCCGGGCGGCAGAAGATCTTCACGAAGCCGTCCCGGATGCCCTGCATCTTGGCGCGCGGGTTGCGCAGCAGGGGCAGCTTGACGACGCGGGCGTCGATCTTGCCCGCGTCCACGTCCGCCTGCGTGTAGCCGACCGTCGCGATCTCGGGGTCGGTGAAGACGTTGGAGGAGACGGTCTTCAGGTTGAGCGGGGTCACCGCGTCGCCGAGGAAGTGGTACATGGCGATACGTCCCTGCATGGCGGCGACGGACGCGAGGGCGAAGATCCCGGTCACGTCACCGGCCGCGTAGACGCCCGGAGCGGTCGTACGCGACACCTTGTCGGTCCAGATGTGCCCCGAGTCGCGCAGCTTGACGCCGGCCTCCTCCAGGCCGAGCCCCGCGCTGTTCGGGATGGCGCCGACGGCCATGAGGCAGTGCGAGCCGCTGATGACCCGGCCGTCGGCCAGCGTCACCTCGACCCGGTCGCCGACGCGCTTGGCGGACTGGGCGCGGGAGCGGGCCATGACGTTCATGCCACGGCGGCGGAAGACGTCCTCCAGGACGGCGGCGGCGTCCGGGTCCTCGCCGGGCAGCACGCGGTCCCGGGACGACACGAGGGTGACCTTGGAACCGAGAGCCTGGTAGGCACCGGCGAACTCGGCACCGGTGACACCCGACCCGACCACGATCAGCTCGTCCGGGAGCTCGGTGAGGTCGTAGACCTGGGTCCAGTTCAGGATGCGCTCGCCGTCGGGCTGGGCGTCGGGCAGCTCGCGGGGGTGACCGCCGGTGGCGACGAGGACGGCGTCGGCGGTGAGCGTCTCCTCGGTGCCGTCGGCGGCGGTGACGACGACCTTGCGGGACCCGTCGAGGGCCTGCATGCCCTCCAGCCGGCCCCGGCCGCGCATGACCCGGGCGCCGGCCCGGGTGACGGAGGCGGTGATGTCGTGGGACTGGGCGAGGGCCAGCCGCTTCACACGGCGGTTGACCTTCCCCAGGTCCACCCCGACCACCCGGGCGGCCTGCTCCAGCGGCGGCGTGTCGTCGGCGACGATGATGCCCAGCTCTTCGTACGACGAGTCGAAGGTGGTCATCACCTCGGCCGTGGCGATGAGCGTCTTCGACGGCACGCAGTCGGTCAGCACCGACGCTCCGCCCAGACCGTCGCAGTCCACGACGGTCACCTCCGCACCGAGCTGGGCGGCCACCAGGGCCGCCTCGTATCCGCCGGGTCCGCCACCGATGATCACGATCCGAGTCACGTACTCCATTGTCCCGCACCCTTCAAGGTGCTACTGCCCCGGGGCACGCGGAAGCTTCGGCTGGGACAGGAGTGACCCGCGTTTCCCCTGCCGTACCCTCTCCCCATGTCGCTCTATGCCGCCTACGCCGGCAACCTCGACGCGGGCCTGATGTCCTTCCGTGCCCCGCACTCCCCGCTGCGCGCCACGGGCTGGCTGAACGGCTGGCGGCTGACGTTCGGCGGCGAGCAGCTGGGCTGGGAGGGCGCGCTGGCGACGATCGTCGAGGACCCGCTGGCGCAGGTCTTCGTCGGCCTGTACGACATCGCACCGATGGACGAGGAGTCCCTCGACCGGTGGGAGGGCGTGGGCCTCGACGTCTACCGCCGGGTACGGGTGCGGGTGCACACGCTGGACGGCGAGGAGGCGGCCTGGACGTACGTCCTGAACGGCTACGAGGGCGGCCTGCCCTCGGCGCGCTACCTGGGCGAGATCGCGGACGCGGCGGAGTCGGCGGGGGCGCCCCACGATTACGTGATGGAGCTGCGGAAGAGGCCGTGCTGACGGGCAGCGGATCCTAGACTCGGAACACCGGCGCACCCACGGGAGATCGCATGGGCCCCACCACGTACGACGTCTACTACACGGTGCAGGCCGCAGAGGCCCGCGACCGGCTCGACGACCGGCAGCGCAGCGCCTTCGACAAGGGCATCGCCCTGCTGGCCCGCGACCCCTTCCTGCCGGTGTCGCGGCCCATAGGCTCCACGGGCGACGACCGCACCATCCGTCTCACCCAGAACATCCTGGTGGAGTACACGGTCAGCCGGGGCCGGCTGCTGATCTTCATCGTCGAGGTCTTCAACGACAAGGACGTCCTCATCACCGACGAGTGACGGCCGGACCGCTCGCGGCATCCCTTGTGGAAAACGACAAGACAACGATCCCGATCCCGTGACGTCTGTCATCTACGCGCGTAGGCGAAGAGCGGCTACCCTCGTCCACGTGAACGCATCTCTCCTTCCGGACGACATCCAGGGCGACCCGTACGCCGCCGCCGACGCCGCCGCCGCCCGCCTGCGCGAACTGACCGGCGCCGAGACCCACGACGTCGCCCTCGTGATGGGCTCCGGCTGGGCTCCGGCCGTCGACGCCCTGGGCGCACCCGACGCCGAGTTCCAGGTCACCGAGCTGCCCGGCTTCCCGCCGCCGGCCGTCGAGGGGCACGGCGGCAAGATCCGCTCGTACTCCTTCGGTGACAAGCGCGCTCTGGTCTTCCTGGGCCGCACGCACTACTACGAGGGCCGTGGCGTCGCCGCCGTCGCCCACGGCGTCCGTACGGCCGTGGCCGCCGGCTGCAAGACGATCGTCCTGACCAACGGCTGCGGCGGTCTGCGCGAGGGCATGCGCCCCGGCCAGCCGGTGCTGATCAGCGACCACATCAACCTGACGGCGACCTCGCCGATCGTCGGCGCCAACTTCGTCGACCTGACCGACCTGTACTCCCCGCGCCTGCGCGCCCTGTGCAAGGAGATCGACCCCTCCCTGGAGGAGGGCGTCTACGCACAGTTCCCCGGCCCGCACTACGAGACCCCGGCTGAGATCCGCATGGCCCGTGTCATCGGCGCGGACCTGGTCGGCATGTCCACGGTCCTGGAGGCCATCGCCGCGCGCGAGGCGGGCGCCGAGGTGCTGGGCATCTCCCTGGTCACCAACCTGGCGGCCGGCATGACCGGCGAGCCCCTCAACCACGAGGAGGTCCTCCAGGCGGGCCGCGACTCGGCCGCGCGGATGGGCGAGCTGCTGGGCCAGGTGCTGGGCAAGCTGTAAGCGCCGCCGAGCCCATCCGCTCGCCTCTGGGCCGACCGTTTCCGGTGGGCGGGTGGGAAACGGGGGCAGGGGGCACGGCCCCCGGTGGACCAGGCAAACACGGAGAGGTTGATCCCAAGGTGCACGACGATCTCATCGCCCGGGCCGAGGCTTGGCTCGCCGAGGATCCCGACCAGGAGACTCGCGACGAACTGGCCAAGCTGATCGAGGCCGGTGACACAGCGGAGCTGTCCGCCCGTTTCAGCGGCACGCTGCAGTTCGGCACCGCCGGCCTGCGGGGCGAGCTGGGCGCCGGCCCCATGCGCATGAACCGCTCGGTCGTCATCCGCGCCGCAGCGGGCCTCGCCGCGTACCTGAAGAACAAGGGCCAGACCGACGGCGTCGTCGTCATCGGCTACGACGCCCGCCACAAGTCCGCCGACTTCGCCCGGGACACCGCCGCCGTGATGACCGGCGCCGGCCTGCGCGCGGCCGTCCTCCCGCGCCCGCTGCCCACCCCGGTCCTGGCCTTCGCCATAAGGCACCTCGGCGCGGTGGCCGGCGTGGAGGTCACCGCCAGCCACAACCCGCCCCGCGACAACGGGTACAAGGTCTACCTCGGCGACGGCTCCCAGATCGTGCCGCCCGCCGACGCGGAGATCGCCGCCGAGATCGACGCGATCGTCTCCCTGGACGACGTACCCCGCCCGGACTCCGGCTGGCAGACCCTGGACGAGTCGGTCCTGGAGGCCTACCTGGCCCGTACGGACGCGGTCCTGGCGGCCGGCTCCCCCCGCACCGCCCGCACCGTCTACACGGCGATGCACGGCGTCGGCAAGGACGTCCTGCTCGCCGCCTTCGCCCGCGCCGGCTTCCCCGAGCCGGTGCTGGTCGCCGAGCAGGCCGAACCGGACCCCGACTTCCCGACGGTGGCGTTCCCCAACCCGGAGGAGCCGGGCGCGATGGACCTGGCGTTCGCCCAGGCCCGTGCCACGGACCCCGACCTGGTCATCGCCAACGACCCCGACGCCGACCGCTGCGCGGTGGCCGTCAAGGGCGGCGACGGCTGGCGGATGCTGCGCGGTGACGAGGTCGGCGCGCTGCTCGCCGCCCACCTGGTCCGGCGCGGGGCGCGGGGCACCTTCGCCGAGTCGATCGTCTCCTCCTCCCTCCTCGGCCGGATCGCCGAGAAGGCGGGGCTGCCGTACGAGGAGACCCTGACCGGCTTCAAGTGGATCGCCCGCGTGGACGGCCTGCGCTACGGCTACGAGGAGGCCCTCGGCTACTGCGTGGACCCCGAGGGCGTGCGCGACAAGGACGGCATCACCGCCGCCCTCCTGATCACCGAGCTGGCCTCGGAGCTGAAGGAGGAGGGCCGTACGCTGCTCGACCTGCTCGACGACCTCGCGGTCGAACACGGCCTGCACGCCACCGACCAGCTCTCGGTGCGCGTCCAGGACCTCTCCCTCATCGCGGACGCCATGCGCCGCCTGCGCGAGCAGCCGCCGACCGAGCTGGCGGGCCTGGCCATCACGCGGGCCGAGGACCTCACCCGGGGCACGGAGAGCCTGCCGCCCACGGACGGCCTGCGCTACACCCTGGAGGGCGCCCGCGTGATCGTCCGCCCGAGCGGCACCGAGCCGAAGCTGAAGTGCTACCTGGAGGTCGTCGTACCGGTCCCGGACCACGCGGCCCTGCCGACGGCCCACGCCCGCGCGACGGACCTCCTGACGGCCATCAAGCAGGACCTCTCGGCCGCGGCCGGCATCTAGTCCCGCCCATGGAAGGGGCGCCCCACCCGGGGCCCCTTCTCCCTCGGGGCGTCCTTCGGGGCGCCCCCCGGTGCGTCCTTGGTGCGTCCTTCAGGGCGTCCCCCGGGTCGTCCCCCGAGGCATCCCCACCCGCCGCGGCGACGTCGTTCAGCCCGTGGCCAGCAGGATCGCGAACAGGACCGCGCCCGCGAGCGCCGGTGCGATCACCTCGTACGCCCACCGCACGGTGACCTCTCCCTGCGCGGACTCCTCCTCGCCGCGCCGGTCCAGCAGCTCCCGCAGTTCGTCCATGACCTGGTCGGTCTCCGCGCGGGTCGGTCCGCTCTGGTCGCCGGCCCCCGCGCCGACACCGAAGGCGCCCAGGCCGCCGAACCCGCGCCGCGCCGGACCCCCGCCGTGCGCGGCGTCCGAGGCCGCCCGCGCCTTGCGCGCCTCCGCCTTCTTGCGGGCCCGCAGCGAGACGGGAACGGACCACAGCTGGTACTTGGCGCCGGACTTGGCGACGACCTCGTTGGAGTAGCCGGAGCGGAGCGAGGCGATCTCGCCCCAGGGCAGGCTGACCACCCGGAACGGGTTACGGATCCGCAGCCGGTCCTCGCCCGCGAAGACCGCCGGGCGCAGCGTGAAGGCGATCACCAGCGGCACCGCCAGGATCATCCCGGCCAGCGCCAGCCACGGGGCGCGGCCGTGGCCCTGGAACAGCGCGTCGAAGCCGAGCCAGCCGACGACGAGGAGCAGCAGCACGCCGCCCCCGAGCGCCATGGGCGAACGGTAGATCCGGTCCTGGGCGGTGGGCACCGGAGGCTGTGGCGCGGGTGACTGGTGGTCCGGGGTCGTCATGGTCCCGATTCTGCATGACGGCGCCGCCGGTGCCTCCACGCGGCCCGGCACCGGCGCTCATCCGTGATCTTGGAGTGAGATATGAGCACCGGAAAGGCCCCGGGGCTATACATTCGCTACGCGCGTAGATATGCTCGTCGGGTGACCATGCCCACTACCGCACCCACAGCTCACGCTCTCTCGGATGTCACCGCGTCCGACAGCACGCTGCGCCGCTTCCTGCACGGGCTGCCCGGCGTCGACGCGGTCGGCCTGGAGGCGCGCGCCGCCTCTCTCGGCACCCGTTCCATCAAGACCACCGCGAAGGCGTACGCCATCGACCTCGCCATCTCGATGGTCGACCTGACGACGCTGGAAGGCGCGGACACCCCGGGCAAGGTCCGGGCGCTCGGCGCCAAGGCGGTCCACCCCGACCCGACGGACCGGACGACCCCGACCACGGCGGCCGTCTGCGTCTACCCCGACATGGTGGCCGTCGCCAAGGAGGCCGTCGCCGGCTCCGGCGTGAAGGTCGCCTCGGTCGCCACCGCCTTCCCGGCCGGCCGCGCCGCCCTCGAAGTGAAGCTGGCGGACGTCCGTGACGCCGTCGCCGCGGGCGCCGACGAGATCGACATGGTCATCGACCGGGGCGCGTTCCTCGCCGGCAGGTACCTCAAGGTGTACGACGAGATCGTCGCCGTGCGGGAGGCCTGCGGTGACAGCGCCCGTCTGAAGGTCATCTTCGAGACCGGTGAGCTGTCGACGTACGACAACATCCGCCGCGCGTCCTGGCTCGGCATGCTCGCCGGGGCGGACTTCATCAAGACCTCGACCGGCAAGGTGGCGGTGAACGCGACCCCCGCGAACACCCTCCTCATGCTGGAGGCGGTGCGCGACTTCCGCGCCCAGACCGGCATCCAGGTCGGCGTGAAGCCCGCGGGCGGCATCCGCACCACCAAGGACGCGATCAAGTTCCTGGTCCTGGTCAACGAGACCGCGGGCGAGGACTGGCTGGACAACCACTGGTTCCGCTTCGGCGCCTCCTCGCTGCTGAACGATCTGCTGATGCAGCGTCAGAAGCTGGCCACCGGCCGCTACTCCGGCCCCGACTACGTGACGGTGGACTGATCACCATGGCTTCCGTATTCGAATACGCACCGGCGCCCGAGTCCCGCTCGGTCGTCGACATCGCCCCCTCCTACGGCCTGTTCATCGACGGCGAGTTCGCCGAGGCGGCCGACGGCAAGGTCTTCAAGACCGTCTCCCCGTCGACCGAGGAGGTCCTCTCCGAGGTCGCCCAGGCCGGTGAGGCGGACGTCGAGCGCGCGGTGAAGGCCGCCCGCAAGGCGTTCGAGAAGTGGTCCGCGCTGCCGGGCTCCGAGCGCGCGAAGTACCTGTTCCGCATCGCCCGGATCATCCAGGAGCGCAGCCGTGAGCTGGCCGTCCTGGAGACGCTGGACAACGGCAAGCCGATCAAGGAGACGAGGGACGCCGACCTGCCCCTCGTGGCCGCGCACTTCTTCTACTACGCGGGCTGGGCCGACAAGCTCGACCACGCCGGTTTCGGCGCGAACCCCAGGCCGCTGGGCGTGGCCGGCCAGGTCATCCCGTGGAACTTCCCCCTGCTGATGCTGGCGTGGAAGATCGCCCCGGCCCTCGCGACCGGCAACACGGTCGTCCTGAAGCCGGCCGAGACCACTCCCCTGTCCGCCCTCTTCTTCGCGGACATCTGCCGCCAGGCCGGCCTGCCCAGGGGTGTCGTCAACATCCTTCCGGGCTACGGCGACGCGGGTGCCGCGCTCGTCGCGCACCCCGACGTGAACAAGGTCGCCTTCACCGGCTCCACGGCCGTCGGCAAGGAGATCGCGCGGACCGTCGCGGGCACCCGCAAGAAGCTCACCCTGGAACTGGGCGGCAAGGGCGCCAACATCGTCTTCGACGACGCCCCCATCGACCAGGCCGTCGAGGGCATCGTGACCGGCATCTTCTTCAACCAGGGCCAGGTCTGCTGCGCGGGCAGCCGCCTGCTGGTGCAGGAGTCGGTCCAGGACGAGCTGCTGGACTCCCTCAAGCGCCGCCTGTCCACGCTGCGCCTCGGCGACCCGCTGGACAAGAACACCGACATCGGCGCGATCAACTCCGCCGAGCAGCTGGCCCGGATCACCGCGCTGACCGAGCGGGGCGAGGCGGAGGGCGCCGAGCGCTGGTCCCCGGCCTGCGAACTGCCGACCTCGGGCTACTGGTTCGCCCCGACGCTCTTCACGAACGTGACCCAGGCGCACACCATCGCCCGTGACGAGATCTTCGGCCCGGTGCTGTCGGTCCTGACCTTCCGTACGCCGGACGAGGCGGTCGCCAAGGCGAACAACACGCAGTACGGGCTGTCGGCGGGCATCTGGACCGAGAAGGGCTCGCGGATCCTGGCGGTGGCGAGCAAGCTCCGCGCGGGCGTGATCTGGTCCAACACGTTCAACAAGTTCGACCCGACCTCGCCGTTCGGTGGCTACAAGGAGTCGGGCTTCGGCCGCGAGGGCGGCCGCCACGGCCTGGAGGCGTACCTCGATGTCTGACCGACTGTCTGTCTTCAAGACCTACAAGCTGTACGTCGGCGGGAAGTTCCCGCGTTCCGAGAGCGGCCGGGTGTACGAGGTGTCGGACTCGAAGGGCAACTGGCTGGCCAACGCACCGCAGTCCTCCCGCAAGGACGCCCGTGACGCGGTCGTGGCCGCGCGCAAGGCGTTCGGCGGCTGGTCCGGCGCGACCGCCTACAACCGCGGTCAGATCCTGTACCGGGTCGCGGAGATGCTGGAGGGCCGCCGCGAACAGTTCGTGCGCGAGGTGGCCGACGCGGAGGGCCTGTCCAAGTCGAAGGCCGCCGCGGTCGTGGACGCGACGATCGACCGCTGGGTCTGGTACGCCGGCTGGACCGACAAGATCGCCCAGGTGATCGGCGGCGCCAACCCGGTCGCCGGCCCCTTCTTCAACCTCTCCTCTCCGGAGCCGACCGGTGTGGTCGCCGTCCTGGCCCCGCAGCAGTCGTCCTTCCTCGGCCTGGTGTCGGTCGTGGCTCCCGTGATCGCCACCGGCAACACGGCGGTCGTGGTCGCGAGCGAGAAGTCCCCGCTGCCGGCCCTCTCGCTCGGCGAGGTGCTGGCCACCTCCGACGTGCCGGGCGGTGTGGTGAACATCCTGTCGGGCCGTACGGCGGAGATCGCGGCCCCGCTCGCCGCGCACCAGGACGTCAACGCGATCGACCTGGCGGGCGCCGACGAGGAGCTGGCGAAGGAGCTGGAGATCGCGGCGGCCGACAACCTCAAGCGCGTGCTGCGTCCACAGCCTGTGGATTACTTCGAGACGCCGGGCACCGACCGGATGACGGCGTTCCTGGAGACCAAGACGGTCTGGCACCCGACGGGTTCGCTGGGCGCCTCCGGCTCGTCGTACTGAGCAAGGGCGCGTACCGGGCGGACCGCCCGTCGCGCCGACGGGCCCCCACGGCCGAGAGCCGCGTCTTCCCCCCGTCCGGGGAAGACGCGGCTCTCTCGCGCGCCCGCCCGTCCGGTTCAGGCCGCGCCGCCGCCCAGCAGGCCCCCCACGGTCCGCTCCAGCGTCGGAACGGCGCCGACCGTCCCGGTCTCGACGAGCGGGCCGGTGAAGTCCGAGACGTCGCCGCCGTCGTCCCTGCGGCTGGTGACACCCACCGGGGTGTACCGGAGGGCCTGGACGGGGACGGTGGCGTACTGCAGCCCACTGGTCGCGCCCTGCAGGGCGGCCTGCGGGGCCGTCGCCCCGAAGGAGGTGGGGGGCCGCCAGGGGACATCCGCGAGGCGGGCGGTGTCCGCGGACGCCGTCGCCGCGCCCACGCCCAGTGCGGCCGAGGCGGTCGCGAGGACGATCAGGGCGCGCTTCGCGGTGTGGTTCGGGGGGAACACGTGTCGTGCCATCCAGGGGCCGCCTTCTGCTGCGGTGAGTAGCGGAGTCGACACGAAGAGTAGTTGAGGTGGGAGTCACGCTCAAAAGCCGACCCGCGGGGTCGGCAGGCGGCTCCCCATGCGTCAAACTGGTGTTCCGTGAGCCTTCATCTCCCGTCCCCCGCCCGTGTCGTGCTGCTGTGCGGCCCCTCCGGCTCGGGCAAGTCCCTCGTCGCCGCCCGCTCCGGGCTCCCTGTGCTGCGCCTCGACGACTTCTACAAGGAAGGCGACGATCCGACTCTGCCGCTGGTGGCGGGGAGCTCGGACATCGACTGGGACCACCCCGGATCATGGGACGCGGACGTCGCCGTCGAGGCCATAGCCCGGCTGTGCGCCACCGGGTCCACGCCGGTGCCGGTGTACGACATCGCGCGCAGCGCCCGTACGGGCGAGGAGACGCTGCACATCGGCCGCACCCCGCTGTTCATCGCCGAGGGCATCTTCGCCGCGGAGATCGTCGAGCGCTGCCGGGAACGCGGTCTGCTGGCGGACGCGCTGTGCCTGTCCCGGGGTCCCGTCACCACCTTCCGCCGCCGCTTCCTGCGCGACCTGCAGGAAGGGCGCAAGTCGGTGCCGTTCCTGCTGCGCCGCGGCTGGCGGCTAATGCGCGCGGAGCGGACGATCATCGCCCGCCAGGTGTCCCTGGGCGCGCACCCCTGCGACCGGGACGAGGCCCTCGGCCGGCTCACCGCGGCGGCCGCGGGCCGGCAGGTGCGCCAGACGGTGGCGTGAGCGGCGTACGGCAGCAGAACGGGACTGGTTGGACCCCCCGGCCCACCAGTCCCGTTCCTCTTGCTCCCCCGTTTTTTCCGCGTCCCCCGCGAACCCACCCCCGGTGATCCCCCGTGATTCCCCCGTGTCCCCCCTCGGGTCACCCCCCAGTGACCCCTGACCTTCAGGCGACGAGCTCGCCGAAGGCGTCCTCCTCGTCACGGCCGAAGCTGAGGACCTCGTCCTCGCGCAGCCGGCGGAGCGACCGCCAGATGCTGGACTTCACCGTGCCGACACTGATGTCGAGGATCTCCGCGATCTCCGGGTCCGTACGGCCCTCGTAGTAGCGCAGGACCAGCATGGTGCGCTGGAGTTCGGGCAGCCGGGCCAGCGCCTGCCACAGGACCGCGCGCAGCTCGGTGCCGCGCATCGCGTCCGTGTCGGAGGGCGTCTCCGGCAGTTCCTCGGTCGGGTACTCGTTGAGCTTGCGGCGCCGCCAGGCGCTGATGTGCAGGTTGGTCATGGTGCGGCGGAGGTAGCCGCCGACCGCCGCCTTGTCACTGATCCGGTCCCACGCCTTGTACGTCGAGAACAGCGCGCTCTGCAGCAGGTCCTCGGCCTCGAAGCGGTCGCCGGTCAGGTGGTAGGCGGTGGCGTACAGGGAGGCGCGGCGCTCCTGGACGTAGGCGGTGAACTCCGCCTCGCTCAGCGAGCGGCGCTGCTCCCCCGAGTCCTCCCTGTACGCGCTTCCCCCGTGCGTTTCCCCCGTGTGCGCGTCAACCACCGTCATGTAGGGCTGAAGCCCCTGCTGCGCATACGCGGTGTGCTGACGCCCGGTGCCGCGAGCGCACCCCCGCCCGCTCACGGCACCGGACTTCTCGGAACCCCGGTGCACGTCGTGCAGGCGCGTGACTACGGCGCTGGTGCTGATGCTGTGCAGCGTGTTCATCTCGCGCTCCCCGTCGTGGACTTGCGGTGGTTCGGTCGTGCCCGGGCCGGTGCGGCCTGCCGTCCTGCCCGTGACCAAAAGACTGCCGGGGGCACTTCATGGACGTGTCCGCCGACTGTCACAGACCTGTCACAGGGCTTCGGCCCAGGGTCGTCACAGCATGTGCACAGCCGATGGCCGTAGGGAGAGGCCGGTGCGCACAGGTCGTACGACACCCCGTCCATGGGCCAGAATGAGCCCGTGCCTTCCCTGTTGCTGATCGAGGACGACGACGCCATCCGTACGGCCCTGGAGCTCTCTCTGACGCGCCAGGGACACCGGGTGGCGACCGCTGCCAGCGGTGAGGACGGACTGAAGCTGCTGCGCGAGCAGCGGCCCGACCTGATCGTGCTGGACGTGATGCTGCCCGGCATCGACGGCTTCGAGGTGTGCCGCCGCATCCGGCGCACCGACCAGCTGCCGATCATCCTGCTGACCGCGCGCAGCGACGACATCGACGTCGTGGTCGGGCTGGAGTCCGGCGCCGACGACTATGTCGTCAAGCCGGTCCAGGGCCGGGTGCTGGACGCCCGGATCCGGGCCGTGCTGCGGCGCGGGGAACGCGAGTCCAGCGATTCGGCGACCTTCGGCGGCCTCGTCATCGACCGCTCGGCGATGACCGTGACGAAGAACGGCGAGGACCTTCAGCTGACCCCGACCGAACTGCGGCTGCTGCTCGAACTGAGCCGGCGGCCCGGTCAGGCGCTGTCCCGGCAGCAGCTGCTGCGGCTGGTGTGGGAGCACGACTATCTGGGCGACTCCCGCCTGGTGGACGCGTGTGTGCAGCGGCTGCGCGCCAAGGTGGAGGACGTGCCCTCGTCCCCGACGCTGATCCGTACCGTCCGTGGTGTCGGCTACCGCCTGGACGCGCCTCAGTGACCGATACGCAAGGAGGGCTGCGCGGCTGGGCCGCGGGGCGCGGGGGAAGTCTGTCGCGGCTCAGGTTCACCAGCCTCAGGCTGCGCCTGGTGGTGGTCTTCGCGCTGGTCGCGCTCACCGCCGCGGTGTCGGCGTCCGGCATCGCCTACTGGCTGAACCGGGAAGCGGTGCTCACCCGTGCCCAGGACGCGGTGCTGCGCGACTTCCGGCAGGAGATGCAGAACCGCGCGGGCGCGCTGCCGGAGCACCCCACACAGGACCAGCTGCAGCGCGCGGCCGGCCAGATGGCGGCGAGCAGCCAGCACTTCAGCGTGCTCCTGGTCGCCCAGGACGCCGACGGCAAGACGGTGTACGGCAACTCCGGCGGCATCAACGGCTTCTCGCTGGAGGACGTGCCGGTCTCGCTGCGCGCGGCCGTGAACAAGCAGCAGAAGGTGACCGACACCAACAACGAGCCGTACCACCTGTACTGGCAGCGCGTGGTGGACCACGGCACGCCGTATCTGGTGGCCGGCACCCGGGTGATCGGCGGCGGTCCCACCGGCTACATGGCGAAGACCCTGGAGCCGGAGGCCAAGGACCTCAACTCGCTGGCCTGGTCGCTGGGCATCGCCACCGGGCTCGCGCTGATCGGTGCCGCGCTGCTCGCGCAGGCCGCCGCCACGACCGTGCTGAAGCCGGTGCACCGGCTCGGCGTGGCCGCCCGGCGGCTCGGCGAGGGCAGGCTGGACACCCGGCTCCGGGTGTCCGGCACCGATGAACTGGCGGACCTGTCCCGGACGTTCAACAACGCGGCCGAGGCGCTGGAACAGCGGGTCGCGGAGATGGCCGCGCGGGACGAGGCCTCCCGGCGCTTCGTCGCCGACATGTCGCACGAGCTGCGGACGCCGCTGACCGCCATCACCGCCGTGACGGAGGTGCTGGAGGAGGAGCTGGAGTTCGAGTCCGGGAGCATCGACCCGATGATCGAGCCGGCGGTCCGGCTGGTGGTCAGCGAGACCCGGCGGCTGAACGACCTGGTCGAGAACCTGATGGAGGTCACCCGCTTCGACGCGGGCACCGCCCGGCTGGTCCTGGACGACGTCGAGCTCGCCGACCAGATCACCGCCTGCATCGACGCCCGGGCCTGGCTGGACGCGGTCGAGCTGGACGCCGAGCGCGGTCTGCACGCCCGGCTCGATCCGCGCCGGCTGGACGTCATCCTCGCCAACCTGATCGGCAACGCGCTCAAACACGGCGGATCGCCGGTGCGGGTGTCGGTACGGGAGTCGGACGACTCGGTGCTGATCCAGGTCCGCGACCACGGTCCCGGCATCCCCGAGGACGTCCTGCCGCACGTCTTCGACCGCTTCTACAAGGCGAGCGCCTCCCGGCCCCGCTCCGAGGGCAGCGGCCTGGGACTCTCCATCGCCATGGAGAACGCCCACATCCACGGCGGCGAGATCACCGCCGCCAACTCACCCGAGGGTGGCGCGGTGTTCACGCTCACGCTGCCACGCGACGCCTCCCGGCTGACGGAGGAGACGGGCGAGAGCACACCGGACGACGAGCAGAACACGAACGACAGTTCAGGAAAGGAGGGGGCATGACCGCGCGGACCGTCAGACGCCGCCTGCTGGCGGTGCCCCTCCTGGGCCTGTTGCTCACCGGCTGCGGCATCCGGGCCACCCAGGTGCCGACCGACTTCGGCGCGGCGCCCTCCCGGGTGCCGTGCACGCTGGCCGGACCGGACCTGTCCAAGCAGTCCGCGCAGGGCGTGCCCGTGCAGGTCTTCCTGCTCTGCGGGGCGTCCCTGGTGGCCGTCGACCGGACGGTACGCGTCCCCGAGGGCACCCCGGACGCGCAGCGCCGGGTGATCGTGGCACAGGGCCTGCTGGACCAGCTCGCCGCGTCGCCGTCGGCCGCGGAGCGCTCCGCGGGCTATGCGACGTACGTGCCGGGCGGCCTCAGCGTGCGCGGGCCCGGCCCGAAGGAGCCCGAGGACACGCTCCACCTGAGCACGTCACCCGCGCGCCTGACGTCCTACGCCCTGGCCCAGCTGGTGTGCACGCTGTCCGACTCGGCGGCGACGGAGGGCGACGGCTCGGTCGTCCTGGGCGGCCCGCGCGCCGGAACGCTGCGCCGCTACGAATGCACGGACGACGTCCGCGACCGGCCGGGCAGCACCCAGCCCCCGTCCAGTGGCATCGCCGGCCACTGAGGGATCTCGCGCGCAACCGCGGGCGGTCGCGCCTCCCCCGGTTCCGTGAGCGGAAAGTTGCGGGGTGGAACCGTTCGTACCCGGCGCTGCGTCTAGGGGGGCGTGCAGCGTCAAGGCTCCATCGGCGGCAGCGCCGCGATCCGTATCCGGGTGACAGGGGGTGTCCTCCTCGTCGCCCACCTCACCCTCGTGGCCTGGCTGATGCTGCGACCCCTGGACGTGCCCTGGGTGACACCCCCCAACCTGCACCCGCTCGCCGGCATCCGGGCCGACCTGGCCCTGGGCTGGCCGCAGGCTGCGAGACCCATCGGCGAGGGCCTGGCACTGCTCGCCCCGCTGGGGGTGCTGCTGCCGATGGCGCACGGCAGGCTCGCCGTCTCGCCGCTCGCCTCCCTGCTCCGCACGGCCGCCGCGGCCACCCTGCTCTCCCTCGGCATCGCCCTGCTGCAGACCGGCGTGCCCGGCCGGGTGGTGGACGTCGACTCGATGCTCCTCAACACCGCCGGCGTGATCCTGGCCCATCTGCTCGTCGTGCCCGCCGGCCGCGCCCGGCTGCGCCGACGGGAGACGCGCGAGCACGCCGGCGCCGGGACCCTCACCGTCCAGGAGGAGCTCTCTCAGGGGCGTACCCCGACGATTCCCAGGGTCGGCATAGCTCCGTAGAGTGACGCTTCGTCCGCTTCGTCTCCGTACCGTTGAAGACAGCTGAAGACACCTGACGACAGCGAACCGACGACCACGGAGGAGTCGACATGAGCGCCCTTGCCCGTCCCACCCACGGCCGCGTGATCGGCGGAGTGTGCGCAGCGCTGGCACGGCGCTTCGGCACCTCCGCCACGACGATGCGGGTGATCTTCCTGCTGTCCTGCCTGCTGCCCGGCCCGCAGTTCCTGCTCTACATAGCGCTGTGGATCCTGCTCCCGGCGGAGGACAAGACGCGCACCGCCTGGTGACCGTCGAGGCGGTGGACCCCGTGGCGGTCACCGCCGTGCCCGGAACGCCGTCGGGGCGCTCCCGGATCTGACCGGGGCGCCCGTCGGCGTCGTACGGCGGTCGGCGTCAGCCGAGCGACACCCCGTTCACGGGCAGGCCGCGCGTGGGCAGGTCCTGCACCGGCAGTCCGCCGAGACGGCTGTGCACCGGCCCGGTCGCTCCCTGCTTCAGCGCGCTCTCGACGGCCGGCTGCGCGGCGGCCACGCCGGCGCCGAGGGCGTCCTGCCCCCGGGTGAGGGCGTCGGCGGCACCCGGCTGGGCCGCGCCGACGTTCTCGGCCGGCAGCGTCCTGGTGACGTTGTCCAGCGCCGGGGCGGTGTCCGGCAGGGCCGGGGCCGCGTTGGCCGCGCCCGCGCCGATGGCGGCGAAGGCGGCACCGAGAGCGGCGACACCGAGAGTCCTGGCAGCAGAGTGCTTCATGGGAAATGCGTCCTTGCCATGAGGGGACGGAACAAAAACGATGAACGGTCCTTGACCGTAAACACGCCCGCTCGCCCGCCGCAAACACCGAAATGCGGACGGCTTGTGAACCCCTGTTCACAAGCCGCGCCCCGTGCGAGCCGCATTTATCCCGCCGAACCGGAAGAACCGCTGGTGGAGGCCGTTTACTGAAACAGCCATTCGGATTTCAGCTCCGCATATCCGGGCTTGACGACGTCATTGATCATCGCAAGCCGTTCATCGAAAGGAATGAACGCCGATTTCATTGCATTGACCGAGAACCACTGCAGATCGTCGAGCGTGTAACCGAACGCCTCGACGAGCCGCTCGAATTCCTGGCTCATACTCGTGTGCGACATCAGCCGGTTGTCGGTGTTCACGGTGGCCCGGAAGTGCAGCCGGCGCAGCAGCCCGATCGGATGCTCGGCGTAGGAGGGCGCGGCCCCGGTCTGCAGATTCGAGCTGGGGCACAGCTCCAGCGGGATGCGCTTGTCGCGGACGTACGACGCCAGCCGGCCGAGCCGCACCGAGCCGTCCTCGCGGACCTCGATGTCGTCGATGATCCGCACGCCGTGCCCGAGCCGGTCGGCCCCGCACCACTGCAGCGCCTGCCAGATGGAGGGCAGTCCGAAGGCCTCCCCGGCGTGGATGGTGAAATGGTTGTTCTCGCGCTTGAGGTACTCGAACGCGTCGAGGTGCCGGGTGGGCGGATAGCCCGCCTCGGCACCGGCGATGTCGAAGCCGACCACGCCCGAGTCCCGGTAGCGGTTGGCGAGTTCGGCGATCTCCAGGGAGCGGGCCGCGTGCCGCATGGCGGTCAGCAGCGCGCCGACCCGGATGCGCCGGCCGTCCTGGCGGGCGAGCCGCTCGCCCTGCCGGAACCCCTCGTTGACGGCCTCGACCACCTCCTCCAGGGCCAGCCCGCCGTCCAGGTGCTGCTCGGGGGCGTACCGGACCTCGGCGTAGACGACCCCGTCCTCGGCGAGGTCCTCGGCGCACTCGCGGGCCACCCGGACGAGCGCCTCCCGGGTCTGCATGACGCCGACGGTGTGCTGGAAGGTCTCCAGGTACCGTTCCAGCGAGCCGGAGTCGGCGGCCTCGTGGAACCAGATGCCCAGCTTGTCCGGGTCGGTCTCGGGAAGGTGCGAGTAGCCCGTCTCATGGGCGAGTTCGACGACGGTGCCCGGGCGGAGCCCGCCGTCGAGGTGATCGTGCAGCAGAACCTTGGGCGCCCGGCGGATCTGGTCCGGCGTCGGAACGTGCGCCGGGACACTCGCCGGAACGGTTCCGGTCGGTGCAGTCTGGCTCGTCATTTCCGCACTGTAACTCCTACGCGCGTAGAGGGACCGGTGAACGCGACGGCTCTTTCACAGCACTTTTCCGGCGCTTTCCCGTCGATACGCAACGGTGACCGCGCGTACGGGTTTCGTCCACCGACCCTTCTGACACTGTTCTGTCATGGGACAGCAAGCGACACCGGTCCGAACGGCCGGGCTGGGAAAGGCGGTCGGCCCGGTGCCGACGGCGGTGAGCGGAGCGGTCCTGCTGCTCCCCGGCGGGGAGGAGGTCTCCGCCCGCAGGCCGTCCCCCGTGCGTGCGACGATCGCGCTGCGCTCGCTGGGCCGGCGCATCGCGCGCGCGGGCCGGGCCGAGGGGCTGGCCGTGCACACCGTGCGGTACCGCTACCGGGGCTGGAACGGAAGCGAGGCGCACCTGGCGATGGACGCCGAGTGGGCCGCCGACGAGGTCGTACGGCGGTACGGGGACGTTCCCGTGTGCCTGGCCGGGGTGGACATGGGCGGACGGGCGGCGCTGCGGGCCGGCGGGCATGAGGCCGTCAACTCCGTGATCGCGCTGGCCCCTTGGCTACCGGAGGAGGACGTGGCCGCGCCTGCCGAGCCGGTGAAGCAGCTCGTGGGCCGGCGAGTGCTGATCGTGCACGGCACGAACGACGAACGCACCGACCCCGAGCTGTCGTTCCGTTTCGCGGCGCGGGCGAAGAAGGCGAACCGGGAGGTGTGCCGCTTCGAAGTGCACTCCGACGGCCACGGGTTGCACGGGCACCGGGACGAGGTCGCCTCGCTGACGGTCGACTTCACGATGGGGGCGCTGTTCGGGCACTCCGTGTCCCGCCCCGTCGAGGACGCGCTCGCCGCTCCGCCGCCGATCGGTCTGCGGATGCCGCTGGCCGCGGGGTTCGGCCGGTCGTTGAGACGGTAGAGCCCTCCCTCAGCCGGCCCTCACGTGGGCAGCAGGTTGCCCCTTCGCGACAGCAGGAACCTCTTGAAGGCGGCCACCGGCGGGGTGTCCGGGCGGTCGGCCAGCCAGGCGACACCGATCTCGCGGACCGCCCTCGGGGCCGTCACCGCCAACTCGGCCACGCCCGGCCTCGGAACCGTCGGCGGCGGCAGCAGAGCCACCCCCAGCCCGGCCGCCACCAGGCCCCGCAGGGTCTCCGCCTCCTCGCCCTCGAAGGCGACCCTCGGCCGGAAGCCGGCCTCCCCGCACAGCGCGTCGAAGATGCGGCGCAGGCCGTAGCCGGGTTCCAGGGTGACGAAGGTTTCCTCGGCCGCCTCGGCGAGGCGGATGCGGCGGCGGGTGGCCAGGCGGTGGTCGGCGGGGACGACCAGGCGGAGCTTCTGCTCGTCCAGGCGGCGGGCGACCAGGTCCGGGGCGTCGGGGACGGGTGAGGTGAGGCAGAGGTCCAGCTCTCCGGCGCGCAGGCCTTCCAGCATGGCCTCGCCGTAGTTCTGGACCAGACTGAAGCGGACGCGCGGGTGGTCGGCGCGGAAGGCGTGCAGCAGCCCGGGCACGGTCTCCGCGCCCATGGTGTGCAGGAAGCCGAAGGCGACCTTGCCGGTGGCCGGGTCGGCGTCGGCGCGCACCTCCTCGGCGGCCCGCTCGATCTCGGCGAGGGCGCGTTCGACGGAGGAGAGGAAGGTGCGGCCGGCGGGGGTCAGGGAGACCGTGCGGCCGTGACGGGCGAACAGGTCGACGCCGAGGTCCTGCTCCAGGCGGACCATCGCACGGGAGAGGGTGGACTGGGGGACGTTCATCTCGTGGGCGGCCCGGGTGACGTGTTCGGTGCGGGCCACGCCGGCGAAGTACGCGAGGCGCGGGGCGAGCACCCGCGACATCTCGGACGTGTCTTCTGTGTCACCGGATGGTGACAGGCGGGCCTGTGAGCTCTGCTGATGCGCCATGGGAACGATTATGGCGAGTTCATGCATTGGACGGATGAAAGAGGTCCTCCTACGGTCGAGGCATGTCTCCCGCCAGTACCGGGGCGTCCACCACCGTGGACGCCGCCACGCACGTCCCTTCCGTCGACTCCACCGGTTCCGACACCCGTATGAGCCCGGGCGGCCCCGGCTACCGCCGGATGAGCCTCGCCCTCTTCCTCGCCGGAGTCGCGACGTTCGCCCTCCTCTACTCCACGCAGGCCCTGCTGCCGCTGATCTCCGGCGAGTTCGGGGTCGAGGCGAGCGAGGCGAGCTGGACCGTGGCGGCCGCGACCGGCGGACTGGCGCTGTTCGTGCTGCCCATGAGCGCCCTGTCGGAGCGTTTCGGGCGCCGTGCGGTGATGACGGCCTCGCTGGCCGTCGCGGTCACGGTCGGCATGCTGGTGCCGTTCGCCCCGTCGATCGGCGCGCTGGTGGCGCTGCGGGCGCTGCAGGGCGCGGCCCTGGCCGGTCTGCCGGCCTCGGCGCAGGCCTATCTGGCCGAGGAGGTCCGGCCGAAGGCGCTGGTCACGGCGATCGGCCTGTTCGTCGCGGGCAACAGCGTCGGCGGCATGAGCGGCCGGGTGATCACCGGCTGGGTGGCCCAGGAGTGGGGCTGGCGGGTCTCGGTCGGCGTGATCGGTGTGATCGCGGTGGTGTGCGCGGTGGCGTTCCGGCTGCTGCTGCCGGCCCCGAAGCACTTCAGGGCGGGCTCGCTGCGGCCCCGCGTCCTGCTCGGCACGGTCCGTGACCACCTGGCCAACCCGCTGCTGCGGCGCCTGTACGCGATCGGCGCGCTGTTCATGACGGTGTTCGGCGGTGTGTACACGGTGATCGGCTACCGGCTGACGGGCGCGCCGTTCGGGCTGCCGCAGGGCATCATCGGCTCGATCTTCCTGGTCTACCTGGTGGGTACGGTGTCGGCGTCCACGGCCGGCCGTCTGGTGGGCCGGCTCGGCCGCCGGGGCGCGCTGTACCTGGCGGGCGGTACGACGGCGGCGGGCCTGCTGCTCTCGGTGGCGCCCTCGCTGCCGCTGGTCCTGCTGGGCCTGGTCCTGATCACGGCGGGTTTCTTCGCGGGCCACGCGGTGGCCTCCTCGGCGGTCAGCAGGACGGCCGCCCACGGCCGCGCCCAGGCCTCGGCGCTGTACCAGTCGGCGTACTACATCGGCTCCAGCGTCGGCAGCACGGTCGGCGCGACGGCGTTCCGCGCGGACGGCTGGGGCGGCACGGTGGCGGTGGGCCTGCTCGCGGTGGTCGGCGTGGTCACCATCACGGTGCTGGGCACACGTGCGGCCCGGGTGGCGGCCCGGCGCTCACTCGTGGCCGACGCGCACTGAGGCGCCCCGTCAGGGGCGCGCGGGACCGCGCGAACCACCACGACGCCGCCGCACCCGCCGTCGGGCCGCACCCCCGCGTTCTTGGCCACCCGTCCGACCTGCACGTCTTCCCATCCGGGGGGCCGTTGTCAGTCCCCTGCGGTAGCTTCCGAATGGGCGCGAAGCAGCGCCTGAGGCACAGCCGCAGGGGTGGGTGGACGATGGGCGACAGTACAGCGACGGCGGACCTCGACGTCGCACTGGAGAAGCACCGGACCGAGCTGACCGGGTACTGCTACCGGATGCTCGGTTCCTCCTTCGAGGCCGAGGACGCGGTGCAGGACACCCTGGTGCGGGCCTGGCGGAGCTACGACAAGTTCGAGGGCCGCTCCAGCCTGCGCTCGTGGCTGTACCGGATCGCGACGAACGTGTGCCTGGACATGCTGACGGCGGGCAACAAGCGGGCGCGGCCGATGGACCTCACCGAGTCGACGCCGCTCGCCCAGGCGGCGCTGGCCCCCCGCCCGGACCACACCTGGCTGGAGCCGGTGCCGGACGCGCGGGTGCTGCCGACGGTCGGCGACCCGGCGGAGGCCGCCGTCGCGAAGGAGTCGATCCGGCTGGCCTTCATGGCGGCCCTGCAGCAACTGCCGGCCAAGCAGCGGGCGGTGCTGATCCTGCGCGAGGTGCTGGCCTGGAAGGCGAGCGAGGTCGCCGAGCTGCTGGACACCACCGTCGCCTCGGTCAACAGCGCGCTGCAGCGGGCGCGGGCCACGCTCGCCGAGCGCGCGGACGCGAGCCCCGAGGGCGCGGTCTCGGACCCGCTCGACGAGGAGCAGCGAAAGCTCCTGGAGCGCTATGTGAAGGCCTTCGAGGGCTACGACATGACGGCGCTGACGGCGCTGCTCCACGAGGACGCCGTCATGACGATGCCGCCGTTCGACCTGTGGCTGCGCGGCCAGGCCGACATCACGGGTTTCATGGCCACCCTCGGCGCCTCCTGCGCCGGCTCCCGTCTGCTGCCGGTGCAGGTCAACGGCCTGCCGGGCTTCGCGCACTACAAGCCGGACCCGGAGAACGGCGGGTTCGTGCCCTGGGCGGTGCAGGCGCTGGAGCTGTCAGACGGCCGGATCACCGGTTTCCACTGCTTCCTCGACACCAAGCGCTGGTTCCCGCTCTTCGGCCTGCCCCTCCACCTGGAAGCGGAGGCCGGCGAGGTCGAGCAGGGCGGGTAGCGCGGGATCGGGGTCCCGCAGCCGGATCCGCCCGCCGGCCCGGCGGGCGGCCAGGGCCAGCCGGGCCAGCAGGTCCACGACGGCCAGTCCCGGGGGCCCCAGCCCGCCCAGATCGCATACGACGACGCGGGCGCCGCTGCCCGCCAGCAACTCCCGCACCTGGGCGCACAACCCCGCCACCTCGTCACGGGTGACGGGGCCGGGCAGCACGAGCACGGCGGGTTCCTTGGCTTCCACGTGCGGTAGACCGGTGGGCCGGGTGTAACTCATCGGGGCCGCCCGGACGGAGATCACATTGACCGCCCGCTGCCCGGCGCCGGAGGGTTGGCCCCGTGACGGGGGTGCTGAGCGGGTTCGCGGTGATCGCGGTCGTCATCGGGGTGGGTTATGTGCTCGGGCGGCGCGGGACGCTCGGCACTCAGGGCGCCGAGGTGCTGACCCGGCTGGCCTTCACGGTGGCCGGACCCGCCCTGCTGTTCACGACCCTCGCCCGGGCCGACCTCTCGGTCCTCTTCTCCGCGCGGCTGCTGGTGACGGCGCTCAGCACGGCCGCCGTGTCCGGGGTCTTCGTGGCGGTCGGCGTGCTGCGACGCTGGGGCGTGGGCCGTACGACCATCGGTGCCCTGTGCTCCGGCTACGTCAACTCCGGCAACCTCGGCATCCCGATCGCGGCGTACGTCCTGGGTGACGCGTCCCTGGTGGCGCCGGTGCTGCTGTTCCAGGTGGTCCTGGTGACCCCGGTCGCACTGACCGTGCTGGACCTGTCCGGCACGGGTGAGAAGGGCACGGTGTGGCGTCGTGTGCTGACGCCGTTGCGGAATCCGATAGCGGTGGGCTCGCTGTCGGGGGTGGTGGTGTCGGCGGCCGGCGGGCACGTCCCCGGTCCCCTGCTGAACCCCCTGATACTGATCGGCGACATGTCCGTCCCGGCGGCGCTGCTGGTCTTCGGCATGTCCCTGCACGGCAGTTCGGTACCGGGCCGGGGCAGGGACCGCCGCCCGGTCCTGCTGTCGGTGGCGTTGAAGTCGCTGGGGCAGCCCGCCGTGGCGTGGGCCCTGGCGAGGTGCGTCTTCGGCCTGCACGGCGCGCCCCTGCTGGACGTGGTGGTGACCTCGGCCCTCCCGGCCGCCCAGAACCTGTTCACCTACGCCGGCCGCTACCGGGTGGCCGAGGCCCTGGCCCGCGAGTCGATCCTGCTGTCGACGGCCGTGTCGGTACCGGTGCTGGCGGGGGTGGCGGCGGTGCTGGGCTGACGGCGGGCCCGTCGACGGGAAGCCCGCCGGATCCGATCGCCGTGCCGAACGGCCGCGCGAGCTCTCCGGGAACGCCGGACGGGACCGGTGGTGGTCCACCGATCCCGTTCAGCCGGACGACGAATCCCCTGGTCAGGCGATGCGTTCCAGCACCACCGGAGTCGCCGTGAAGTCCGTGCCCGCCGCCGCGATGTCGTACGAGCCCGCCACCGCCTGCAGCGCGTACTCGAAGCGCTCCGGGGTGTCGGTGTGCAGGGTCAGCAGCGGCTGGCCCGCCGTCACCGTGTCGCCCGGCTTGGCGTGCATCTCCACGCCCGCGCCCGCCTGCACCGGGTCCTCCTTGCGGGCGCGGCCGGCGCCCAGGCGCCAGGCGGCGACACCGATGTCGTAGGCGTCCAGGCGGGTCAGGACTCCGGAGGACGGGGCCTTGATCACGTGCTGCTCCCTGGACGTGGGCAGCTGCGCGTCCGGGTCGCCGCCCTGCGCCGCGATCATCCGGCGCCACACGTCCATCGCCGAGCCGTCGGCCAGGGCCTTCGCCGGGTCGGCGTCCTTGACGCCCGCCGCGTCGAGCATCTCGCGGGCCAGCGCGACGGTCAGCTCCACGACGTCCGCCGGGCCGCCGCCCGCCAGGACCTCGACCGACTCGCGGACCTCCAGCGCGTTGCCCGCCGTCAGACCGAGCGGCGTGGACATGTCCGTCAGGAGCGCGACCGTCTTCACGCCGTGGTCGGTACCCAGGCCGACCATCGTCGAAGCGAGCTCACGGGCGTCCTCGATCGTCTTCATGAAGGCGCCCGTGCCCACCTTCACGTCCAGGACGAGCGAACCCGTGCCCTCCGCGATCTTCTTCGACATGATCGAGGAGGCGATCAGAGGAATGGCCTCGACGGTGCCGGTGACGTCACGCAGCGCGTACAGCTTCTTGTCCGCCGGGGCCAGGCCGTCGCCCGCCGCGCAGATCACCGCGCCCGTCGTGTCCAGGACGTGCAGCATCTCCTCGTTGGAGAGCAGGGCGCGCCAGCCGGGGATCGACTCCAGCTTGTCCAGGGTGCCGCCGGTGTGACCGAGGCCCCGGCCGGAGAGCTGGGGGACGGCGGCGCCGCAGGCCGCCACGAGGGGGGCCAGAGGCAGGGTGATCTTGTCGCCGACGCCGCCGGTGGAGTGCTTGTCGGCCGTCGGGCGGGACAGCGCCGAGAAGTCCATGCGCTCGCCGGAGGCGATCATGGCGGCCGTCCAGCGGGCGATCTCGCGGCGGTTCATGCCGTTGAGCAGGATGGCCATGTTGAGCGCGGCCATCTGGTAGTCGGCGACCTCGCCGCGGGTGTACGCGTCGATGACCCAGTCGATCTGCGCGTCGGTCAGCTCGCCGCGGTCCCGCTTGGCGCGGATGACGGAGATGGCGTCCATGGCCATGGCTGATGGCTTCCTTCCGGGAGGTGCGAAGGTGTACGGCCCCCCTGCGCGGATGCGGGTCAGGGGGGCCGTACGGCGTTACTTGGTGAGGTTCTCCGGGCCGAAGGCCTGGGGCAGCATCTCGGACAGCGTCAGGACGCCCGCGGGGGTGTCCAGGAGGAGGTCCGGGCCGCCGAACTCGTACAGCAGCTGGCGGCAGCGGCCGCACGGGACCAGCAGGGCGCCCTCGCCGTCCACACAGCTGAAGTGGGTCAGACGGCCGCCGCCGGTGCGCTGCAGGTCCGAGACCAGGCCGCACTCGGCGCACAGGCCGAGGCCGTAGGAGGCGTTCTCCACGTTGCAGCCGGTGACCGTGCGGCCGTCGTCGACCCGGGCCGCCACGCCGACCGGGAAGCCGGAATAGGGGGCGTACGCGTGGGTCATCGCCTCCCGCGCCACCTCCCGCAGCGCCTCCCAGTCGAACTCGGCGTGCCGGGTCACTTGCCCTGGCCCTTCCGGTAGCGCATGCCGTCCGCCTTCGGCATCCGCAGGCGCTGCGCGGACAGCGACAGCACGAGCAGGGTGACGACGTACGGGGTGGCGCCCACGAAGTCGCTCGGGACCGTGTCGGTGAACAGGTACCAGACCAGCACCAGCGCGGCCACGACGAGGCTGATCCCGCCCTGCCACAGCGACGTGCGGTACAGCTTCCAGCCTGCCATGAGGACGAGCAGCACGACCAGCACGAGCAGCAGCGCGTGGACGGTGGTGCCGCCGTTGCGCAGCTGGAGCGCGTCGGAGTAGCCGAACAGGCCCGCGCCCATCGCCAGGCCGCCCGGACGCCAGTTGCCGAAGATCATCGCCGCGAGACCGATGTAGCCGCGGCCGCCGGTCTGGCCCTCCAGGTAGGTGTGCGAGGTGACCAGGGCCAGGAAGGCACCGCCGAGGCCGGCGAGGCCGCCGGAGACGGCGACGGCCGCGTACTTGTACGAGTAGACGTTGACGCCGAGCGACTCGGCGGCGGTCGGGTTCTCACCGCAGGAGCGCAGCCGCAGGCCGAACGGGGTGCGCCACAGGATCCACCAGCTGCCGACGAACAGCACCGCGGCCAGGACCGTCACCACGGACAGGTGGGTGACCAGGCCGCCGATGATGCCGGCGAGGTCGGAGACCAGGAACCAGTGGTGGTTCTCGATCGAGTGCAGGCCGTCGGAGAGGCCGGGCACGGTGACGTCGGGCAGGGCCGCGACCGGCGGGGACTGCTTGGGGTTGCCGCCCGCGTCGGCCGCGGCGCCACCGGCGAAGAACAGCTTGGCGAGGTACTGGGTGGCGCCGAGCGCGAGCAGGTTGATCGCGACACCGGAGACGATGTGGTCGACGCCGAAGGTGACGGTGGCGACGGCGTGCAGCAGGCCGCCGAGGACACCGAAGCCGATGCCGGCCAGGAGGCCGAGCCAGGGGCTGGTCTGCCAGCCGATCCAGCCCGCGCCGAAGGTGCCGAGGATCATCATGCCCTCAAGGCCGATGTTGACCACGCCGGCGCGCTCGGACCACAGGCCGGCGAGACCGGCGAGACCGATCGGCACGGCGAGGCCGACGGCGGCACTGACCTGTCCGGCGGAGTCGAGGTCCTGCGAGCCGGTGATCATACGGATCGCGCCCAGGAGCAGCAGCGCACCCGCGATGAGCAGGAGAACCTGGCCCCAGGAACGGCCGGAGCGCTGCGGCGCGCCCGCCGCTTTGGGCGCCGCGGGCGGCGGCGCGTCGGTCATCGTGGCAGTCATCACGCCACCTCCTGCTTCTTGGTCGTGGCGGCGGCCTGGGCGGCGAGTTCGGCGCCGACCTTCTGCTGCTGGCGCTTGAGGCCGTAGCGGCGTACGACCTCGTAGGCGATGACGACGCAGAGCACGATGACGCCCTGGATGACGCCGAGGATCTCCTTGTCGTAGCCCTGGAACTCCAGGTGGTTGGTGGTGCGCTCCAGGAAGCCCCAGAGCAGGGCGCCGAGCGCGATACCGACCGGGTTGTTGCGGCCGAGCAGCGCGATGGCGATGCCGGTGAAGCCGATGCCGGCCGGGAAGTCGCTGCTGAACTGGTAGCTGTCGTTGAGCAGGGTCGGCATGCCGATCAGACCGGCCACCGCACCCGAGATGATCATGCTGGTGACGATCATCTTCTTCACCGACACACCGCTCGCGGTGGCCGCGCTCTCGGACTGGCCGACGGTGCGCAGGTCGTAGCCGAACCGCGTGCGGCCGAGCACGAACCAGTACGCGATGCCGACGATCACGGCGACGAAGATGAAGCCCCACAGGTCACCGGCCGGGCCGGTGTTGATCGTGAAGAAGTGCGCGGCCGACGGCAGCGGCTTGGTGGCGACGACCGTGCCGCCTTGCTGGAGCTGGGCCAGCTTTCCGGGCTGCAGCAGGTAGGCGATGATCGCGGTGGCGATCGAGTTCAGCATGATCGTCGAGATGACCTCGCTGACGCCGCGGGTCACCTTGAGCACACCGGCGATGGCCGCCCACAGGGCGCCGGTCGCCATCGCGCAGATGAGGATCAGCAGGACGGAGAGCCAGCCGGGCAGGGTCAGCGCACCGCCGAGGACGGCGGCGAAGAACGCGGCGAGCCGGTACTGGCCGTCGACGCCGATGTTGAACAGGTTCATCCGGAAGCCGATGGCCACCGAGACGCCCGCGAGGTAGTACGTGGTCGCCTTGTTCAGGATGTAGACCTGGCTGTCGCTGGCGAAGCCGTAGGTCAGCATGTCGTTGAAGGCGGGACCGGGGTTCTTGCCGGTCGCGAGGATCACCAGGGCGGTGACGACGAGCGCGGCGACGATCGCCAGCACCGGCGCGGCGATGCCGAGGAACAGCCGCTCCTTGTCGATCCGTGAGGTCAGCTTGTTCATCGCTCGTCGTCCTCTGTGTGCTCCAGGTGGCCGGTGGCCGCACCCGTCATGGCGGAGCCCAGCTCTTCGGGGGTGATGGTGGCGGGGTCGGCGTCGGCGACCAGACGGCCGCGGTACATCACCCGCAGGGTGTCGGAGAGGCCGATCAGCTCGTCCAGGTCGGCGGAGATCAGCAGCACGGCCAGGCCCTCGCGGCGGGCCTCGCGGATGTAGTCCCAGATGGCCGCCTGGGCGCCGACGTCCACACCGCGGGTGGGGTGGGCGGCGATGAGCAGCTTGGGGTTGTGGCTCATCTCGCGGCCGACGATCAGCTTCTGCTGGTTGCCGCCGGACAGCGAGGCCGCGGTCACGTCGATGCCGGGGGTGCGGACGTCGTACTCCTGGACGATCCGCTCGGTGTCGGCGCGGGCCGCCTTGATGTCGATCAGTCCGCCGCGCGAGTTGGGCTTCTCGGTGACGTGGCCGAGGATGCGGTTCTCCCACAGCGGGGCCTCAAGGAGCAGGCCGTGGCGGTGGCGGTCCTCGGGGATGTAGCCGATGCCGGCCTCGCGGCGGCGGCGAGTGGCGGCGTGGGAGATGTCGGCGGCGTCGAGGGTGATCACGCCGGCGTCGGGGTGGCGCATGCCCATGATCGCCTCGACCAGTTCGGACTGGCCGTTGCCCTCCACGCCGGCGATGCCGAGGACCTCGCCCTTGTGGATGGTGAAGGAGATCTCGTCCAGGATGATCCGCTCGACGCCGTCCAGGTCGGTCTGCGCCAGGTGCAGGCCCTCGACCTTGAGCATCGGGACGTCCGTGACGGTGGACTCCGCGGTCTCCGGGGTGGGCAGTTCGCTGCCGACCATCATCTCGGCGAGCTGCTTGGGGGTGGTGCGGGACGGCTCGGCGGTGCCGACCGTCGTACCCCGCCGGATGACGGTGATCTCGTCGGCGACGGAGAGCACCTCGCCCAGCTTGTGGGAGATGAAGATGACGGTGAGGCCCTCGGCCTTCAGCTCGCGCAGGTTGTCGAAGAGGGCGTCGACCTCCTGCGGCACGAGCACGGCCGTCGGCTCGTCCAGGATGAGGGTCTTGGCGCCGCGGTAGAGGACCTTGAGGATCTCCACACGCTGGCGGTCGGCGACGCCCAGCTCCTCCACGAGGACGTCGGGGCGGACGTTCAGGTGGTACGCGTCGGAGATCTCCTTGATCTTCGCGCGCGCCTTGCCGCCGATGCCGTACAGCTTCTCCGCGCCGAGGACGACGTTCTCCAGCACGGTGAGGTTGTCGGCGAGCATGAAGTGCTGGTGCACCATGCCGATGCCGCGGGCGATGGCGTCGCCGGGGTTGTGGAAGACGACCTGCTCGCCGTTGACGGTGATCGTGCCCTCGTCCGGCTGCTGCATGCCGTAGAGGATCTTCATCAGGGTGGACTTGCCGGCGCCGTTCTCACCGCACAGGGCGTGGACGGTGCCCGTGCGGACCGTGATGTCGATGTCGCGGTTGGCGACGACGCCGGGGAAACGCTTGGTGATGCCGCGCAGTTCGACGGCAGCGGGAGGGCTGGACGCGTTGATGGCGCACTCTCCTCGGGGAAAGGGGCTGCATAGGGGAGGTGGCAGGCGTCGGCGACGCTAGCGCGGCAACTCCGCGCTACACGCGTAGAGTTGACACATTGTTATGGCTCGGCGAGGGCCGTTGGGACGGCGTTCCCTCGCCGAGCCGAGGTCCGACGGGCCGGTCGGTTCCGTTGGCCGGAGCCGACCGGATCCGTCAACCGGGACCGATCGGATCCGGCCGGCCGGGGCGACCGGATCCGTCAGGTCACGGGTGGGTCTTGACCTTGATCTGGCCGTCGACGATCTTCTTCTTCGCGGCGTCCAGCTTGGGCTGGATGTCCTTGATGAAGCCGCCGCTCGTGGCGAGCGAGACACCGCCCTTGGCGAGCGAGTAGACGTTGTTGCCGGTCAGCGGCTTGCCGTCCTTGACGGACTTGATGAAGTCGTACACACCGACGTCGACGTTCTTGACCATGGAGGTCAGGAACGAGTTCTTGTACTGGGCCAGACCCGGGATGTTGTACTGGTCCGAGTCCACGCCGATGCCCCAGGCGCCCTTGACGCCGTGCACGGCCTCGATCGCGCCGTTGCCGGAGGAGCCGGCCGCCGTGTAGATCACGTCAGCGCCCTTGTCCAGCATGCCCTGCGCGGCCTGCTGGCCCTTGTCCGGGCTGGAGAAGCCGGAGAAGTCCTGGCCGTGGGACAGGTACTGGACGTCGACCTTGACCTTGGGGTTGGTGTCGTGCACGCCCTGGACGTAGCCCGCCTCGAACTTCTGGATCAGCGGGTTGTCGACACCGCCGATGAAGCCGACGTGGTCCTTCTTGGTCTTCAGCGCGGCGGCGACACCGGCCAGGTAGGAGCCCTGCTCCTCGGTGAACGTGATGCTGTTGACGTTCTTGCCGTCCACGACCGAGTCGACGATGCCGAAGCTGGTCTTCGGGTACTTCGCGGCGATCTTGGTCACGGCGGGGGCGTAGGAGAAGCCGACGGCGACGATCGGGTTGTAGCCCGCGTCCGCCAGGTCCGACAGACGCTGCTCGCGGTCGGCCTCGGTGTCCGAGGTCTTCGCGGTCAGCTCCTTGACGGAACCGTCGAAGTCCTTCACGGCCTTGTCGGCACCGCGCGCGGCGGAGTCGTTGAAGGAACGGTCACCACGGCCGCCGACGTCGTAGGCGAGACCGATCTTGACACCCTTGCCGCCGCCGGAGGAGGAGGACGAACCGGTGTTGTTGTCGGAGGAGGTGCTGCCACAGGCTGTGGCAGTCACGGCGAGAGCTGCGGTCGCGATACACGCAGCGGAAAGCTTGGCTACCCGGCGCACGGGAAGGCTCCTTCACCTGACCTGAGCGCCGCATAGGCGCTTGATGTGAGCACCATGCCAGTGCTCGGGCCGGAACGCCCCGTCGGCGTCGGCTTCGCGGCATCGTAACGCGCGTAGATGTCGCAAAAAACCCCCTCTCGAAGCCGTTATCGATTCGAGGCAAACAGCATCTGAACTCGCGCTCTCAGCCCTCTCATGCCGTTGTTGCGCACCGTGTGCGAATGGCTTGCGAGCGTGTTGCGCCGCCCAGGGGAACGGCCCCCGGGGTCCGCCTCCGGGGGCCGCCCGCTCAGCCCTGTACCCCGTTCGGCTCCAGGAAGGCCGCCGCCGTGAACATCTCCACGCCGACCGTGATCGCGTGCTCGTCGGCGTCGAAGTCGCCCTGGTGGAGATCGCGCACCGTGCGCTCGCCGGGCCGGCGCACCCCGAGGCGGGCCATGGCGCCGGGCACGTGCTCCAGGTACCAGGAGAAGTCCTCGCCGCCGAGGCTCTGCTCGGTGCTCTCCACGGCGTCCCGGCCGCGCCGCGCGACCATGGCCCGGCGCAGCAGCTCGGTGGACTCGCGGTCGTTGACGACCGGCGGTACGCCGCGCACGTAGGTGATCTCGGACTTGGCCCGGTGCAGGGTGGCGACCTCGTCGATGGCCGCGTGCACGAGGTCGGGGGCGTCCCGCCAGGCCTCCAGGTCCAGGCAGCGCACGGTTCCGGACAGCTCGGCGTGCTGCGGGATCACGTTCGGAGCGTGGCCGGACTCGATACGGCCCCAGGTGAGGGCGAGGCCCGCCCGGGTGTCGACGCGGCGGGCGATCAGCGCGGGCACGTCGACGGCGACGCGGGCGGCGGCCGTGACGAGATCGGTGGTCAGATGCGGCCGGGCGGTGTGCCCGCCGGCCCCGTCGAGGGCGATCTCCAGCCGGTCACAGGCGCTGGTGATCGCGCCGTGCCGCAGACCGATCTTCCCGGCGTCCACCCGGGGGTCGCAGTGCACGGCGAGGATCCGCCCGACCCCTTTCAGCACCCCCTCCTCGATGGCGTCCAGGGCTCCTCCGGGCAGCACCTCCTCGGCGGGCTGGAAGACCAGCCGCACCGGCCGGGGCAGCAGCCCCTTGGCGTGCAGGTCGGCGAGGACCAGGCCCGTGCCGAGTACGACGGTCGTATGGACGTCATGGCCACAGGCGTGCGCCCGGTCGGGCACGGTCGACCGGTACGGGCAGTCGGCCTTGGTGTCCGGGATGGGCAGGGCGTCGATGTCCGCGCGCAACGCGAGCAGCGGGAGGGACGACCGCTCACCCTCCGCAAGCCCGATGTCACACACGAGTCCGGTCCCCTTGGCGAGCACCCGTGGGCGAAGCCCCGCCTGCTCCAGCCGCTCCTTGATCGCGGCGGTCGTACGGAACTCCTGATTGCCCAGCTCAGGGTGCATGTGCAAGTCGCGACGGAAGGCGACGAGTTCGGCGTGCAGGGCTTCGCTCAGCACGCCGGGGAGCACATCCCCCGCGAGGCCGGCCTCGGACTCTAGGGACATCAATTGCTTCACCCTCTGAAGGGTAGGACGCCCGACCGGTCAACTACCCCTCGATCAACAAAAGTTCAGCCCGTTAGGGGAAGAAAATCTGACCGGCGGACGCATGGCGGCGGACTCTGAGGGGTAAAACCTTTGTTTCCTCCTTCCACGGATACCATGCCTTGGCGCAGTCACGCTCGCCATGTCCACGAACCGGACCCCAGCGCGGCCCGCGTCCCGCTAGGGTCCGCACACGTGACCGACGCGACCGAGCGCTTCCTCCAGACGACCCGCTCCTCCTACGACACGATCGCCAAGGACTACGCGGCCCAGTTCCCGGCCGGTGACTGGCATCCGCTGGACCGCACCCTGATCAGCACCTTCGCCGAGCTGGTCGGGCGAGCCGGTACGGCGCCGGTCGCCGACCTGGGCAGCGGGCCCGGCCACGTCACCGCGCTCCTGGACGAGCTGGGGGTCCCGGCCTTCGGCGTCGACCTCTCCCCCGCCATGGTGAGGCTGGCCCGCGAGACCTACCCACGGCTGCGCTTCCACATCGGCTCCATGACGGCCCTGGACCTGCCGGACGCCACCCTGGGCGGCATCCTCGCCCTGTACTCGACGATCCATGTCCCCGACGACCACCTGCCGGCGGTCTTCGCGGAATTCCACCGCACCCTGCTCCCCGGCGGCCACGCCCTCCTCGCCTTCCAGACCACCCCGGAACCCGGCCGCCTGCACCTGCCGGAACGGTTCGGCCACACGATCGACCTCGACTACTACTGGCGCACG
Source organism: Streptomyces durhamensis (assembly GCF_000725475.1). Lineage (NCBI taxonomy): Bacteria > Bacillati > Actinomycetota > Actinomycetes > Kitasatosporales > Streptomycetaceae > Streptomyces > Streptomyces durhamensis. The sequence goes on from NZ_JNXR01000007.1 coordinate 482,568, forward strand.
CCGGACCAGGTCACCGGCCTGCTCACCGAGGCGGGCCTGGAGCTGGTGGCGACGGTACGCCGGGAGACGTCCGGGGAGGAGAAGTGGCCACGGGCGTTCGTGCTGGTCCGGAAGCCGTAGCCGGAGGGCCGGAAGAGGGCGGTGGCGGACTGCTTCATTCCTCCTGCCGTGGTCGGTGACCCCGGCTAGGGTCCGATTCCAAGATCCGTGCAGCGACGATCGAGCGAGATCCGAGCGAGATCCGAGGGGGAATCTGCCATGGCCGGTGCCGACAGCGGTGCGTACGAGGGATTCACGGCCGAGGAGCGGGCCGCGATGAAGGAGCACGCCCGGGGGCTGAAGACGGCGGCCCGCCGCAGCTCACCCGCCGAGAAGGCGGCGCAGGCGGAGCAGGACGTGCTCGCGAAGATCGCCGAGATGCAGGACTCGGACCGGATCATGGCCGAGCGCGTCCACGCCGTGATCACCTCGACGGCCCCGGATCTCGCGCCGAAGCTCTGGTACGGGATGCCCGCGTACGCGCTGGGCGGCAAGGTCGTCTGCTTCTTCCAGAGCGCGGAGAAGTTCAAGTCGCGCTACGCCACGCTCGGCTTCAGCGACCAGGCGAAGCTGGACGAGGGCACGATGTGGGCGGCCGGTTTCGCCCTGACCGAGGTGACGCCCGAGGCGGAGGAGCAGATCGCGGCACTGGTGAAGCGCGCGGTGAGCTGAGCCACGCACCGGCCCGGCGGCCACGTGCTCACTCCGTGTCGAACAGCTCCGTCACGGCCTCGGCGCGCACGGCCCGCTGGGCCCCTGCCTTCTTCACGTACCTGTTCCGCCAGCGGGTGCAGTACGGCGGGAGCCTTCGGTCCACGTCCGTGTGGCATGGCCGAGAGGACCGCACTCCGCCCGTGCCCCGCAGTACGGCTGAGACGTTTGATGAACAAGCGGGCCTCGGCAGGCCCTCCTTTGAGAGACAGCCTCTTAGGCCAGGCTTGTCATGGTCGTCAGGCGGTGGATGTCGCGGGCCGTGCCCGTCACGCCGGACAGGAAGCCCTGGGCGCGGGGGGAGGCCTTCTCCGTGAGCCAGGTGGGGTCGATGTCGCAGACGGCGACGCGGACGCCGGTGCCGGTCAGGGCCAGCGGCAGGGTGTGGACGACCGTCGACGGGAAGCTGAGGATCGTACGGCCGATCGGGCCCCGCCGCGCGATCAGCTCCAGGGGGAGGTCCGGGCGCACTATCTCCAGGCCCGTCTCGACGGCCAGGCGGTGGAGTTTGTCCGTGCTCTCGCGGCGGTGGGCGAAGTAGCGGGTCGCGCCGTGCGCCTTGGCCAGGTTGCGGACGGCGTCCAGGTAGCGGTCACCGTCCACGACCCCCGTCTCCACGAGGGACGTGCCGACCATGTCCGCGCCCCTGGTGATGCGCGGCGGCCCGAAGCGGGCGCGGGTCCAGGAGAAGTCGTTGGCCGTGACCCGCACTCCTTCCGGTGTCTCCGTCACCGGCATGGAGGAGAAGACCTCGACCCGGCGGCGGGCGTTCGGCGTCAGACGGCGGCGGGCCGAGGAGGACACCGGGGCGAAGAGCAGGTCGCGCGCCCCGGGACGGCCGCCCTTGCGGTGCCAGCGGACCAGCCGTTCACCCCGGGCCAGTTGGGCGACGAACTCCATCGTCGCCGTGCCGTCGTCCACCACGACCAGGTCACGGGCCCGGGTGATGGTCAGCAGCAGTTGGACGTAGCGGGAGAACGGGTCTCCCATGACGATGCGGTCCGCACGCCGCAGGGCGCCGGCGAGGCCGCCGATCGTCTGGAAGGGGGCCGCCGGGCCGCCCCGCGCCTCCTGCCAGCGCACCCGGTACCCCTCGTCCCGGGCCAGGTCCGCCATGCGGCGCAGCTGGCCCCGGGTCATGGGGTCGGTCGGGGCCAGGACGACGACCGTGAGTTCCGCGCCGGCCGGCGACGGGTCGTCGCCGGCCACCGTCCGCCGTACCTGCGCCGGCACGGACGGAAGCGGGTCCGTGCCGGGCAACGGGTCCGGGTCCGTGCCCCGCAGCCCCTGCAGATGCGCCCACTCCAGCACGTTCAGCAGCTGGACCGGGCTCTCCACGAAGGCGAGCGTGCGAGGAGGGTGGCCGGCGTGACCGGCGCGGGGGCTCATCGGCGTACGACCGTCCCGTCGTAAGTGAACTGGATTCACACCGAGACCGGCTCGCCGGCCGCCGCGGCGATCTCCGCCTCGGCGACGACGCCGGCGACGCGGCGCAGCTTCTTCATCGGGCCGAGCTCGGAGTCGTAGACCTTCTTGACGCCGTCACCGAGGGAGGCCTCGATGGTGCGGATGTCGCGGACCAGGCGCGTGAGGCCCTGCGGCTCGACGGAGGCGGCCTGGTCGGAGCCCCACATCGCGCGGTCGAGGGTGATGTGGCGCTCGACGAAGGTCGCCCCGAGCGCGACCGCGGCGAGGGTGGTCTGCAGGCCCGTCTCGTGGCCGGAGTAGCCGATCGGGACGTTCGGGTACTCCTTCTCCAGCGTGTTGATCACGCGGAGGTTCAGCTCGTCGGCCTTCGCCGGGTAGGTGGAGGTGGCGTGGCACATGAGGATGTTGTCCGAGCCCAGGACCTCGACCGCGTGGCGGATCTGCTTCGGGGTGGACATGCCGGTGGAGAGGATGACCGAGCGGCCCGTGGCGCGCAGGGCGCGGAGCAGCTCGTCGTCGGTCAGGGACGCGGAGGCCACCTTGTGGGCGGGGACGTCGAACTTCTCCAGGAAGGCGACGGCCTCGGTGTCCCACGGGGAGGCGAACCAGGCGATCCCCTTCTCCTTGCAGTACTCGTCGATCTGGCGGTACTCGTCCTCACCGAACTCCACGCGGTGGCGGTAGTCGATGTAGGTCATCCGGCCCCAGGGGGTGTCGCGCTCGATGTCCCACTGGTCACGCGGGGTGCAGATCTCCGGGGTGCGCTTCTGGAACTTGACCGCGTCGCAGCCGGCCTCGGCGGCCACGTCGATCAGCTTGAACGCGTTCTCCAGCTCACCGTTGTGGTTGATGCCGATCTCGCCGCAGATGTAGACGGGACGGCCGGGGCCGACCTCGCGCGAACCGAACGTACGGATGCGGGAGTTGCTGCTCATGGGGGAGATTTCCTTACTTGGGGAGGGAATCGAGAGAGGGGCCGAGGATCCAGCTGGCGATCTCTCGGATCGCGCCGTCACCGCCGGGGACCGTGGTGACCGCGCGTGCGGCGCCGCGTACGACGTCGTGGGCGCTCGCGACCGCCACCGGCCAGCCCACGAGGGCGAAGCAGGGCAGGTCGTTGACGTCGTTGCCGACGTAGAGCACGCGCTCCGGCGCGATGCCCTGCTCCTCGCACCACTGCTTGAGCGCGAGGTCCTTGCGGTCGATGCCGTGCAGCACGGGAAGCTTCAGCTTCCGGGCGCGGGCGGCGACCACAGGGTTCTGTTCCGTGGACAGGATCAGCATCTTCAGGCCGCTCCTGCGGAGGGCCGCGATGCCGAGGCCGTCGCCTCGGTGCACGGAGACGAACTCCCGTCCGTCGGAGTCGATCAGCACCCGGTCGTCGGTCTGGGTGCCGTCGAAGTCGAGGACTACGGCGTCGATGTCGTCGTAGGTGGGCAGCGAACCGGGGCGGTCCGCGTCGAAGAGGGGGGCCAGCGCGCGGGCGCGGGCCAGGTCGTGCGGGTCGTCGATCTCCAGGACCCGGGCGGGGTCGGTGCGGACGAGTTCCGTACGGCCGAAGAAGCGGTGCTGGTGCTTGCGGAAGCCCGTCGCGTCCATCGCGTAGGCGGCGCCGGTCTCCAGGAAGTCCTGGGGGCGGTCCTGGCGGCGGGGGCGGAAGGACTTGTCGTGGTTGACGCCCACCCCGTCCTCGGCCCCGGCGTCGGCCTCGCGCCAGACGAAGCCGTGGAAGGGGGCCACGGTCACCGCCGTGTCCGCGCCGTTCTCCACGACCGCGCCGGCCACCCCGTCGATGTCCTCGCGGACGATGAAGGGGCTGGTGCACTGCACGAGCAGGACCGCGTCGACCGCCGCGCCGTGCAGCGCCTCGTGGGCGTCCATGGCGTGCAGGACCGCGGCCTCGGAGGTGGCGGTGTCCCCGGCGATGGCGGCGGGGCGCAGCACGACCTCGGCGCCGGCCTCCCGGGCGGCGGCGGCGATGGCCTGGTCGTCGGTGGAGACGACGACGTCGGTCACCAGCCGGGTCGCCCGGCACTCGCGCACCGCGCGCGCCACCAGCGGGACACCGCCGACGGGCGCGAGGTTCTTCGCGGGCACGCCCTTGGAGCCGCCGCGGGCGGGGATCACCGCGAGCACCCGGCGCACCGCAGCGCCTGGGCCCGCTTCCGGGTTGGACATGGGGTCTCCTTGGATGGTCCCTTGGAAGGTCACAGCTCGCCCATCCGCCGGATCACCGGGGCGACCCGCTGCACGCCGTGGCGGTAGGCGCCACGCGCCGCGCGGCGCACGATCTGGCGGACCGGTCCGGGCTCCTTGTCGGCGGCGGGCGCGCCGGGCAGCGGCACGCCGTCGGGGCCGAGGTGGTGCCGGGCGAGGATGCCGGGCAGATAGCCGGGCGCGGTCTCGGGGGTGTAGTAGGGGTTCAGGGGCGGCAGGCCGCCGGGGCGGTCCAGCAGCTTGGCGATGCGCTCGCGGGCGGTGTCGAACGCGGTCTCGTAGGTGCCGTCGGCGGCCACGCCCTGCCGGGCCACCCACTCCTCGTCGGCCACCGGCCGGTGCCCGGCATCCAGCTGGTCCCAGGAGGCGAGGCAGCCGGAGCCGGTGAAGTGGTGGTTGCCGAGCACCTCGCGTACGCCCAGGTCGGTCAGGACCACCGTGGGGATACGACGGTGCAGGGCCTCCAAGGCGGCCGTGGAGCTGACGGTGACGAGCAGGTCGGTACGGTCCAGGACCTCACCCATGTGGCCGTAGACCAGGCGGAAGTTGGCGGGCAGGTGCCTGCCCTGCGCCAGCTTCTGGTACGGCAGCTCCTCGATGTGGGTGGTGTGCTCGCCCGGCTTGGAGCGCAGCTTCAGCAGCACCTCGCGCTCGGGGTGCCTGCGGGCGTGCTCGATGAGCCGGTTGAGCAGGTACGTACGGTCCTTGCGGCTGTCCGGGACGGACGGCTGGGCGGCGAACACCACGGTGTAGGGCCTGCGCCCTTGCTTCGCAGACGGCTCGTGTTCACCGGCGTACGGCGCCCCGCCGAGGAAGGGCAGCGCGACCTCGGTGACCGAGGAGGCGTCGGCGCCCACGCCCTCGTACACGGCGCGGAAACGGTCCGCGTCATGGCGGGAGTTGGCGAGTACGAGGTCCGCGCCGTGCCGCAGCAGCAGCCCGTCGGCGAGCTTCTCGTAGACGACCCCGACGTAGCCGGTGACGACGACGGGACGCTTGCCGGCGCCCGCCCAGACGGCGCGCAGCCCGTGCAGCATCGCCTGGACCCCGCCGCCGACCAGCGCCAGGACGAGGACGTCGTACGACGCCTCGTCCATGGCGCGCAGGAACTCGACGCCGGTGACCTCACGCAGGGAGTCCGCCCGGACGCCGACCTCCGTGAGCTGGCGGGCGGTGGGGGTGGCGCGTCCCCGCAGGAGGTAGCCGTCGAGCCGGATCTCGGCGTCGGCGGGGGCGAGGCGCTGCGCGGTGAGCGCGCCCCACTTCCACCGGGTGTCGGAATCGGCGAGGACGGCGACCCGCAGGGACTTCGTAGCACTTGCTGGCACGCCGAAGACGCTAGGAAGCCATTCCGAGGTTCCGCCCAACCGGAATGCAACAAACGGTTAACAGCACATCGCCGAATGGCGAATCAGGGCGCGAAGGCGCGCGGAAAAAGCCTGGTTCACAGCTTCGCCACGTGCCGTTCACCCAGCATCAAGCAGACGGTCAAGACGAATGACGGGCTTCGCCCTAACGTCCCTGACGTGGTCAAGCTCTCCGTCATCGTGCCGTTCTACAACGTGCAGCAATACGCGCCCGACACGCTCAGGAGCCTGAAGGCGAACGCGCGTGAGGACTTCGAATTCATTCTCGTCGACGACTGTTCCCGCGACGAGACACCAGAGATTCTCGCGCGCGCGGAGCGCGAGCTGCCCGGGGCCGTCTACGTCCGGCACGAGCAGAACGGAGGGCTGGCGACCGCCCGCAACACCGGTATCGACCGGGCGCGCGGCACGTACCTGACCTTCCTGGACGGCGACGACTGGCTCGCCCCCGGCTACTTCGCGCAAGCGGTCGCGGCCATGGAGGAGCTGGGTTGCGACTTCATCCGCACCGACCATGTGCAGTGCACCGCGCGGTCGCGCTCGGTGAACCGGGTGCCGGTCGGCCGGCGCGACGTGGTGATGGACCCGCGGGAGGCGATCCTGCCCGCCGACCGGTCGACGTCCGTGGACTACGCGTACGCGTGGGCGGGCCTCTACCACCGCCGGCTGGTGGACAAGGGGCTTCTGCACTTCACCGACGGGCTGCGCACCGCCGAGGACCGGCCGTGGATCTGGAAGCTGCACCGGGAGGCGGACTCCTTCGCCGCGGTGAGTCTGCTCGGCGTGTTCTACCGGCGCGGGGTCGCCTCCTCGCTCACCCAGATCGGTGATGTCCGGCAGCTCGATTTCATCCGCGCGTTCGATCAGGTGGTCGCGGAAACCGCGCAGGACCGGGACGCCGACCAGCTGTTGCCGAAGGCCGTCCGTACCTATTGCGCCATCATTTCCCATCATCTGGGATCCATCGAAAGGTTCGAGCCCGCGGTGGCGAAGAAACTGAAATCCATGAGTGCCGCGGCCCTGCGGCGCATGCCGCAGGACGTGCTGGACGAGGCGCTGGACTCCATGGACCTCCAGCGCGCCACCAAGCTGCGCCGGCTGCGCCGCCGTCCCGCTCCCGCGGGGGCCGCCGCGTGACCACCCAGATCTTCCAGGCGTCGACGCTGTACGGCACGGCCACGCTTGCCGCCGCCCTGGACTCCGGCTGCTTCCGCCCGGCCGACCGGCGGATCCTGCTGGTCTGCAACAACGCGGCCACGCCCGAGACCACGGCCCCGCTGGACGAGGCGCCCGGCTTCGAGAAGCTGCGCGACCGCTTCGACGACGTGATCTCGTACAACGAGACGATCTTCCCGTTCCATCCGGGCGGCTGGACGCCCCGCGGGGACGATCTGCCGCTCTGGGAGCGTTTCCTGCGCCACGAGTGGCGGCTGGGCGACGACGACGTGGCGTTGGCGGTCGAGTCGATCCAGGTCAACCCGTCCCTGGCGCTCGCGCAGATCTTCACCGGCGCCCCGGTGACGGTCTACGCCGACGGCCTGATGAGCTACGGCCCCACCCGCAACAAGATCGACCCGCTGGTCGGCACCCGCGTGGACCGGGTGCTGCACCTGGACCTGGTGCCGGGCCTGAAGCCGCTGCTGCTCACCGAGTTCGGCGTGCCCGGCGAGACCGTGCCGACGGCCGCCTTCACCAAGGTGCTCGCCGAACTCGCCCCCAGCGGAGACGGGTTGCCTCGGATCGAGGAGCCCGCGCTGCTGCTCGGCCAGTACCTGTCGGCACTGGACATCCTCACCGCCGAGCAGGAGGAGAACCTGCATGTGCGGATGCTGAAGGGCGCGGCGGCGCTCGGCCACACCCAGGTGGTGTTCAAGCCGCACCCGTCCGCGCCGGCCCGCTTCACCCGCCTGCTGGAGCGGGAGGCGGACCGGCTGGAGGTCGAGCTGACGGTGCTCGACACGCCGGTCCTCGCCGAGGTGCTGTACCAGCGGATGCGTCCCGCGCTGGTCGTCGGCTGCTTCTCCACCGCCCTGCTCACGGCGCGGGCGCTGTACGGCCTGCCGGTCGCCCGGATCGGCACCGAGGCGCTGCTGGAGCGGCTGACGCCGTACGAGAACAGCAACCGGGTCCCGGTGACCATCGCGGACGCGCTGCTGCCCGACCTCGGCGACCGTGCCGCGGTCACCGCGCAGCGCTCCGGCATGGACGTCGAGGCACTGGGCGCGCTGATCGGCGCGGTGGGCTTCGCGATGCAGCCGAAGATCTACCCGCGACTGCGCCCGCAGGCCGAGAGCTGGCTCGCACGGCACCTGAACCCGCACACCATGCGCTACTTCAAGCGCCGGCGGCTGTCCTCGCTGGCCCTGCCCGGCGGGGTGCCCGCCCAGCTGGCGTTCATCCCGCGCAACGCGACGGTCCGCCGGGTGGCCCGCAAGGCGCGCAGCCTGCGCAACTCCGTACGCCGGTGAGGACACGGCGGTGAGGCGGGGTGGGCCCGGCACGGGCCCACCCCCTCCCGTTCACCCGGATGTCAGCTCAACTACCCGCTTATGACGGCTACTTTCACACAAAATGATGAGGTGATCTATTTTCGTTCGGGTAGGCGCTGAACACCATGGCCGCTTCCTCCCCCGCCCTCGCCTCCGTTCCCGCACCGTCCGCCGCCGGAACGGCCCCCGCCTCCAGACCCCGAAGCCGTCTGCTCGCCCTGGACGGCCTGCGGCTCGTCGCCGCCCTGATGGTCTGTCTGTACCACTACACCGGTCGCGGTGGCCCGGTCTCCGCGTCCTGGCACGGCAGCCCGGACCACCTCTTCCCGACGCTGTCCCGGGCGGCCGTCTACGGCAACTTCGGTGTGCAGTTCTTCTTCGTCATCAGCGGTTTCGTGATCTGCATGAGCAGCTGGGGCCGCACCCTCGGTGACTTCTTCCGCTCCCGGGTCGCCCGCCTGTACCCCGCGTACTGGGTCGCGCTCGTCCTCGTCACCGGGGCGTCGCTGGCGCTGCCGGTGGTCGTCCACGCGGTCCGGCTGGACGAGTTCCTCGTCAACCTGACGATGCTGCAGCAGCCGATGGGCGCGACCCGGGTCCTGGGCGTGTGCTGGACACTCTGGGTCGAGGTCCGCTTCTACGTGCTGTTCGCGCTGCTGGTCGTCCTGCGCGGGGTGACCTACCGCCGGGTGATGCTGTTCGCCTGCGTGTGGACGACGGCGGCCGTGCTGTGCGCCTCGTCGCGCAACGACCTGCTGAACCAGGTGGTCATGCCCGAGTACGCGCCCTTCTTCGTCGGCGGTCTGGCGCTGTACCTGATCCACCGCTTCGGCAGCGACCTGCTCGCGTGGGGCATCGTCGCGATGTCCTGGCTGCTGGCCCAGAGCGAGGCCACCCGAGGGCTGTGGGGCCCGCACCCGCACCGGGACCCCTACGTCGTCATCCTGATCGTCACCGCCGCCTACGGGGCCGTCGCCGCCGTGGCCCTGGGCTGGACCCGGTGGGCGTCCTGGCCCTGGCTGGTCACGGCCGGCGCGCTGACGTACCCGTTCTACCTGGTCCACGAGCACCTGGGCTGGTTCGTCATCCGGGTGCTGCACCGGGGGCTCGGCCTGCCTGCCTGGGCGACGCTCGTGACCACCGTGCTCGGCATGCTCGTACTGGCCTGGCTGATCCACCGGTTCGTGGAGAGGCCGCTCGGGCCGCGGCTGAAGCGGGCCCTGAAGAAGACCCGCGGGCTCCCCGCCGTCAGCTGATCCCGTACCGCGCCCCGACGCCCGCTACCACCAGCGCCAGCCCCTCCTCGAACTGCTCGTCGTAGCCGTCGAAGAGCAGCGGTCCGGCCTGCGCGGCGAGCGGGTACCCGGCCATCCGCCGGGCGCGTTCCCCGACGTCGTACCCCTCCCGCCGCTCGCCCGGGAGGGGCTCGACGCCCTGCTCCTCGGTGACGAAGCCGATCGTGTACGCGCTCGCTGTACGGCCGGCGTGGACCGCCTGGGCGAGGGTGAAGCCGGCGTCCGTGAGCAGGCGCAGGTTCGCCTCCAGCGCCCCGGCGTGGTCCGTGCCCGTGAAGCGCGAGCCGCTGAACACCTTCGCCCCGTCCCGGTAGCCGAGCAGCGCGGCCCGCAGTGCGCGGTTCGTCTTCAGCAGCCGCTGCTGCCAGGTGTCGGCGGGATCGAGCGCGGCACCGGCGGCCATCCGCCGGTACATCTCGGTCGCCATCTCGTCCAGCAGCGCCTGCTTGTCCTTGAAGTGCCAGTACAGCGCGGGCGCCTTGACGTCCAGCTCCCTGGCGATGGCACGCAGGGTCAGGCCGTCCAGGCCGACCTCGTTCAGCAGGCGCAACGCGGTGTCGGCGACGCGCCGGCGGTCCAGGGGCGCGCGTTTCTCGGGGCTCACACTTGACAGCTTAACAGCGTTAAGGGCACGCTCAGGGCTGTCAGCACTTAACGACGTTAAGGGGAATCGTGATGGATGTCCTGATCGTGGGCGCAGGTCCGACCGGTCTGACCCTCGGCATCGACCTCGCCCGGCGCGGGGTGGACGCGCTGGTGGTGGAGCGGGCCGAGGGCCTGTTCCCCGGCTCGCGCGGCAAGGGGATCCAGCCGCGCACCCAGGAGGTCTTCGACGACCTGGGCGTGCGGGAGGCCATCCGGGCGGCAGGCGGCCCGTACCCGGCGCGGATGATCTGGAAGGACGGCGAGCGGATCGGCGAACAGCCGATGTTCGACGCGATCGAGGCGGACGAGGGCACCCCGTACACCGACCCGCTGATGGTCGCGCAGTGGCGCACCCAGGAGGTGCTGTACGCGCGGCTCACCGAGCTCGGCGGGAAGGTGGCCTTCGGCCACGAGGTGACCGGCCTCGAACAGGACGCGGACGGCGTGACCGTGCGGTGCGCCGACGGTACGGCCACCCGCGCCCGGTACGTCGTCGCGGCCGACGGCGGCCGGTCGGCCGTACGGCGCGCGCTGGGCGTCGGCATGGCCGGGGAGGCGGTCGACCCCGCGCCGTTCCTGGTGGCGGACGTACGGCTGAGGGGCCTGGACCGCGACCACTGGCACACCTTCCCGGGCGCCGACGGCACCGGCGTGGGGCTGTGCCCGCTCGCCGGCACGGACGACTTCCAGGTGCAGGCGCGCCTCGCGGAGGGCACCACGCCCGACCTGTCCCTGGACGGCATCCGGGCGCTGGTGGCCGCGTTCACGCACCTGGACGCGGGGGACGTCACGGAGCTGCGCTGGGCCTCCGACTTCCGGCCGCGCACCGGCCTCGCGGACCGGTTCCGGGCGGGCCGGGTCTTCCTGGCGGGCGACGCGGCGCACGTGCACTCCCCGGCCGGCGGGCAGGGCCTGAACACCAGCGTCCAGGACGCCTACAACCTGGGCTGGAAGCTGGGCGCGGTACTGCGCGGCGGGGCGCCGGAGGCGTTGCTGGACACCTACGAGGAGGAGCGCCGGGCGAACGCGGCGGCCATGCTGGACCTGTCGACGGGCGTGCACCGCGGCGAGGTCCGGCGCGGGAGGTCGACGGTGCAGCTGGGGCTGGGCTACCGGGAGTCGTCCCTCAGCGTGGAGACGCGTGAGAACCCGGCCGGCATCCGGGCGGGCGACCGCGCCCCCGACGGCACGGTGTCCGGCGTCCGCCTCTTCGACGCGTTCCGGGGCCCGCACTGGACCCTGCTGGGCGCACAGGCCCCTGCCCCCGGCGTGCGCGCGCTGCCGGCGGCCCCGCGGTCATACGGACCGGGCGTCTTCCTGATCCGCCCGGACGGGTACGTGGGCTGGGCGGGCACCTCGTCCGACGGGGTCGAGGCCTACCTGGCCGGGGTCGGCGGCTGACCCCGGCCTACGCACCGGGCACGGTGCGGCGGGCGCTACGCACTGGCCAGCGTCAGCTTCACGGCGAACCCCAGGAACAGCGCACCGGCCGCCGAGGTCGCCGTGGCCGCCAGCCTCCTGCGCCGCCGGAAAGCGGCGGCGAGCCGCGTCCCGCCGAATATCAGGGCGCTCAGGTACAGGAAGCTGGCCAGCTGGGCGAACGCGCCGAGGACGACGAAGGACAGGGCCGGCCAGGCGTAGTGGGGGTCGACGAACTGGACGAAGAAGGCGACGAAGAACAGGATCGCCTTCGGGTTGAAGAGGCTCACGACGAGCGCGCGCCGCAAGGGCCGCTCATCGCTGACCGCGGCGGCCCCGGCGGAGTCCTCCACGACCCTGTCCCGCCGCGTCCGCCACATCTGCCAGGCGGCCCGCAGCATGCCGACGGCGAGCCAGGTCAGATATCCGGCACCGGCGTACTTCACGATCCCGAACAGCACGGCGTCGGCCTTCAGCAGCGAGGCGACCCCCGCGGCGGACAGCGTCATCAGCACGGTGTCACCGCACCACACCCCGGCGGCGGCGGTGTACCCGGCCCGCACACCGCGCCGGGCGGCGACGGAGAGCACGTACAGCGAATTGGGACCGGGCAGCAGCACGATCAGGATCAGGCCCGCGAGGTAGGTGGGGAGGTCGATGACACCGAACATGCACAGGAGTGTCGCACGGACGGGCGAGTGGGCACGGATTCCCGGAATGTCCTGACCGCCGGGTGACGCGATCCCTACGCTGGACCCCAGGGGGCCGACGGAGTTCTCCAGGTCAAGTACAGGGCGGGGCACGGGAATTGACGTCTGCGGACAACGGCATCGACGAGGCGCGCACACGGATCGCGGAGTGCCGGAGGAAGGGGAGCACGACACTCGACCTCTCCGGGCTCGGACTGACAGCGGTGCCCGAGGAGGTGCGCGAGCTGACCCGCCTGATCCAGCTCGAAGTGCAGTCGAACAGGCTCCACGCGCTGCCCGAGTGGATCGGTGACCTCACCCGGCTCGAGTTCCTCTCGGCGGACCAAAACGCGCTCGTCGCCGTGCCCGAGTCGATCGGCAGACTCACCGAGCTCCGTGCGCTGGGCCTGGACTTCAACAAGCTGGTCGCGATACCGGACAGCCTCGGCAACCTGACCCGGCTGAGGGACTTGCGGCTCTACGGCAACCGCCTCTCCCACCTGCCCGAGACGCTCCGCAACCTCACCGAGCTCACCGTCCTCGCGCTCGGCGAGAACCAGCTCGAATCCCTGCCCGCCTGGTTCACGGACCTCACCAGCCTCGAGACGGTCTGGCTGAGCGTCAACTATCTGACCGCCCTCCCCGACGACATCGGCCGCCTTGTCAGGCTCCGGCGCCTGGAACTGAGCGCGAACAGCCTCAGCGAACTTCCCAGGAGCCTGGGCGCCCTCCGGGAACTGACCGTTCTGGGACTCCATGACAACCCCCTGACGAGCCCACCCCCCGAGGTGGTCGCCGCCGGTACTCAGGCAGTCGTCACCTTCCTCGCCGAGACCCAGGCCGACCCCGTCCGTCAGTGGTCGTCCAAGGTCGTCGTCGTCGGCGAGGGCCGCGTGGGCAAGACCTCGCTCCTGCGCGCCCTGCGCAATGAGGCCCACAACCCGAACGAGGACAGTACCCACGGGCTCACCGTCGGCACCCTGGACATGCCGCATCCGCATCCCCCCGCCGGGGAGGACGTGACCATGCGGCTGAGCACCTGGGACTTCGGCGGCCAGGAGATCTACCACGCCACCCACCAGTTCTTCCTCACCGACCGCTCGCTCTTCCTGCTGCTGTGGGACGCGCAGATCGGCTGGGAGGGCAGCAAGCTGCACTACTGGCTGGACATGATCAAGGCCAGGGCGCCGCAGGCCCCCGTGGTGCTGGTCGCCACGCATCTCGGCCCCCGGCCCCCGGACCTGCCCCTGGACGAGCTGCAGGAGACGTATCCGGGGCTGATCGTGGAGAGCCTCAGCGCGGACAGCGCGAGCGGTGTCGGTGTCGAGCAGGTGCGTGAGGTGATCCGCCAGCAGGTCGCCAGGCTCCCCCTGATGGGCGTGACCTGGCCGCGCACCTGGCTGCGGGCGGCGGACGCCGTACGGGCGGCCGTGAACAAGCACATCACGCCGGAAGGCCTGAACGAGCTGCTCGCGACGGCCGGGGTGCGCGAGCCCTCGCACCAGGCCTCGCTCACCGCCGCGCTGCACAGCCTCGGCGATCTCCTCTACTACCCGGACGACGAGGAACTGTGCGACCTCGTCGTCCTGCGCCCCCAGTGGCTGACGGCGTACATCAGCCGGGTGCTCGACTCCGAGGACGTCCTCAACGAGGGAGGCCTGTTCCACCACTCCTTCGGGGCCACGCTCTGGCAGGACGTCGAGCGGTCCATGCGGCGCCACCTCATCCGCATGATGGAGAACTTCGACCTCTCGTACCGGACCGAGGACCAGACCGCGAGCCTCGTGGTGGAACTGCTGCCCTGGAACCCGCCTCCGTACCAGGACGAGTGGAACTCCCCGGAGCGCCTCGGCCAGCGGGAGCTGCGGCTCCGGTACCGGCTGCACACGGTGCCCCCGGGCATCCCCACCTGGTTCATCGCCCGCGAGCACCGGTTCTCCACCCCCGTGCGCTGGCGTTCCGGGGCGCTGCTCAAGCATCCGGACGGGGTGCACGCCGCGCTGGTGACGGTGGACCGCCATGCGAAGACGGCGGAGTTGCGGGTGCGGGGCTCGTATCCGCACGACTTCTTCGCCGTGCTCAAGGACGGGTTCGAGCAGACCCTCCAGCGCTACCCCGGCCTGGACATCACCCGTCTCGTGCCCTGTCCGTACCGGTACCCGGACGGCCGCGCGTGCGCGCACGAGTTCCGGCACGAGCAGCTGCGGGCCCGGCTCGACCGCCGTCCTCCGCTGGAGACGATCGAGTGTCCGGAGCACCTGGAGAACGTCGAGGTCGCCTTCCTGCTGCAGGGCATCGAGCGGCCGGCCGCCGACCGGTCCGAACAGATGACGCGCCAGGTCCTGGAGCGGCTCGACCGGATGGAGATCATCGGGCAGCGCCGGCACGCCGAGGTACGGGACGGGATCGAGCAGGCCCGGGCCGAGGTGTCGGCGATGGTGGCCGAACAGCAGCGGGGCTTCCTCGCGCTGCTGCGCCGCGAACAGAGCCAGCAGGAGGCGATCTGCCCCAGCGTGATCTGGGTACGCCGGGTGTCGCGCCGTGCGGCGGGACACCGGTTGCGCCCCGGGGACGTCTTCCAGCTGCACCTGTGCTGCGAGGCGCCCGGCGAGTGGCACCTGCTGGAGGGAGCCGATCCGTACGAGCTGCCCGCGAACTCGAAGTTCACCAAGGTCGTGCTGCCGTACGTGCACCAGTCGCTCAAGGTGCTCAAGTACGTCGTCCCCGTCTTCGGCGCGGCCGTCGGAGCGGTGTCCGAGGATCTGAGCAAGGTGATGAAGGACGACCTGGAGCTGATGAAGGCGCTGCTCGACGCTCTTCCCGAGGAGACCCGCCGGCAGCTGAGCGACCGGGAGTCACGCTCCACCGTGCTGGCGACGGACCATGCCGAGTTCCGGCAGATGTACGCCCTGCTCAAGCAGCTCGATCCGGAGGAGCGCTGGGCCGGCCTGAACAAGGTCGTCACCCCCGAGGGCCCGACGTACTGGCTGTGCCGGGAACACGCGCGCTTCTACCAGCAGGGCGTACTGGGCGCGGGCACCGGGCACGAAGCCGTCACGCTGCCGTCCCAGCCGGGCGGCCCCGGCGCCCTGTCCCGGCGGCAGACCTGAGGCCGGGGGGAGGCTCAGAACGCGTCCGAGGGCACATGGCTGCCCCACACCTCGCGCAGCGCGTTGCACACCTCCCCCACCGTCGCCCGGGCGCGCAGCGCCTCCTTCATCGGGTACAGCACGTTGTTCTCGCCCTCCGCCGCCTTCGCCAGTGCGGCGAGGGCCGAGTCCACCGCCCGCGGGTCCCGTTCCGCCCGCAGTTTCTCCAGGCGTTCCGCCTGCCGGGCCTCGATGGCCGGGTCGACGCGGAGCGGCGCGTACGGCTCCTCCTCGTCCAGCCGGAAGCGGTTCACGCCCACGACCACCCGCTCCCCGGAGTCGGTCTCCTGGGCGATCCGGTACGCGTTCTGCTCGATCTCGGCCTTCTGGAAGCCCCGCTCGATCGCCGCCACCGCCCCGCCCAGGTCCTCGACCCTGCGCATCAGGCCGACGGCCGCCTCCTCCACGTCGTCCGTCATCCGCTCCACCGCGTAGGAGCCGGCGAAGGGGTCGACGGTCGCCGTCACGTCACTCTCGTGCGCCAGCACCTGCTGGGTCCGCAGCGCCAGCCGCGCGCTCTTGTCCGTCGGCAGCGCGATCGCCTCGTCGAAGGAGTTGGTGTGCAGGGACTGCGTACCGCCGAGCACCGCCGCCAGGGCCTGGACGGCGACCCGGACCAGGTTCACCTCCGGCTGCTGGGCCGTCAGCTGCACGCCGGCCGTCTGGGTGTGGAAGCGGAGCATCAGGGACTTCGGATCCCGGGCGCCGAACTCGTCCCGCATCACCCGCGCCCAGATCCTGCGCGCCGCACGGAACTTGGCGACCTCCTCCAGCAGCGTCGTACGGGCCACGAAGAAGAAGGACAGGCGCGGGGCGAAGCCGTCGACGTCCATGCCCGCCGCCACCGCCGTACGGACGTACTCGATGCCGTCCGCCAGGGTGAACGCGATCTCCTGTACGGGCGACGCCCCCGCCTCGGCCATGTGGTAGCCGGAGATCGAGATCGTGTTCCACCTCGGGATCTCGGCGGTGCAGTACTTGAAGATGTCGGCGGTCAGGCGCAGGGAGGGCTTCGGCGGGAAGATGTACGTCCCGCGCGCGATGTACTCCTTCAGCACGTCGTTCTGGATCGTGCCCGTCAGCTGATCGGGCCGTACGCCCTGCTCCTCGGCCACCAGCTGGTACAGGAGCAGCAGCAGGGCCGCCGGGGCGTTGATCGTCATCGACGTCGAGACCTGGTCGAGCGGGATGCCGTCGAAGAGCGCCCGCATGTCCTCGATCGAGTCGATGGCGACGCCCACCTTGCCGACCTCGCCGTGCGCGAGGGGTGCGTCGGAGTCGTGGCCCATCTGGGTGGGCAGGTCGAAGGCGACCGAGAGTCCCGTGGTGCCGTGGGCGATCAGCTGACGGTAGCGGGCGTTGGACTCGGCGGCCGTGCCGAAACCGGCGTACTGGCGCATGGTCCAGGGGCGGCCGGTGTACATGGTCGGGTAGACCCCGCGGGTGAACGGGTACGCGCCCGGTTCGCCCAGTTTTCCGGCCGGGTCCCAGCCCTTGAGGGCCCCCGGCCCGTAGACCGGCTCGATGGGCAGGCCCGACTCCGACTCACGCGCCATGGATGCCTCCGCAGTACGTCCTGTCACCCCTCACCATGCCCCGTCGTTGGACGGCGGTCACGCGGGGAAGCATCCCCGGCATGAGGATCTCGCGAAGACCCGCCGCCGTAATCGCCTCGGCCGCCTCCCTCACCGCGCTCGCCGCGCTGTGCGGCTGCACCGTGCAGCCCCCCACTGGCGCGGACGGCAAAGCCCGGGCACCGGTGCACGTCCAACTTCCGGAACAGACACCCGGGCAGGTGTCCGGGCAGGTGTCCGGCGTCCCGCCGGTGAGCCGCCCCGAGGTTCCCAGCCCAACGGCCCAGCGGCCGTCGCTCGTGCCGGCCGCGCCCCCTCCCCGGGTGCTGTGGTCGCGCGGCGACAGCGGGCCGGGCGTGCGGGAGCTGCAGGCGCGGCTGCGCCAGCTCCAGTGGCTGTTCGACGGGCCGACGGGGTCGTACGACGATCTGACCGAGCAGGCCGTCAGGGGCTTCCAGGGCAAGCGGGGGCTGCCGCGGACCGGGCGGACGGACTCCGTCACCTGGCAGCGGCTGGTGTCGATGACGCACCCGCCTGGTACCTGGGAGCTGTATCTGATGGGCGGCCAGCCGGCCGGGGCGCCCGACCCGCGCTGCCTGACCGGACGTGTCCTGTGCATCGACAAGACGACGCGGACGCTGCGCTGGATGGTCGACGGGCGGACGCTGTCCACGATCGCGGTGCGGTTCGGGGCGCAGTACACGCCGACCCGGGAGGGTGTCTTCCACGTCTACTGGAAGGCGCGGCACTGGGTGTCCACGCTCTACCACTCGCCGATGCCGTACGCGATGTTCTTCAGCGGCGGCCAGGCCGTGCACTACTCGTACGACTTCGCGGCGCGCGGATACGCGGGGGGCTCGCACGGGTGCGTGAACGTCCGGGACGAGATCGCGATCGCCCAGTTGTTCGCGCAGGTGCGGATGGGCGACAAGGTCGTCATCTACTGGTGACGACGGTGGTGGTGCGGGACTGCGGGGCGCGGGCGGGACCGGGGGAACGTGTCCCGCCCGCGCCAGGTGCACGAGCCGTGGGTACGGGGGGAACCCCCGGCTCAGTGCGACGGCCGATGACCAGTCGGCTCACTCAGTACTGCGTGCCGGGCTCCGAAAACGTCACACCTCGCGGGGAGAAATTTTCGCGGACCATGAAAGCGCAGGTCAGATGGGGTGCGTCGGGGTGAGGGCGGAGGGGATGGGCGCGGCGGCGGCGCCGTGCCGGACGGGGCCACGGCCGTGTCCACGGCTCTGGCCGTGGTGACCGCCGCCCTTGCCGGGGCGACCGTGGCGCCCCCGCCCGGGGCCGTCGTCGTCCCCCTTGCCCTTGTCCTTGCCGTTGTCCTCGTCCTTGCCCTGGCTCTTTCCGCCGCCGCCCGTGCCCTTGGCCGTTCCGCTGCCGCCGCTCCTGCCGCCGCTCGTCGCCCCGCCGGCCAGGTCGGCGGCGGACAGCACGACCTTGCAGTACCGGCTCACGCGTGCGCTGCCGCCCGCCAGGTTCTCCAGCGCGCGCCGGCGACCGGCCTCCAGTTCCCGGCCGTCGCGGATGTCCCGGCAGGCCGCGGCGGCGTCCTTCCAGCGGCCGCGGGGGCTGCCGGAGGGCTCACCGGTGCCCGGGGCGTCGCTGCCGCCCGCGCGGTCATCCGGTCCGGCGGCCTCGCCGGGGGCGTCGCCGCTCCGCCCGCGCGGGCCGCCGCTCGGCGCGCCCGGATCCACGGTCGTGCCCGAGGTGCCCTCGGGCGGGACCGGGGCGAAGGGGACCGCGGACGTCTCGTCGGGGGAGACGGAGGCGGAGGCGGAGGGGCCGGGCTTCTCGGGTGCGAACGGCGTGTGCAGCATTCCGCTCCCGGCGGCCATGGCGACGCCGCCGACCGTGCCCACGGCCATCGCGGCGGCGAGTGCCAGGCGCACCGGGCGGCCCCAGCGGGGGCGGCGGGCCGGGGTTCCGGTACGGCCCGGGGCGCCGATGCGGACCAGGCCCGCGTCGGCGCCGGGCACGGACCGGCCGGTGCCGCCGGCGAAGGGGGCAGCGGCGGTCCGTTCGGTTTCGGCGGCCTCGCGGGCCTTGCGGAACGCGGCCAGGGCGGCCTGTTCGCCGGGGAGCTCACCGGTGGCGGGGGCCGCCTCCGAGGAGAGCGCGCCGAGTGCTCGGGAGAGGCGTTCGGCCTGGTCACGGGCAGAGGCGTCGACGGCTTCCAGTGACTCACCGCGCAGCAGGCGTTCCGCCGTCTCCCGGTTCAGCCACTTGTCCTGCTCGTCGGCCATCACATGTCCTTCTGCGTCCGCGCACGCGTATCCGTCACAGTTGCGGACGACACCGCGCGACGGCGCGGTTCTCGCTGGGGTGGGAGCGCGTCGAGCGCGTCCGCCGATTCCGGATCGTCGCCGAGCAGCTCCGCGAGCCGCTTCAGACCGCGGTGCGCGGCGGTGCGTACGGCGCCGGCGCGTTTGCCGAGGGTCTCGGCGGCGCTCTTGGCGTCGAGGCCGACGACGACTCGCAGGACGACCGCCTCGGCCTGGTCCTGCGGGAGCCGCGCGATGAGGGAGAGGGTGCTGTCGGTGGCCAGGGCCTCGATGGCCTCGCCGGCCGTGTCGGACTCGGCGGCCCGGCCGGTCAGCTCCGTCTCGTCGCCGCCTATGGCGGGACGGCGGCCGCGCATGCGTATGTGGTCCAGGGCGCGGTTGCGGGCGATCCGGGCGGCCCAGCCGCGGAAGCGGTCGGCGTCTCCGCTGAACCGGTCCAGGTCGCGGGCGATCTGCAGCCAGGCCTCGGACGCGACGTCCTCGGCGTCCGGATCGCCGACCAGTGTCCGCACGTATCCGAGCAGCCGTGGATGCACGGAGCGGTACACCGTACGGAAGGCGGTCTCGTCTCCGTCCTGTGCCGCGCGCACCGCGGCGGTCAGCTCCGCGTCGTCCCCCAGCACCGCACTCCCTTTACGCCCTGTTGCCCGGTCGGCGCGAAAGGCACGTTACGGCGTGAAACCGTTGCCCGTCCATGTCCGCAGGGGGTCCGTAGAAGATGCAACTAACTCGTGACCGGGTGCGGATGTGCGCAGGGTGAGGGCCGACCGGGTCGGGGTGTGACACAAAACGCACTCCCGGCGCTGTAGGGAGTACGGGTCGCGCGCGGCCCGTCCGCGCGACGGCCGGGGCCTCTCCTGTGGGGGGTGGCGGCCCCGGCCGTTCGCTCGCGCGGGGCCGGAGGGGCCGCTACTTCTTCTTGCTCCCGGCCCCCGCGGGCTTCTTCTTCACGCCGGTCGGACCGACGCCGGCCGGCTTCGCGTCGGCCGGCTTCGGACTCGCCGCCGGCCGCCCCGCGTCCTTGCCCGGCTTGCCCCCGTGGCCGCCCTTCGGCCCCTGGGAGTGCTCCACCCGGGCGCAGTAGGCCGCGACCCCGTCCTCGCCGCCCGCCGCCGTGACGAGCCGCTGCCAGGCCGTCGAGTCCAGGGCACCGCCCCGCTCTCCGGCCCGCTCGTAGGTACGGCAGTGGGCCAGGGTGTCCCGGGCGGTGGCGGGGTGGTCCGGGCGGGCGGACGGGCCCGGGGACCGGGAACCGGCCGGCCCGGCGGACGGGCCGGGTACGGCCGGCCCGTGCGAGGTGTTCGTCGACGAGTGCGCCGGCCGCGGGGTGTGCGGGCGGGCGGACGGGCCTGACCGGGCGGAGCCGATCGCCGCGACGGCGACGCCGCCCAGCGCGAGGCTCGCGAGCGCCACCGAGAGCGTGGCCCTCAGCGAGAGCCGGCCGCGGCGCGGTGCCGCGGGCCGCCAGTCGTCCCGGCGCCGGGTGCGCGGCAGGGGCGCTTCCGTCGCGCGGGCGGCACGGAAGGCGGCCACGGCCCGGCGCTCGCCCTCGGCGTCCGTGTCGTCGGCGCGCAGGGCGGCGGCGAGCCGCGCCTCGAACCCGGAGCCGCCGAGGTCCGCCTCGTCGCGCCGGGGTGCGGAGAGGATGCCGCCGGGGTGCGCGCGCCGGCGCCCCGGGGGAGCGTCGCCGCTGTGCCGTTCACCCATGCCCGTTCCCGTCCTCGTCCGGCGCGCCGGAGTCCCGCGCCGATTCCTCTCCCACTATCCGTACGGCTCGCGATCGGCGCCGTTCATGTCGACTCACCCAGCGTCCGGGGGCCGTCATCCGTCACACCCTCGTCCGCCGCGCCTCCGTCCGCCCCGCCCTCGTCCGCCGCGTCCTGGGCGCCCAGGTGCCGGGCGAGGCGTTTCAGCCCCCGGTGCGCGGCCGTACGGACGGCGCCGGGGCGCTTGTCGAGGACGCGCGCGGCGGACGGGCCGTCCAGGCCGACGACCACCCGCAGCAGCACCGCCTCGGCCTGGTCGCGCGGCAGGCTGCGCACCAGTTCCAGCGCCCGGTGCGTGGACAGCGACTCCAGGGCCTCGTCGTCGGTGCTGTGCCGGCCGGGCAGTTCCAGGGCGTCCTGCTCCAGCGGCGCGGCCCGGGGCCGTACCCGGCGGCGGCGCAGCTGGTCCAGGGCGCGGTGCCGGGCGATGGTCGCGGTCCAGCCGCGGAAGCCGGCGCCGTCGCCCTTGAACCGGCCGAGGTCGCGGGCGATCTCCAGCCAGGCGTCGGCGGCCACGTCCTCCGCGTCCTCGCCGACGAGGCCGCGCAGATAGCCGAGCAGGCCGGGCTGCACGATCCGGTAGGCCACCGCGAAGGCGGTCTCGTCGCCCTCCTGGGCGCGCGCGACGGCCGCGCCCAGTTCCCCGTCCCGCGGCTGCGGGCGCCGGGGTACCCCTCCCTGGCCCAAGACGTCCTCGTTCGTGCCGAGCTCATGGCCACGGCGTGGCTCGTCCCTCACGGTCCGACACGCTGCGGCCGTGTCTCCGCCCTCCACGGTGATCAGCGCCGGGCCGCACAGAAGTGTCACAGGGTCCGTGGGGCGCGGCACGGACACCCGGTCGGCGGTCGCGCCCCGCCCCTCGGCGTACAGGTCGCCGCGCCCGGTCAGCGGGAGCCCGTCGCATCCCGGCACAGCAGGCGCAGCGAGCCCTGACCGGCGAAGCAGCGCCGGGCCTCCTCGACGGGGTCCCAGAGCCGGCCGTCGGGGGTGCGCACCCAGTGGTCGCCGCCGGCCGCCCACCACTCGGCACCGGTCTGGCGGACGATGACCTCACCGGCGTAGGCGCCGAAGCCGCGCAGCACGCTCTCCACGGCGGCGGGCGGCGGCGCCTCGCGCCGGATCTCCTCGATCATCCGGTCGACCCGCCACAGGCTCTGTGCCGAGTAGTCGAGCCGCACCCGGGCGCCCTCGCGCATGGTCGCCACGGTGTCCGCGGCCCACCGTACGGGCTTCGCCGCGGCGTGCGGCCTGGTCTCCTGCTGTGCTGTCACGTGGGCTGTCACATAGGGAAGAGCGAGCGGCGCGGCCGGGCCGTCACGCCTTTCCGGGCCGCTGTGCCGACTCCCGCAGAACCGCCCCACGCCGACCGCACGACGGTCACAGGACTCGCCCACGCAGGGGGTTTGAAACGGCCGGGGCGCGGGTCTCCGGTGCCTGCCGGCGCCCTCGTCCGTGTCCCGTCGGGGCGCTCGCGGTCGGCGTCGGCGTCCGGTGCCGCCTCAGGCCCCGGTGCGTGCCCGGCGCGAGACCACCGCCCGCAGCACCCGCCGGCCCTCGATCGACAGGTCCAGCGCGCGGCGCAGGCCGTGCGGACCGTGCTCGGCGACCAGCTCCAGCACCGCCGTCTGGCGGCGCAGCTCGGCCGCGACCAGCGGAGGCAGATCCGCCGTGTCACCCGCGCGCCCGGCGGCCAGACCGTCCGCCGCCGCCGTGTCGTCCGCGGCGGGATCGAGCAGCCGGTGGATCCGCAGCGAGGCGACCGAGCAGGCGTCGGCCCAGGGCCGTACCGCGTCGGCGGTGCGCTCGGCCGGGGCCGCCTCCAGCATGCGCCGGGCGAGCAGCGCGACCTCGTCGTCCGGCTGCCCGGCACCGAGGGCGGCCCGGGCCCTGTCCAGGCTCGCGCTCCAGTCGGAGCCGTCGGCGAGGCTCGCCCACAGCGGCCGGAGCAGTTCGTCGTCGGCGCCGAGCAGAGGCAGGCACCGGTCCAAACAAGCCAGCCCGCTGGCGGCCAGTCCGCGTTCGTCGGCCTGCGCGATGCGTTCCACCAGGCTCATGAATGTCTCCCTCGCCAGGGCACCGACCGGTACGGAGCCCGCACTTCCCCTTACTGCGTGCTACGGCGCGGGAGTGTCACAGCGGGCGTTTTCAGCCAAGCCGGTCCGCCAGGCTCCGGAAGTCCGCCCAGGACAGTGCCGGCGTGCCCGGGTCCCACAGCTTCTGCACGGTGGCCCGCAGCGGCATCCGGATCCCGGCCGCGACCTGCGCCTCCGTCTGCGCGTTCGGGAAGTCGGACCACACCGCGAACGAGCCGCCCAGGATCTGCCCGTCGTAGCGCGCCGGTACGGCGGCCGTGCCGCGCAGCACGCGCGGGTTCCACCGCTCGTAGATCCGCTGCCCGGTGGGATACACGAAGGTCTGCGGCTGGCCGAGGACGTAGTAGAGGAACTCGTCGTTGTGGTTGAGCACCCTGCGTCCCGCGCCCAGGTACTCCACGGGCGGCCGGGCGCCGATCTCCTTGCCGGTCCAGTAGGCGGCCTGGAGGTCCTTGGCGGCTTGCACGGAGGCCCCGCGGTAGAAGCCGTCGTTCCAGGCCCGCATGGTCCTGCCGTGGGCGCGGACGGTGGCGGCGCGGTCGTTCAGCCAGCCGGTGGCGAGGTCGGCGACGGTGCCGCCGGAGCCGTACTTCTGCCGGGCTGCGGCGGCCAGCTGCGGATACGAGGCCTGCGGGTCCTTCACGGTCAGCGCCTGGTACTCGTCGCCGCCGAGGTGCCACCGGTCGCCGGTGAACAGCCCCGCGTACTCGTTCAGCAGATCGTCGACGAGCTTGGCGGAGGCGGGCTTGGAGATGTCGATCGCGCCCTTGGTGGGGGTTCCGCTCGCGTTGCGCAGCTGAAGGCCGGGATGGGCGGCGAGGACGGCGCCCAGGTGCCCGGGCGAGTCGATCTCGGGGACGACGGTGATGTGCCGGCTGTGCGCCAGGGCGACGATCCGCTCCACCTGTGCCTTGGTCAGATGGTCCGGCGAGACGATCTCGGGGTGGGTGCCGGACTCGATGCGGAAGGCCTGGTCGTCGGAGAAGTGCAGCCCCAGTTCGTTGAACTTCAGGTCGCCGAGCTCCCGTATTCGGTCCTCGATCCAGGACTCGGAGTACGGTTTGCGCGCGATGTCCAGCATGAACCCGCGCACCGGCTTGGCGGGCGCGTCCCGTACGCCCCCCTCGGGCGCCGTACCGCCGCCGTGGACCTCCTGCTTCAGCGTGCGGGTGCCGTAGAAGACACCGGCCTCACCGGGACCGCTGATGTCCACCCGCCCGTCGCGGACGGTCATCGTGTACGACTCCTGGTTCCCGCCCCCGCCGAGCGTGAGCCGGACGTCCCCCGCCCGCACGTCGTCCTTCCGGCCGGCGTAGGTGAGCCCGAGCTCGCCGGCTATCAGCCGCCCCTCGTCGGCCAGACCCGCGGCACCGATCACCACGCGGTCCGCCTTCCGCGGCTGCCAGCCCGGTCCCCGCTCCGGGGTGTGGGAGCGCACCGCGGGTATCGTGCGCGGCGCCGGGGACAGCGGATAGGTCCGGCCGGGCGGCGGACTCGCCGGGGGTGTGGCCGCCGGGCCGGAGTCGGTACCGGCCACCCGGGCGGACGACGACTGCTGCTGCCGCGCGCCCCCTTCCGGCTTCCCGCCGCCGCCCGACGAGGCCCACACGCCGACCCCCGTGCCGAGCGCCACGGTCCCGACGAACGCGGCGGCCACGACCGCCCGTTTGCGTATCACCTGCTGCGCCGAAGCACGGCGCCTGTGCTGGGTCACCGTGCCAACGTACGACCGATCCGGGCTTCCTTCGTCATCGAGGCGTTCCGAAACTCTCCCGTCCGGGTGAATTTCAGGCATCGCACGGACACACAGTGACCACTCTCGATAACCTGACGACACACCTTTCACAGCATCCCCTGCCACGCCACATGTGACGCGAGGACCCACGCTGCCCGCCCATCACCTCCCGTATCTCCCCAAGCCTCTCGACGCCTTCAACACCGCCCCCGCCGACGAGGCCCGCGCCGTGCTGCTGCACTGCCTGAACAGCCGGCGCTGGGCCCACCGCATCGCGGACCACCGCCCCTACCCCGACCTGGACTCCCTCCTGGCCGCGGCGGACGAGGCGGCGTACGACCTGTCGCCGGCCGACCTGTCGGAGGCCCTCGCCGGGGAATCGCTCCCCGACCTGCCCGAGGGCACCTACTCGGCGGCCCACACGGCCCTGGGCGCGGCCCACGCCGCCTACGAGGCGAGATTCGGGCACGCGTTCGTCATCTATCTGGGCGACGCCCACCCGGACGAGGCCATCGACCGCATCCTCGAAGCGATCCGCACACGATGGGCGAACGACCCGGAGGACGAACGGGTCGTGGCGGCGGAGCAACTCCGGCGCCTCGCAAGAGGCAGGCTGGGCACCTGCCTGAGGGGCGCGACCAGCCACAACGCATCCGCAGTCGGTAAATAACGGGACACACCGGCCCGTATCCGTACGCTCCCTAACCCATCCGGTGCCAATTTGATCACACAAGGTAGGCCCCCCGTAAAGCACAGCGCAGCGCATGGCTACGATGCTGGGGGCCGGTGGACCGTACCCGGCCGGGCCCGACCGACAGTGAAGCCGGCGCGGCCCTAGTCCCCGCTCCCGGAGGGTTCTTCCGTGCCGGCTGGAACGCTGTACCGCGGCCGGGAAGGAATGTGGTCCTGGGTGGCTCACCGAGTCACCGGCGTCCTCATCTTCTTCTTCCTGTTCGTTCACGTGCTGGACACCGCTCTCGTGCGTGTCTCCCCCGAGGACTACGACAAGGTCGTAGCCACGTACAAGACGCCGATCGTCGCGCTGCTGGAGTACGGCCTCGTCGCCGCCATCCTCTTCCACGCGCTCAACGGCCTGCGCGTCATCGCCGTCGACTTCTGGTCGAAGGGCCCGCGCTACCAGAAGCAGATGTTCTGGACCGTGATGGGTGTCTGGATCGTGCTGATGCTCGGGGCCGTCTACCCGGTCCTCGGCCACGCCGCCCGCGTTCTCTTTGGGAGCTGACGCCGATGTCCACGACTGAAACCACCCCGTCCGGCGTCGGCCCCGTCGAGGGCGCCGCCTACGACGTCGACCACCCCGCCCCGCTGATCGAGGCCCCGCGCAAGCGCACCAAGAAGACCCCGAAGTCGACCCGGGGCAACTTCGAGCTCGCCGCCTGGCTGTTCATGCGCCTGTCCGGCATCGTGCTGGTCGTCCTGGTCCTCGGCCACCTGCTGATCCAGCTCGTGCTGGACGGCGGTGTCTCCAAGATCGGCTTCGCCTTCGTGGCCGGCCGCTGGGCCTCTCCCTGGTGGCAGGTCTGGGACCTGCTGATGCTGTGGCTCGCGATGCTGCACGGCGCCAACGGCCTGCGCACGGTCATCAACGACTACGCGGAGCGCGCGAGCTCCCGCATGTGGCTGAAGGCCCTGCTGTACACCGCCACGGTGTGGACCATCCTGCTGGGCACGCTGGTGATCTTCACCTTCGACCCGAACATCCGCTAGGCACGGGGCTGCGAGAATCATGAAGATCCACAAGTACGACACCGTCATCGTCGGCGCCGGTGGCGCGGGCATGCGCGCCGCCATCGAGGCGACGAAGCGCAGCCGCACCGCGGTGCTGACCAAGCTGTACCCCACCCGCTCCCACACGGGCGCCGCGCAGGGCGGCATGGCCGCCGCGCTGGCCAACGTGGAGGAGGACAACTGGGAGTGGCACACCTTCGACACGGTCAAGGGCGGTGACTACCTGGTCGACCAGGACGCCGCCGAGATCCTGGCGAAGGAGGCCATCGACGCCGTCCTCGACCTGGAGAAGATGGGCCTGCCGTTCAACCGCACCAAGGACGGCACCATCGACCAGCGCCGCTTCGGCGGTCACAGCCGTAACCACGGCGAGGCGCCGGTGCGCCGGTCCTGCTACGCCGCGGACCGCACCGGCCACATGATCCTCCAGACGCTGTACCAGAACTGCGTCAAGGAGGGCGTGGAGTTCTTCAACGAGTTCTACGTCCTGGACCAGCTGATCACCGAGGTCGACGGCGTCAAGCGCTCGGCCGGTGTCGTCGCCTACGAGCTGGCGACCGGCGAGATCCACGTCTTCCAGGCGAAGGCCGTCATCTACGCCTCCGGCGGCTGCGGCAAGTTCTTCAAGGTGACCTCCAACGCGCACACCCTCACCGGTGACGGCCAGGCCGCCGTCTACCGCCGGGGCCTGCCGCTGGAGGACATGGAGTTCTTCCAGTTCCACCCGACCGGCATCTGGCGCATGGGCATCCTGCTCACCGAGGGTGCCCGCGGTGAGGGCGGCATCCTGCGCAACAAGGACGGCGAGCGCTTCATGGAGAAGTACGCTCCCGTCATGAAGGACCTGGCGTCCCGTGACGTCGTGTCCCGCTCCATCTACACGGAGATCCGCGAGGGCCGCGGCTGTGGTCCCGAGGGCGACCACGTCTACCTCGACCTCACGCACCTGCCGCCGGAGCAGCTGGACGCCAAGCTCCCGGACATCACCGAGTTCGCGCGTACGTACCTCGGCATCGAGCCGTACACGGACCCGATCCCGATCCAGCCGACCGCGCACTACGCGATGGGCGGCATCCCGACGAACGTCGAGGGTGAGGTCCTGGCGGACAACACCACGGTCGTCCCGGGCCTGTACGCGGCCGGCGAGGTCGCCTGTGTCTCCGTGCACGGCGCCAACCGCCTCGGCACCAACTCGCTGCTGGACATCAACGTCTTCGGCCGCCGCGCGGGCATCGCCGCCGCCGAGTACTCGGCGAAGGCCGACTTCGTGGAGCTGCCGGAGAACCCGGAGACCCTCGTCGTCGAGCAGATCGAGCAGCTGCGCAACTCCACCGGCAACGAGCGCGTGGCCACGCTCCGCCGCGAGCTGCAGGAGACCATGGACGCCAACGTCATGGTGTTCCGCACCGAGCAGACGATCAAGACGGCCGTCGAGAAGATCGCCGAGCTGCGCGAGCGCTACAAGAACGTGTCGATCCAGGACAAGGGCAAGCGGTTCAACACGGACCTCCTGGAGGCGATCGAGCTGGGCAACCTGCTCGACCTGGCCGAGGTCATGGCGGTGTCCGCGCTGGCCCGCAAGGAGTCCCGCGGCGGTCACTACCGCGAGGACTACCCGAACCGCGACGACGTCAACTTCATGCGCCACACCATGGCGTACCGCGAGGTCGGCGCCGACGGCTCGGAAACCGTCCGTCTCGACTACAAGCCGGTCGTCCAGACCCGCTACCAGCCGATGGAGCGTAAGTACTGATGGCAACCCCCGTTCTGGACAAGGATGAGGCGGCCGGCCGGCCCGAGCCGGGCTTCGCCGACTCCCCCTACATCACGGTCACCTTCCGGATCCGCCGGTTCAACCCGGAGGTCTCGGCGGAGGCGGTCTGGGAAGACTTCCAGCTGGAGATCGACCCGAAGGAGCGTGTCCTCGACGGCCTCCACAAGATCAAGTGGGACGTCGACGGCACCCTCACCTTCCGCCGCTCGTGCGCGCACGGCATCTGCGGCTCGGACGCGATGCGGATCAACGGCAAGAACCGTCTTGCCTGCAAGACGTTGATCAAGGACATCAACCCCGAGAAGCCGATCACGGTCGAGCCCATCAAGGGCCTGACGGTCCTGAAGGACCTGGTCGTGGACATGGAGCCGTTCTTCCAGGCGTACCGGGACGTCATGCCGTTCCTGGTCACCAAGGAGACGAACGAGCCGACGCGCGAGCGTCTGCAGTCCGCCGAGGACCGCGAGCGCTTCGACGACACGACGAAGTGCATCCTCTGCGCCGCCTGCACCTCCTCCTGCCCGGTGTTCTGGAACGACGGCCAGTACTTCGGTCCGGCCGCGATCGTGAACGCCCACCGCTTCATCTTCGACAGCCGTGACGAGGCGGGCGAGCAGCGCCTGGAGATCCTCAACGACCGTGACGGCGTGTGGCGTTGCCGTACGACCTTCAACTGCACGGACGCCTGCCCGCGTGGCATCGAGGTCACCAAGGCGATCCAGGAAGTGAAGCGCGCGCTCATCACGCGCCGCTACTGATCTTCCCGGTCATCCGCAGCCGGCCCGAGGGCCCTGCTTCCGATCCTCCGGAAGCAGGGCCCTCGGGCGTTTTTGTCGGGTTTCACCGACTCGCGGTTCTAATGTGACGACATGTCAGACGAAGAGTCGTACGAACTGCTCGGTTTCGACAACGTGCTGCTCCCCGTCGGCACTCTCGGCGAGGCCCTCGACTTCTACCAGCGGGCCGGGTTCACCGTGGGGTTCCGGTTCGACGAGGCCGGGATCGCACAGCTGAGGGTCGGCGGGGAGATGCCCGGGATCCTGTTGCGCGCCGAGGAGGCACTGGGGCGCCGGACGCCGCCGTGGCCCTCGCCGCGCGTCTGGCTGGAGGTGCCGGACGCGCGGGCGGCGGCGCGGGAGCTGGCCGCGGCCGGCATCGCGCCGCTGGACGAGGTGTTCCGCGTGGCCACCGGCTGGACGGTGGAGTTCGCCGATCCGTGGGGCAACGTCCTCGGGTTCACGGACTACACCAAGCGCCCGGAGCTGGGCCGCCGTCACTGATCCCCCGTCCCCCCTCCCGGCCGGGTTGAACACGTTCAAAAACAGGTCTACAGTCATCCCTGTCAGCGTTTTGAACGCGTTCAAGAAGGGGTGGGGCATGGACCGCACCGTCATCGCCTACGTCATCTACCTGGTCGTCAGCATCGGGCTGACCATCTGGGTGGCCCGCACGCTCAGCCGTAACGGCCGGGTCTTCCTCGCCGACGTACTGCGCGACGAAAAGCTCGCGGACGCCGTCAACCACCTCCTGGTCGTCGGCTTCTACCTGGTCAACCTCGGCTTCGTGGCGCTGTACCTGAGCGGGGACGAGACGATCGAGGACACCCGCGGGATCTTCGAGGCCCTGTCGACCAAGCTGGGCGTGGTCCTGCTGGTGCTCGGCGGGATGCACCTGGGCAACGTGTACGTGCTCAACCGGATCCGCCGGCGCGGGATCATGGAGCGCGAACAGCTGCCGCCGGTCAACCCGCAGGAGTGGGTCGCCCCGGCGGCCGGGGCGTGACCACCGTGACCGCCGTGACCACTCCGCGGGACCGGGGCGCCGCGCGCGCCCCGGTCCGCGGGCTGACCGTCCTGTACGACGCCGAGTGCGGCCTGTGCACGCACCTGCGGGACTGGCTCGTACGGCAGCCGCAGCTGGTGCCACTGGAGCTGCTGCCGGCGGGCTCGGACCGGGCCCGCGCCCGCTTCCCCGGGCTCGACCACCGCGCCACCCTCGACGAGGTCACCGTCGTCGGCGACCTGGGTCAGGTCTACCGGGGCGCCCGCGCCTGGATCGTCGTCCTGTGGGCCCTGCGCGAGCACCGCCCCCTCGCCCACCGGCTGAGCACCCCGGCCGGCGCCCGGCTCGCCCGTGGCGCGGTGCTCGCGGCGGCGAAGTGGCGCGGGTCGCAGTGGGGCGGGCACCAGACCTACCGCCGGTCGGACGGGTGGACGTACCACCCCCGCACGGGCTGGAGCTACAGCCCGCCGCCCTGCTCGGACGGGTCCTGCGCCACCGGTTAGCTCCGCCACCGCACTCGTTAGGCTCTTCTACCGTGTCCGCGAAGAACGACGGCCCCGAGACGGCCGGCTCCCCCAGCAGCAAGTCCGAGCAGACCCGCGCGCTGATCCTGGAGACCGCCATGCGGTTGTTCCAGGAGCGCGGGTACGACAAGACCACCATGCGGGCCATCGCCCAGGAGGCCGGGGTCTCCGTCGGCAACGCCTACTACTACTTCGCGGGCAAGGAACACCTGATCCAGGGCTTCTACGACCGGCTCGCCGCCGAGCACCGGGCGGCGGTCCGCGAGGTCCTGGACCGGGAGACCGACCTGGAGGCGCGGCTCGCGGGCGTACTGACCGTGTGGCTCGACATCGCCCGGCCGTACCACGAGTTCGCCGTGCAGTTCTTCAAGAACGCCGCCGACCCCGACAGCCCGCTCAGCCCCTTCTCGCCGGAGAGCGAGCACGCCCGGGAGGAGGCCATCGGGGTGCACCGGGAGGTGCTGGCGGGCTCGAAGTCCAAGGTCGCCCCCGAACTGCGGGACATCCTCCCGGAGTTGATGTGGCTCTCCCAGATGGGCCTGGTCCTGTACTGGATCTTCGACCGCACCGAGGACCGCGAGCGCAGCTACCGGCTGGCCCGCCGCGGCGCCCGGCTGACCGCCCGCGGAGTGGCGCTCGCCCGCTTCCGCGTGCTGCGCCCCCTGGTCCTGGAGGTCCATGAGCTGTTCACGGACTTCCTGCCCGGCATGACGAGGGCACTGCCGGACCCGCGGACCAAGGGGCGGAAGCAGGAGGAGTGATCCCGGTCAGATCCACTGCAGGCGCCACAGGCGGAACACGCCCGTGCCGTCGTCCAGGTACTGGCCGCCGCCCACGTCCTCGGTGCTCACCACGTACGACTTGCGCTGCCACAGCGGGATCAGCGGGACGTCACGGGCGATGTCCTGCTGGATGGCCTTGAAGTCGCCGGCGGCCCGGCTGCGGTCGGCGAACTGCTGGCTGTCCAGCACGAGATGGTCGACCACCTTGTTGCTGTACCCGGTGGCCATCGTGGACCCGGTGCCGACGAGCGGGCCGCCGAAGGTGTCGGGGTCGGGATAGTCGGGCACCCAGCCGACCGCCCACGCGTCCATCTTCCCGGCCGCCCAGCGCTTCTGGAAGTCGGTCCACTCGTATCCCCTGACGTCCACCTTGAACAGGCCGCCCGCCTCCAGCTGCTTCTTCAGCGCCGCGGCCTCCTGCTCACCGGCGCCCCGGTTCCTGCCGTAGCCGAGGGTGAAGCGCACCGGCAGGCTCACCCCTGCCTGGGTGAGCAGCTCTCGCGCCTGCTGCACGCTCTGCTTCGGGTAGTCGTCGAAGAAGGAGGTGGTGTGGCCGGTGATGCCGGTCGGGATCAGCGAGTACAGCGGGTCGACCGTGCCCTCGTAGACCGTCGCGGCCAGCTGCTCGCGGTCGACCAGCCAGGCCATCGCGCGCCGCACCCGCACATCGCGCAGCGGGGAGGCCGGACGGGTGTTGAGGTACAGGTTGCGGGTCTCGGCGCTGTCGGACTCGGTGACGCGCCGGCCGGGATCGCTCGGGTTCAGCTGGGAGAGCACATGCGGCGGCAGGTCACGGGTGGCGACGTCGACGCGGCCCGCCTTCCAGGCGCTGTCGAGTTTCGCCGAGTCGGCGTAGTAGCGCAGCTCGACGGGGCGGCCGGTGCCGCCGAGGTCGCCCTTGTAGCGCCCGTTGGGCCGCAGTTCGGCCTGCTCGCCCTTGGTGTACGACGCCAGCGTGTACGGGCCCGTGCCGTCGACCGCGGTACCGGTGCGCAGGGAGCCTGCCGGGTAGCTGTCCTTGTCCACGATCGAGCCGGCGCCCGTGGCGACCTTCAGCGGGAAGGTGGCGTCCGGGGACGACAGATGGAAGGTGACGGTCGTCGCGCTGTCGGCGGTCACCGAGCCGAGCGTGGAGAACAGCGACGCCGGGCCGACCTCGGAGTTGATCTTCTTGACGCGGTCGAAGGAGTACTTCACGTCCTCGGCCGTCATCGCGCGCCCGCTCGGGAAGGTGATGCCGGAGCGCAGCGTGCACCGGTACGTGCGCAGGCCGCCGCCCTGGAAGGCGCAGCTCTGCGCCGCGTCCGGGACCGGCTCGACACCGCCCGGCTCGAACGTCAGCAGCGACTGGAAGACGTTGCTGAACAGCGCCCAGGAACCGGCGTCGTAGGCACCGGCCGGGTCGAGGTCCGTGACGGCGTCCGTCGTACCGACCGTGATGGTCCTGTTCTTGTTCCCCTGCGACGGCAGCAGCTGCCAGCCGCCGATTCCCACGACCGCGAGCACGAGCACTGTCATGAGAACGCGCATGCGAACAGATCGCATGGTGGTGCCCTCCCCAGGCCTCCAAAGGCCCTACCCCTGGCCAGCACTGTTTCGCCACCCCCTAGTGGCGCGGCTCACCTAATCACACCTGTTTCAGCGGGGGGAAGGGCTTTCTGACCAGATGTGCAAGAACTTACCGAGGCGTTGTTTCCGCCTGGTTTCACAGCGCCTTCACAGGCGTGGGAGCGGTTCCGCGGGGGTGCCGGGGAGGTCGGCTATGACGTGCGGCGCAGCGCTCGCAGTCCGCGCAACCCGATGACGCCGATGACCGTCCCCCATACGAAGGAGACGACCGCCAGCAGCAGATGCACCCAGAAGTACGCGGTCGGGTGGCCGTGATCGAAGGCGAGACCGCTGGCGTCCTTGATCAAGTTCTTGACGAAAGTGACCCAGATGACCCAGGACCACACCCCGAAAACGAGCAGGAACCAGGAGACCGGGCGGCTGAGCTTCATGGCACCAGTATCACCGCCGGCCGTCCGGTTCCGTGCCGGGGGTGAGCTGCGTCATGGGACTCCAGGGCCGACAAAAGGTACGTTCTCGACCGTGTCCGCTCCGAAGAAGACCGGCCGGCGATTCCTGCTGGCCGCCACCGCCGCCCTGCTGTCCCTGTCCGTCACCGCGCCCGCCGCCCTCGCCGCCCCCGGCCCGTCGACGAGTCCGGCGGCGACGCCCCCGGCCCGCATGTCCACCGTGGGTGGGAAGCGGCTCGGGCAGCCCGGTACGCAGGTGAACCTCGCCCCTGGTGTCCCCGTGCTGCCCAAGGACCTCACCGCACGCTCCTGGATCGTCTCCGACGCGGAGTCGGGCGAGGTGCTCGCCGCGCACAACGCGCACTGGCGGCTGCCCCCGGCCAGCACCCTGAAGATGCTGTTCGCGGACACCCTGCTGCCCCGGTTCCCCAAGACCATGGAGCACAAGGTGGCACCGGCCGACCTCGCGGGTGTGGGCGTCGGCTCCAGCGTGGTCGGGATAAAGGAGGGCCGTTCCTACACCGTCCGCGACCTGTGGCTCGGCGTCTTCCTGCGCTCGGGCAACGACGCCGTGCACGTGCTGTCCGCGATGAACGACGGGGTCGCGCAGACCGTCAGGGACATGCAGGACCACGCCGGCGAACTCCAGGCCCTGGACACCCACGTGATCTCCCCCGACGGCTACGACGAGCCGGGACAGGTGTCCTCGGCGTACGACCTGACGCTGTTCGCCCGGTCCGGGCTGCAGAAGAAGGACTTCCGTGACTACTGCTCGACCGTGAGCGCCAGGTTCGAGTCCGGGGAGATCCGCAACACCAACCGGCTGCTGAGCGGCGACACCGACGTGCCGGTCTACCAGGGCATCGCCGGGGTGAAGAACGGCAACACCACCAACGCGGGTGCCACGTTCACCGGCGTCGCCGAGCGCAACGGCAAGGTGTTGCTGGTCACGGTGATGAACCCGCAGAAGCACGAGCACAACGAGGTCTACAAGGAGAGCGCGAAGCTCCTGGACTGGGGCTTCCAGGCGGCCGGCAAGGTCACCCCGGTGGGCGAGCTGGTGCCGCCGAGGAACGCCGCGCCGAGCGCCGCGCCCAGTGCCTCCGCCCAACGCTCCGCAACGGCCGGCGGCTCCGGATCCAGGCCGGTGGCCGGTGCCACCGCCGGATCCGGCGGCGTCGGCACCGCCGCGGCCATCGCGGGCGGGGTGCTGGTACTGCTCGCGGGCGGGGCGTTCCTGATCAACCGCCGGTGGCCGCTGCCGGACCTGATGCGCCGCCGGTCGCGCCCGTGACCTCGACGACCGCCGCCTCCTTGCCCTGTGTCGCCGTCCAGGAGGCGCAGAACAGGACGAGTTTCGACGTGAAGTTGATCCACAGCAGCAGCGCCACGGGGACGCCGAACGCGCCGTACATGCTCTTCGCGGCCACTCCCTGGATGTAGCCGCTCAGCAGCAGCTTGAGCAGTTCGAAGCCGACCGCGCCGAGCAGCGCCGCCACCAGCAGGCGGCGGCGCGGCGGTTCGACCCCGGGCAGCAGGGTCAGGACGTAGAGCAGGACCAGGAAGTCGCCGAGCACGGCGACTGCGAACGCGGCGACCCGCAGCAGCGCACTGCCCCAGCCGTGCTCGGCCAGGCCGAGATGGCGCGAGACCAGGCCGACGGCGGCCGACGCGAGGGTGGACGCGGCGAGCGTGCCCAGCAGGGCCCCGCCCAGGCCGAGCAGGATGCCGGCGTCCTTGGCCTTGACCACCAGCGGGTTCTGCTGCTGGTCGGGCAACTCCCAGACCGCGCGCAGGCAGTCCCGCACCTGCCCCACCCAGCCGATGCCGATGAACAGCAGCACCGCACCCGCGATGACCCCGACGGTGCCGGCGTTCCGGACCAGCGAGCTGAGGTCCAGCTGGTCGGAGACGACGCCGGGGAACTGGTCGGCGATCTTGGTCTGGACCGTCCTCTGCCGGTCCTCGCTGAGCGTGGCGGCGCTGACCGCGGCGGCCAGGGTCAGCAGCGGGAACAGTGCCACGAAGCTGACGAACGTCATGGCGGCGGCCAGCCGCGTCCACTTCACCCGGTCCAGCCGTTCGTAGCAGCGCCACGCGTGCGTGGTCATCAGGCGCGTGACGACCGGCCCGATGCCGGGGAGTCTCTTCAGCCAGTCCATGATCCGTCCCTGCCCCTGCCGGCACGCTCGTATGACATCCCACTAATGCCCCATTGTGCGGAGCGGGCGAATGTTCCGTAACTAACTACCCATACCGGGGCGATACGGTCACCGACATCCGCGCGCTGCGCAGCCGGCTGGACCCGCTCGGGGTGTTCGTCTCCGACCTCGCCCGCCGGCTCGGCCTCCGGCCCCCGCCCCAGATCTCCAGGAGCTGCTGTGAAGGACGCCTTCGGTCTCCCCCGGTCCCTGCTCGTCCTCGGCGGCACGTCCGGCATCGCGCTGGCCACCGCCCGCCGCCTGATCGCCCGCCGCACCCGCACGGTGTGGCTCGCGGGCCGCCCCTCCCCCGCCCTGGAACAGGCCGCCGAGGATCTGCGCACGCTCGGCGCGGACGTGCGCACCGTCGCCTTCGACGCACTCGACACCGAGTCCCACGAGACCGTCCTCGGCAAGGTGTTCGCCGAGGGCGACATCGACCTGGTGCTGCTCGCCTTCGGCCTCCCCGGCGACCAGGCCCACGACGAACGCGATCCGGTACGCGCCGTGCAGGTCGCCCAGACCAACTACACCGGAGCCGTCTCCGCCGGCCTGGTGGCCGCCCGGGCGCTGCAGACCCAGGGCCACGGCTGCCTGGTGGTCCTCTCCTCGGTCGCCGGCGAGCGGGCCCGCCGCGCCGACTTCATCTACGGCTCCAGCAAGGCCGGGCTCGACGCCTTCGCCCAGGGCCTCGGCGACGCCCTGCACGGCACGGGGGCGCGCGTCATGGTCGTGCGGCCGGGGTACGTCCGCGGGGAGGGGCCTTTCACGACGACTCCGGAGGCGGTCGCGACGGCCATCGAACTGGGCCTGCGCCGCCGTTCGGAGGTGGTGTGGGTGCCGGGAGCGCTGCGGCTGGTGATGTCGGCGCTGCGGCACATGCCCAGGGCGCTGTTCCGACAGCTGCCGCTGTGAGGATCCCGGTGCTACGACACCGCGCTGCTTCGGCCCAGCCCGCGCAGCGCGCCGGCCTGCGGCGGCACCACGGCCCCGCCGAACGCGTACTCCCGCAGCTTGCGCCACACCCCGTCGGCCCCCTGCTCGTACAGGGCGAAACCCGTGCACGGCCACTGCGCGTCGAAGCCCGCCAGCTCCTCGAACGCGCGGTCCATCGCCGCCTCTTCGATGCCGTGCGCGACGGTGACGTGCGGGTGGTACGGGAACTGCAGCTCCCGCGCCACCGGCCCGGACGCGTCCCGCACCCGCTGCTGCAGCCAGGTGCAGCTCTCGGCGCCCTGCACCACACGGACGTAGACCACCGGGGACAGCGGACGGAACGTGCCGGTGCCGGACAGCCGCATCGGGAACGGCCGGCCCACCGCGGCGACCTCGCCGAGGTACGCCTCGACGGCCGGCAGCTCGGCCTCGTCGATCTCCGTCGGCGGCAACAGCGTGACGTGTGTGGGGATGCCGTGAGCCGCGGCGTCGCCGAAGCCCGCGCGCCGCTCCTGGAGCAGGCTGCCGTAGGGCTCCGGGACCGCGATCGACACGCCGATCGTTACGGTCCCCACGTCGTCTCCTGTCGTCGTGCCCGTGTTCCCGTGTCTGTTTTCTGCTCAGCCGTCGGTTTCTTCTCACCCGTCGGCTATCGACTGTACGGCCATGACTGTCCTCGGGGCAGGCGCAGTGGAAGTGATGTGCAGCGCTCTGTCCGGCCGGACGCGTGTGCGGTCGTACGCCTGGATACGCCCGGCGCTCGTCAGTGCTTCGCCGGCAGGAAACCCACCCGGTCGTAGGCCTGCGCGAGCGTCTCCGCGGCGACCGCGCGCGCCTTCTCCGCACCCTTGGCCAGGACCGAGTCGAGCGTCTCGGAGTCGTCCAGGTACTGCTGGGTGCGCTCGCGGAACGGCGTCACGAACTCGACCATGATCTCGGCGAGGTCGGTCTTCAGGGCGCCGTACATCTTGCCCTCGTAGTCCCGCTCCAGCTCGGCGACCGACCTGCCGGTGAGCGTCGAGTAGATGGTGAGCAGGTTGCTGACGCCCGGCTTGTTCTCCACGTCGTAGCGGATCACGGTGTCGGTGTCGGTGACGGCGCTCTTGACCTTCTTGGCCGTGGTCTTCGGCTCGTCGAGCAGGTTGACCAGGCCCTTCGGCGTGGACGCCGACTTGCTCATCTTGATCGCCGGGTCCTGGAGGTCGTAGATCTTCGCCGTCTCCTTCAGGATGTACGGCGACGGGATCACGAAGGTCTCGCCGAAGCGGCCGTTGAAGCGCTCGGCCAGGTCGCGGGTCAGCTCGATGTGCTGGCGCTGGTCCTCGCCGACCGGCACCTCGTTCGCCTGGTACAGCAGGATGTCGGCGACCTGCAGGACCGGGTACGTGAACAGGCCGACGGAGGCGCGGTCGGCGCCCTGCTTGGCGGACTTGTCCTTGAACTGGGTCATGCGGCTCGCCTCGCCGAAGCCGGTGAGGCAGTTCATGATCCAGGCGAGCTGGGCGTGCTCGGGGACGTGGCTCTGGACGAAGAGCGTGCAGCGGTCCGGGTCCAGACCGGCGGCCAGCAGCTGGGCCGCGGCGAGCCGGGTGTTGGCGCGCAGCTCCTTCGGGTCCTGCGGGACCGTGATCGCGTGCAGGTCGACGACCATGTAGAACGCGTCGTGGGACTCCTGCAGGGCCACCCACTGGCGGACGGCACCGAGGTAGTTGCCGAGGTGGAACGAGCCGGCGGTGGGCTGGATACCGGAGAGCACGCGGGGTCGGTCTGAAGCCATACCCCTCATTGTCGCAGAGTGACGGGTGGGTTCGGTGCGTGGGGAACCGCGGACCATGGTGGGCCCGTCGCGCAGTTCCCCACGCCCCTGCCGGGTGCTTCAGCCCAGGTCGACCTGCGGGTAGAGCGGGAAGCCCGCCACCAGGTCGGTGGCCCGCTGGGCGATCTCCGTCGACACCTTCTCGTCCAGGACGTGGGCGGCCTTGCTCGGCGCGCCGGACTTCGTCGTGCCCGGCTCGGTGGTGGTCAGGACGCGGTCGATCAGGCCCGCCACCTCGTCCATCTCGGCCGTGCCCAGGCCACGCGTGGTCAGGGCGGGGGTGCCGACGCGGATGCCGGAGGTGTACCAGGCGCCGTTCGGGTCGGCCGGGATGGCGTTGCGGTTGGTGACGATGCCGGAGTCCAGCAGGGCGGCCTCCGCCTGGCGGCCGGTGAGCCCGTAGGAGGTGGCGACGTCGATCAGGTTGAGGTGGTTGTCCGTGCCGCCGGTCACCAGGGTGGCGCCGCGCCGCATCAGGCCCTCGGCCAGGGCGCGGGAGTTGTCCACGATGCGCTGGGCGTAGTCCTGGAAGGCGGGCTGCCGCGCCTCGGCGAGGGCCACGGCCTTGGCGGCCATGACATGCGGCAGCGGGCCGCCGAGGACCATCGGGCAGCCGCGGTCGACCTGGTCCTTGAGGGCGTCGTCGCACAGGACCATGCCGCCGCGCGGGCCGCGCAGCGACTTGTGGGTGGTGGTGGTGACGATCTGGGCGTGCGGGACCGGGTCGAAGTCGCCGGTGAGGACCTTGCCGGCGACGAGGCCCGCGAAGTGGGCCATGTCGACCATCAGGGTCGCCCCGACCTCGTCGGCGATCTCCCGCATGATGCGGAAGTTCACCAGACGGGGGTAGGCCGAGTAGCCGGCGACGATGATCAGCGGCTTGAACTCGCGGGCCTGGGCGCGCAGGGCCTCGTAGTCGATGAGGCCGGTGGCCGGGTCGGTGCCGTAGGAGCGCTGGTCGAACATCTTGCCGGAGATGTTCGGGCGGAAGCCGTGGGTGAGGTGACCGCCGGCGTCCAGGGACATGCCGAGCATGCGCTGGTTGCCGAAGGCCTGGC
Source organism: Streptomyces durhamensis (assembly GCF_000725475.1). NCBI lineage: Bacteria > Bacillati > Actinomycetota > Actinomycetes > Kitasatosporales > Streptomycetaceae > Streptomyces > Streptomyces durhamensis. Next base: position 522,121 of record NZ_JNXR01000007.1, read on the forward strand.
GCAGTTCGGCCCAGTCGGCCTCGGTCAGGTCGTTGACCTGGCGGGCGCCGGTCTTCTCCAGGAAGGGGACCTCGACCCGGTCGGCCAGGACGGCCCAGAAGGCGACGAGGTTGGCGTCGATGCCGGAGTGCGGCTGGACATAGGCGTGGCGGGCGCCGAAGAGCTCGCGGGCGTGCTCGGCGGCCAGCGCCTCCACGGTGTCGACGTTGCGGCAGCCGGCGTAGAAGCGGCGGCCGATGGTGCCCTCGGCGTACTTGTCGCTGAACCAGTTGCCCATCGCCAGCAGGGTGGCCGGGGAGGCGTAGTTCTCGGAGGCGATCAGCTTGAGCATCTCGCGCTGGTCGGCGACCTCCTGGCCGATGGCGTCGGCGACACGCGGCTCGACGGCACGGATGACGTCGAGGGCGGCGCGGAAGGCCGTGGACTCGGTGGAGAGGGGCTGCTGCTCTGGCATGAGGACCTCCGGACGGCGTGCGTAACAGCGTTCACGTTCGGCCCAGGCGCACGGCACTCTTTTCCGCTCGGGCCGCTCCCCGATGGTCCGTCCCATCCCAGCGCGCCAGTCACGGCCCGCTGATCAGCCTACCGGGCACGCCGAAGAGCAGAGATCCCGCGTCCACCATGCGAGCGACGATAGGAAAGGGGGCACCCTCAGCACCCGGCACCGTCTGGAGATCCCGTGACCACTACGGAGACACTCATCGCCGCCGCCGACGCGCACAGCGCGCACACCTACCACCCGCTGCCCGTGGTCGTCGCCTCCGCGGACGGCGCCTGGATGACGGATGTGGAGGGGCGGCGCTATCTGGACCTCCTGGCCGGCTACTCGGCGCTCAACTTCGGCCACCGCAACCAGCGGCTGATCGAGGCGGCGAAGGCCCAGCTGGACCGGGTGACCCTGACGTCCCGCGCCTTTCTGCACGACCGGTTCGCGGCGTTCTGCCGGGAGCTGGCCGAGCTGTGCGGGATGGAGATGGTGCTGCCGATGAACACCGGCGTGGAGGCGGTGGAGAGCGCGGTGAAGACGGCCCGCAAGTGGGGGTACCGGGTGAAGGGGGTGCCCGCGGAGATGGCGAAGATCGTGGTCGCGGGCGGCAACTTCCACGGGCGGACCACGACGGTCATCAGCTTCTCGACCGACCCGGAGGCCCGGGCCGACTTCGGGCCGTACACGCCGGGGTTCCAGATCGTGCCGTACGGCGATCTGACGGCGATGCGGGAGGCGCTGACGGAGAACACCGTCGCCGTGCTGCTGGAGCCGATCCAGGGCGAGAACGGGGTGATCGTGCCCCCGGCGGGCTACCTCCCGGCCGTGCGGGAGCTGACCCGGGAGCGGAACGTGCTCTTCGTCGCCGACGAGATCCAGTCGGGGCTGGGCCGGACCGGGCGGACCTTCGCGTGTGAGCACGAGGGGGTGGTGCCGGACATGTACGTACTGGGCAAGGCCCTGGGCGGCGGGATCGTGCCGGTGTCGGCGGTGGTGTCGAGCGCGGAGGTGCTCGGGGTCTTCCGGCCGGGCGAGCACGGGTCGACGTTCGGCGGGAACCCGCTGGCCTGTGCGGTGGCGCTGGAGGTGATCGCGATGCTGCGGACGGGCGAGTTCCAGGCGCGGGCGGCCCTGCTGGGCGAGCGGATGCACCGGGCGCTCGCGGCGCTGCCGGCCACGGGCACGGTGACGGCGGTACGCGGGCGCGGGCTGTGGGCGGGCGTGGACCTCGCGCCGGGGGTCGGTACCGGCCGGCAGGTGTCGGAGCGGCTGGTGGACCGCGGGGTGCTGGTGAAGGACACCCACGGCCACACGGTACGGATCGCTCCGCCGCTGGTGATCGGCGAGGAGGACCTGGACTGGGGGCTGGAGCAGCTGCGTGCGGTGCTGACCGGCTGACAAAGGTGGTCTGCCCGCTGAGAAGGGTGGTCCACGGGCTCAGAAGGGTGGTCTAGAGGATCACATGGGGCAGGAAGCGGGCGTACTCGTCGGTGATCAGGCCGGAGGACTCGCGGATGCCGAGACCGGCCGGCTCGTCCTGGACGACCCAGGCGCCGAGGACGACGTGGTTGCCGTCGAAGGCGGGGAGCGGGGCGAGCTGCTGGTAGCAGCAGGGCTCGTCGCGGACCGCGGCCGGGGCGCCCGGCTGGTGCAGGGTGACGCCCTCGCCCTCGCGGCCGAGCAGGGGCTTGGCGACGTAGCCGGATGCGGAGGCGAGCTCGCGGGGGCCGTCGAGGTAGGCGGGCAGGAGGTGGGGGTGGCCGGGGTAGAGCTCCCACAGGACTGCCAGCAGCGCCTTGTTGCTGAGCAGCATCTTCCAGGCGGGTTCGATCCACAGGGTGCTGCCGGTGCCGCCGCCGTTGTCGAGGGTGTCCAGGACGTGCCCGGCGAAGGCGTCGGTGGTGAGCCATTCCCAGGGGTAGAGCTTGAAGATGCTGCGGATGAACCGGAGCCGGTTGTCGACGAAGCGGCCGGAGAGGGTGTCCCAGCCGATCTCCTCCATGGCCAGCCAGTCGGTGTCGAGGCCGGCCTGTTCGGCGGTCTCCTTGAGATAGGCGACCGTCATCAGGTCCTCGCCGAGCTCGTCGGCCGAGGAGTGCGCGAAGTGCAGGGGGCTGCCGGGCGGGAGCAGCGCGGCCTGGGTCCGCCATGCCTCGACGAGGCGCTCGTGCAGGGAGTTCCACTGGTCGGCGCCGGGGAAACGGTCCTCCATCCAGAACCACTGGGGGGAGGCGGCCTCCACCAGCGAGGTCGGGGTGTCGGCGTTGTACTCCAGGAGCTTGGCCGGGCCGGTGCCGTCGTAGCGCAGGTCGAACCGGCCGTAGACGGAGGGAAGTTCGGCGCGGCGGCGCCAGGCGTCGGTGACCGCGGCGGCGAGGCGCGGGTCGGTGATGCCGAGGTCGGCGAGGCGGTCCTCGGCGACGATGTGCTCGGCCGCCGCGAGGCACATGCGGTGCAGTTCCCCGACGGTCTCCTCCAGCGCCTCGACCTCGTCCAGGGTGAAGACGTAGTAGGCGCTCTCGTCCCAGTAGGGACGCAGCGAGCCGTCCGGGTGGCGGGTGAGGGGGTAGACGAGGCCCTGTGCCTCGACGGTCTGCTGCCAGCCTGGGCGCGGGGTGGTGGTGCGGCGTTCCATGGGGCGTCTTCCGGTCAGCCGCCGGAGCTGCCGTGACCGCCGCCGAAGCCGCCGCGGTGGACTCCGTGGCCGCCGGAGGAGCCGCCCGAGCTCTTGTGGGGCTTGGTGAAGGAGCCGCCGCTCACCCAGGAGCCCTTCTTCTTGCCGCCGTAGTACCAGCCGCCGTTCACCGGGGTCTTGCGGGACGTGGTCGTGCAGTTCTTGTCGGAGACGACCTTGTAGCCCTTGGCGAGGGTGTAGCTGTCGCGGTCCACGCAGCGCTTGTCCGGGGCGGACGAGCAGGCGGTGAGGGCGGCGGCCAGCAGGCCCATGCCGCCGAGGACGACCGTGCCGGAGCGGAACCGCCTGGGTGCCGTGGGCTGTGCGGTGGCCATGGTTGCGCGTCTCCCCCTGTGCGTCGTGCTGTCCGGCGTCGTGTACCGGCGTCGTGTTTCGTCGGGCTGCCGGCCAGCCTAGAGATCGGTGAGACCGGCCGTACAGGCGGCCTGGGGCTCTGCCGCTCGCCTAGAGTCACTTCGTGCTCTTTGGAATGGTGTGCGCCCTTGGCGCGGCGGTCTGCTTCGGTACCGCGACGGTGTTGCAGGCGGTGGCCGCGCGAGAGGCCGGTACGGGCGGGGGCGGCGAGGCGGCACTGCTCCTGCGGGCGCTGCGGCAGTGGCGGTACCTCGCCGGACTGGCGCTGGACGGACTCGGCTTCCTGTTCCAGATCGCCGCGCTGCGGTCCCTGCCGATCTATGCGGTCGGCGCGGCCCTGGCGTCGAGCCTGGCGGTGACGGCGGTCGTGGCGGCACGCCTGCTGCGGGTGCGGCTGAGCGGCACGGAGTGGACGGCGGTGGCCGTGGTGTGCGCCGGGCTCGCGATGCTGGGGCTGGCGTCCGGGCCGGAGGGCGGGAAGGGCGGCTCGGACACGTTGCGGTACGTCATGCTGGCCGTGGCGGTCGGAATGCTCCTGCTCTCCCTCGTGGGCGGGCGGCTGTCGGGGGCGAGCCGGGCCCTGATGCTGGGACTCGGGGCCGGGTTCGGGTTCGGGGTGGTGGAGGTGTCGGTCCGGCTGATCGACAGCCTGGCGCCGGCCGACCTGCTCACCAACCCGGCGGCCTACGCGCTGGTGATCGGCGGAGGAGCCGCGTTCGTGCTGCTGACCTCCGCCCTGCAACGCGGATCGGTGACCACGGCCACGGCCGGCCTGGTGATCGGCGAGACGATCGGCCCGGCGGCGGTGGGCGTGGTGTGGCTGGGGGATCGCACGCGGGAGGGGCTGGCTTGGCTGGCGGTCCTGGGGTTCCTGGTGGCCGTGGCGGGGGCGCTGGCGCTGGCGCGGTTCGGGGAGGCGCCGGTGGAGGAGCCGGCCACCTGAAGGGCTCAGGGAGTTTCTGATGCCCTGTGGTCGTCGAGAGGTGCCGTGCCCGTGGTGCTCGCGTGGCGCGTCATCAACACGTCGAGTGCCTCGCTGAGATACGCGCTGAACTCCCCGCTCTCCTCCGGGGGCAGCACCGAGGGCGCGGCGTGGCCGAGTTGGGCGTGGCCCAGATAGACGGTGTACGCGAGCAGCCCGCGGCGGCGGGCCTCCGGTTCGGGGAAGCCGAGGTCGGCGAAGAGCTGGGCGATGTACGCCACCCTGCGCTCCGTCACCCGGCGCAGGGCCGCCGCCACCTGGGGGTGGGTCGCGGTGGCGAGCAGCGCGGCCTCGAGCGGGTCGGCCGTGGCCGACCTGATGGCTTCGACGAAGAGCAGAGGGAGCCGCTTCCTGGGGTCGGGTTCCGCCGCCACCTCGCTGAGGTGCCCTCGGCGTCCGCCGGGGGCCCGCCGGATGCGGGGTGAGCGGGACCGCGTGTCCCAGCGGTGTCGCTCCCGCCTACGGCAGCACCCGGCACAACGCGTCCAGGGCTCCCGCCCACGCGCTGTCCGGAGGGGTCGCGTACCCCACGACCAAGGCGTCCAACGGCTCGGCGACGGCCTGCGGGTGGCGGTGGAGGGACAGGCCGTGCAGGGCCAGGCCCTGCCAGGCCGCGGCCTGGACCACCGACTGTTCCATGCCCGCCGGCAGGCGCAGCACCGCGTGCAGACCGGCGGCGATCCCGGTGACCGCCACCTCGGGCGCGCGGGCGGTCACGGACGTGGCGAGGGCGTCGCGGCGGCGCCGGTAGCGCAGCCGGGAGGAGCGGACGTGACGGTCGTACGCGCCGGAGGTGATGAACTCGGCGAGGGTGAGCTGTTCGAGCACCCCGACGGTGTCGGTGCCGCCCTTGGCCGAGGCCGCCTCCTCCGCCACGGCCGGGGGCAGCACCATCCAGCCCAGCCGCAGCCCGGGGGCCAGGGACTTGCTGGCGGTGCCGAAGTAGACCACACGGTCGGGGTCGAGGCCCTGGAGGGCGCCGACGGGCTGGCGGTCGTAGCGGAACTCGCCGTCGTAGTCGTCCTCCAGGACCAGCCCGCCGGTGCGCCGCGCCCAGTCCACGACGGCGGCCCGCCGGTCGGGGTGCAGGGGCGTGCCCATGGGGAACTGGTGGGCCGGTGTCAGCAGCACCGCACCGGCGTCGCCCGACGCCCGGGTGTCGGTGCCGAGTTCGTCGTACGGGAGGGCGGGGGTGACGTGGCCGGACCGCTGCAGCAGGCCCCGGTAGGCGTCGAGGCCGTACGACTCGACCGCCACCGTGCGCACCCCGCGGGCCGCGAGGACCGTCCCGGCGATGCGCAGGGCGTGCGCGAAGCCGGAGGTGATCAGCACGCTCTCCGGGTCGGTGCGGACACCACGCACGCGCGCGAGGTACCCGGCCAGGGCGGTGCGCAGTTCGCGCAGGCCGCGCGGGTCGCCGTAGCCGAGGGCCTGGTAGGGGGCGGTGGTGAGGGCGCGGCGGGCGGCCTTGAGCCACTCGGCGCGCGGGAAGGCGGCGAGGTCGGGGGCGCCGGGGAGGAGGCTGTACTCCGGACGGGCGGGTTCCCGGTGCCGCGGCCCCGCGTTCCTGCCCGGGGGCGAGGTGGCCGCCAGCTCCGCCACCCGGGTGCCGGAGCCCTGCCGGGCGGTCAGCCAGCCCTCCGCCACGAGGTCGGCGTAGGCCTCGGCGACGGTGTTGCGGGCGATGCCGAGGTCGGCGGCGAGGGACCGGGAGGAGGGCAGGCGGGTGCCGGCGGCGAGGCGCCCGCTGCGGACGGCGTCCCGCAGGGCGTCGGTCAGCCCCCGGCGCAGGCCGCCCGCGCCGGTCGGTTCGAGGTGCAGGTCGACGCCCAGAGTGGCCCAGGATTCCACCATGGAAATGGACCATACTCCTGGGCTGCCTCACTCCTAGGGTCGAAGCATGAGCAGCACACAGGAAAACGTCGAGTACGCCGGCGAGCAGGCCCCCCGGCTGGCCTGGGCCAAGCACGCCCCCGAGGTCTACAAGGCCATGATCCGCCTGGACACCGCCGCCAGGCAGGGCCTGGACCCTACGCTGTACGAGCTGGTGAAGATCCGTGCCTCGCAGCTCAACCACTGCGCCTTCTGCCTCGACATGCACACCAAGGACGCGCTCGCGGCCGGTGAGAGCGTGGAGCGGATCGTGCAGCTCAGCGCGTGGGAGGAGTCGCGGCACTTCTACACGGAGAAGGAGCTGGCGGCGATCGAGCTCACCGAGGCGATCACGGTCCTGACGGACGGCTTCGTGCCGGACGAGGTGTACGAGAGGGCCGCCAAGCGGTTCGAGGAGGCCGAGCTGGCCCAGCTGATCGCCGCGATCACGGTGATCAACGCCTGGAACCGGTTCGGCGTGACCACCCGGATGACCCCGGGGCACTACCGGCCGGGGCAGCACACGTGAGCCGTACGCAGCTGCTGGACCGGGAGGTCGGCCAGGCGATGTCCGCGCTCAGCGCGGCCGCCAAGCGGGGACTCGGCGATCCGGTCCTCGCCGAGCTGGTCATGATCCGCGCCTCGCAGCTCAACCACTGCGCCTTCTGTCTCGACATGCACCTGAAGGCGGCCCGGAACAACGGGGAGTCGGAGGACCGCGTCCAGCTCCTCAACGCCTGGGAGGAGACCGAGGACCTCTACAGCGAACGGGAGCGGGCCGCGCTGGCGCTGACCGAGGCGGTCACCGTGCTGACCGAGGGCTTCGTGCCGGACGAGGTGTACGAGAGCGCCGCCAAGGTCTTCGACGAGTCCGAACTCGCCCATCTCATCGGCCTGATCACCGCCATCAACGGCTGGAACCGGATCATGGTCAGCCGTCGTGTCCCTCCGGGGGGTCACCAGCCGTGAGCGAGCCTGGAGGGCACCGGTTCATGAGCAAGGCAGACATCTTCCGTTCGCTGCATCTGCGGCGCGCACAGGGCGATCCGCTGGTCCTGCCCGGGCCCTGGGACGCGGCGAGTGCGCGCGTCTTCGCGGAGGCGGGGTTCCCGGCGCTGGCCACGCCGAGCGCCGGGGTGGCGGCCTCGCTCGGATACGCGGACGGGTCGACCCCGGCCGACGAGATGTTCACCGCGGTCGCCCGGATCACGCGGGCGGTGGACGTGCCGGTCTCGGCGGACGTCGAGGGCGGCTACGGGCTCGCGCCGAAGGAGCTGGTGGAGCGGCTGCTGGAGGCGGGTGCCGTCGGGTGCAACCTTGAGGACTCCGACGGGGGTGTCCTCAAGGACCCGCGCGAGCAGGCCGAGTTCCTCGCCGAGGTGCGCACGGCCGCCGCGGACGCGCTGTTCGTCAACGCCCGCATCGACACCTTCGTGCACGGCGACAAGGATCCCGAACGGGCCATGGAGCGGGCCGCGTTGTACGTGGCGGCGGGCGCGGACTGCGTCTACCCGATCCTCGCCCCGGCGGACGTGCTGCCGCTGCTGCGGGCCGGGATCCAGGGCCCGGTCAACATCAACGCCCGCCTGGACGGCGAGGGCCCCTCGCCCGCCGAACTCGGCGCACTCGGGGCCACTCGCATCACGTTCGCGTCGGGACTGCACAGGAAGGCGACGGCCGCGCTGCGCGAGATCGCCGACGGTCTCCTGCGATAAGGCGGTTCAGGACAGCCACCGCTTCCACACGGAGGGGTGGCTGTCGACCCACTTCTTCGCCGCGTCCTCGGGCGACAGCTTCTGGTCGGCGATCATCAGGGACACCTCGTCCTGGTCCTCGGTCGTCCACCGGAACTTCTTCAGGAAGGCCGCCGCCTTGCCGCCCGACCTGGCGAAGTCCGCGTTGAGGTACTTCTGCAGCGGGGTGTGCGGATAGGCGCAGGTGATCTTCGCCGGGTCCGCGTCGCAGCCGTCCTTGTACGGCGGCAGCTTCACCTCGGTCAGCGGGACCTTCTTGAACAGCCACTGAGGCGCGTACCAGTAGGTCAGGAAGGGCTTCTTCTCCTTGGCGAACTGTTTCATCTGGGTGATCTGCGCCGCCTCGGAACCGGCGAAGACCACCTGGTAGTCCAGCTTCAGGTTGTTCACCAGGGCCTTGTCGTTGGTGACGTACGACGGGGAGCCGTCCATCAGCTGGCCCTTGCCGCCGCTCTCCGCGGTGCGGAACAGGGAGGCGTACTTGTTGAGGTTCTTCCAGTTCGTGATGTCCGGGTGCTGCTTGGCGAGGTACGTCGGCACGAACCAGCCGATGTGACCGGTCACGCCGAGGTCGCCGCCGTGGGCGATGGTCTTCTTGTCCTCGACGTACCGCTTCTCCTGGTCCGGGTGGCCCCAGTCCTCCATGATGGCGTCCACCCGGCCCTGGCTGAGCGCGTCCCAGGCGGGCACCTCGTCGACCTGGACGGTGTCCACGCGGTACCCGAGCTTGTGTTCCAGCAGGTACCGGGCGACGGCCACGTTGGACTGGGCGCCCACCCAGGACTGCACGGACAGGGTCACGGACTTCGTGCCCCCCGCGTTCGCGAAGGGCGAGGCCTGCTTGGTCATGTCGGCGGCGCCGCAGCCGGTGAGCAGCGCCAGCGAGCCCGCCACTGCGGTCGCGGTCAGGACAGTCGTACGACGTCGCATGTCAGGCTCCCTTCCTCGTGCGTCGCTGCGTCGGCTGGGTCACCCGGTCCAGCATCAGGCCGAGGCAGACGATCGCGGCACCGGCCACCAGACCGGTCGCCAGGTCGCCCTGGGCGAGGCCGAAGGCGACGTTGTAGCCGAGCGCGCCGCCGCCGACCAGGCCGCCGATGATGACGACGGCGAGCACCAGGACCACGCCCTGGTTGACGGCGAGCAGCAACGAGCGCCTGGCGAGCGGGAGCTGGATCTGCCACAGCTGCTGACGGCCGGTCGCGCCGAGCGAGCGCGCCGACTCCAGCGCGGCCGGGTCGACCTGGCGCAGGCCCTGCGCGGTGATCCGGACGACGGCCGGGAGGGCGTAGACGACGGCCGCGGCGACGGCGGGGGCGCGGCCGACGCCGAACAGGGCGACGACCGGGATCAGGTACACGAACTGCGGCATGGTCTGGAACACGTCCAGGACCGGGCGCAGGGCGCGTTCGACGCGTTCGCTGCGGGCGGCGGCGATACCGGTCGCGAACCCGAGGACCAGCGTGACGCCGACCGCGGCCAGCACCTGGGAGAGCGTGTCGAGGGCCGGCCCCCACACCCCGAGCACCCCGATCGCGGCCATGGCGAGTACGGCGGTCAGGGCGGTGCGCCAGGTGCCGATCGACCAGGCCAGGGCGGCGACGATCAGCAGCACCGACCACCAGGGCAGCCACTGCAGGCCGCCGCGGACGGGGTCCAGGATCCAGGTGGTGAAGTGGCCCGCCCAGTCGGCCGTGCCGCCGATGACGGGGACGCCGGAGTAGAGGTGGTTGGTCATCCAGTCGACGGCGTGGTTGACCGGTTCGGCGATGTCCAGGGTCCAGCCGGTGGGCCAGTCGAGTCGGCCGAGGAGCCGGGCGGCCAGGGCGACGGCCACGGTGACGGCGAGGGCGTAGGGCCAGCCGATGGCGCGGTTGCGGGTGTCCCCGGTGCCGGCTCCGGCGGCCGCGGTCACCCGGTCCAGCACGATCGCCAGCAGCACGATCGGGATGCCGGCGGCGAGGGCCTGGCCCACGTCGACCGAGGCGAGCGCCTGGTAGACGCGGTCGCCGAGGCCGCCGGCCCCGATGACCGCGGCGATGACGGCCATGGACAGCGCCATCATGATCGTCTGGTTGAGGCCGAGGAGGAGCTCTCCCCGGGCCAGCGGGATCCGGGCGGTCAGCAGCCGCTGGCGGCGGGTCGCGCCGAGCGACTCCACGGCCTCCAGGACTTCGGGGTCGGCGCCGCGCAGACCGAGCGCGGTGAGGCGGGCCATCGGCGGGGCGGCGTACACGACGGTGGCGAGTACGGCCGCGGGGACGCCGATGCCGAAGACCAGGACGACGGGGAGGAGGTAGGCGAAGGCCGGGAGCACCTGCATGGTGTCCAGGACCGGGCGCAGGGCGCGGTCGAGCCGGTCGGAGAGGCCGGCGGCGAGGCCGAGGACCGCGCCGACGATCGCCGAGGCGAGGACCGCCACGACCATGAGCGCGAGGGTCTGCATGGTCGGGACCCACATGCCCAGTGCTCCGCAGGCCAGGAAGGCGATCGCCGTGCCGGCGGCCAGGCGGACGCCGGCCACGCGCCAGGCGACCAGGGCGCCGAGGACGGTGACGCCGGTCCAGCCGGCGGCGAGCAGGGCGACGTAGACGGCTCGTACGGAGAGGACGACCGCGTTGCTGACGTAGCCGAAGAAGTACAGGAACAGGGGGTGGCTGTCCCGGTTGTCGATGACCCAGTTGCTGGCCGTGGCGAGGGGTTTGTCGAGGCTGACGGTCAGCGCGTGGGGCCAGGCGGCGCCGGGCCAGTGGGTGGCGGCCCAGGGGGCCAGGACCGCGGCGAAGAGCGCGAGCAGGAGGAGTTTGCCCGCGGCCCGGCTCTTCAGCATGCGGGGTTCGCCGGTACTGGAGGTCGGGAGACTGAGCGTTGCCATCAGACGGCCTCCGGGGTGATGGGGGCAGCGTCCTCCGGGCTGGTGCCGGCGTCCTCCTGGCTGGTGCGCGGGGCGGGCGGGTCCGCCTGCCGGCGCTCGCCGGGTGCCGCTTCGGGGGCGTCGTCGGCGTCCGCGGCGGCGGGTGCGAGGGTGGTGACGCCGGCCACCACGTCCAGCAGCTGTTCGTGGTCCACGACGCCCAGGCACCTGCCCTCGTCCATCACCCGGGCCGGCGCGCCCGCGCGTGCCACCGCCTCGATGGCCTCGGCGACCGTGGCCTGCGGGCTGACCGCCGGTCCGTTCGCCCTGTCGTCCGCGGCGGCGGGGCGCATGGCCGTGCGGCAGGTCATCACCTGCTCGCGCGGCACGTCCCGGACGAACTCGCGGACGTAGTCGTCGGCCGGGGACCCGACGATCTCCTCGGGGGTGCCGAGCTGGACCACGCGGCCGTCGCGCATCAGCGCGATGCGGTCGCCGAGCTTCAGGGCCTCGGTGAGGTCGTGGGTGATGAAGACCATCGTGCGGCCCTCCTCGCGGTGCAGGCGGACCACCTCGTCCTGCATGTCGCGCCGGATGAGCGGGTCGAGGGCGCTGAACGGCTCGTCGAACAGCAGCACTTCGGGGTCCACGGCCAGCGCACGGGCCAGTCCCACGCGCTGCCGCTGGCCGCCCGACAGCTGGCCGGGGCGGCGCTGTTCCATGCCTTCGAGGCCGACCTTGGCGACGACCTCGGCGGCTCGCTCGCGCCGTTCGGACCTGCCGACGCCCTGGATCTCCAGGCCGTAGGCCACGTTGTCGAGGACGGTGCGGTGCGGGAGCAGGCCGAAGTGCTGGAAGACCATGGCGGCCCGGTGGCGGCGCAGTTCGCGCAGGCGGCCCTTGTCCATGGCGCGGACGTCCTCGCCGTCGATGGCTATGGTGCCGGCGGTCGGTTCGATGAGGCGGGTGAGGCAGCGGACCAGCGTGGACTTGCCGGAGCCCGACAGGCCCATGACCACGAAGACCTCACCCTTGCGGACGTCGAAGGAGACGTCCCGGACGGCCGCCGTACACCCCGTGCGGTCGCGCAGGTCGGCCGGGTCCAGCGTGCTGAGCTCCGGGTCGGCGGGAATCCGCTCCGGCTTGGGGCCGAACACCTTCCACAGGCCGGACACCGAGAAGACGGGCTCGGTCGTGGTGGGCGGCTTGCGTGTGGGAACCGTGAGCGCCATCAGGCGTCACCTCCGATCAGATCGACGGCCTTCTCCCCGACCATGAGCACCCCGATCATCGGGTTCACGGCGGGCATCGTGGGGAACACCGAGGCATCGGCGATGCGGATGCCCTCCAGACCGCGGATCCTCAGCTCCGGGTCCACGACGGCCAGTTCGTCGTCGGCGGCGCCCATCCTGCAGGTGCCGGCCGGGTGGTAGACGGTGTGTGCGACCTTGCGGGCGTACTCGCTCAGCTCGGCGTCGCCGAGGACCTCGGGGCCGGGGCAGACCTCGCGCTTGAGCCAGCCCGCGAGCGGCTCCGCCTTCGCTATCTCACGGGCGATGCGGATGCCGTCGACGAGGGTCTGGCCGTCGTAGTCGTCCTCGTCGGTGAAGTACCTGAAGTCCAGGGCGGGCTTCACGGACGGGTCGGCGCTGGTCAGGTACAGCCGGCCGCGGCTCTTCGGCTTGGGGATGTTCGGGGTCATCGACACCCCGAACTCCGGCCGCTCGTAGCCCAGGCGCTCGGGGTTGTCCGTGAACGGGATCTGGTAGAAGTGGAACATCAGGTCCGGGCCCGGGTTCTGCGGGTCGCGGCGCACGAACAGGCCCGCGTCGGAGTCCATCGCGGAGTTCTCCGGGATCGGGCCGTGGGTCTCCCAGACGATGACCGACTCGGGGTGGTCCAGCAGGTTCTCGCCGACGCCCGGCAGGTCGTGCACGACGGGGATGCCGAGGGCCTGGAGGTCCTCGCGCGGTCCGATGCCCGAGTGCATCAGCAGGCGCGGGGTGTCGACGGCGCCCGCGCACAGCACGACCTCGCCCCGGGCGCGGATCAGGAGCTCCTCGCCGTCCTTGGTGCGCACGTGGACGCCCTCGGCGCGGGTGCCGTTCAGCTCCAGCCGGTACGCCCAGGTCTCCAGCAGGATGGTCAGGTTGGGCCGCTCGTCCATCACGGGGTGCAGGTACGCCACCGACGCCGAGGACCGCTTGTTGTCCTCGGGGTGGTAGGCCAGGTCGAAGAAGCCGACGCCCTCGGTGAACGGCTTGCGGTTGAAGCCCTCGACGCGGGGTACCCCGAGCGCCGACTGGGCGGCGTCGACGAAGTCGCGGGCGATGGCGTTCCGGTCCTTCTCGTCGACGGAGACGATGTTGTTCTTGAGGCGGGCGAAGTAGGCCTCCATGGGGACGGCGCCCCAGCCCTTGGCGCCGGCCTCCTCCCACTCGTCCCAGTCGGAGGGCAGCGGCTTGAAGGAGATGAGGGTGTTGTGGGAGGAGCAGCCGCCGAGGACACGGGCGCGGCTGTGCCGGATGTGGGAGTTGCCGCGCGGCTGCTCCACCGTGGGGTAGTCGTAGTCGAGTTCGCCGCCGAGCAGGCCCATCCAGCGGCGCAGGGTGAGGACGTCGTCGCGGCCGACGTCGCTGGGGCCGCCCTCGATCACGGCGACGGTGACGTCCGGGTTCTCGGTGAGGCGGGAGGCGATGACGGAGCCCGCTGTGCCGCCGCCGATGACGACGTAGTCGTAGGTGTGGGGGGTGTGGGACATGGGGGTACTACTCCAGGGTGTCGAAACCACGGCGCGGGAAGACCACGGCGTGGGACAGAGGCGGTCCTGACGCCGGCGCGGGAGGTGCTCAGCCGGCGAACCAGCGCACCGGTTTGGGCGCGAGGTTCTGGTAGACGTGCTTGGTCTCGCGGTACTCGGCGAGCCCCGCGGGTCCCAGCTCGCGGCCGGTGCCGCTCTTGCCGAAGCCGCCCCACTCCGCCTGCGGCAGGTAGGGGTGGAAGTCGTTGATCCAGACCGTGCCGTGGCGCAGCCGGCCGGCGACGCGGCGGGCCCTGCCGGGGTCGGTGGTCCACACGGCACCGGCGAGGCCGTACTCGGTGTCGTTGGCGAGGAGCACCGCCTCCTCCTCCGTGCGGAAGGTCTCGACGGTGAGGACCGGGCCGAACACCTCCTCGCGTACGACGGTCATCTCGCGGTGGCAGGCGTCGAGGACGGTCGGCTCGTAGAAGTAGCCGGTCTCGGGGCGATCCGGTGACGGCTCGGGCCGCTTGCCGCCGCAGCGCAGTACGGCGCCCTCGTCGAGCGCGGTGGCGATGTGCGCCTCGATCTTGGCGCGCTGCTGCTCGGAGACGAGCGGGCCGCACTCGACGCCGTCCGCCGTGCCGCGCCCGAGCCGGATCTTCCGTGCCCGGCGGGCGAGTTCCGTGACGAAGCGTTCCCGCACGGACTCCTCGATGATGAGCCGGGAGCCGGCCGAGCAGACCTGGCCGCTGTGGATGAAGGCGGCGTTGAGGGCCTGGTCGACGGCGGTGTCGAAGCCCTCCTCGGTGGCGCAGGCATCGGCGAAGACCACGTTGGGGTTCTTGCCGCCGAGTTCGAGGGCGACCTTCTTCACGGTCGGTGCGGCGGCCTGGGCCACCTTGGTGCCGCTGACCAGGCCGCCGGTGAAGGAGACCAGGTCGACGTCGGGGTGCTCGGCGAACCGGGCGCCGACGGTGTGGCCGGGGCCGGTGACGATGTTGGCGACTCCGGCGGGCAGCCCGGCCTCGGCCAGCAGGTCGATCAGCGCGATGGTGGTCATCGGGGTGATCTCGCTGGGCTTGATCACGAAGGTGTTGCCGGCGGCGAGCGCCGGGGCGATCTTCCAGCTGGCCTGGAGAAGGGGGTAGTTCCAGGGGGTGATCAGCGCACAGACGCCGACCGGCTCGTGGACGACGACGCTGTGGATGTCGGGCGAGCCGGCGTCGACCACCCGGCCCGGGGCCTCGGCGGCGACCAGGTCGGCGAAGTAGCGGAAGGCGTCGGCGACACAGTCGATGTCGACACGGCCCTCCTCGACGGTCTTGCCCGCGTCCCGGCTCTCCAGCAGGCCCAGCTCCTCGCGGTCGCGCACGAGGAGGTCGGCGACGCGGCGCAGCAGCGCGGCGCGCTCGGCGACCGGCGTGCCGGGCCAGGGGCCATGGTCGAAGGCCTGCCGCGCGGCGGCCACCGCACGCTCGGCATCCTTCTCGTCGCCCTCGGCGACCACGGCGAACGGCCGGGCGTCCGCCGGGTCGAGGATCTCGCGGGTCGCGCCGGAGATCGCTGCCAGCCACTCGCCTCCCGCGTGGATGGTCGCCTGGACCTGTCGTTCCGTTCTGTCCGCCATGATCGGTATTGCCTTCCGTTCCTGATCCGTGCCCCTGTGTCACACACGTGCCACCCTCGGGGACCGGCACCGCCTGCCCCGACCCGGTGGAGGGCATGCGTGATTCACGGCCGAAAGTGCGCGGCGTCACGAAAACAGCAGGAGGAAAGCAAGCAAATCGGACATAGTAGTGCGGGTCGCGATGCGGCTGTCCCGGTGACGGGCTAGCCGGCGCCGGAGGACCGGACGATCAACTCCCGGACGCAGTCGCGCAGCCAGGCGTGCGCGGGGTCGGCGTCATGGCGGGGGTGCCAGGCGAAACCGACGGCGACCGCCGGGAGCGGCAGCGGGATCTCGAAGGTGACCAGGCCGAGGATGGCGGCCAGCGGGCGCCCCCAGTGGCTGATCAGACCGATCAGATCGGTCTCGCGCACCACGAAGAGCGAGGCGGGGTAGGTGCCGACGCTGCCCACCACCTGGCGCTTCAGGCCCAGCTCGGCCAGCGCCTCGTCGATCGGTCCGTGCTGCTTGCCGCGCCGGGAGACGATCAGATGTCCGGCCTCCCCGGCGAACCGCTCGGGCGTCAGCTCCCCGCCGAGCAGGGGGTGCCCGGCCCGTACGACGCCCAGCATGCGCTCCTCGTACACCGTCTCCACATGCACCTCGGGGGCCGTCGCGTCGATCACCCCGACCTCCAGGTCGGCGGTGCCCTGGCGCAGGAACGGCGCGTCCACGTGGCTCTCGGACAGAAAGCGCAGGCGGATGCCGGGGGCCTCGCGAGCGGCGCGGGCGAAGAGGGCGGCGCCGTGGGTGGCGGCCATCGAGTCGTGGGCGAGGATCGTGAACGTGCGCCGCACCGTGCGCAGATCGGCGTCCCGGCCCGGCGCGAACAGGGCCCGGGCCCGCTCCACCACCGCGCCCACCTCGGCCCGTACGGCCAGCGCGTGCGGGGTGGGCACCATCTGGCGTCCGGCGCGCACCAGGATGGGATCGCCGAGCGCCTTGCGGATCCGGCCGAGCGTGCGGCTCATGGCGGGCTCCGACAGATGCAGCCGGTGCGCGGCGCCCTGCACGCTCTGCTCCTCCAGCAGCACGTCCAGCGCGACCAGCAGATTCAGGTCCAGCCCGGTGGATTGCGTCATGTGCAGGTATTCCTTGCAAAGGTTGCACTGGAAAGCAGGTCACCGCTGAGCCTACGGTGAGAGCACGTCAGAGCGCACCGCGGATGCCGCCGCGCATCCGCGCATCCGCGCACCGCCCGCGCCCGCGTCCGACACACACCCGTGCCGGACGCCCCGGGTGGGAGCGCAGCCGCCGTCCACCGCCTAGCTCCCGGGAGGAGCCGTGCCCCCGCACGCCCTGAAACGCCCCACCCTGCTCGCCCTGTGCGCCTGCGTCCTGGTCGCCCAGAGCATGGTCGCCGCCATCAACCTCCTCATCCCGCAGCTGAGTTCCTCCTCCCTGCACCCCTCCCACACCGAGGTCCTGTGGACGGTCGACGCCTACGTCATCGTCTTCGCGGGCCTGCTCATCCCGGCCGGCGCGCTCGGTGACCGCTACGGCCGCAAGGGTGCCCTGCTCACCGGGCTCGCCCTGTTCGCGGCGGGCGCCGCCACCAGCGCGCTCGCCTCCGCACCGGCCGCCCTGATAGCCGGCCGGGGCCTGTCCGGGGCCGGGGCCGCGCTGATCACCCCGGCCACCCTGTCGATCCTGATGCGGCTGTCCGCGCCCGAGCACCGGGCCCGCTCGATGGGTGCCTGGACGCTGTCGCTCGGACTGGGCGGCGCGGCGGGCAACCTGGGGGGCGGGCTGGCCGGCCAGTTCCTCAGCTGGCGGGCGCTGTTCGCGGTCATGGTCCCGCTCGCGGCCGTCCTCGCCGTGGCCGCCGCGGTCACCGTCCCGCGCACCGAACGCTCCACCCGCAGCAGCCCCGACCCGCTCGGCACCCTGCTGCTCACCGCCGGCCTGGTCGCGGTCCTGTTCGGCATCATCGAGGGCCCGGCCTACGGCTGGACCTCCGCCCGCATCCTCGGCGCCTTCACGGCCGGCGCGCTGCTGATCGCCGCCTTCACCGGGCACGGCCTGCGCGCGTCCGCGCCGCTGTTCGACCCTCGTGTCTTCGCCTCCGCGCGCCTGCGGGCGGCCTCGCTGGGCACGGCCACCGGCTTCTTCGGCCTGTTCTCGCTCTTCTTCGTCAACTCGCAGTACCTGCAGGACGTGAAGGGCTTCGGCGCCGCCCTCACCGGCGTCGCGATCATGCCGCTGGCGGTCGGGATGGCCCTCGCGCAGAAACTGGCCACCCGCTGGGCCGACCATCCCCGCGCGGTCATCGGCTCCGGTCTCGCCCTGATCGGCCTCGGCCTGCTCGGCGCGTCGACGGCGGACGCGGGCACCCCCTACGCGCTGTTCGTCTCCTGGCTGCTGCTCATCTCGGCCGGCGCCGGACTGTCCATGCCGGCCCTGACCCTCGGCGTGGTCACCTCGCTCCCGGCCCATCAGGCGGGCCTCGGCTCGGGTCTCGGTACGACGGCCCGGGAGACCGGTGCCGCCCTGGGCGTGGCCGTCACCGGCACCGTCCTGTCCGCCCACAGCGACCTGCTCCACGGCATGGGCCCGGCCCTGCGCACGGTGGGAGTGGTGGTGCTGGTGGCGACGGCAGTGGTGATCGCCGGGTACGGAAGGCGCCCTGAAGGGGTGCGGGGAACCGCGCGAGCGACCCAGACGGACCCGCACCCGGCGGCGGCCTCCCAGCCCTGGGGCGGGCAGCCGTAAACGCCCGTGGGCCCCGCTCCGAGAGAAACGGAAGCGGGGCCCACGCAGGTTTGTACTAGATGAGGCCGAGCGAGCGAACCGCCTCGCGCTCCTCCTCGAGCTCCTTGACGGAGGCGTCGATGCGGGCGCGGGAGAACTCGTTGATGTCCAGGCCCTGGACGATCTCGTACTTGCCGTCCTTGGCGGTGACCGGGAAGGAGGAGATCAGGCCCTCCGGAACGCCGTAGGAGCCGTCCGACGGGATACCCATGGAGGTCCAGTCGCCCTCGGCGGTGCCGTTGACCCAGGTGTGGACGTGGTCGATCGCGGCGTTGGCGGCGGAGGCGGCCGACGAGGCACCGCGGGCCTCGATGATCGCGGCACCGCGCTTGGCGACGGTCGGGATGAAGTCCTCGGCCAGCCACTTCTCGTCGTTCACGGTCTCGGCGGCGTTCTTGCCGGCGACCGTGGCGTGGAAGATGTCGGGGTACTGGGTGGCGGAGTGGTTGCCCCAGATGGTCAGGCGCTTGATGTCGGCGACCGTGGTGCCCGTCTTCTTCGCGAGCTGGGTCAGCGCGCGGTTGTGGTCCAGACGGGTCATCGCGGTGAAGCGCTCGGCCGGGACGTCCGGCGCGGCGGCCTGGGCGATGAGGGCGTTGGTGTTGGCCGGGTTGCCGACGACGAGCACCTTGATGTCGTCCGCGGCGTGGTCGTTGATGGCCTTGCCCTGCGGCTTGAAGATGCCGCCGTTGGCCGAGAGGAGGTCGCCGCGCTCCATGCCCTTGGTCCGCGGGCGGGCGCCCACCAGCAGGGCTACGTTGGCGCCGTCGAAGGCGACGTTCGGGTCGTCGGAGATGTCGATGCCCTGCAGCAGCGGGAAGGCGCAGTCGTCCAGCTCCATGGCCGTGCCCTCGGCGGCCTTCAGCGCCGGGGTGATCTCCAGGAGGCGCAGCTTGACCGGCACGTCCGCGCCGAGCAGCTGGCCGGAGGCGATGCGGAAGAGCAGGGCGTAACCGATCTGGCCGGCCGCGCCGGTGACGGTGACGTTCACGGGAGTGCGGGTCATGGCGTTCTCCGTATGACAGCTGGCGGTGGGGCGTCCCTGCCCCGGGCGGATGATCGATCTCTTGGTATCAAGAGATCGATCCAGCGGTCAGGCTATCGCGCATCCGGCATGCGAGATGTCCCGGGCCATGTGGCTCAGCCCACAAGTCGGACACCTCGAACACGATGGCGGCCGCCGCGTCCGGGAGAGGGGGAGAGGACGCGGCGGCCGCCAGGCGGGGGTACCGATTCGCCGGACTCCCGTGGGGGGTACTCCTCGCGTGCCCAGGATCGGCCCCGCCATGCGCCCGCACCCGGAATTTCACCCTCCCTCTTTCCTCGCCCCCGCCTACTTCGTGCAGCCCGTCCGTCCGGAGGCGAGGCTCGCGCACGCCTTGGCCGCTGCCGCGTTGTTCACGGCGACCATCGGGGTGTAGGCGATGGTGTCGCCGACGGTGGTGGTCTCGCCGGTCTGCCGGACCTTGCCCGCGGTGATCTGGACCCTGTCGCCCTGGGCGGCGCCGGTGATCCGGCCCCACGCGGTGCCGCAGGCCTTGCTGTAACGGACCTCCAGGGTGGTGGTGCCGATGGTGACGGTCCGCGCGGTGGTGACCAGGTCGCCGCTGCACCCCATGGCCTCGGCGTCCTTGCCGTCGCAGGCGGAGCCGGCGCACTTGACCCCGGGTGGCGGGCTCACGTGCGGGGTGGCGCTCGGGGACGGCCGCTTGGCGGCGGTCTCGTGCTTCGCCCCGCGCTCGGTGAAGAAGTAGACGGCGCCGATGACGACGAGCACACCGACGAGCCCGGCGACGAACATGATCACCCGCTGCCGCCCGGCGCTCCCCGGGGCAGGGGCGCCGCCGCCCGGCCGTGGAGCCGGCGGCTGCGGATGCAGCTCGTCGTACGGGTTCGGCGTGTTCCGGGTCCAGCCGGTGCCGCCGGGCGGGGCGGCGGGCCGGGAACCGTTCGCGTCAGCCGCACCGGCCCCCGCACCGTCCCCCGCACCGGCCCCACCGCCGGGGCGGGCGCTCGCCCGGGACGGCCCCTGGTACCCGGCGAGGTTCCAGGAGTTGCCACCGGAGGTCCCGGCACGCCCGGTCCCGTCCCGGTCGGCCGTACCGCGTCCCGTCCCGTCCTGGACGTCGGCGCCGGCGCCGGCGCCGGCGGCCGAAGCGTCCCGATCGACCGGGCCACGCCCCGCACCGTCCCCATCGACCGGACCGCGCCCCACACCCTCTCGATCGACCGGCCCATGCCCCCTGCCGTCCCGGTCGGCCGGACCGCGCCCCCCGCCGTCCCCGTCGACCGGACCGCGCCCCGTGCCCTCGCGGGCGTCGGCGTCGGGGGCCGTCGGCTGCGGGGGGATCGTCGGGGAGACGCCGGCCGGGCCGGCGATGCCCATGGCCGGACGCGCGCGGTCGCCCTTACGGCCGGAGGGACCCCCGGTCGCCTCCGCCGCCCCGAAGTCACCGAGCGCGGCGCGCGCCTGGGAGATGCGGATCGCCTCCATGGTGCGGTCGTGCCGCATCTCCGCCCGGCTCCAGGCGCGTTCGGCCAGCTCCCACATCGTGGTCAGGTGCACCGGATTGGTGCCGGTGACCTCGGCGAGCGCGACGACCGCGCCCTTGGGCGCGAGCAGCCGGCCGCCCAGGTAACGCTCCCAGGACGTCTTGCTGTACCCGGTGCGGTCGGCGAGCGCCGCGACGCTCAGGCCGCTACGGTCCACGAGCCGTCGTACCTGGCTGGTGAACTCCTTGATCTGCGGGTCCAGTTCCTCGGGCAGGTCTTTCCAGCGAGGCATCTCTTCCCCCCTCTTCCCCCCGGTTCGGTGCTCTTGTTCCCGGCGCCCGGCCCCCCGGCCCGTCCCGCGTTCCGGTACCCGTGCTGGCTACCCACAGGGATGCGCTGCCTAAGGATCCCAGTTCCCGGAGTGGGGGCGCACGGGAGCATGTGCGGCCGCGGTCATGCGCCCAGCGCCACGGGGTCTTCGTAACGTATCCCGAACTGTCAACACATCGACACGGGAACACCATATGGGGCGGCGCGCGCGGACACCGTAGCGGAACGGTCACTTCCGTGCCACAGCGCATGGACAGGCGTTGAACAGGCGGTTCATGGACGGAAGGCTGGACGGCAGCGGCGGCTCGTCCCTCCTCGGGGGAGGGGACGAGCCGCCGTCCCGGGGTGCCCGGGGCCTACTGGTTGAGGGTGAAGTGCAGGGTGTCCTTCAGGAACGGGATCTGTAGCCACGGGGCGGGCTGAGCCATCATCGCCAGCAGGGCGATCACGAGACCCAGCACGCCGTAGGTGGCGATGTCCGTGAAGCGGGAGCGTACGGCGAGCATGCCGACGCTGGGCAATATCCAGCGCATGACCGCGCCGGCCAGCAGGGCGGCACCGATCAGCAGGGTGCCGAAGCGGAACACGTCCAGCGCGGTCAGCAGCAGGCCGAGCGCGACCGCGCCGAGCACGACGAGCATGGGCCACTGCCGCGCCGGGGCCGGGGCGCCGCCGGGCCGCGCCCGGCCGCCGCCCTCGGGCCGCGCGGTGTCCCTCGTGATCCGCGGGAAGCGACGCGTGACGCGCCGCGGCCGCCCCTGCGCATCCGGGGCGCTGATCGCGTCGCGCACGGTCGGCTCACCGCCGTGCGCCTGCTCAGCCGGCACTGCGCTCCGCCGCCTCGACCACGTTGACCAGCAGCTGCGCCCGGGTCATCGGGCCCACGCCGCCGGGGTTCGGGGAGATCCAGCCGGCCACCTCGACGACGTCGGGGTGCACATCGCCGAGGATCTTGCCCTCGGCGTTGCGGGAGACACCGACGTCCAGCACGGCGGCGCCCGGCTTGACGTCCTCGGCGCGGATCAGGTGCGGGGAGCCGGCGGCGGCGATGACGATGTCGGCCCGCTTCAGGTGGGCGGACAGATCGCGGGTGCCGGTGTGGCACTGGGTCACGGTGGCGTTCTCGCTGCGCCGGGTGAGCAGCAGCGGCATCGGCCGGCCGATGGTGACACCGCGGCCGACGACCACGACCTCGGCGCCCTTGATCTCCACGCCGTGGGCCCGCAGCAGGGAGAGGATGCCGTTGGGGGTGCAGGGCAGCGGCGCGGGCTCGTTCAGCACCAGCCGGCCGAGGTTCATCGGGTGCAGCCCGTCGGCGTCCTTGGCCGGATCCATCAGCTCCAGGATGCGGTTCTCGTCGATGCCCTTGGGCAGCGGCAGCTGGACGATGTAGCCGGTGCAGGCCGGGTCCTCGTTCAGCTCGCGTACGACCGCCTCGATCTCCTCCTGGGTCGCTGTCGCCGGCAACTCGCGCTGGATGGAGGCGATGCCGACCTGCGCGCAGTCGCGGTGCTTGCCGGCGACGTACTTCTGGCTGCCGGGGTCGTCCCCGACGAGGATCGTGCCGAGGCCGGGCGTGACGCCCCGCTCCCTCAGCGCCGCCACGCGGGCGGTCAGATCGGACTTGATCGCGGCTGCGGTGGCCTTGCCATCGAGAATCTGGGCGGTCATGCACCCATCCTCGCGGATGACCCGGCCCCGGTTCCAATCCGGGTGTCCCGGCGCCGTGCCGCCCCTTCGGCAGACTTGTCGGCAGATGATCGACGATGTTGCACTTGCACAACACCTGGGGCATCCGGCTGGACAAGCCACTATCCGGTCAAGAACGATGAGCAGCACAGTGCAGCGGGCAGCTCAACGGGGGGACGGACCGCATCTGTAGAAACTCTCCTCCGTGCAGTGCCGCGCCTCGTCCCCAGCACTCGATCAACGGAGGAAACACCGCCATGAGCTTCGGCGACCCGAACAACCCCTACGGCGCCCCGCAGGGCCAGCAGCCCGGCTACGGCTACCCGCAGGCGCCGCCCGTCCAGCAGCAGTACGGCGCCGGCGTCCCGATGACCGCCATGCCGGGCAACGTCAGCGCGGCCCGGGTGATGCTCTGGGTGATCGTCGGCCTGCAGGTCCTCGGCGTGGCGATCTTCGCTTTCGCAGCCGTGGCCATCGACAAGGTCAAGAAGGACAACTCCATCCCGGCGCTGTCCAACTACCCGGTGGGCGTGCTGTGGGCCTTCGCGGTGCTCGCGCTGGCCTGGCTGGTGTGGGCGGCCGTGCTGGCCTCGAAGTTCACCAGCGGCGGCAACGGCCTGCGCGTCACGACGCTGGTCTTCGGCATCATCACCGCGGTGCTCGCCCTGTACCCGTTCACGATCCTGGGCATCATCCACCTGGTGCTCGCCATCCTGATCGCCTGCTTCGTGGGTGGCTCCAACGGCAAGGCGTGGTTCAACCGCGCGCGCTACTGAACCCGCCCGCGCGACGGAACAGTTCGCGCCAATTCAACGCCGAGGGCCGTGTCTCACCCGTCCAGGGGGAGGCACGGCTCTGGTGTCTCCCCCTAGTCTGACTCGGGTAGCCGTACCCGGCCCGGGGTGGCCGCAAGGCACGGGGAGCCGCACCTTGTACAGCATCATCGTCGTACCTCCGCCGACCCCGGAGGGCCGGCAGGACCGCACCCAGATCCGGCTCGCCCCCGGTGAACGCCTGAGTTTCGGGCGGGCGCCGGGCAACGATCTGAGGATCCCGCACGACGGGGTCTCGCGCCGGGCCGGCGAGCTGTGCGCCCAGGGCGCGTTCTGGATACTGAGCAACCTGTCCGGACGGCACACGTACGTGGTGGAGAACCCGGAGGGGGCCGGGGAGCACATCAAGGTCGGGCCGGGCCGGCTCGGCGCACCCGTCCCGTTCGAGTTCTCGCGGATCGTGCTGCCCGCCGCCGGGGACCTGCTGATGATCGAGGTGTGGGCGCCGCGCCACGACTATCTGCGCGACGGCGCCGGTCCGGACGGCGACACCACCGCCCCGGCCTTCTCCGTCGACCGCACCAAGCGCTACTTCGCCGTCCTGGCCGCCCTGTGCGAGCCGCGGCTGCGCGACGACCCGCACGCCCCGCTGCCCACCGTCGACCAGGTCGTCGACCGGCTGCGCCCCGCCTGGCCGGCCGCCTCGCGCACCTCAGTGCAGTGGAACATCGACTACCTCGCGGTGAAGCTGCGGCTCAAGCCCGGCCCGGAGACCGCGGACACCGGCCCCCGCCTCAACGGCAAGAAGGAGTCCCTGGTCTCCCTGGCGCTCCGCTTCGACCTGGTACGGGAGGACGACCTGGTCGTCCTGTCCGGTTCCGGGTCCGTGAGCCGGGCGGCCCGGTGACCGAGCCGTACGCCGTGCCGGTGCCCCGGGGGTACCGGGTCGGCGTCTGGGAGGTGCGCGAGCCGATCGCGACGGGTGCCTTCGGCAGCGTGTACACGGGGCGGCGGGTCGGCGACGGCGCCCCCGGCTCCGGCTCCGACTCCGGCTCCGGCTCCGACTCCGGCGCTGCGGAGGCGAGGAGCTCCGCGGCCCGTGAACTCCCGCGCACGGCCGCCCTGAAGTTCCTGCCCACCGGCACGGGTACCCCCCGCCAGCTGACGCACCTGCGTGAACTCATCGAGCGCGAGGTCGACCTGTACCGCCGGCTGACACGGCCCCGGCTGATCCGGATGTACGAGAGTCTCGTCGTGGACGACCCGGCCCGTCCCGCTCTCGACGGCGCCACCGTCCTCGTGCTGGAGCGCGCCGAGGGCTCCCTGTCCGCCCTGCTCGCCGCCTCGCCCCGTCCGGACGCCGGGCCCGCCCTGCTCGCCCAGATCTGCGAGGGCCTGGCGCAGCTGCACCGTGCGGGCTGGGTGCACGGTGATCTGAAACCGGCCAATGTGCTGCTGATGGCGGACGGTTCGGCGCGGCTCGCCGACTTCAACATGGCCGCGGAACTGGAGGGCACCCACGCCTACACCCCGGCCTTCTCCACCCCTGACTACACCCCGCCCGAGCTGCTGTGGGCGGAGATCGGCGAACGCGGCCGGCGCATCCGGCCGTCCGCCGACGTCTGGGCCTTCGGTGTCCTCGCCCACCTCGTCCTCACCGACTCCTTCCCGCTGTCCGGCGCCACCCCCACGGCCCGCCGGGACGCGGCCGCCGCCTACGCCCGCGGCACCGACGAACTGCGTCTGTCACCCGAACTGGCGCAGGCGTGGCGGGACATCATCCGTGACTGCCTGGCGCGTACCCACCCGGCGCGCATCACCACCGGGGCGCTGCTGCGCCGCGTCGAGGCCGCCGCCGGCACGGGCCGCGCGCCGCGCCCGCTCCGGCTGTTCCCGCGCCGCGGACGCCGGCGGACGGTGATCGCCTCGACAGCGGCGGCCACCGTCGCCGTGGCGGCCCTCGGTTACGGCATCAGCACCTGGGCCACGGACCGCAACGACGACGCCCGCGCCACCGCCTCCGCGCGCTACGGCGCCTCGGAACTGCGCACCGACCAGGGCGTGCCGGTCGCCTACCGCCGGCTCATCGTGGACTCCGCCCACGCCTGCGCCCGGTCCGACGTCACGCCCGCGCTCATCGCGGCGATGCTGAAGTCCGAGAGCGACTTCGACCCGGACCTCTTCGACCCCGGCAGGCAGGAGTACGGCATCGCCCGCTGGACCCCGGCCGTCCTGCGCTGGTGGATGCGCGACGACGGCGTCCCCGCGTCCGCGACGCCCACCCCGCCGCTGTCCCCCTCCGTGTCCATTCCGGCCATGGGCCGCTACCTGTGCTTCATCGACTCCCACCTGAAGGACGGCCTGCCCGGCGACAAGCGGGTGCTCACCGCCGCCGGCTACCGGACGTCGTACAAGAAGGTGAACGACACGGGCGGAGTTCCCCCGCAGTACCGCGACTACTGCGCCCGTGTCGCCCACTACCTCAAGGAGTACACGCCCACGGGAAAGAAGTGACCCTGAGACTTCCGAGGTACCGGCGGACGGGCGCCGCGGGCACGGTGGAACCACTCCGCACGGCGTCACGGCGTCACGGCGGAGCGACCGACCGTTTCGTTCACATGGGGGAACACGTGAACATCGCCAAGCCCGCCGCACTGCTCCTCGCGGCCACCGCCCTGCTCGCCGGCTCCACGGGGGCGGCCACCGCCGCGGCCCCGGACGGAACCCGGGTCACCGGCGTCCAGGCCACGGCCGACCAGGTGCTCGCGGGGCACCCGAAGCCCCTGAAGGTCACCGCCGACGAGATCCGGTACAACGGCCTGACCCTGACCGAGGCCCCGCGGGGGAAGGCCGCCGCCAAGGACCTGGACTGCGCCTACGGCCACCTGTGCATGATCGTCAAGGGCACCAGGTTCGACTTCTACAAGTGCCAGACCTGGGCCGTCCACAACTGGACCGGAGACGGCCCGTTCACCAACAACCAGACGCCCGGCACGGTCGCCCGGTTCTACAACCAGGACGGCAGCGTCCGCTGGACCTCGACGGCGTACCAGGCCGGCACCGCCACCTGGGACCCGATCTGGTCCCTGCGCCCCTGCTGACCTGACAGCGCCGACGGCTTCCGGCTCCCTCGGGGGAGAGCCGGAAGCCGTCGGCGGCGTGCGGCGGTGCTCAGTGGAAGAAGTGGCGCGTGCCCGTGAAGTACATGGTCACGCCCGCCTTCTTCGCGGCCTCGACGACCAGCTCGTCACGGATCGAGCCGCCCGGCTGGACGATCGCCCGCACACCCGCGTCGATCAGGATCCCGGGACCGTCGGGGAAGGGGAAGAAGGCGTCGGAGGCGGCGAAGGAGCCACGCGCGCGCTCCTCACCGGCCCGCTCGACGGCCAGCTTGCAGGAGTCGACGCGGTTGACCTGGCCCATGCCGACGCCGACGGAGGCGCCGTCCTTGGCGAGCAGGATCGCGTTGGACTTCACGGCACGGCAGGCCTTCCAGGCGAAGGCGAGCTCGCCGAGCTCCTCGGGGGAGAGCGCCTCGCCACTGGCCAGCGTCCAGCTCGCGGGGTCGTCGCCGTCGGCCTGGAGCCGGTCGGTGACCTGGAGCAGGACACCGCCGTCGATCTGCTTGGCCTCGACCCGGTTGCAGGGCGCGCCCGGCGCCTTCAGCACACGGATGTTCTTCTTCTTGGTGAGGGCCTCCAGGGCCCCCTCCTCGTAGTCCGGGGCGACGATGACTTCGGTGAAGATCTCCGCGACCTGCTCGGCCATCTCCTTGCTGACCGGCCGGTTGACGGCGATCACGCCGCCGTACGCGGAGACCGGGTCGCAGGCGTGCGCCTTGCGGTGCGCCTCGGCGACGTCCGAACCGACCGCGATGCCGCAGGGGTTGGCGTGCTTGATGATCGC
This sequence comes from Streptomyces durhamensis, assembly GCF_000725475.1. Lineage (NCBI taxonomy): Bacteria > Bacillati > Actinomycetota > Actinomycetes > Kitasatosporales > Streptomycetaceae > Streptomyces > Streptomyces durhamensis. The sequence continues at coordinate 549,470 of NZ_JNXR01000007.1, forward strand.
GACGCAGGGCTCGTCGTGGTCGTACGCGGCACGGCGCGCGGCGTCCGTGTCCGTGTAGTTGTTGTACGACATCTCCTTGCCGTGCAGCTGCTCGGCCTCGGCGAGGCCGCCCGTGCCGTCGACGTAGAGGGCGGCGTCCTGGTGCGGGTTCTCGCCGTAGCGCAGGGTGTTCTTGCGCTCGTAGGTGGCGCCGAGGAAGTCCGCGAAGCCCGACTCGTCCACGGGGGCGTAGGAGGAGGCGAACCAGGAGGCGACGGCCACGTCGTAGGCGGCGGTGTGCTGGAAGGCCTCGGCGGCCAGCCGCCTGCGGGCGGCGAGGTCGAAGCCGCCGTCCTGCGCGGCCGCGAGGACGTCGGCGTACCGCCCGGGGCTGGTGACCACGGCGACCGACGGGTGGTTCTTGGCGGCGGCGCGCACCATGGACGGCCCGCCGATGTCGATCTGCTCCACGCACTCGTCGTCCGAGGCGCCGGAGGCGACGGTCTCGCGGAACGGGTAGAGGTTCACGACGACCAGGTCGAACGGCTCCACGCCCAGCTGGGCGAGCTGCTCGCGGTGGCTGTCCAGCCGCAGGTCGGCGAGGATGCCCGCGTGCACCTTGGGGTGCAGGGTCTTGACCCGGCCGTCCAGGCACTCGGGGAAGCCGGTCAGCTCCTCGACCTTGGTGACGGGGACACCGGCGGCGGCGATGCGGCCTGCCGTGGACCCGGTGGAGACCAGCTCCACACCGGCCTCGTGCAGCCCGCGCGCGAGGTCTTCCAGCCCGGTCTTGTCGTAGACGCTGACGAGCGCCCGGCGAATGGGCCGCTTGGTGCTCTCGGCGGTGGCGGTCACTGGATAACTACCTTTCGTCCCTCAATGCGATAGCCGTTGCGGGCGAGCCGCCCCACGACCTCGACGAGCAGCCTTCGCTCGACTTCCTTGATGCGCTCGTGCAGCGCGCTCTCGTCGTCCTCGTCCCGGACCTCGACCACGCCCTGGGTGATGATCGGGCCGGTGTCGACTCCGTCGTCGACGAAGTGGACGGTGCAGCCGGTGACCTTGGCGCCGTACGCGAGCGCGTCGCGGACGCCGTGGGCTCCGGGAAAACTGGGCAGCAGGGCCGGGTGGGTGTTGACGAACCTGCCGCCGAAGCGCGCGAGGAACTCCTTGCCCACGATCTTCATGAACCCGGCCGAGATCACGAGGTCGGGCTCGTAGGCGGCCACCGCCTCGGCGAGGGCGGCGTCCCACTCCTCGCGGCCCGCGTGGTCCTTGACCTTGCACACGAAGGTCGGCAGCCCGGCCCGCTCGGCGCGGGCGAGCCCCTCGATGCCGGTGCGGTCGGCCCCTACGGCGACGATCCGGGCGCCGTACCGCTCGGCTCCGGTGCGCTCGATCTCGTCCAGGAGCGCCTGCAGGTTGGTGCCGGATCCGGAGACCAGCACGACGAGGCGCTTGACCGCGGGGCCAGCGGGGGTGGCGGCCACGATGGGGCCCTTTCTCGGGGTGGCGATGAGTCCGGACGGTGGTTGTACGTTCGTACGAATGCTTCGCACCCCGTGATACGGGGAAGTCTACGAAGCGGCCGACCGTCAGCAACGATACCGGCAGTCGGGAAGGCCCCCACGGGACGGGGGAGTGGCCGGAAGGTAGCGTTCGCAGGGAATCACGAAGGGGCAGCCTCGGGAACGCGGTCGTCGTGCGGTGCGTTGTCGGGGTGGAAGCTCATGTCGGACAGCCGTATGCACCCAGGGGAAGACGCTCTTTTGATGCCCGATCGCAGCCCGCGACTCCTCACGTTCCCTTCGCGCCCGGCTCCGGGAGGCGAGCGTCGCACCGTGCTGCTCCGGGAGCGGCCGGCCTCGCCCCCCGAGGCTCCGCAGGACGGTCAGGGCGCCCGGGGCGACGGCGACGGGCAGCAGGACGACAACCCGTTCGCGCCACCGCCCGAGGGCACCCCGGACCGGCCCTGGCAGCCCCGCCACCCCGAGGGCTCCGGTCCCCACGGCGACTCTCCCTGGGGCAGCCAGTGGAGCGACCGTCAGCCCGGCCGCTCCCCCGGCGGCTTCGGCGAGCGGCCCGGCGGCGGCCCCCAGGGCCCCGGCGGCGGACCGGCCGGCGGCATGCGCTGGGACCCGACCGACCCCGTCCAGCGCCGCGCCCGCTACGCCCTCCTGTCCGGCATGTGGGCCGTCTTCTTCGCCCTGTTCAGCTGGCCGTACGTGGCCCTGCTGCTGGGTGTCCTGGCGCTGTACTGGGGCGTCAGCGCGCTGCGCGGCACGCCGCACCGGCCGGCCCCGGACACCCCGGCGCCGCCGCCCGGCACCGGCCGCACCCCGACGACGGCGGCCATCGGCGGCCTGGTCACGGCGTCCCTGGCCCTGGTCCTGGTCGCCTCGACGTTCACGGTCCAGCTGGTCTACCGCGACTACTACACCTGCGTCAGCGACGCCCTCACCCACGAGGCCAAGCAGTCCTGCGACAAGCTGCTGCCGCAGGAGCTGCGCGGGGTCCTGGGGACCGGTAACGGCTGAGGCCCGGGGGCCGTGGGGTCAGCGGGCCTCCGGCGGCGGTTCCGTGCCGTCCGGGTCGGGGTCCGGGCAGGGCTCCGGCTGGTCTGCGGGCACGTCCGTCCTGGGTTCCGGGGAAAGCGGCCAGGCCGGCGGGACCGGAGCGGAACCGGGCCGTGGCCCGGGGACGTCCGAGACGTCGCGCGGGCCGGCGGGCTCCCGCGGGGCCATCCGGTGTGAGGCGCGCGTGAGGTCGTCGTGCCAGCCGGGGCCGAACGGGTCCTCGGCCGGGAGGATCTCGTACGGGTCCTCCTCTGCGGCACCGGTCGCATGGGGCACGTTCTCCGGCCGCGCAAGGATCCTGCCCGTACCCGGCTCCCCGGACCGGGCCGCGTCCTGGCCCCGGCCTTTCGCGGCCTGTTCGCGGCTCTGTCCCTCCTCCCCTCCCCGTTCCTCGCCCCGCCCCTCGCCCGGGGCCTCGGCTGTGCCCTCGGCCTCGGCCGGGTCCGTGGCCCGCGCCGGCTCCCCAGCGGTCTCCCCCTGCCCCGCCCCGCTCCCGGCGCCACCCGCCCCGGCGTCCGCCCGGGCCCCCTCGCCGTCCCGCCCGGCCCCCGCCT